>NZ_JBVHKV010000024.1:0-123834 GCF_055559335.1 Streptomyces sp. NPDC024555
GGGGGCCGGGTGGGCCGGCCTAACCCCTCCGGAGGGGGGGGGGGGCGCCGGGGGGGCCGGGCCCCCGCCACGGTGGTCCCCGCCCTACAACGCGTGGGAGCGCAGCCACAGTTCCAGCGTCAGCACCAGCCACAGCTTGCCGCCCTGGCGGGCCAGCAGCGTGCCCTCGCCCCGCATCCAGGTCCGCACCGTGTCCCGGCGGAACAACCCGCGCTCCGCCGCCCGCCGGCTCAGCAGCAGATCGTGCCCCAGCTCCCGCAGCGGCCCCGCCAGCCACTGCTGCACCGGGACCCGCATCCCGCTCTTCGGCCGGTCGACGACCGTCGCCGGCAGCAGATCGCGCACCGCCTCCTTGAGGATCCACTTCTCCGCCGCGCCCCGCAGCTTGAACTCCGGCGGAGTGGCGAAGGCATGGTCGATCACCCGGCGGTCGAAGAGCGGCGACCGCCCCTCGATCCCCTGCGACGCGGTGAGGCGTTCCACCTTGGTGAGGATGTGGTGCGCGCCCTTCGTCCGCAGATTGCAGTGCAGGAGCTGGTTGAGGAGATGGCCCATCCGGTACGGATCCCCGGCCCCGCCGCCCAGGTACGGCGCGACGAACCGCTGCGGGAGCGGGGCGTCCCGCAGCGCCTCCAGCGCGCCCGCCGTCAGCAGGTCCGGGAGATCCGTCCAGCACTTGCGGTACGAGCGCAGATAGGCCGTCGCCCGGTCCTCGTCCCAGGGGGCACCGGGCGTGCGGTGCATCTCCTGCACCAGCATCGGCAGGTTCTTCGGCCCGCCGAAGACCGGGTCGCCGCCCTCGCCGTTGAGGACGCAGGTCGCCCCGTCCGCCGCGACCGCCTCCGCGAGCAGCAGGTTCGGCACGGTCAGCGGATCGCCCACCGGACTGTCCAGCAGCGCCGCCGCGTCCGCGAGCCGGGACGCGACCGTCGTCCCCGACACGCTCAGCACCCGGTGACGCGTGCGGCAGTGCGCGGCCACGAGGCCCGAGTACCCCAGCTCGTTGGGGAGCCCGTCACCGAAGGCGATCGAGTACGTGCGCACGGGACGGTCGTGCAGCCGGGCCGCCAGCGCGGTCACCAGCGAACTGTCGATCCCGCCGGACAGCAGCACGGCCGCCGGTTCCGCGACCGGGAGCCGGTCCGCCGTCGCCCGTTCCAGCAGGGACCGGAGCGTACGCACGTACTCCGCCGGATCCTCCGGCACGGGCCGCACCACGCGCTCGTGCGGCTCCCAGTACACCGACCGCGTCACCGAGCCGTCCGCCGCCAGGCGCACCACACGTCCCGGCAGCACCTCCCGCACCCCCGTCAGCAGGGTCTCCTCGCCCGGCAGATAGGCGAAGGTGAGGAAGGAGCGGACCGCTGCGAGATTCATCGAGGTGCCCAGCGCCGGCCAGCGCCGCAGCGCCCGCAGCGAGGTCGAGGCCGCCCAGGAGCCGCCGGCGCGCGCGTAGAAGAGGGTGCGCGCACCCACCTGGTCGCGGATCAGGACCAGGCCCGCCCGCTCCGGCACGACCAGGACGAACATCCCCTCGGCGCGCGCCACACCCGCCTCACCCAGCCGCGACCAGCAGCGCAGCAGCACCTCCCCGTCCCGGCAGCCCTCGGGCACGACGGCCCCCGAGGCACGCAGCGCGGCCACCAGTTCGGCGCGGTTGTGCAGCGTCACCTCCCCGGCCGCCGTCACCCCGTCAGCCGTGAACGGGCCCTCGGCGCGCCCCGGTTCGTCCCGGAGCAGCCCCAGGGCGAACCCCTGCGCGCCCTCCACCGCCACCGAGTCGGCCCCGGTCATGGCCCCGATCTCCGTCCGGGCCCGCCCGGTCGTCGGGGAGAGGCAGACACAGAACCGTGTCACCGCCGCCCTCCTCCTTTTCGCTGTCGTGTGCGTCCTGCCGGTCACGGCACTCGTACGGGCACGGGGCGTGTCCGCGGGCTCAGCCGAAGTCGTCGTCGCTCCAGCTGTCCTCACCGTGGTCCCAGTCCGCGTCCCAGTCGTCGCCCCCGTCCCCTCCGTCCCCCGGGGACGAGGACTGGGCCCGCGCCTGCTGCCGCAGTTCCTCCTCTTCCTCCGGTGTCAGGCTCACGGGCGGCAACTGCGCGGCGGTGACGACGAGACCCGCCACCCCCAGCCCGGCCAGCAGGACCCCCATCCGGCCGCCGAAGGAGGTCCGGTTGACCGTCACGCGCTCCCCGCGCCCCCACACCGTGCGCCCGTAGCCGATGTCGCGGGCGAACGTCACGGTGCCGTCGGCGAGCGTCCGTTTGACGACGCGCCCGCCGAGCAGTTCATCGGTGCCGGAGCCGCCCCGGTCGTCGTGCCAGCGGACGAGCCGGCCGGTGCCGTCCGCGCGGCGGCGCCACTCCTCCCGGCCGTCCTCGTAGCGCCGGTGGACGCTGCCGTCGGCGAGCAGTTCGTCGGAGTAGCCGATCTCCTGGGGCCGGATCATCGTGGGCGTCCTCGGGTCTGTCGGAGGGGCGGGCCCGGACGGGCAACGGGCCGTCCGGGACGAGGTGTCAGGGGGCGGGCCAGGTGAGGAAGCCCGCGGTGCGCAGCCCGCGCAGGTCCGACCGCAGGGAGGACCGGGGCGGCCGTGGCCCCCGGGCGAGCTGGAGCACGGTGCGCACCAGACGCGGCGGGGGCACGGCCGCGACCTCGGCGAAGTGCCCCCGGTCCAGCCAGGCGCACTCGCGCGGGGTGAGCCCCGGGGGCCGGTCCCCGGCCCCGGCCGCGGGCGAGGGTCCCCGTCCGCCGGGCAGACGGAGCGCCGCCGCGTGCCGGGGGACCAGCCCCATCGAGACGACCCGGACCCCGGGCACGGGTCCGAGCGCCTCCCGGATCCGGGCGGGGAGCGCGATCCCGGCCGGGCTCGCGTCGTGCAGCACCTGCACCGCGGCCCCTTCCGCCCGCTCCAGGGCCGCGCGCAGATGCGGGGCGAGCGGCAGCGCGTGCCCGGCGGCGAGCACCGGGCAGGCCGCTTCCAGATGGACCTGGTTGGCCAGCAGCATCGCCGCGATCTCCGGGTCCTGGCAGACCAGGACGCGCGGCAGCCCGTACGCGTACAGATCGGGCTCCGGCGCGTCGGCCGGGTCCCTGGGCGGGCGGATCCCGGCCGGGGGCAGCAGCCCCGGCACGGACTCCGGGCCCCGGGCCTCCAGGGCGCGGGCGAAGGCGGCGGGGCGCAGCAGCGGGGCGGCGGTGCGCGGGACACGGCGGAGCAGCGACGAGGTGGGATCCAGGACCCGGCAGGTCTCGTAGTAGAGCTGCCGCTCGGTGAACCTCACCGTGCCGGGGCCGGACGCACGAGCGGCGGCACGCACGAGCGCCGCGCCGATCAGGCGGGCCCCGGGCCCGGCGGCCGGTGCGGAGGACGAGCGGTGCGGGATCATGCGCCGTCCGCCCCCTTCCTCCCCGGCGCGCGGACGGCGGACGGGCCCTCGGGCCAGGAGAGGAAGCCGTCCTCGCGGCCCGGCCCCGCACCGGGCGCCGCAGCCGTCGCGGCGTGTTCGACCGCCCGCGTCACCACGGACTCCAGGACGCGCGGCGGCACCGCCGCGACCGGGCTCCGGAACCCCTCGGCCAGCCATGCGGCGTCGCGCTCCGCCAGCCCTCCCAGGCCGCGCAGCACGGCCGGGTCGACGGTGTCGTCCCCGTGGAACAGCCGGACGGCGCCCGGTGCGGTCCTGGCGGCCGGAACGGGGAGCCCCGCGTCCACCACGACCCGTTCCGGTGCGGCGGCGCGCAGCAGCGGAGCCAGCAGCACCCCGGCCGGATCGGCGTCGTGCAGGACGACGACGGGAAGCCTGCCGCTGTACGCGCCGAGCACGTCGAGAGCGTCTTCGAGTACGGACCCGGCGTTCTCCGGGAACGGCTGCCGACCGGACGACCGCTTCTTCCTGCCCGTCTCCACGAGCACCGCGCCGAGCCGGTCCGGAATCCGGTTCACCGTCAGGAAGCGGGCCGCCACCCGGTCGGTGCACAGGATCACCGCCCGGGGCGCGGACCCCGTCCCGCCCGTCCGCGACCGCTTCCGATCGGGCGGGGCGTCGTCCACGACCCCCTTCGGCAGCCGGCCGTACGTGGTGGTCCAGGCACCCTCCATGAGCGCCCGGAAGGCGTCCTCGGACGGAACGATCCGGGACACGGCCGCCCGGGCCGGTCGGTGCCGCAGCGCCACCGCGGCGACGAGGACGGCGCATCCCGCCACCGTGGCCGCGACGGCGAGGGCACCGTCGGCGGGGGCCGTGCACACGAAGAGCGCGCCGGCCACCGGCAGCGCCACCAGGGCCCGCACCCAGCCCGGCACCCCCGAGGCCTCCCGCCCCGCCCACGCGTGGTTCTGCGTCCGGGCCAGGTACCAGAGCTGACCCAGCGTCACCGTGAGCCTGCCGTGGTCCGTGGCCCGGTCCACGACGGCCCGCACCCGGACGTCCGTCATACCCGGCCCGTGGACGGCCGGATCGAGCGCGAACCGCCTCCGGCAGTGCCCGCAGACGTTCCCGGTGCGCTCCCGGCGCGTGAGCGAGGCGGCGCAGTGCGGACAGATCATCGTGCCCCCGTCCCGTCCCCGGTCTCCTGGGCGGGCCAGGTCATGAAGCCGGTGGCCGCCGCGCGGCGGCGTTCCGGACCGGGCCCCGCGGCCCGCCCGGCCCGTCGGGCCGCGGTCTCCAGGAGGCGGGCCGGCGGCAGGGCGAGCAGCGGGATCCGCCAGCCCTTCCCCAGCCAGACCAGTTCCTCCTCGGTGAACCCGCCGAGCGAGGTCAGCCGCGCCAGCGCCGCCGGACCGGGCCGCGCACCGCGCTCGCGCAGCGGAACGGCCCGGCTGAGGGCCCTCGCGGTGCGCAGATCCGGCCCCGCGTCGATCACCGGCCGAGGAGCCAGGGCCTCGCGCACCGCGCGCACCAGGAGTTCGCCCGAGGCGTCCGCGTCCCGCAGCACGAGCACCGGACCGTCCGACGCCCGTGCCGCCAGCAGATCCGGACGGCCCGCCAGTGCGACACCGCACCGGTCGGGAAGCCCGTTGGCGGCCAGGAACGTCCTGATCCCCGGGTCGGTGCACAGCAGCACGCCCCCGGACCAGTCCTGCGCGGCGGCCCCGCCCGGCGCGGTGAACGCCGGGGGAGCGGAGTCGTCGGCCACTCCGGGCGGCAGCCCGCCGTACACCCGCCGCCAGGCCCCCAGCGCCTTCTTCCGGAACGCCGCCCGGTCCATCACCGGCCGCCCGCGCCCCACCCCCGCCCTCCGGGCCGCCGCACAACCGGCCCCGATCAGCAGCAGCACACCGGAGACCACGAGCATCGGAACCGCCCCCACGACCAGCCCCGGCACCCCGACGACCAGTCCGATCAGGACGAACGCCCCGCCGCGTCCCCGGGGGATCCGGGACTCCTTCAGCCGGCCGCGCGCGAGGGCGTACCACAACTGGTCCGGTGTCACCGTGACCGTGCCCTCCCGCGTGATCCTCGCGAGGATCCGTCGCACGCGCAGATCGCTGAGCCCGAGCGCGTTGGTCCTCGGATCCAGGGCGAACGCCCGGCCGCACGCGGAGCACGTGTGGCCCGGCCGCTCCTTGAACAGCAGGTTCCGGGCGCAGTGCGGACAGATCACCGGTGGCCCTCCAGTGCGGCCGCCAGCCCGCGCAGACGGGCCGCGACCCGTTCGCGCACGGTGACGGCCGCGATGCCGCGCTCGCGCTGGAGCCGTTCGATCTCCCGCAGCGCCGTGCCCATCGCCCGGAAGTCCACGGGGGCGGCGACCGCGAGCGGCCGGCCGGCGGGAGACTCCTCGGTGACGCGCCGTTCGGCCTCGGCCGCGGTGATCGCGTAGTCCTCGTGGTCGATCCCGTATCCGGTGTTGGCCGCGAGGATCGTCAGCGGACGTCGTCCCCGGTTCGCGAAGGAGTGCGGCATCAGCTCCGGGATCCGGATGAGCATGCCGGGCCGCAGCGGTACGTCGACGACGCGCCCGGCCCGTACGTCGGACAGCCCGCACGCCGCGTGGCCGAGGCTCAGCACGAAGTGCTCCCCGCCGTGGGCGTGCGGCGTGAAGGCGCTGCGCGGTCCCACGACGCCGAGCTTCACCGTCGCGTTGGAGGGCCGTACGGGAGAGGTCGCCGCGTCGCCCACCAGATAGCGGGCGAACTGTCCGTCGTCGATGAACCTCAGGAACTCCCGCTCGGGCCCCAGCACCCGCTCCCCGTCGCGGCGGGCCAGCGCGATCCGCCCGCCCGGCCCCAGGCGGTACACCTCGACGCCCTCCGGCAGTGCGTCCCGCACCTTTTCGGGCAGCACGGAAGAACGGCCCCCGTACGCTCCACCCGGCATCGCGCCTCCCCCGGTCGCACGCGCATCGTACGGCCCTGTGGGCGATCAACGGGAGCCCACGGAGCGACAGTTGAGGAAAGGGCAGATGGACGCGCGGTGAACCCCGGAGCCGTCAAGTCCCGTCGCGACACACGGAGTACGCACAATCCGGTCACAACTCCTGCACAGCTGGGTATCTTTGGCCGCGATCACCGCAACACGCACATGTGTGCGGTTACCAAGAGGGGGGTCAGGTGTCTCATCACCTGCGCACGACACACCGCACCCGGCGCACGCGCACCACGGCCACCGCCGCGGCCGTCGCCGCCGTGCTCGCCGCGGGCCTGACGACCGTACTGCCGGCCACGGCCCACGCCGCCGAGGCCGCCGAGGTCGCGATACCCGCGCCGGACGCCTACGGGGAGGCGTCCGTGAAGCTGCTGGCCACGGGAAGGAACGGCGTCCTGTACCGCGAGGGCGACGCCTACCTGTGGACGAACACCTACAACAGCGCCACCACCCGCGTCACCGACCTCGACGGCGTGGCGGAGGATGCGATCGTCGGCGGCCACGACGGGTACAACCGCGTCATGTACCTCCGCCCACGCGAGGACGGCGGCACCGACATCGTGAAGATCGGCGTCGAGGACCCCCGTAACTCAGGTGTCACGGTGGTCCCGGCGAACTACCTCAACCTGCGGATCGTCAGCGGCTGGCCGCTGGCCACCGTCGACCAGGGCGACGGCACGTACCAGCTGCGCGTCGTGCGCGGCGTCGGCTCCCCGTATCCGGACCCGGTCGTGCAACTGCCCGCCGGCGCCACCACGGGCGCCGTGCCCGACGTGGTCAGCGGCTGGGACAACCAGCTCCTGATCCGCTACCGCAAGGCCGACGGCACACCCGGCCACGGCATCCTCACCGCGTACAACGGCACGGTCGCCCCGCTGCCCGTCGAGGCCGACGCCACCAACGTGCGGATCACCCAGACCACCATCAGCTGGTACTCCCGCTCGGGCGAGCCGGGCGTGCGCATCATGCAGCGCGGCAGCAGCGCCGCGCCCCGGATCTTCCCGCTGCCGACGCGGTCGCCCGACAGCGAGGTCACGACGTACGTGGTGCGGGAGAGCGTCGCCTGGCGCGAGGGCGACGGACCGCTGTGGTTCAGCCCCCTCGACGGATCCGCCGCCCTGAGCACGCCGCTGGACGACATCGAGCAGATCTTCCAGGGCGCCGAGGAGTCCACCCTGTTCGCGCTCGGCAGGAAGCCGGACGGCGACCGGGCGGTGCGCCTGCTCAGCTGGACCAGCGCGGGAGGCGTCTTCGCGCTGCCCCTGCACGAGGTGCCCAAGGTCAAGACCGCCGACGGCTCGATCGAGGCACTGGGCCTCGACCGGGGACGCCTGCGCTACGTGAACGCCCTCCAGGGCACCCGTACGCTCCACGGCAGGAACATCGGCACCGGACTCGACCCCGTCGAGGGCGAACCGCTGCCCGAGTTCCCGGGCCTGGCCGCGGGCCGCTTCGCCGACGGCAACGACGAGGGATTCGCCCGCCTCGTGGCCGATCCCGACAGCGGAGCCGACGTCCTCGTGACCGGCGACGACCCGGAGCACCCGGCGGACCGCTTCACCCTGCCCGGCACGGACGGCCGCATCGTCGACACGGCACCCGACTTCGTCCTGTACGAGGCGGCCGGCCGGCAGTACGTCGTCGACACCGTCCGCGACCTCATCGTCCGCGAACAGCCGGCCATGGCCTCGGTGCTCGACCAGAAGCGGCTGGTCAAGGCGGCGCCGAACAAGCCGGGCACGGTGAACACCATCAACCTGCTCACCGGCACCGTCACCCGCACCACCGCGCTGGGAACGGCCTGCGTCCCCGACGAACTCCAGCTCAGCGGAACCCTGTTGTACTGGGCGTGCGGTGCGGGGAACGCCGCGGGCGTCAAGGATCTGGCGACCGGGCGGACGTACGACGCCCCGGCCTCCGGCGTCCTGCTCGGTGACCACTTCCTGGCCCGGCGCGAGGCAGGCACCGGGATCCGCCTCACCGCGCTCCTGGCCGACGGCACCACCTCCGACCTGGGCACCGTGACGGACGTCAAGGAGCCCGCGAGCGGTGACGGACGCGGCACCACCTGGACCCTCGACGAGGCCGCGGGCAAGCTCGTCACGGTCGGCGCCGACGACACCGTGCACATCACCGCGCCGCAGCAGAAGGTCTCCGCCCTGCGCGTCGCGCGCACCGAGGCCCCGCCCGCCTGGACCGGCGAATGGTCCGCCGCCTGGTGGCTCTCCAAGCCGGCCGCCTCCTGGCGTCTCACGCTCACCCAGCAGTCGACCGGGACGGTCGTGCGCACCTGGACCGGGGAGCACACCCCCGGCACGGTCCGGGTCACCTGGGACGGGACCACGGACGCCGGGACGGCCGCGCCGTCCGGCAACTACACCTGGAAGCTGACCGCCACCCCGGCGGACGGCACGGGCGCGGACGTGAAGGCCTCCGGAACGGTCCGCAACAGCGGCTGACGCAAGGGTTCCCGGGTCCGGGGAGGGCGCAGCCGCCGCGCTCCCGCCCTCCCCGGACCGGCACGGGCGGCCGTCCTCCGCCCGGCCCCTCGGCCGGATGGAGCACGGTCCCGCGCCACCGGCCGGACCCGGGGCGAAGCTGGACGCCCCACCGCGTCCACGCCCCCAGGAGTCCGCCCGTGCCGCCCACCGTCCCACCCCGCGTCCGCCGTCCCCTGATCGCTCTGCTGGCCGCCGCCTGCCTGACCGGTCCGCTGCTCGCCCCGGCCGCCGCCGCCGCCGACACGGACCACGGCCGCCCCGACGCACTGGACCGCGGGCTGCGCGAGCTGACCACGGCACCCGGCGGCCCGCCCGGAGCCATCGCCGTCCTGCGACGGGGAACCCGCACCGAGGTGCACCGGGCCGGCGTGGCCAGGACCGGCAGCGGCCGCCCGGTCCGGGTCACCGACCACATGCGGATCGCCAGCACCGCGAAGGCCTACAGCGGCGCCGTCGCCCTCGGCCTCGTCGACCGGGGGAGCCTGCGCCTCGACGACACCGTCGGCCGCGTCCTTCCCCGGCTCCCGCGCGCCTGGCACCGGGTCACCCTGCGCCAGCTCCTCCAGCACACCAGCGGACTCCCGGACTACTCGCAGGACGAGGAGTTCCTCGCACTGGTCACCGAGGACCCGCGCCGCCGCTTCGACTCCCGACGGCTCCTCGACTACGTCGCCGGCCGGCCGCTGCTCTTCCGGCCGGGCTCCCGGTACGCGTACTCCAACTCGGACAACATCGCCGTCGCACTCATGGCGGAGGCGGCGACGGGCCGCCGCTACGAGGACCTGCTGGCCCGTCTCGTGTACCGCCCGCTCGGCCTGCGCGACACCACCCTGCCGCAGGGCTACCGGATGCCGGTCCCCTTCATGCACGGCTACGACGTCGGCGCCCCGCCGGCCCGTCCCGAGGACGTCAGCGAGGTGCTCGGCGCGTCCGGGGTCTGGGCCTCGGGCGGCATCGTCTCGACCCCCGAGGACATGACGGCCTTCGTCCGGGGCTACGCGGGCGGCACCCTGCTCTCGGCCCGGACCCGCCGTGACCAGCGCACCTGGGTGGACGGCGCCTCCGAGCCCGCGGGCCCCGGCACCAACCGCGCCGGGCTGGCCCTCTTCCGCTACGCCACCCGCTGCGGTGTCGTGTACGGCCACACGGGCAACTTCCCCGGCTACACCCAGCTGATCGCCGCCACCCCCGACGGCGAACGGTCCCTGACGCTCTCCCTCACCACCCAGGTCAACAAGACGAACAAACCCGCCCTGCTCAAGCGGCTGCGGGCCGTCGAGGAGGACTTCGTCTGCGCGCTGCTGCGCACGCCGTAGACCGCACCCGTACGCGGGCGGGCCGGGGTGTTCCCCCCGGCCCGCCCGCCGCCGCTTCCCGGCCGTCCTAGAGTTCGTCGCCGAAGGCCTCGGCCAGCTCGCGCCAGGCGGCGCGCGGCAGCGCGGAGCCGTCGTCCCCGGCCGTGTACACCTGGAGCGCCACATGGTCGGCGCCCGCCGCGAGGTACTCCCCGGCGCGCTCCTTCACCCGGCCGGCGTCGCCCAGTGCGAACAGGGCGTCCAGCAGTCGCGCGCTGCCCCCGCCGCCGAAGTCGTCCTCGGTGAACCCCAGGCGCAGCAAGTTGTCGGTGTAGTTGGGGAGTTGGAGATAGCGGCTCAGTACGCCACGCGCGGTCGTGCGGGCCAGGTCCAGGTCGGTGCCGAGCACGACGGTCAGCTCGGGGGCCAGCAGCGCGCCGGGGCCGAGCGCCGTGCGGGCCTCCGCCGTGTGCTCGGCGGTCACCAGATACGGATGCGCGCCGAGCGCCCGCTCGGCGGCCAGCTTCAGCATCCGGGGACCGAGCGCCGCCAGCACGCGCCGGCCGGGTCCGACGGGCTCGGCGGCCGCGTCCAGTTCGTCGAGGTACGCCACCATCGCGCTGTACGGCTTCGCGTACCGCGGCACCAGAGGGCCGTGGCTGACCCCGAGGCCGAGCACGAACCGCTCGCGGTCGGCCGGGTCCAGTGCGGCGATCCGTGCCGCGACCTGGGCCGCGTCGTGGTTCCAGATGCTCAGGATCCCGGTGGCCACGGTGATCCTGCGCGTCGCGGTCACGATCGCGGCCGCGTCCTCGGGGGAGGGGCTGCTGCCGAGCCACAGGGTTCCGTAGCCCAACTCCTCCAGCTCGGCCAGGGCTTCGGTGATCGCCGCCCGTCCCGCGTCGTCGGTCCGCGACGGATGCAGGGCGCCGCTCCAGATGCCGATCCGTCCGAAGTCCTTGTGCGTCTCAGAAGTCATGCTGGCGTCAACAGCGCCCGGCCGCCGCTATTCCCGCCGCGGTCCACCCTCACGTGACTTGTCGAATATCGATAGGTACGACTAGTCTCCGACATATCGAAAAACGATAAGGATGGGGCGCGGTGAACACGCGACTGACAAGGACCCTGGGCTCGTTGACCGCCGTGCTGGCGGTGCTCTTCGGGCTCGCCTTCCTCGGCACGGCCGCCACGCACATGCTGGACGACGGCGCGGTCTGCGTGGAGACGGACTTCTGGCACAACGCCCGGCTGGCCTCCGACCACACCCCGGGCGGTCCGGGCGTCACGGCGACCAGCAGCACGACCCGCCTCTGCCAGGAGGACCCGTCCACCGCCCAGCGCGCCGCCGACCTCGGCGGCGAACTGCCGTGGCTGCTCTTCGCCGCCGTCGCCCTGCTCCTCTTCTCCCGCATGATGAAGGCGGTCGTCGAACAGGGGCCGTTCACCCGGGCCGTGGCGCGCCGGCTCTCCGTCCTCGGCTGGTCCGTGGCCGCCGGAACCCCGCTCGCCGGGCTCGTGGTCGGCTGGTCGCAGTCCTGGCTCGCCGGGAGCATGGACCCCGTCGTGGGGTCCGGACCGGAGGTCGTGGGCGCGCAGGAGTTCATCCTGGCCGGTCTGGCCGCGGTCGTGATGGGTAAGATCATGACCGAGGGCGTACGGATGCGAGAGGACCTCGAAGGGACCATCTGATGGCCGAGGAGGAGCACCACGCCATCCGGATCCATCTCGACCGGATCCTCGCCGAGCGCGGCATGACCCTCACCCAGCTCTCCGCTCTCGTGGGGATCACCGTGGTCAACCTCTCCGTCCTGAAGAACGGACGGGCCAAGGCCATCCGCTTCTCCACCCTGTCGAGGATCTGCGAGGTCCTGGACTGCCAGCCGGGCGAGCTGATCACCCACGACCCGCCCCGGTGACTCCTCGGCCGAAGGCCGGTGATTTCACCGATGGCGGCGGCGCCGGGCGCCCCGACTCTGGACCGGGCGGACATCCGTCCGCACCCATCCCCGTCAGGAGTCCCCCATGCGTCGTCGTTCACCACGCCGGCTTCTCGGCGCCCTCGCCGCCGTCACGGTCGCGTTCACCCTGTTCTCCTCGGCCTCCGCGGCCGGCGCGGCCCCCGCCACAGCGACCGCGTCCGCCGTGCAGCCGCTGTCGACCAGCACGCCGGTCGTGTTCGTGCACGGCTACACCGGCAGCGCGTCGAACTGGGTGACCGCCATGAGCGTCTTCCGCCTCAACGGCTGGTCCAGCTCCAACCTCTTCGCGTACGAGTACGACTCCTACGGCAACAACATCACCAATGCCCAGGGCCTGGCCGCCTTCGTGAACAACGTGAAGGCGCGCACCGGGGCGAACAAGGTCGCGATCGTCAACCACTCGATGGGCGGCCTGGTCAGCCAGTACTACTTGAAGGTCCTCGGCGGCAACACCAGCGTCAGCCACCTCGCCTCCATCGCGGGCGCCAACCACGGAACCACGTACGCAGGCGCCTGCCTGATCTACACGACGTGCCAGCAGATGTACCCCGGCTCCTCGTTCATCTCCCAGATCACCTCGGGTGACGAGACGCCCGGCGACACCAAGTACGCCACCTGGTACTCGGCGTGCGACGGCATCATCCTCCCGTACACCAGCACCAAGCTCAGCGGCGCGACGAACAACAACGTGCTCTGCCAGACCCACATCGGCTATCTGGCCGACACCGTGGTCCTCGGCCAGATCGCGCGATTCGTCGCCTCCTGACCCCGCACCTCCCCGCGCACACGTCCGGTCCCCGGCATCACCCGATGCCGGGGACCGGACGTCCGCGTCAGCGGTCGGCGCGCAGGGCGTGGAGCAGCATCGGCAGCGAGGCGTGCAGCTCGCGCTGCCAGTACTTCCATCCGTGGGTGCCCGGACCGTAGAAGTGGGTGGTCAGCCGCTTGGCGCCGAGACGGTGGAGCTCGTCCGCCAGGGCCTGGTTCTGCCGGTTGAAGTCCGTCTCCAGAGCGTTGGTGCTGCCCGGGGGGTCGAACGGACCGGCGCTGCCGTCACCGCACGACAGATAGACGGGCAGCGTCGTGAGCCGCCGCGCCAGGTGGTACGGGTCGTGGGCCTCCCACACGTCGCGCTGCGCCACCGGGTCGCCCCACACCCTCAGCGGGTCGTTGCCCTGTCCGGCGAAGAAGCCCATGATGCGGCCGACCGACTCGTCGTCGAGCAGCGGATGCACCGAACCGGAGTACGCCGCGGCCGCCTTGAACATGCCCGGGTGCCGGGCCGCGTACAGCAGGGCCCCCTGACCACCCATGGACAGCCCCGCGACCACCCGGTTGGTGCTCGCGCCCCAGCCGTGCTCCAGCAGGGAACGCAGTTCCTCGGTGTGGAAGGTCTCCCAGGCCGGATCGGCGCCCTCGCCGTAGTTCCACCAGTCGCTGTACCAGCCGTTCCAGCCGGCCTCCGGCATCACCACCAGGACGTTGCGCAGACTCTCCGTCCGGGCCACGTCCGTCTGCGCCGTCCACGAGGTGTAGTCACCGCAGCAGCCGTGCAGGAGCCACAGCGTCGGCCAGCGCCGGCTCCGCTCGCCGGGCGCCCAGCCGTCGGGCGTCAGCAGCCGCACCGTGACCGTCCGCCCGCCGAGCGCCGCCGAACGGACCGAGAGGTCGACCTGCCGGTCGGCGACCCGGGTGACCCCGACGACCTCGGCACCCCGGGAGGGACCGGCCCCCGTCCCGGAGCCGGGCGGAGCGGCCGAGGCACGGGCCGTCAGCGGCGGCGCCGACACCAGCGTCAGCAGCAGTGCGGCCACGACGAGCACGAGACGTGCTCTGCGGACGGGGATCGCGGTCATCGTCGTCTCCTGGTGGTGGGAAGGTCGCGGCCGTCGGCCGGGACCGTGCGGCTTCGGCCGGGCCCGGTTCACGTCACCGCGGGGCGGTTTCCCGCCGGGCCGGGAGGATCAGCAGGGCGTCACCCACGGGCCGTTCACCGGCGGCGTCGGACGGGTCGTTGAGCACCTCGCCGCCGGCGACCAGGGTGGTGGACCCGCCGCCGTCGAGATTGATCGCGTCACGGAGTCCGAGGGAGCGCGCGACGGCCGCCGCCTCGGGGATGCTGAGCCCGAGCGCGTCCGTGTCGCGCCCGTCGGCGGTGACCAGGACGGTCCGGCCGGCCGCGTCCACCCCGGCGAGGGTGCGAGGGTTCCGCTTGTGCACCCAGCCGTAGTAGAAGCTCGGGTTGTCCGGCTGCACCATGCCGTCGGCCGCCGCCGTGATGTGCGTACGGCCGTCGCGGACCAGTTCGGGACCCCCGTTGACGATGCTGGTCGCGGGGGAGGGGGTGATCCGGTGGCCCTTGTCGTCGCGCAGTGCGGTCTCGACGCGCAGCGGCCGGCCGGTCCGGGCCAGGGCCGCCAGGGCGGCGACCCGGTCGCCGGTCGCCTGGACGGAGGAGCCGCCGGCGGGCAGCGTCCCGCCGCGCGGTGAGCGCAGCTCCACGACCCGGCCGCGGGCGTCTCGGACGGCCTCCAGCCCTTCGCCGGCGGGGGTCCGCTGCCCGTACTCCGGGGTGAAGGCGACGAGTTCGTCGTCGTCCGTGCAGGTCACGTCGTGCAGGGGGAGCGAGGTGGGGCTGTCGTCCGCCGTGCCGCCGCAGTTCCTGATGAGCCCCGGGACGCGGTCGATGCCGTCCAGGGCCAGCGAGGTGCCCCGCGCGGTGACGCGGCCCGTCCAGGTGAACCGTGCGACGCCGGTGGCGCGGGCGTCGTCCCGGAGGACCAGAGCGGGCCGCCCGCTCACCGGCTCACTGAGCAGCCGCCCGCCGTACACCCCGGCCCCGGCCGGGTCACCGGGCGCGCCCGCCTTCGGATCCAGGACGAAGAACCCGGCGTTGACCGCCGCGGTCGCGCCCGAGGCGGTCGCCAGGGCGCTGGTCGTCTCCCGGTTCTCCAGATCGGGTCCGTAGGACGCGGTGAGACCGCCCCGGAACCGCCGGGGATCGATGGTCAGCACATCGACGCGCCAGGGCCCGCGGTCCGTGGCCTCGCCGTCCCAGCCGGTGTAGAGGGCGGACCCGGTGAACCCGGCCTTCCTCAGCGCGGCCAGCCCGGCCGCCGCCGCGGCCTGGGAGTCGTACGAGCCGACCCGGACCCGCCAGCCGAGCGAACCGCCGGCGAAGTCCGCGACGGCCGGGGTCCGTACGTCCTCCACGCGGGCGTCGAAGCCGTGGGCGCGGACACCGGCCGCCAGTTCGTCGGCGCTGGCCCGGTCCTTCAGCGCGGACGGCGGTGCGTCCGGATCGGGCGAGGTCGCCCCGCCCGGGATGGACAGCTCGACCGTCCACGCGAGCGCGGCGGCATCGGCGCCCCGCACGATCCGGGTGAGCGTGACGCCCGGCTGAAGGGTCCGTGTCGTACGCGTCTCGGTCAGCCCGGGAGCACCGAGCGGCAGACCGGCCGAGGGGGCCGTACGGGACGCGGAGGCGGCGGGGGACGGCGAGGCCCCCACCACGGCCAACAGGGCGAGCGTCGTGGCCGCGCCGAGAACCTTGCTGTTCATATGTCTCCCCGGGGAAAGATCGGCTCAGTAAAGGTCGCTGCGAAAGTGACCATGAGTCAAGACGTGTGCACGTCAAGCTTGATCGTGGGCGGGCGGCCGATCCACAGGGGCCCGGAGGCACCGTGTGGATCTTGGCCGCTCCGGCCAGTGCAGCAGCGCGGGGACAACCGGGCGGGAAGGCGCGATGAACCGGCGGGGAACTCGGGGGTCGGGGGGATGGGGGCGCGGGCCGGTGGGCGCTGAGGGGCGGTGGTCTGTTGGATTCGTTGGGTCGGTTGGGGCCGCCGGGTCCGCAAGGCCCGCCGTGATCGTCGGCTCCGCCATGGATGCCGCGTCCGCCGGGTCTGTTAGGCGTGCCGAGTCCGCCTGGTTCGCAAGGACTGCCTGGTTCGCAAGGCCCGCCGTGTCCGCCAGCTCCGCCAGGCGTGCCGGCTCCGCAAGGCGCGCCGACCCGCCGCGCCCGCCGGGCCGACCCGCACGCTGCGGGGCCTCCACCCCGCCGGGAGGAGCCCCCACCGCGCCCGGCCGAGCATCAGCGCCCGGCGGCTCGTCGCGCCAGGTTCTCGCGGAGTGCGACGAGGCGGCCGATCTCGGAGTCGAGGGCTGCGAGCCTGCGGCCGACGACGCCGGAGGGTGCGCCTCCGGCCCCGGCGGACCCGCACTTGGGCGAGGCGTCCTCGGTCACGAGGTGCAGACGGTCGGCGCAGCCGCGCAGATCCTCGACCGTGAGCCCCAGGCCGAGCAGATCACGGATCACCCGGACCCGCGCCACCTCGTCGGGTCCGTACTCCCGCTGGCCGGACGCCGTCCGCTCGGGAGGGGGCAGCAGCCCCCGCTGCTCGTAGAACCGCAGGGCCCTGGCCGTCGTTCCGGCCGCAGCCGCCGCCTCACCGATCCGCACCGCTCTCACTCCCGTTCCCGTGACCCGGCGTCCACGTCCACCGCCACCGGATCCGGGTCGGGTCGGGTCACAACTCCACGACCACGGAACCGAAATGGCGGCCCTCGATCAGTTCCTGCAACGCCGCGGGAGCGCGATCGATGCCCGGAATCCGGGTGTGCACGAAGGTGATCCGCCCGGAGCGCAGCCAGTCGCCGAAACGGCCGACCCACTCCTTCTCGACATCGGGGTGGTCCAGGCCGGCGTACCCGCGCAGCGAGATCCCCTTCACGACCAGACGGTAGGCGTCCACCTCCACCGGCGCGCTGCCCCCGCCCCGTCGTGCGGACAACTGCCCCGACAAGGCCCCCACCAGCGCGAACCGGGCCCCCTGCCGCGCCGCGCCGATCGCCGCGACCAACTGCTCGCCCGCCACCGTGTCGACCAGCACATCGATCCCGTCCGGCGCCGCGACGGCCAACTGGTCCGCGATCGGACCGGCTCCGCGCACCACCACCGCGTCGTACCCCAGCTCGGACACGAGCCGTTCCGCCTTCCGCGCGGAGCCCGTACTCCCGATCACCCTCCCGGCGCCCAGCAGCCTGGCCGTCTGCCCCGCCAACGACCCCACCGCCCCGGCGGCCCCCGTCACGAAGACCACATCGCCCTCACGCACGCCCGCCAGCCGCGTCAACGCGCCGTATCCCGAGGATCCCTGAGCCAGAAGTGCCACGGGGTCCGGCAACTCCTCACCCACCACCGCGCATTCACCGGCCGGCAGTACCGCGTACTCCCGCCATCCACGCAGATGCGTCACCAGGTCGCCGACCTTCACCCCAGCACCCTCCGGCGCCGCCACCACCTCCCCGACCGCCGGCCCGAACAGTGTGTCGCCCTCCCGCAGCGGCGGCAGCGGCACCCCGTCGTGCTCGTCGCCCATCAGGGTCCGCAGCCCCGGGAACACCAGGAAGAACCGGTTCCTGACCACCACCTGACCGTCCCCGACCGCCCCCAACGGCGCTTCCACCACCCGGAAGTCCGCCGCCTTCGGCAACCCCTCCGGCGACGAGACGAGCCGGACTTCCCGCGTGACGCGCGGCAGCGATGTACCCATGGACAACTCCTGACCGAAACCCGGCCGACGGCACCACCGCCACCGGCCACGAGGTGCGGCGACGCTAACCCCTGACCCGCGCGTCAGGGTCAAGAGCGGTGCGGCGCCCGGCCGGAGGGCGTGTGGAGCCGGGCCGGTGTCCCTGTCGCGGGGCCTCGTGAACGCGCCCGACTATGGTGGTCCAATGGCGACGATCAAGAAAGTCCAAATCACCTTCGACTGCGCGGAGCCCCAGCGCGTGGCCCGATTCTGGTGCGAGGTGCTCGGGTACGTCGTTCCGTCGCCCCCGGACGGCCACGCGAGTTGGGACGCGTACGAGAGCACGCTGCCGCCGGAGCGCCGGGACGCCGGTTTCGTGTGCATGGATCCGACGGGGGTCGGGCCGCGGATGTACTTCCAGCGGGTGCCCGAGGGCAAGGTGGTCAAGAACCGGGTGCATCTGGACGTCCGCGTGGGCACCGGTCTGGTGGGGGCGGAACGGGTGGCGGTGCTCGAAGCGGAATGCGCACGCCTGACGGAGCTGGGCGCGAAGCGCCTGTATCTGATGGAGGCGGACGAGGAGAACGAGTCGTGCCTCGTGATGCAGGACATCGAGGGCAACGAGTTCTGCCTCGACTGAGGGCGCCGGACCCCGTCAGACGGCGGCCGGCGGGGGTTCGGGCAGGGCGAAGGCGCGCCGACTGTGCGCCAGCAGCTCGCGCATGCCGGGGCTGTGCGTGCCCTTCCAGACGAGGGCGAGCAGGGCGGGGGTGTCCACGTCGTCGAGGGTGAGGGCGACGAGGGTGTCCTGGTAGGCCGCGGCCATCGACTCGCTGAGGACGGCGACGGCCAGCCCTCGCGCGGCCAGGGCGGCGATGGCGTCCGCGGCGCCCGCCTCCAGGGTGACCACCGGCGTGAGCCGCCGCGCGGCGCAGGCCTGGTCGAGCACGGTGCGCAGCCCGGTTCCGGGCGGCATGCACACAAGGGGATGGGCGACCAGATCGCTCAGGGCGAGCCCCGGCCGTGACGTCAGAGGATGTCCGGCCGGGACCGCCGCGACGAGCCGCTCACTGATGAGGACGAGCGCCTCCAGGCCCTCGGGCGGCGCGCTCGCCGCCCCGACGAGGGCCAGGTCCAGCGCCCCCGTACGCACTCCCTCCACGAGGCGTTCCGAGGTGTCCTCCAGCAGCGAGACCTCCACCCCGGGGTGCGCCCGGTGGAACCCGGCGAGGGCGTCGAACAGCGGCGTCAGGGTGCAGCCGACGACCATGCCGACGGTGAGCCGCCCCCGGATCAGATCGGTCACCTCGCCCACCGCCTGGCCGACCGCCCCGGCTGCGGCGAGCGCCGCGCGCGCGTGACCGAGCGCGGCCTTCCCCGCGACGGTGAGGGTGACGGTCCGCGCCGAACGGTCGAACAGCTCGGCGCCCAGCTCCCGTTCCAGCTGCCGGATCTGGGCGCTGACACCGGACTGGCTGATGTGCACGCGCGCGGCGGCCCGGGTGAAGTTGCGCTCCTCGGCGACCGCGACGAAGTACTCCAGCTGCCTCAGTTCCATGACTGGTAATTCTAGCTCGCACAAGAACCATCTGTTGGACTTCTCGTCGGGCTCCGCGCACGCTGGGAGGCACAACGGCACGCGCCGCACCGGTTCGCCCAGGACGCGGCTTTCGATGCGGCTCACTCAAGGAGACGGACATGACCGAGTACGAGAAGGCCATGCACCCCGAGGACATCACCCGCCTCTTCGTCGAGCGGTCCAACGCCGGTGACGCGGAGGGCGTCGCCGCGCTCTACGAGGAGGACGCGGTGATGGCCTATCCGGCGGGAAGCAGGACGGAGGGCCGTGAGGCGATCCGCGCCCTGTGGGAGAAGGTGCTCGCGAACCGGCCCCGCTTCGAGCAGGAGCAGCCGCTGCCGACCCTGATCAGCGGCGGCATCGCGCTCACCTCGACCCCGCCCAAGGACGGCGCGGGCGCGCGGGCCCAGGTCGTCCGCCGCCAGCCGGACGGAAGCTGGCTGCGTCTTCTCGACCAGCCCGAGTTCACCCCGCCCACGCACTGACCCACACCCTTCCGCCCGTAATCGGTGGTATGCGCTGAATAAGTCCTGGTGTGCGAAGAAACGTGCAGAACAGCCGTTACGTGGCTGCCGCGCCCCGATCGGACGCCGCACGGGAGGAACCGCGTCGGCCGGAGCGTGACCGAAAGGGCTTCCCGTTGAGCGTTGAACGGGTCGGTGCGACGTTCAGTGAATGTCAGGGCCACGCCCGGCGCGTATGCGTGCCGGATACAACCGAGAGTTGCGGAAATGTCCGCGAACGGTAACCGGGCCGACGACGCCCGACACGGCGGCGTCCCGAGGCGCAGAGTTCTGGCTCCCGGCCCGCAACGGACCGGGAACCCGTACCGCCCCGGCCGGCCCACGCCGGACCATCCGGGGCACTGTTCCTGAGGAGACATCACCTTGTCTGCTTCTTCGACCCCGCGCCGTATCGCCGCGACCGTCCTGACGGCGGGCGCCCTCGTCTCGGCCGCGGCCCTGCCGGCCTCCGCGCACGACCACGACCGGCACCCCTCCCGCGCCCAGGTGGTCATCAGCGACGTCCGGGCCGACAGCCCCGGACGCGACGACGGGTCCAACCGGTCCCTGAACGCCGAATGGGTCGAGCTCACCAACCGGGGCCGCCATGCGGTGAACCTCGACGGCTGGACCCTCCGCAGCTCCGACGGGCACCGTTACCGCTTCGACGACGTCCGCCTGGCCGGGCGCGCCACCGTCCGCGTCCACACCGGACACGGCCGGGACACCCGCACCGACCTCTACCAGGACCGTCGCGACTACGTCTGGGACAACTACTCCGACACCGCCACCCTGCGCGACAGCCGGGGCCGGACCGTCGACACCGAGTCCTGGGGCCGGGGCCACGGCCACCACCACCGGCGCTGATCGCCCCCACCGACCGGAGGGGAGACCACGGACCCCCACCCCGTGACGGTCCGTGAACTCCCCTCCCTCAGGGGCCGGGCACCGACCTGCCCGGCCCCGCCGCCGTCCCGCCGGACCTGCCCGTGCAGGCCCGGCGGGACTTTGCGCGGTCCGCCTCCGGATCCTTCTCGTGCCGAGGCGCCCGCCCCGCTAACGCCGCCCGCCGCACTCCCACGGATGCACCTCGACGGACGCGTACGCGTCGGACGTCAGGACGGCCCGCGCCGCCTCGGGGCCCGAGGCCCGGAGCAGGACCGCCGTGCCGAGCCAGGTCTCGCCGTCGTCGGACAGCAGCGGTCCGTACGCGAGCAGGTCGTCCCGGTTCGCCGGCGGGTCGAGGTCGACCGCCTGCCCCTGCCCGAGCCCGAGTACGAGATAGCGGTCGTCCCCCTCCGTGCCCCCCGGGAACTCCCACATCGTGCGGCCCAGCAGGTTGCGCCACCGGCGCAGCAGCACATCACGGTAGACACCGGCCTGGTAGGTGGGCTCGTCGAAGGCGAAGGCCCGCGCGGCAGCGGGGTCCGGCAGGGCGACGATGTGCACGCTGCCGACGGGCACCTCGCGGGCGGCGTCGAAGGCCGGGCCGCGGGCGATCAGTTCCTTCTCGAACCGGTCCATGTAGGACCAGTGCTCCTCGATCAACGCCTGTCGCAGGGGGAGGGAACCGGGCCGGTCGCGGTGATAGCAGATGAACTCCATGCGCACGACTCTCGCCGACACCCGGCCGCGGCTCAACCGGCTTTCGCGACAGGCACGCCCGCCCTCCGTCGACGGGACCCGGCGGGCCCTCGGACCGCCCGTCGGGGGAGGATGGCCGGATGACCGACGACAGCGACGCGATCGCCCTCAGCACACAGGACCTGCGCGCCGTGACCGCGTTCGCCGCCGCGTGCGCGGAAGGGGCGCTCGGCGCCTTCGAGGACGATCGGCCGGGAGACACCCGGCCCCGCGACGCCCTTGCCGCCGCCGGGGAGTTCGCGAGGGGCGGCGCACGAGGAAAGGCCCTGAGGGACACCGCGACCGCGGCCCTCAGAGCGGCCAAGTGCGCGGAGACCGAGGCGGGACGGCAGGCCGCCTGGGCCGCCATGTCCGCGGCCGCCGCCGCGTACCTCCACCCGCTGGCCAGGGCCACCCAGGTCAAGCACATCCTCGGAGCGGGCGCCCACGCGGCGCGGACGGCCGAACTCCTCGCCGACGACGACCGGAACGTCGGCCCCCGCCACCTCCGGCAGCTGGCACGGCACGCCACTCCGCTCGTCGTCGACGTCCTCACCCGCTTCCCCGCGGCCCCGGACGGCGGCGGACGCGTCGGCGAACTGGTCCGCCTCCTGGACACCGACCTCAGGACCCGGACCACGCTCCCGGGCAGACCGGGAGCCTAGGGTCCTTCGTCCGGATCAGGCTGCATCAGGGAGCGGGGTGCGGCGCGCGCGGCTGCGAGCCGGAGAAGGGCGTCAACGCGGAGCGTCGGCAACCGACGACAACGCCGCGGACCCGCCTGCCCCGCCCCCTCGCCCGGCTCAGTCGCCGGTCCCGGGCTTCACACCCCACACATAGACGACATCGTCCAGAGCGAGCAGTTCCCACAGCTTCGCCGCGTCGTCCACGGTGAGATTGACGCATCCGGCGGAACCGCCGCCGTCGTACAGATCGCCCGGGTGCCCGTGGAGCGCCTGTCCGCCGTCGAAGAACTGCGAGTACGGCATCGGCGCGTTGTCGTAGATCGTGGAGACGTGGTCGCGGTCCCGCCAGTAGATCGTGTGGCGGCCGGGCCGCGTCTCCTGGGCGTCACGGCCGGTACGGGTGGGCACCGGACCGAAGACGACCTTCTTGCCCTTCTGCACCCACAGCAGCTGCCGGTCCATGTCGACGCACGTCACCCGCGAGGACTCCACCGGGCAGTGGCCGGCCGCGTTCGGATTCGGGGTCGCCTCCACCACGAGCATGGTGCGGTACGTGCCGAGATCGGCGAGACCGTCCGCGTGCGGGCGGTCGTGCGCGGTCTGGAAGGCGCGGATGGCCCGGCAGTCCGCGGCGGACTGGCGCCCGTCGACGGGCAGTCCGAGATGCTTCTCCAGTTGCCGCTGGTACGGTCCGGCCGGCGCCGTGCACGCTGCCTCGCGCGGGGAGGAGGCCGCCGAGGGGCCCGCGGAACACAGCAGTGCCGTGGCCGCTGTGGCGACCACGGCACCGATGAGGCTGTTGGGACGCACTGCCTGACCTCCTGGCGGATCGGAAACCCCGTGCCGCCAGCCAATCAGTGCTCCCGCCCGGCCGCCCATCGATGAACGGCCGGGCGGGTGACCCGGTCAGGCACGCGCCCCCTGGTGGGAGCGGTCCTTGCAGGACTTGCCCTTGCACGGCTCGCCGCGCTTGTTGGACAGCTCGACGTGAACGCCCTGGGAGCTGTTCGCCTCCGTCACCTCGAACGGACCCGAGACCGGGTTGGCCGGCAGGACGTAGCCCTCCGGAACGGCGATCTCCCGCAGGTAGTACTCACCGAGCGGCAGGTCGTCGAAGGTGCACACCCCCGCGCTGTCGGTCGAGCAGCCGGCGTCGGCCAGCGTGTCCGGGTTCGTTCCCGTGGTCTGCAGACCCGGCACGTCGTTCGTCTCGCGCCACAGCTCGAAGACGGCGCCCGGAAGCGGCTCCCCGTTCTTCGAGTCCGTCTTGTCCAGCGTGATCGACCCCTTCACCGGCGGCACCGGGGCCTTCGTGTTGGCGGCCTCGACCCGGACACCGTCCTCGGCGTTGTCCTCGGAGAGGACGAGGGGTCCGAAGACGTTGGGGTCGGGGAGGTCGTAGCCGTCGGGGGCCGCGGTCTCGCGCCAGTAGTACTTCCCCAGAAGGGTGAGCTGCTGGCAGATGCCCGAGGTGGGGGTGGTGCAGTCGGTGATCTTGGTGTCGGGGTTGATCCCGGTGGTCTGGAGACCGTCGACGCCGTTGCTCTCCTTCCACAGCTCGAAGTCGGCCCCGGCGAGCGGGGCACCCGTGTCCGCGTCCTTCTTCAGCACGCTCACCAGCCCGTTGGTGCGCGGGATCACGGTCTTCGTGTTGGCCGCTTCGACCTGGACGCCGTCCTCGGCGTTGTCCTCGGTGAGGACGAGGGGTCCGAAGACGTTGGGGTCGGGGAGGTCGTAGCCGTCGGGGGCTGCGGTTTCGCGCCAGTAGTACGTGCCGGTGGTGGTGGTTTCCGAGCAGATGCCGGAGGCGGGGGTGGTGCAGTCGGTCACCTGGGTGTCGGGGTTGGTGCCGGTGGTCTGGAGGCCGTCGACGCCGTTGGTCTCGCGCCAGAGTTCGAAGTCGGCGCCGGCGAGCGGGTCGCCGGTCTCCGCGTCCTTCTTGAGGACGCTGACCTCGCCCCGCACCGGCGGGACGGGGGTCTGCGTGTTGGCGGCTTCGACCTGGACGCCGGCTTGGGCGTTGTCCTCGGTGAGGACGAGGGGTCCGAAGACGTTGGGGTCGGGGAGGTCGTAGCCGTCGGGGGCTGCGGTTTCGCGCCAGTAGTACGTGCCGGTGGTGGTGGTTTCCGAGCAGATGCCGGAGGCGGGGGTGGTGCAGTCGCTGACCTGGGTGTCGGGGTTGGTGCCGGTGGTCTGGAGGCCGTCGACGCCGTTGGTCTCGCGCCACAGTTCGAAGTCGGCGCCCGCGAGCGGCTCACCGGTCTCCGCGTCCTGCTTCAGGACACTGACCTCACCGGTGACCGGAGGGACGACGCTCGGGGTGTTGGAGGCCTCGACACGGACGCCGTCCTCGGCGTTGTCCTCGGTGAGGACGAGGGGGCCGAAGACGTTGGGGTCCGGGAGGTCGTAGCCGTCGGGCGCCGCGGTCTCGCGCCAGTAGTACGTACCCAGGGCCGTGGTCTCCGAGCAGATGCCGTCGGCCGGGGTCGTGCAGTCGCTGACCTGGGTGTCGGGATCGGTGCCGGTGGTCTGGAGGCCGTCCACGCCGTTGGTCTCGCGCCACAGCTCGAAGTCGGCGCCCGCGAGCGGGTCACCGGTGTCCGAGTCCTTCTTCAGGACGCTGACCTGCCCCGTCACCGGCTGCGGCCCGCCGCAGTCGGGAAGGTCGCCGTTGAACGGGTACGAGTGGAACTCCTGGCCCCCGCCCCCGGTTTCGGGACTGGTGTGCGTCACCGAACCGGTGGTGAAGAAGCGGCCGTTCACACCCGGGAGCGACACGGTCGTCATCGACGACTGCTCACCCATCAGGAAGCTGCCCTGGAACTGGCCGGAGCCCGTCAGATCCACCGTCGTGGCGTCCGGGAAGTTCCACAGCAGGCGCTCGCGGTAGGCGTTGAGCGGGTCCGTGGAGTCGTCGATGCCGCCACTGGACGTGTTGATCGTCCGGTCGGCCCCGATGACGTTCACGAGGATCGTCGCGTTGTCCGGGATGTTCTCGAAGAGGACCGCCTGCTGGCCGCCCGTCGCGTTCGTCATGTCGAAGTCGACGTTGAACACCTGGAGCGCGGACGTCCCGTCACCGGTGAACCGCGTCTGGAAGCCCTCGTTGACGGCGGTGCCCGTAGGAGTGCGGAGCGAACCGTCGGGACGGGCGTAGCACTGACTGGCGGCGGTCAGTTCGTCGCGCAGCGCCGCGTACGGGGCGATGGCGTTCGGGTCCTGGATCGGCGTGCCGATGAGCGTGCCGGTCTGGTCGCCCGCGTACCGCACGATGCCCTGCTCGTCGGGCAGACCGCCCGTCGTGTCCAGACGCTGTCCGTCGGCGATGGTGACGTCCCCGCCGGTCGTCAGGGAGTCCGCGCCGTTGGGCGGCGGAACCCGGGACCCGACGCCCGCGACACCGAGGTTGTACAGGGCGCTCGCGTCCGCGTCCTTGTTCTGGTCGAAGTCGTCGAGGACCACGACGCGACCCTCCGCCTCGGCGGCACGGCCGCGGACGAGGAAGTCGTTGCCCACGAAGATGTTGATGCCGTTGTCCCGGCCGGCGATGTCGCCGTTGTTGATGCCGGGGAACGGGTCGGGGCAGTCACCGGGCACACACGGGCCGAGGCCCCCCGGCAGCGGGGCGGCCGATGCGGGCGTGACGCCGAAGCCGAGGGTGACGGCCGGTACGACCGCGGCGAGCACGGCACAGGCCACGCCTGTGGACCGGGCGCGTGAACGCAGCGCGGCGAGGCGCTGGGGCTTGGGTTTCATACGGGCATCCTGAACAGGCGGCACACAGGGAACGATGGACGACACGTGTCATTGCCCCGTCCAGCGGACCGGCCCACCCGTACGGACTCACCCGCGCGCACCCCGCCCGATCGCGCGAACCGTCCGGCGCGCAGGAGCGCCGGACCGGGCCGCCGCGCCCCACCCACCGGGCGCCGCGGCGCAGGGAGTCA
This sequence comes from Streptomyces sp. NPDC024555, assembly GCF_055559335.1. Taxonomy (NCBI): domain Bacteria; kingdom Bacillati; phylum Actinomycetota; class Actinomycetes; order Kitasatosporales; family Streptomycetaceae; genus Streptomyces; species Streptomyces sp. NPDC024555. The sequence goes on from NZ_JBVHKV010000024.1 coordinate 26,019, forward strand.
CGCGAAGGCCTCGGCCAGCAGGTCGACGAGGGGTGCGGCGGCGGGATGGGGGGAGCGGCGCGGAGTGAGCGCGTAGATGCCCCTGGTCGGAGGATCCACGAGCCCTACGGTGGTGACGTCGGCCCGCAGCGCGCCCGCGAGCACGCCCGGGACCAGCGCGATCGCGTGCCCGGTCGCCACCATGGCCAGCTTGCCGGGCAGATCGGCCGCGGCGAGACCGATCCGGGCGCCGACCCCCGCTCGGGCGGCGTGCCGGCGCAGCAGGGCGGCCGAGCCCTCGTTGTCCTCCACCCAGGTCTCGTCACCCAGGGCCCGCATCTCCACGGGGCCCTGTCCGGCCCGCGGATGACCCACCGGAACCACGACCACCATCGCGTCGAGCCCCAGGAAGCGGCGCTCGCACGACGCGTCGGCGGGCAGCCCCGGAGGGGCGTCGGTCACCACCGCCAGGTCGAGATCGCCGGAGACGACACGGCTCACCAGATGCGCGCTGAGCCCCGGCAGCAGACTCCAGCGCAGCGCCCCCGCCCCGTCCAGCAGACGCCGGACGGCCTCGGGCACGATCCCGGCGGCCAGCGACGGGGTCGCCCCGATGACCAGCGGCCGCCCGGCCGTCCCGTCCCGCGCCTCCCGTACCGCACGCAGCGCACGGTCGGCCTCGGCCAGTGTCGCCAGGGCATGACGGCGGAACACCTCCCCGGCCTCCGTCGGCCGCACCCCACGCGCATGACGTTCCATCAGGGAAACGCCGAGTTGCCGCTCCAGGCCCGCGATCTGCCGGGAGACGGCCGACTGCGTGTGGTTCAGCTCGGCCGCCGCCGCGGACAGCGAACCGAGCCGGCACACCGTCACGAACGCACGCCACACCTGCAGATCCATGCGGCAAGTATGCCTCCCAGGTATGCGTGCGAGGCAGATCAGGCATGCGAACTATGCGCTTGTCGCATCTCTCGTCGTGCCGCACCGTGGCTCGTATGAACGCATCGCACACGATCGCCGTCCTCGGTCTGGGACGTATGGGAACCGCCTTCGCCGCACGACTCGCCTCCCGGGGACATGACGTCGTCGGCTGGACCCGCTCGGGGCGGCCGGACGGCGCCGTCAGGACCACCGACGATCCGGCGAAGGCCGTCGCAGAGGCGGATGTCGTCGTCCTGGCCCTGTTCGACGGACCGGCCTGCGCCCAGGTCGTCGACGCGACGAGCGCGTCGCTGCGCGAGGACGCGGTGGTGGTGAACACCGCCACCGTGTCGCCCGCCGAGGCGGCGGCGCTGGCCGGGAGGCTCGGCCCGTCGTACGTCCACGCGCCGGTGCTCGGATCCGTTCCGGCGGCGGCCGCCGGCACCCTCCAGATCCTCGCGGCGGCGCGGGGGAGCGCGTTCGACCGCGTGCGGCCGGTGCTCGACGATCTCGGCACGGTGCGCCGTGTCGACGACGCCGCCACGGCCGCCGCGCTCAAACTCGTCGCCAACAGCGGGCTCGCCGGTGCCGTGCTCGCCCTGCGCGATCCGCTGCGCCAGGCGGACGCCCTCGGGCTCCCGCGCGCCGATGTCCTCGACGTCCTCGAACTGGGCCGGCTCGGTGCCCTGGTGGCCGGCAAACGCCGTTTCCTGCTCGGCGGGCCGACGGAGGGGAACGCCGACTTCACCACGGGCGCCCTGGCCAAGGACATGGCCCTCCTCGCCGCGGCCTCGGACGTTCCGCTGCCCAGCGCGTCGGAGCTGGCCGCGACCCCCGCGGGCCCCGGTGCCGACATCGCGCTCGCCGCGACGGCCCCCGCCCCGGACGCCGCGGTCCGCGCGCCGCTCCGCGCGTACCTGCGCGGCCACGCCACCGGCGACCCCGTCCACTTCCGCGAGGCCTTCCTGCCCACCGCCCACATCGAGGGCGTGCGCGACGGCGCGTTCGTCTCGTGGGACCTCGACGCCTACTGCGCGCTCTTCCCGGGCCACCCGGCACCGGACGAGATCTCCCGCGTCCGCCGCGTCGACACGGTCGACGTCCACGGGACCGTCGCCACCGCCCGCATGACGCTGTGGCACGGGGCGGACACCTTCACCGACGTGTTCCTGCTGGTGCATACTGACACCGGCTGGCGCATCGCCAACAAGGCCTACCACCGCCACATATGACCGCGCCCCCTCCCGCCACCCCCGTTCACCGGGGTCCCGCCTCCCACCGTCCGGCGCCGCGACGACCGCCCGCGCCCCTGGGACGAGGAGCGTCGGACGAGGCGGCCCGCCGCGCGAGGCCCGGCCCGCAAGAGCGCACCACCTCACCCGTCCGACCCGAAGGCGGTGTCCCGCATGCGTCCCACCCTCTTCACCGTCGACCTCCCCGGCCCCGGGCGGCTCAGCACCATGGCCAGACCCCGGGGCGGCGACTGGCTGGAGCCGGAGATGGCCGCGCTCAAGGACGCCGGGGCCGACGTCCTGGTCTGCGCGCTCACCGAACCCGAACGCGCGGAGCTGGGGCTCGCGGACGAGCCGCGGTCCGCCACGGCGGCAGGGCTGCGCTTCGTCGCCCTGCCCGTCCCCGACCTGTCCGTCCCCGATCACGCCGCCGTGCTGCCGGCCCTGCGCGACCTCCTCCGGCAACGGCGCGAGGGGGCGCACATCGTCGTCCACTGCCGGGCCGGCATCGGACGCTCCTCCCTCCTCGCGGCCGCGGTCCTCATCCTCGACGGCGTCGACCCCGACACCGCCTGGAGTACCATCCAGCGCGCCCGCGGCCTCTCCGTACCGGACACGCGGGAACAGCGGGCCTGGCATCCGCTCCGGGAGAACCGGGCCGGGTGACTTCCTTGACCTCAAGCGTGATCGAGGTCGCAGAGTGATCTCCATGGACACCGAGACCGCGGACATCAAGGCCATCGAGGACGTCGTGGCCACCGTCGAACGCGCCCAGCGCGACAAGGACGTCGAGGGATTCCTCGCCCTCTTCCACCGGGACGCGCTGTGGACCACGGCCCACGGGAAAGTCCTGGTCGGCTACGACGCGATCGCGGACTTCACCCGTGAGGTCCTGCCCGACAGCGACTGGGACGGGGCCGTCACCTACGAGACCGTCCACACGAAGTTCCTGCGCCCGGACGTGGCGGCCGTCAAGATCCGGCAGGTCTACCACGCGCCCGAAGGCGATTCGGAGGGCACCCCGCTGTATGTGATGACGAAGCAGGACGACGGAGGCTGGCTGCTGCACGTGGGCCAGAACACCCAGGTCCGTGCGGACTGACACCCCGTCCGTCAGGCCCGGGGGCGGAACCCTCCGCCCCCGGGCCTGCTAGAATGCCTCACCGAAGCAGCCGAGCCTTCCTGATGGAGATCCCGCCACCAGGAAGGCTTTTTTGTGTCCGGGGCCCGTTCCGCGCCCCGCACCGGACGGCCCCGGCCCGGGAGACAAGGCCGCCGTCCGCCCCCGATACGTACAAGGAGAAATCCTGCCATGAGCACCCATGCGACGACCTCGGCACCGGCCGGCACCTGGCGTCTCGGTGATCTGACCGTCAACCGGATCGGATTCGGCGCGATGCGGCTGACCGGGACCAAGCCCTTCGACCAGGGGGTGCCGCGCGACCGGGAGCAGTCGATACGGGTCCTCAGGCGAGCGGTCGACCTCGGGGTGAACCACATCGACACCGCCGCGTTCTACTTCTCCACCACCCGCTCGGCGAACGAGCTGATCAACCGGGCCCTCGCGCCCTACCCGGAGGAGCTGGTCATCACCACCAAGGTCTGGCCGGGCCGCGACGCCTCGGGGGAGTGGTGGTGGGCGTCCCCGGAGCAGCTGCGCGGCCAGGTCGAGGAGAACCTGCGCCAGCTCGGCCGCGACCATCTCGACGTCGTGAACCTCCGTGTGCCGCCGAGCCGCAAGGAGGGACCGGTCGGTGAGCACTTCGGTGCCCTGGCCCGCCTGCGGGACGCCGGACTGATCAGGCACCTCGGTCTCTCCAACGCCACCTCCGCGCAGCTCGCCGAGGCACGGTCCATCGCGCCCGTCGTCTGTCTCCAGAACCCGTACGGGCTCGGCGCGAACGACGCGAGCAGGGAACTCCTGCGGTTCTGCGGCGACCAGGGCATCGCCTTCGTGCCGTTCTTCGCCATCGCGGGAACCGGCCGTGAGAGCGGCCCGGCCGCCGAATCCGAGGAGGCGGTGACGGCCGTCGCCCGGACGCACGGCGTGTCCCCCGCGCAGATCCGGCTCGCGTGGACGCTCCACCAGGGCCCGCACGTCCTGGCGATCCCCGGCACCGGCGACCCGGACCACCTCGCCCAGAACATGGCCGCCGGCACGATCCGGCTGTCCCAGGAGGAACTGGACCGCCTCGACGGGACCCGCCCCGCCGGCGCCTGAGGGCCGGCCCCGCCCCTCGGGCAACAACATCCGGCTCACCCAGGTCCTGGAGTTCGACCCGGAACGCGCCTGAACGCCACCGCTCCACCACCGGGCAGGGCGCGAAGGACCCGTCCCTAGCCGACGGCGGGCGTGCCGCCCCGCGACAGGCGGCCGCCCGTCCAGGCCAGGCCGAGGGCGGCGGCCACCACGAGGGCACCGGCCGGTGAGCCCGTGGGGGACGCGGCCCAGGGCACTCCCGCGACCAGGATCGCGAGGAGGTGGCGGGGCCGGACATCGGGAGCCGCCGTGCGCAGGGCGAGCAGCAGCATCGTGGGACCGACCTGCTGCACGAGGCCGAAGCCGACGTGACCGCCCGACAGGGCCGAACCCAGCGACGGCAGCCACGTCATGACGGCGAACGCGGCGGCGAGCCGGCCGTCCCGGTCCGCCGGAGCGACCGCCGGGGGCATCGCCGCGACCAGGGCCAGCAGCGGCAGGAGCCAGGCGGAACCCGGCACGCCCGCGACCAGCGCCACGAGGCACAGGGCGGCCGTGCCCCGGGCCGCGGGCCGGCGCCCCAGGAAGGCCAGCACCCCGGCGACGAGCACCGCCGTGCACAAGGCCGTCTCCGGCAGGCCGGGCAACGGGCCGCCGTGCAGGGCGCGCGAGACCGCGACGGTCGGTCCGGCGGCCGAGATCGCAGCGGCGGCGGCCAGGGCGTACGGGGCGACGGCCACCAGGAAACGGCCGGCCGGGCGATCGGAGCCGGTGCGCGTGCGTACGCGCACCGCGTGCGCCGCGATGTCCAGCCGCTCCCGGCGGCGGGCGGCGGGGGAGGCGTCCGCCGTGGCCGCCCGGTACATCTCCAGGATCTCGGCGCCGTGGCGCGCCCGGTAGCGGCGCGGGTAGAGCGACAGCACACGGAGGGAGGGCCGGGGGTCGGTCATGCGGGGTTCTGGTCCGTTCGTTCGACGAGCGCCCATAGTACGGTCACCTGACTATGAGGCAGAAGCCGACCAGGGCGGTCGCACGTGGACACGCCCGGACCGGGGACGGCGTTCCGTCCGGCCGGAACCGCTGAGGCGGTGTCAGAACCAGGGGCGGGTGTGGTGCGTGGGGAGCGGCCGCGGGGCGGGCCGGTGGGTGAGCAGGCGGTTGGCGAGGTCCGAGCAGAGGCGGCCCAGCGACTCCAGGTGGTCGTGGTCGCGGGCCAGTCCGGCGACCACGTCCAGGCGGTGGACGAGACGTTCGCGGGCGGTGATGTACCCCCACTCGAAGTCCTTGCCCGGGACCCGGGCGAACTGGTCCACGGTGCCGCGCTCGGCCCGTTCGACGAGGGAGTCGCCCCGGATCAGCCAGGCCGCGCACGCGTCGGCGAGATCACCGGGCACCTCGCGCCCGGTGAGGTCCCGCCAGGTCGAGCGGTAGATCCCCTCGGCCTCGGCGAGCGGGGCCCCCGTCACGGACATGGCACACCAGCAGGTGGGGAGGCCGATGCGCAAGTAGGCCAGTTCGATCAGCCCGTTCCCGAGCGAGGCGCCCTCGAAGTCGAGGAAGCGGACGCCGCCGGAGGTGTGGACGTCGTTGCCGGGGCACGGGTCGCCGTGCAGCAGCGCGTGGTGCGGGGCGGGGTCCAGCCGTACGAGGAGCGCGGCGAGTTCGTCGGGGACGCGGGGCGGCACCGGGACGTCGAGCGCCCGCGCGAGGGAGAGGAAGGACTCGGCGTCGGCGGCCGTGGGTCCCGCCCAGACCGGCAGCGTTCCGGCGTCGGCGGGCCCGGTCAGCGCGTGCAGCCGGGCCAGCGCCTCGGCGTAGCCCGGCAGCCAGTCCTCCGGTGCGGCGGACGTGTCGAGAAGTTCCAGCACCATCATCCGGACCTCGGGGTCCGTGGCCAGGAGGACGGGCGCGACCGCCGGCGCGGTGGCCCGCCCCGCCAGACGCAGCGCGGCCACCTCACGGGCGAACCGGCTGCCCGCGTCGACGCCCGGAGCGCCGTCGTCGGTGATCTGTTTGACGGCCACCTGCCGCCCGTCGGCCAGCTGGACCCGCCACACGCGGGATCGCGGACTGCTGTCCAGCAACGTGGCACGCCGGGGCGTGCCGACGGCGGAGCGCAGCTGCTCGGTGAAGGGCATTCGATCGGTCATGCGGACGAGCGTATCCGGGGCGTGGACCATCCCGCCCGGTGCGTTCGGTGCGGAGATCCGGCACGGCCCCGTCACGGGGCGGCGGGGTGCGACGACGACCGGCACGGGCACCGCCTCGTCCCCGGCGGGGCATCGGGTTTCCGCCCCTGGAAGGGGAGTTGTTCCTGCGGGGGCTGGTGCGAAAGTTGCTGGTGAGGAAACATGGGGGTGCGCGGTACGGGGGTTGTCCGCGTGGCCGAAAATGCGACATGAAGAGGGCTGATGACTGGCGAGCAGGGGTATCCGGCGGCGGTGGACGGGATCGACACGGGGACGCCGCATTCGGCGCGGGTGTGGAACTACTGGCTGGGCGGCAAGGACAACTACGAGGTGGACCGCCGCCTCGGTGCCACGATGGAGGAGCTGTACCCGCAGATCATCGAGATAGCGCGTGCCTCGCGGGCGTTCCAGGCGCGGGCGGTGCGCTACCTGGCGAGTGAGAAGGGGGTGCGTCAGTTCCTCGACCTGGGGACGGGACTGCCGACGGCGAACGCCACGCACGAGGTCGCCCAGGACGTGGATCCGACGGCGCGTATCGTGTACGTGGACAACGACCCGATCGTGCTCGCCCATGCCCGCGCCCTGCTGACCAGCCACCCCGAGGGCGCCACGGACTACGTGCACGCGGACCTCCGAGACGCAGAATCGGTTCTTCGCGAGGCCGCCAAGACGCTGGACCTCGACCGGCCGGTGGCGGTGATGCTGCTCTCGACGCTGGGTCACGTGGCGGACTCCGCCGAGGCCTCCGCGCTGCTGCGCGGTTACCTGGACGCGCTGCCCTCGGGCAGCTACCTGATGCAGTGCGACACCATCGAGACGCCGATGACGGCGGCCGGTTCCGACGAGTACGCCAGCGGTGGCGCCATGCCGTACATCTCGCGCCCCAAGGAGATCATGGCGACCTTCGCCGACGGGCTCGACCTGGTGGAGCCGGGCTTCGGCTCCATCAGCCTGTGGCGCCCCGAGGAGCCCTTCACCGGAACGCCGGTCGAGCAGTGGGGCTTCGTGGCCGCCAAGCCGTAGCCGCCCGCCCTCACCGCACACCCGCTGGCCCTGCCCGTCCACCCGGACGGCCGGGGCCAGTTGGCGTTTCCGGAGCGGAATGAACACCTCCGCGATGACCCCCTTGCGCAATGGTCAAGAATCGTTGACCATTGCTCGCATGCCTGCCGACGATCTCCCCGAGACCTTTCACGTCACCACCGACGAACAACTGCGCGCCGTCTCCAATCTGACGCGCCATCGGATCATGGCCGTCCTCCGCTTCGAGCCCGCGACGATCACGCAGATCGCCGACCGCGTGGGCCTCGCGAAGGGCAGCTCCAGCTACCACGTACGGCTCCTGGAACGGGCCGGCCTGGTGAAGGTCGTGCGCACCCGCAAGGTGCGCGGTGTCATGGAGCGGTACTACGCGATGGCCGCACGCTCCGTCACGCTGCCGGATCCAGGAGAGGGCGGGCCCGACGTCCTGATGCGCCACGCGGTCGCCGACCTGGAGGCGTCGCCGGTGGAGGACCGGCAGGTGCGGATGGCCCATCTGCGCCTGACCGACACGCAGTTCGCGGAACTGGGGGAGCGGCTTCAGGCCCTGGCGGACGAGTACCGCGCGCTGTCCGACCCCGCCCTGCCCGACACCTCGCTCGTCTTCGCCCTGTTCCACCCCGCGTCGGGCACGCGGACCGCGGAGGGTGCCGAGTGAGTACGCGTACGCAGAAGCTGCCGACCGGCTTCGGGCGGCTGTGGACCGCCCAGACCGTCTCCTCGTTCGGCGACGGCGTGACCCACGCGGCACTCCCGCTGCTCGCCCTGGCGCTGACCCGCGACCCCATGGCGCTCGCCGCCGTCACCGCCGCCGGGACACTCCCGTGGCTGCTCTTCGGGGTGCTCGGCGGCGCGCTTGTGGACCGCTGGGACCGCCGGCGCACGATGTGGGTCGCCGACACGGCCCGCGCGGTGCTGCTCGCGATCCCCGCGGCGGCGGCCGTCCTCGACGCCCTGAGCATCCCCCTGCTGGCGGCCGTCGCCTTCCTGCTCGGCCTCGGCGGACTCTTCTTCGACACCGCCGCCACCGCCTATCTGCCGGCCCTCCTCGACCGCGAACCGGCCCTCCTGGAGCGCGCCAACTCCCGCCTGCGCGGCGCCCAGACCGCCATGTCCGGCTTCGCCGGACCGCCCGCGGGCAGCGCGCTGCTCGCCCTCGGCCGTGCCGTACCGCTGCTCGCGGACGCGCTCTCCTTCCTCTGCTCCGCCCTGCTCGTCCGGACGCTGCCCGCCGTGCCCCGGCCCGTGCCGGAGGCCCGGGAATCACTGCTCCGCCAGGCGCGGGCCGGTGCCGCGTACGTCTTCCGGGACCGGGTGCTGCTCGGCCTCGCGCTGCGTCCGGCCGTCGGGAACATCGCCTTTGTCGCCGTCGAGACCGTCCTCGCGCTCTTCGCGCACGAGCGTCTCGGCATCGACACCTACGGCTTCGGTCTGCTCCTCACCGCGGAGGCCGCCGGCGGTCTGCTCGGCGCGGGCATCGCCTCGTACCTGGGCCGGCGTCTCGGCACCGGCACCGCGCTGACCTGCACGGCCGCTGTCGAGGGCCTGGCCATCCTGGGCCTGGCCTCGGCGCCCGACCCGTACGTCGCCGGGTTCTCGCTCGCCGTCTGCGGCGCGGGCATGGGTGCCACGATGGTGCTCGCCCCCTCCCTGCGACAGGCCATCGTCCCCGGGCACCTGATGGGCCGGGTCGCCTCCACCTCCCGCATGCTCGCGATGTGCGCCGCCCCCGGTGGGGCCCTCCTCGGCGGCTGGCTGGCCACCGCCTACGACATCCGCACCCCGCTGTACGCCGCCGCCGTGCTGCTCCTCACCATGACGGCCGTCACCGCCTCCATGACCAGCAACCGCCGGGTCGAGGCGGCCCTGCGCGCAGCCGCCCCGCAAGAGGAGTCCCCGGACGGCCCGGAGGACGGGGACGCCGCGCGGGAGAGCGTCGCCGACGCGGTGTGAGCCCCCGTACGGGCGCCACCGCCCGCCGCTCCCCGGGTCAGGCGTCGCCGGAGCGGAGCGCGGTGACCGCGACCGTGGTGTACGGCACGGTGACTTCGCCACCCCGCGCGTCGACCACGGCTCCGACCGCGTCCAGGACCTCCCGCAGACCGTCCGGCGGGAGCCCGGTCAGGGCGCCGAACGTGGGCAGCTGGTCCAGCCACTCCTCCCGTGTGTACGTGCGCTCCCAGGCGACGTGCCACTGCTCCGGCGCCTCGAAGAGCCCCGACCGCCGGATGCCGTCGGCGATGCGCGTGAACAGCGGCTGCGAGGGGTCGAGGGCGGAGCCCTTCAACCGCCCCAGATCGATGGGGGAGTCGGGGGCGACGCGCCGGTGCGCCTCGGCGAGCGCGCCGGCCACCTCGCCCGGGAGCTGGGGAACGTGGTGGAACGGGGCGAGCAGGCCGCCCGGCCTGAGCACCTGCCCCGCCTTCACCGCGCCGGCGACCGGGTCCACCCAGTGCCACGCCGTTCCCGCGACGACCGCGTCGAACCGCCGCCCGGCCGCCTCCCAGTCCTCGAACCGCGCGACCTCGACATCGACGCCGCCGCGCCGGGCGAAGCCGGCCATCCGCGCATCCGGCTCGACGCCGAGCACGGCGCAGCCGGCCGCCGTGAACTGCCGGGCCTCGATGCCGGTCCCGGCCCCCACGTCGAGGACGTCCCGCCCCGGCAGCGCGGCGACGATCCGGTGCACCAGGGCGTCGGGATACGGCGGTCTGGCGCGGTCGTAACGAGCGGCGTCCGTGCCGAAGGACTCGGCCACCCGCCGGTGGTGATGGGGTTCGGGTCCGGACGGTCCTGACGGTCCCCGCGTTAGAGTGGGCATGTGCCCACACTAGTGGGCGAGTGCCCACTTGTGGAAGTGGGCCGGACCGGGAAGAGGAGCGATGCCGACAGGAGTCCACCTCCGGAACGTGCGCGGCCAGTTGTTCGAGGCGGCCGAGCGCGTGCTGCTCCGGGACGGGCCCAGCGCCCTCACCAGCCGCGCGGTCACGGACGAGGCGAACTGCGCGAAGGGCGTCCTGCACCGGCACTTCGCCGACTTCGACGCCTTCCTGGCCGAACTGGTCCTCGACCGCGTCCGCGCCGTCGACGACCGGACCGCGGCCCTGCTCGACGCGGCCGGGACCGGCGATGTCGCGGACCGTCTGACCGAGGCGCTCCAGGACCTGTTCGGCCCCCTCACGGTGTCGGTCGTCGCCCTCATCACCTTCCGCGACGGCCTGCGGGCCCGGCTGCGCGAGGCCGGTCTCGCCGGGATCCCGCTGGCCGCGCAGGCCACGACGGGGATCGCCGCCTATCTGGCCGCCGAACGGGAGCGCGGACGCGTGGCCGAGGACGCCGACATCGACACCCTCGCCCCCACGCTCGTCGGGGCCGCCCATCTCCTCTTCGCCGACCGGACGAGCCCCCCGCCACCGGCCGCCGCCGTCCGCCGGACCGTGACCGCCGTCGTCGGGGGAGCGCTGCGCGAACCGGGTGCCTGAGCCCGGCCGGGCACCGGAGGGGGGCGTTCCACAGGGACCTCGGGATGACACCCCCTCCGCCGCGCGGGTGGGACCGGAGGCGGACGCCTCCTTCCCGGGCGGCCGAACGAGCGGGCCCCCGGGCCGACGCCCCGGCGCCGGGCCGCCGGAACGATGGAGGCATGACCACCACGAAGCGCACGATCACCCGCCCGGCGGCCGACGTCCGCTCCGCGCCGCCCCGTTGGGCCGTGCGCACCGCCCACCTCGTCCCGCTGCTCACCCTGCCCTCGGGCCTCTGGCGCCTGTGGCTGGCGGCCGGACACCGGGGCGGGTACACGGAGGCCGGGTACGCGGCCATGGGCATCGACGGCTGGGGGACGGTCTACGTGATCGGCCTGAGCGCGGCCGTGGAGGCGGCCGCCCTCCTGACGCTGGGCCTGGTGCGGCCCTGGGGCGAGAGGGTGCCCGGGTGGATCCCCGTGCTCGGCGGCCGACGGGTCGCGGTGCGGGCCGCCGTCGTCCCGGCCGCCGTGGGCGCGGTCGCGCTGACGGTGCTGTGGTCTCCGTTCGCCCTGTGGTGGACCGTTCCCCACGACGGGATGACCGACACCGGCAACCTGGTCGCCGGGCTCCTCTACCTGCCGCTGGTGGCCTGGGGACCGCTGCTCGGCGCGGTCACGGTCTCCTACCACCGCCGCCGGCGCGCCGAGCGGCCGTGACCCGGCGCACGCGCCCGGCCGCGCCACCGCAGGCCGGCCAAGGTCAGGTCAGCGCACTGCCCACCAGCGTCAGCCCGCCCGCGCAGGACACCGCCAGCACCCCGACGCGCGTCGCCGTCGCGGGCAGCCGGGGCGCCGACACCATCCCGGCGGCCGCGCCGGCGGCGAGGGCGGCCACCGCCGGCCAGGGCGGCAGGGCGAAGCCCAGGACGGCGGCCGTGACGAGGTTCTGGACGAGGAAGAAGGAGTGCAGCGTGGCCCGGGTCTCGCGGGCGGGCCAGCCCGCGTTGGCCGCGTAGAGCCCGACCGGCGGCCCGCCCACACCGCCGATGACATTGAGTCCGGCGCTGCCCAGCCCGGTCAGCCAGGCACCCGCCGGAGTGTTGAGGAACGACGAACGCACCCCGCGGCCCAGGAGCGCCACCCCGACGAGGACCCCGCAGCCGGCCGCCGCGGCCAGCACCCGGGTGTCCATGGCCCCCAGCAGCCAGGCCGCCACGGGTGTCCCCAGGACGGCGGGCAGCAGCAGCCGGCCCGCGTCCCGGGGCCGGGCGTGCCGCCAGTCGCGCGACAGCGGCAGGAGGGAGGCGCCCACCGCGAGGACCAGGACCATCGGCACGCCCCGGTGCGGCCCGAACGCCGCGATCAGCACCGGCGCCGCGACCAGCGAGAAGCCCATCCCCGTCGACGCCTGCGCGAACGCGCCGAGGGCGACCGCCGCGACGGCGGCCTGCTCCCACATGCTCACCGCGCACCGCCCGGCGGGAAGCCCGTCCCCCGTGCCACGCGAACCGGCGCACCGCACACACCGGACGGACCCACCGCCATCGTCCCCACCCCTCTCGTCACCCGCTCCCGCACGCTCACGCCGCCCCGTCCAGCGCACAACGCCGCTGGAACCACAGCGCCACCCCCATCAGCACCGCCGGCACACAGGTGAAGCCGACGAGCAGCGCGGTCAGCGCCGTACCGGACTGCTCGGCGGACGTGCCCGCCGTGCTGGAGACGAATCCGCCCGCCGCCAGGACCGCCGCGTACACATACGGCCCGACGGCCGTCCCGGTCGCCTCGGTCGCGGTCCACACCCCCGTGTACGCCCCCGCCTTCGCCGCCCCGGCCGCCACGATCGCGTCGGGCAGCATCGAGAACGCGAACAACTGCAGCCCCGCGAACGCCACGCCCATCACTATCACCACGGCGGACGTGACCACGACACCCGGTGTCCCGCTCAGTGACACGCCCGGCAGCAGCGCCAGCGACCCGGCCGCGAACACGCCCTGCGACAGCAGCAGTCCGCGCTGCTTGCCGTGCCGGCGCGACCACGCCGTCCACACCGGGGCCGCGAAGAGCGCCGGTCCGAGGAACAGCCCCATGAACAGCGCGGTGAGCCCCGGCGCGTCGAAGACGTACTCGGTCACATAGGGCAGCGCCGCGAGGAAGAGATGCGTCGTCGTCCCCGTGAACAGGTACGACAGCACCAGCGGCCGGTACGCGCCGTCCCGCCAGGCCAGCCGCAGATCGGCGAGCGGGGAGTGACCCGCCCGTACGCCGGGTGTCCGGAAGCCGCAGGCGTCCGTGAGCCCGCGTACGCCGGCCAGGGCGACGGCCGCGGAGCCGGTCATGGCCACCGCGAGGACCGCCGCCATCAGGGTGTAGTCGCCGCGCCCGCCCGCCGAGGACAGCGCCGGAGCGGCGACACCCGCGCCGAGGAGACCCACGGTCAGCAGGACCATGCGGAACATGAAGACCCGGGTCCGCTCGTGGTACCCGATCGGAAGGTCGGAGGGGGTCGTCAGATACGGCACCTGGAAGCCGGCGAACAGCAGATTGCCCACCACGAACCAGCAGCCCACCCAGAGCGCGGCCGCCCCGCCGCTCAGCCCCGACGGCACGCTGAACATCGCCACCATGGCGGGCCCCAGCAGCAGCCCGGACCGCAGCATCCGGCGCCGGTGCCCGAACCGCCGGGCCTCCCGGTCCGACCGCGAACCCAGCAGCGGGTGCACGACGATGTCGACGACCTTGGGCAGCAGCAGCGTCAGACCGGCCGCGAACGCGGGCACGCCGAGAACGTCCGTCAGGAAGTAGAGCAGCAGCAGCCCCGGCACCGTGACCCAGACGCCCATGCCCACCGAGCCCGCCGCGTACGCCGACAGCGCGCCCCGGCCCGGCGACGCGCCGGTGACCGGGCCGGCCCCGGTGGCCCGGTCGGCCGTCATGTCCCGCTCCGGTGCCGCTCGACCACACCGGCGGCCAGGTCCGCCCCGTCGAAGACCCCCGACCGGGCGCGCGCGGCGAGCGTGCGGGCCACGACCCGGTCGGTGAGCGCGGGCAGATGCCGGGCGAGGAAGAACTCCACCGCGCCCCGCCGCGTCGTGGTCACGTCCCGGCGCGGCCGTCGGGCCAGCGCCGTACGGACCAGCGCGTCCACCACGCCGTCCAGAGGCTCGTACACGCTCATGCCCTCCAGCGAGAGCCCCGCCGCCTTCGTCGAGTCATGGATGGGGCTGCGCACCGCCGACGGGTACACACAGCTGACCGAGACGTGCGTGCCCAGTTCCAGGCGCAGCGCGTCTGCGTACGCGACCATGGCCCGCTTCGACGCGCCGTACGCGGCGGCGAGCGGCAGCTGCATCACCGCCATCCGCGAGGTCACCATGACCACCCGCCCGCGCGCCGCGACCAGCGCGCCGACGCAGGCGGCCGTGACCCGCCAGGTCCCGAGCAGATTCAGCTCCAGCTGCCGGCGCACCTCGGCCCCCGGCGCGTACTCGGCCGGAGCCGGTCCGCCGAGGCCCGCGTTGTTCACCAGCACGTCCAGACCGCCGAGCACGTCGAGCGCCTCCGCGACGGCCGCGGCCGTACGGGCGTCGTCGGTGACGTCGCACGCGAGGACGGGGAAGGGCTCGTCGCCTCCCGGACGCAGATCGAGACCGACCACCCGCGCCCCCGCACGCGTCAGCCGCTCTCCGAGGGCCCGGCCGATGGTGCCCGACGCACCGGTGATGAGGACCCGCCGCCCGTGGGCGTCGTGACGGCGGCCGGAGGACGAAGAGGTCATGACACATCAGCCTTCGTGGTCGAGGTGTGGACGGTGGCACCGCGGGCGGCCCGGCGGACACCGGCCCGGATCTCGCGGGGGAGCGCGGCCACGTACCGGTCGAAGTCGATCCGCATCACCGGCCGCCGCGCGCCCCAGCGCCCGACCGCGGCGGCGCGGGCACGCCCGACCGCCGTGCGCTGCTCGGCCGGCGAGGGCAGGGCGTACCGGCCGGACAGATACGCGGCGACGAGCCTGCCCTGCACCTCGACGACCGGCAGGGCCGCGCCGGTGGACTGCATCAGGCCGACGAAGGACAGCGTCGGATCGTCGAGATGGAAGACCCGCTGGTAGAGCGGCAGTTCCTCCGGATCGTCCCCGGTCCAGTCGCGGTCCAGGAACGGCATCGTCACGTGGTAGCCGGTCGCCCACACGATCACGTCGACGTCCTCGGCCGAGCCGTCCGTGAAGACCACCCGGCCCCCGTCCAGCCGCTCGATGCCGGGCCGGGCGACCACCTCGCCGTGGGTGAGCCGGTGCAGGATCGTGTCGCTGACCGTCGGATGGTTCTGGAACAGCCCGCCCGCCGGACGCGGCAGCCCGTAACGCTCCGGCGTGCCGACCGCCAGGCGCAGCACGCTCTCCGCCACCTTCTGCCGGATCCGCCACGGCAGCACCGCCAGGGCCCCGCCGGTCGCGTCCGCGGGACGGCCGAACAGGTACTTGGGCACGATGTGCGTCCCGTGCCGCGCCGACAGCAGCACCGGCCCCGAGGACACGTACGAGGCGTCCACGGCGATGTCCATCGCGGAGTTGCCCATGCCCACGACGAGAACCCGCCGCCCGGCGAACACCTCCGGACTCCGGTAGTCGTGGGCGTGCATCTGCACACCGTCGAACGCGCCCGGATACGCGGGGGCGGGCCACTTCGGCTCGCGGTTGTGCCCGTTCGCCACGACCACGGCGTCGTACACCTCCGCCGCAGCATCCCCGCCGTGCCCGGTCGTCACCTCCCACCCGGTGCCGCACCGCCGCACGGCACCGGCCTCGGCACCGAACCGGACGCGCTCGGTGACCCCGAAGGCGTCCGCGTACGCCGCGAGATAGCCCCCGACCAGGGCCGCCGACGGAAAGTCCGGCCACCGCGCGGGCATCGGGAAGTCCGCGAACTCGGTCCGCCCCTTGCTGGTGTTGAGATGCAGACTCCCGTACGCGGGTGTCGCCCCCTCGTCGTCCGGCGCCCACAGACCCCCGACGCGCTCGCCGCGCTCCAGGACCGTGACGTCCAGACCCTCGTCGAGCAGCGCCTTCGCCGCGGCCAGCCCGGCCGCGCCGGCACCGATCACCGCCACCCTCGTCGCACCCATGCCAAGCCCTCCCTTCCGTGAGGGCGCTCATTCAATCGAATGATGGAGAAGAGTGCAATCGTCTCTGACCTGCTCTTTTGCTCTCCGGCAGCTGATTGAACCGGCCCCCGCCCGTCGGGTAGCCTCTGAGCCATGAGCCAGCGAGCCGACGACGGATCCAGCCGGGAGCGCATCCTGGAAGCGGCCACCCGACTCTTCGCCGAGCGCGGGTACGACGCCACCAGCACCCGCGCCATCGCGGAGGCCGTCGGCCTCAACATCGCCACGGTCGCCTACCACGTCGGCGGCAAGCCGGACCTCTACCGCGCCGTCATGCGCCGCGCCCACCTCGCCCAGCGCGATGTCGCCACCACGGCCCTCGACCAGTTGCGCGCCTGCGGCTCCTCCGCGGACGAGACCCGCGCCGCGCTGCTCGGGTTCGTCGACACCTATCTCTCCTTCTGCCTCGGCCACCCCGAGGTCCCCGCGCTGTGGATGCGGCGCTGGCTCTCGGAGGGAGCCGAACTCGACGAGATCGAGACGGAGTTCGCCGGCCCGCTCGTCGCCGAGGTGGCGGCCGGTGTCCGCACGGTCCTGGACCGCGCCGGAATGGGCGCCGGGGTCGACATCGAGATGCTCGTCTTCACCATCGTCTGGACGACCCACTCCTTCGGCCAGGCCGGAGTGATCGACCCCGCCGGCCGCCGCCGCGGCCCCCATGACCTGCCCGCCCTGGACCGGTTCCGCCACCATCTGCACACGGTGGTGACCGGGGTGCTGGACCACGAGGCTCGTCCGCACTGAGTGCGACGGCACCACGCGGCCGGCACAGCGCCCCGGCGCGGCCCGTGCCGGAGTCGACCACCCGACTGGCCTACGAGTACAGCCGGTTCACCTTCTTCCCGTCGTGACGGAGTCACCGCCCTGCGGACCGCGGGCCCGCAGCGCCCGAGTGGCGCGCGTCACCATGGCGCCGCTTGATCTGGAGCGCGCTCCAGGTTCTAGGTTTGTCTTGTGACCGACGGAAACGCCCTCCCGCAACCGGAACCGACCCTCACGATCGCCCAGGTCGCCGAGCGTACGGGCCTCTCGCACGACACCCTCCGCTACTACGAGCGCGCCGGCCTGATCGACCGGGTCGGACGCACCACCGGCAACCAACGCCGTTACGCCGCAACGGATCTCGCCTGGCTGGAGTTCCTGATCCGCCTCCGCGAGACCGGCATGTCGATCAGCGACATGCAGCAGTACGCCCGGCTGCGGGCCGCCGGTGACGCCACCGTCGCCGCACGCCTCACGATGCTGCGCGACCACCGCCACGACCTCGCCGAACGCATCCGCACCCTGCGCCGCAACGCCGCCGCGCTCGACACCAAGATCACGCACTACGAACAGCTGCTCGACCAGCAGCCGGAAACGGACCAGCCATGAACACGCCCGCCCCCGCCGTCGCAGAGACCCGCCAGGACCGCTTCGACCGCGGAATGAAGACCCTCACGGCCATCGACGCCGAGGGCGGCCGGCGCGTCGTGGACGCCCTCGCCGACATCAGCCCCGAACTCGGCCACCAGGTCGTCTCCTGGGCCTTCGGCGACATCTACGAGCGCACCGCCCTGCCTCCGCGCGACCGCCAGCTCGTGACCCTCGGCATGCTCACGGCCCTGGGCGGCTGCGAACCCCAGCTGGACGTCCACATCAACGCCTCCCTCAATGTCGGCCTCACCCCCGAGGAGATCGTCGAAGCCCTCCTCCAGGCCGCCGTGTACTGCGGCATACCCAAGGCCCTCAACGCCACCTTCGTGGCCAAGAAGGTCTTCGCCGAGCGCGGCCTCCTCCCCGTCGGGCAGCAGCCGTAGCCGCGCGAGCGCGCAGAGGGCACACCAGGACCGGGGCGGAGGCGCGGTGGGCACGATCCTGAAGGGCGTGAACCGGATTCCGTGGCGCCGGCTGACACACGCGTACGGGACGGCGGAAGCGGTTCCCGGCCGGCTCTCCCGGGTGGCGTGGGGCGATGCGGCGACCAGCGCCTCGGCCTTGGCCGATCTCGGACTCTGGCTCGCCGAACTGTCCGTCTTCGACGCGACGGTGGAGGCGGTCCCGTTCTTCTGGGACCTCGCCGTGACCGAGTCGGTCAACGGCCGAGGCGAGGTGATCCACCTGCTCAGGACCGTCCTGGAGCAGGCCAATCCTCCACGCCTCGACGTGCAGTACGCGGCCCACCGCGCCGTACTGGAGGGCCGGGCACGGGCGGACCGGCTGACCGGCGACGGCGATCCCTCCGTGCGGGCCGCGGCCCGGGACCTGGTGGCCGCGATGGACGCCCACGGGTGCGGGCCGGGCTGTGCCGCCTGACCCTGGGCGCGGTGCGTCATCGGCGGCCTCTGCCCGTGCCAGGGTGACCGGATGACTGATCACAGAGCCCTCGCCGTCGTCCGCCGGCCGGGTCGGACCCCTCCGGGCGGTCTGGCCGCGCTGCTCACCGCGTACCACCTGCGGACGGAGGCCGAGAAGGGCGTTCCCGTGGCCGGCGTGGACGAACTGCCGGACCGGTATCGGGCGGAGATCACCGACCCCGGCACCGCCTTCGCGGACGCCGTCGTGCTGGTGGCGCTCCTGGGGGATGCCCCCGTGGGGTGCCTGGTGGTGTCCCCGCCGGCCGAGGGGCGGTCGGAGATCAAGAGGCTCTGGACCGACCCGGAGGCGCGCGGCCGAGGGGTGGCGTCGGCCTTGATCGGTGCGGCGCTCACGCAGGCCGCCGAGGACGGCGTGCACACGCTCCGGCTCTCGGTGTGGGAATGGCGGACCGGGGCGATCGCCCTCTACGAGCGGCTCGGATTCACCGTGACCGAGTCCTGGGAGGAGCGGAAGCAACTCGTGTGCATGCGGCGGGCCGTGTGAGCGGAGGCGGCCGCCGCGTACCCGACCAGCGCCATGGTCGGGTACGCGGCGGGTGGCCGGTGCTGTCGTCCGGGAAGGTGTTGCGCGCCCGGCCTACGCCTCCTGCGGGTGCTCCTCGACCGAGTGGGAGTCGGTGAGGCCGAGGGAGCCGAGGGCGGCGATCAGGCCGACGACGACGGCGAGGATGCCGTAGGTGATCCGTTCGCCGTGGAAGAAGGACTGGATCAGTTCGCCGCTCCAGACACCGGCCGGGAGCGTGGCGGTGACGAGGGCGGCGATCAGGGTGCCGGCGACGGCGGTGCCGACGCTGGAACCGACCTCCTGGGCGGTGTCGTTGAGGGCGGTGCCGATGGAGGTGCGGTTGCTGGGCATCGCGTCGACCAGCGCGACCGCGCAGATCGTCATCACCGTGCGCAGGCCGATCGTCATCACCACCATGCAGGCCGCGATGACCGCGTAACCGTGGTAGACGCCCCAGGCCATTCCGGCCAGCGAGACGGCCAGGCAGGCCGAGCCGACCAGGCAGGCGACACGGTGGCCGAAGCGGCGGGCGAGCCCTTCGGAGAGCGGGGTGGCCGCGATCATGGTCACGATGATCGGCAGGTTGGCCAGACCGGCGCGGACCGGGCTCCAGCCGTAGGCGTACTGGAAGTGCAGGATCATGCCGAACATCACGGCGGCCATGGCGATGGCCGTGCCGACCTGGGCGATCGCGGCGCCCCGGACTGTACCCCGCTTGAACACCTTCAGATCCAGCATGGGTGCGGCGGCCCGGCGCTCGCGCAATACGAACCCGGCCCCGGCGGCCACCGCGCCGACGACCGAGGCCAGCGTGGCGGCCGACAGCCAGCCGTGGTCGACGCCGCTGGTCAGCGAGTAGCAGGCGAGGCCCATGGCGGCGACGCTGAGGACGGCGCCGGGCAGGTCGAGGCGGTCGGTGGTGAGGTCCTCGCGGCGGTCGGCCGGGACCCCGAGCCGTACGCCGATGCAGGCGATGAGCGCGATCGGCGCGTTGACGACGAGCAGCCACTCCCACCGCACATGGGCGAGGGCCGTCCCGCCGAGGAGCGGGCCGAGCACGAAGCCGGACATGCCGACGATGATCATGACGGTCATGGCCCGCATCTGCAGGGCCTTCTCGTCGAAGAGCCGGAAGACCAGCGAATTGGTGATCGGGGCCATCGCCGCGGCCGGGATGCCGAGCGCGGCGCGCAACGCGATGAGCTGGCCGCTCGTGTCGACCGCGAAGGCGCAGAGGCTGAGCGCGCCGAAGATGCCCAGGCCGACCAGCAGCACCTTGCGCCGCCCGATCCGGTCGGCCATCGAGCCCGCGGTCAGCAGCAGGCCCCCGAAGGTCAGCGAGTACGCGCCCGTGACCCACTGCAACGAGGTGGTGCTGCCCCCGAGGTCGCGGCCGATGGTCGGCAGGGCGATGGAGAGCAGCGTGTTGTCGACCATCTCGACGAAGAAGGCCAGGCAGAGCGCGAACAGCGGGATCCAGGCCGCGCGGAGCGAGGGATATGTGCGCGAGCCGCTGTCGAGGGCGGCGGCGCCGGTGGCGTCAGGGGTGCCGGCGGTGCCGGTATCGGTAGTCATGGCGTCCTCCACTCGTACAGCGTTCGACTATCGAACGACGTTCGATGAGTTACGATAGAACAGCGTTCGATACGGATGCAAGGCAGGCAGGACAGGAACCGGTCGCGTAGGGATGTGAGCCGTGGCACGCATGCAGAGCCGCTCGGGCGAAGGACGCCGACGGGCGTCGCACTCGCTGGAGTCCGTGATCACCGAGACCGTGGCCCTGCTCGACGAGGCCGGCGAACAGGCGCTGACCTTCCGCGCCCTCGCGCAGCGCCTCGGCGGCGGCGTCGCCAGCATCTACTGGTACGTCGCCAACAAGGAGGAACTCCTCGACCGGGCCACCGACCACGTGATCGCCGGCGTCCTGACCGAGGTCGAAGCACTGCCCTCCACCGACGACCCCGTCGACGACCTGCGCGCGACGGCGCTGACCCTCTTCGCCGCGATCGTGAAGCGCCCCTGGCTCGGCATGCGCTTCATGCGCTCCGCACTCGCCCAGGGCAACTCGCTGCGGCTCTACGAACGGATCGGCCAGCACACCCTGCGCCTCGACCTCACCCCGCGCCAGCGCTTCCACGCGGTGACGGCCGTCCTCGGCGTCGTGGTCAGTTCGGCCCTCGACATCGGACAGGAGCCGCCCGCCGAGGTCCTCGACGGGGCGGTGAGCCGTGAGGAGTTCCTCGGCCGCTACACCCAGTCCTGGCGCACCCTCGACCCCGCCGAATTCCCGTACATCCACGAGACCGTGGACGAGTTCGACGGCCACGACGACGCCGACCAGTTCCGCTCCGCCCTCGATCTCACCCTGGCCGGCCTCCGGATCCAGGCCGGAGCCTGAACCGGGCGGCGTCCCGCACCGGGGCTCCGTGGCGCAGGCGCACGGCGGCGCGGCCGAGGCGGATGACGGCACGCCTGCCGCTCGGCGTCACGGGCTCCGCCGTCGCCTTCGGCCTCAACGGCTGCGCCTGCTGCGCGAACGCGCCTCAACGGTTGTGCCTGCTGCGCGAGCGCGCCCATACGGCTTCACTCCCCGCGAGCGCCGCATGAGCGGGCGCACCCGACGCCAACGGACCGCAGTCCCCTCCGGCCCGCCCCGGTGCACCGTCACCGTTCGCCACCGGCTGTTCGGATTCGTGCTCTATCGTGCCCGCGCACGGCGGAGTCCGTCCGCGCGGTGCGCATCGGGCAAGGAGAAGCGACCATGAGCAGCACGCCCTCACCCGCCGCCGGACTCCCCGACGAACTGCGGCGGCGTCTGGGCGTGCCGGACGCCGTGATGATCGGGCTGGGGTCGATGATCGGCGCCGGGATCTTCGCCGCGCTGGCCCCGGCGGCCCGCGCGGCCGGTTCCGGGCTGCTGCTCGGACTGGCCCTGGCCGCGGTCGTCGCGTACTGCAACGCCACTTCCTCCGCCCGGCTCGCCGCCCTCTACCCGGCCTCCGGCGGCACCTATGTGTACGGACGCGAACGGCTGGGCGCGTTCTGGGGCCACCTGGCGGGCTGGGCGTTCGTCGTCGGGAAGACGGCCTCCTGCGCGGCCATGGCGCTGACCGTCGGCACCTACCTCTGGCCCGCGCACGCACACGCGGTCGCCGTGGCCGCAGTCATCGCTCTCACGGTGGCCAACTGCACCGGTGTACAGAAGTCCGCCCTGCTCACGCGCGTGATCGTGGCCGTCGTCCTGGCCGTTCTGGCCGCGGTCGCCGTCACCGCTCTCGGCTCCGACGGGGCGGAGGCCCACCGCCTGGGCGTCGGTGCGGACGCGACGCCGGGCGGAGTGCTCCAGGCGGCGGGCCTGCTGTTCTTCGCCTTCGCCGGCTACGCCCGCATCGCCACGCTGGGCGAAGAGGTCCGCGACCCCGCCCGGACCATTCCGCGCGCCATTCCGATCGCCCTCGGGGTCGCCCTCCTTGTCTACGCCGTCGTCGCGGTCTCCACTCTCGTGGTCCTCGGTCCTCAGAACCTCGCCTCCGCCGCGGCCCCGCTGACGGAGACCGCCCGCGCGGCCGGCGCCGGCCGGCTCGTCCCCGTCGTCCGGATCACCGCCGCCCTCGCGGCCCTCGGCTCCCTTCTCGCACTCCTCCTCGGCGTGTCCCGCACCACCCTCGCCATGGCCCGCGACCACCACCTTCCCCACGCCCTGGCCGCGGTCCACCCGCGCTTCAAGGTCCCCCACCGGGCCGAACTCCTCGTGGGCGCCGTCGTCGCCGTCGCGGCCGCCACCACCGACGTACGCGGTGCGATCGGCTTCTCCTCCTTCGGCGTCCTGGCGTACTACGCCGTCGCCAACGCCTCCGCATGGACCCTGACCCCCGCCGAGGGCCGCCCCGCCCGCCTCGTCCCCGCCCTCGGCCTGGCCGGCTGCACCGCTCTGGCCTGCGCCCTGCCCCTGCCCTCCGTCGTCACCGGCGCGGCCGTACTCCTCGCCGGTGCCGCCGTGTACGCACTCCGCCGCGCCGGAGCCCGTCGCCGGTAGGAAGCGCCCGCCGGCCCAGGCCGGCTCGGCGTGTATCCCGTTCTCCCTTGCCCGTTCAGCCGTCTGCGCTGCCCTGCGCGGCCCCGCCGCGCACCGCACGACGACGGTGGGCCGCGTCAGCACCGGGTCACCACGGACTGCGCGAATTGCGAACAGGTGGACGGCCCCCTGTTCCGCCGCGTCCCTCCGGATAGCATGTCGCCTGGCTCGTTCCTTCGGAGCGGGTGGTGTGCCGGGAAGCCTGGTCGGCGTTGTCTCAGCCGTGCCCTGGAAGGTCTGCCGTGCCCCCGCTGTCCCGTACCCGGCCCCCGCGTGCCCACGATGCCGCCCGCCGCCACCACCGCCGGTCCGCCTTCGTTCCCGGGAGACCGCCGAGCGCCGTGGCCCGTGGCCCGACGCCGCTGGCGCACCGAGACAGGCGTCGCGCCTCCCGCAGGGCCGCACCCACCCCCCCCGCCGGTCCGGAGCCGGCCCCGCAGCAACTGCGGGACTCACCACGACCCTCGACCACACCGCCGCCCTCCGCTTTCCGCTTTCCTCCCCCCCCAACTCCCGCCCACCAAGGACCAGCCATGCCCCCACGAACACCCGCCTCCTCCTCCCAACCCCACATCGAAAGGGTGCTCATCTGCTTCGACGCCTACGACCGTGCCCGTGGGGCGGGCAACCGACTCCTCCCGACCGGCCGTGACTCCCGCCGCGACGAGCAGCGCGCCTTCGACGACCTCCGCCGAGCGATAGAAGAGCTCCGCGCGGTCGGCTTCGAGTAGGCAGGCGCCCCTTAACCCCGCAGCCGCGTCCGCATCCTCGGAGAAGGAGAGGACCCGCCCGGCCACCGCGTCACCGTCGACCTGCCCGAGGCCGACGGCCGCGGCGCGTCGCCATCCGTAGCGGGCACCACGTCCGTCCGTCCGGCGGTGGCGACGTCGTCGTGGGCGGGGCGGATATCGTCCTGGCATGACACAAGAGTTCGATCTTGCCGCGTCCCTCTCCGAAGGCGTGGAGAGCCGCAGCGGCGCATGGACGTTCATCCAGAACTTTGCCGCTCACTGGGCCGGGGCCGCACTCGGCGCCGCCGACGGATGGACGGAGGCCGACCTCGCCTCCGCCGAGGCGAGGCTGGGTGTTCCCCTCCCGGCCGTGCTGCGTGAGGCATACGCCCTCTTCGGGCGTCGCCGGGATCTCACCAGCAACCACGATGTGCTGCTCGACCCGGCGGACCTGTATGTCGATGAGGCACAGGAGGCCCTGGTCTTCCGCCACGAGAACCAGGGAGCCGCTTCCTGGGGCATCCTCCTGAAACACCTTCAGGACGATGATCCCGCGGTGTTCATCCGGCTCGATCTTGCCGACAAGAGCGCCGAGCAGTGGGAGCCGTGGCTGGAACGTCTCTCCCTCTGCTCCGTCGAGATCACTCTGTCCGAGTCCCTGCACGCCGATGACGAGCTCTGTGATTTCCTCCTCCCGGAGGACGACAGCCTGGAACTGCTGGAGACGCACTTCACGCGGCTGCCGTTCCCCACCTGTCCCCAGGGGGAGGAGACCCGCTGGTTCCTCGGCCGCGACGCCCTCGTACGCGATGACGACGGCGCGGCCCTCCTGGCCCGTGGCCGGACCGCGGAGGCCATCGACCGCGTACGTGACCTGATCCCCGGCGACTGGCTCAACGGCTGACCCCGACCACGCCCCGCTGCGGCAAGGAGACGTCACCTTCAGCCGCGCCCCCGGCGGCATAGGATGCGCTCCACGAACGTGGCCGAACGGATGGACGGGTGGGGGCTTGTGGTGCTGGGGGCCAGGAGGAGCGACGGCGGGTTGCCGAAGATTCCACGGAGCGTGGACCCACGGCGGGCCCGTGCCCTGCCGGTTCCGGCCGGAGCGCAGACCGACGCGCGCATGTTCATGCTGGGCGGCGACACCATCCGGGCGGTCAAGGTGATCGTCGACGCGACAGGCTACGACCTGCGGCAGGCCCGGGACATCGTGTACGCGCTGGTCTACGACGTCCAGGTGCCGACGGAGAACTGAGGACCCGCCCGCATCCGCATCTGCGCTGCCGGGGAACGGCATAAGGGACCACGCGGAGCAACAACAGGGCAGAGCGACACCGTCGATCCGTCGAGGCGGCGAAGCAGTTCTTGAGCACGAGGCCCGCAGCAGAAGCTGGAGTTGAATCCGGTTCCTGCACGCTGCGGCTCTGCCGCCTCCTGGTGGGGGCGGACGTCGGCGTAAAGGCCGAACTCGAACCGCCACGCAGCAAGCTGATCGAACTCGTCGATCGCGGCTGGCTGCGCACACTGCCCGACGGTCGGCCAGAGGGTCCGTAGGCAGTCGCCTGCCGCCCGTCCCGGATATCTGCTGGCATGTGAAGGTCCTGACCTGCTGTGCTTACGGCCCTGGGCGGAACGAGAACCACCACACCCTTTCCCGTTCCGCTCAACGCCGAGGAGCTTCCTCCACGGCGTGCCCGGCAGTTCACGAATCGGCTCGGAGGTCGCATGTCCCTGGGGATGGAACTGGTCGCGATAACGCTGGACTGCCCTGATCCACTGGCTCTGGCGGCGTTCTACCAGAAGGCCACGGGCTTTGAACCGCACCCGAAGTCGGACTCCGAGTTCGCCGGCCTCAATCGAGAAGACGGCCTCTTTATGGGCTTCCAGCGGGTCGAGGACTACCGGGCCCCGAGTTGGCCCGACGGGGCCGTCCCGCAGCAACTTCACATCTGCTTCAAGGCCGCGGAGAGCCTGGAGGAGACCGAGGCCCGTCTCCTGGAACTGGGTGCGGGAAAGCCGGATCACCAGCCGCACGGTGACAGGGCCCGGGTCCTCACCGACCCGGCAGGACACCCCTTCTGTATCGTCCGGCGCTGAGCGGTGCGGCGCCGGGGCTGGCCGAGAGGGGGAGGGTTCGTGCGGGAACCGCCGTGAGACAGCAGGCGGCACATCTCGCAAACCCCGCCGCCCCCTCGGACAGCACATTTCACGAGCGCGTGCGTGAGGAGTTCCGAGAATCCACCGGCTCCAATCGGAGCCGCCGGGCCGGCCAAGGGGCCGACTCGGCCCGGCCGAACCAGACGCGGACGTCCTCCCCGGCTCGTACGGGCAGCCGGGGAAAGTCGTTCTCGGCGTGCTCGGTACGGTGCAGCGCGTGGTGTGGGCCAAGGTGCCGGACGGCGTACGCGTCGAAGGCGGCCGCGTCGGCGGGGTGACAGACGGTCGCGCTCACCTCGCGCGCGCCCGGCTGCGGTAGGAAGCCCGGACCGCGCAGCAGCAGGACGTCGTCACTGTCGATCATGGTGGCGTTGGCGGTGTCGCGGTGCTCCCGCCACACCGGGCCGGTGTAGAACGCCTCCAGCGCACGCCGGCGATGTGCCATGTCGGGGAAGGCACGCAGCCAGACGAAGCGGTCGGGGTCGTCCAGGTCGCGGAACCGGCCGCCGACAGTGATGCCGACCGCTTCCTGCCCCGTCACGAACTCGCTCTCGAACAGCTCGATCAGCGTCTCCCGGGCGCCGGGATGCAGGGTGTACTGCCGGAGTTCGACGATGCTCATGCGGTGGCCTGCCCGGTGCGTGTGAGGTCCATGACCCAGGTGTCATCCATGGGCCGCAGGTTAGAGCCGGTCTGCTGACATCTTCTGTCAGTGGATACTGAACGGCATGCGCGCGAGCCGGCTGGTCACCCTCCTTCTGCTGCTCCAGAACCGGGGCCGGATGACCGCCCGGCAGCTGGCCGAGGAACTGGACGTCTCCGTCCGGACGGTCTACCGGGACGTCGACGCGCTCGGCGCCGCCGGGATCCCGCTGTACGGCGCCGCCGGGCACGCGGGCGGCTATCGCCTCGTCGACGGATACCGGACCCGGCTCACCGGACTGACCGTGGACGAGGCGAAGGCCGCCTTCCTCGTCGCCCTCCCCGGCGCCGCCGCCGAACTCGGCCTCGGAGAAGCGCTCACCACCGCCCTGCTCAAACTGCGTACGGCCCTACCGGTCGAACTGCGCGAGCACGCCGAACGAATCCAGGAACGCTTCCTGCTCGACGCCCCCGGCTGGTACGGCGCCGCCGACCAGGTGCCCCACCTGGCCACCGTCGCCGCCGCGCTGTGGGCGCGGAGCGCGGTGGAGTTGCGGTACCGGCGCTGGCGCGCGCCGGAGGAGATCGAGCGACGGGTGGAGCCGTACGGACTCGTTCTCAAGGCCGGCCGCTGGTACCTGGTCGCCGGCGGACCGTCCGGGATCCGCACCTACCGAGTCGACCAGATCCTCGGAGTCCGGCCGCTGGACGAAGAGTTCACCCCTCCGGACGGATTCGACCTGGCCGCCCACTGGAACGCCTACCTCGCCGGCTTCCGGGCCCGACTCCACACCGCGGACGCCCTGGTGCGCCTGACGCCGCAGGGTGCCCGCCTCCTCGGTCTGACACCCACGGGCGACGGATGGACGGAGGCCTCCGTGCCCATCGAGTCCATCGACCACGCCCACCGGGAATTCCTGCGGCTGGGCGCCGACATCGAGGTCCTGGCACCGGCCGAACTACGCAACCGCATCGCCCTGACGGTCCGGACCCTCGCTGCCCGCTACGAAGAATGACCCGTCGCCGGGCCAGACGTCCCGAGCGGGGCGACATGGCCTCGATGAAGCCGGGGTTTCCGGGCAGGTGCCGGCAACCGGGGCGCGGCGTGGAAGGCGGCCGGGAGGCCGCCCCGCTCGACGGGGTCGACCCGGTTGGGCAGGTGATCGACTTGGCGATTGGTGAGAACGACCGCGCCGTGGGGTGAGTCAGTCGTCGAACCAGACCACCAGTCTGACCCCGTCGTTGCCGTGCAGCCCGGCAAGCGTCCGCATGACCGCCCAGACAGGACCCCACTCGTCGTCGGGCACGGTGTCGCGGCGCCGGAGGCGCTCAACTCGGAACATCTGATCTCTATCGATCCACCGGGAGCCCTCGGGGAAGTGCTCACCGGGCCGGACTGCGATGTGAGCCGGCTGCCCGCAGAGATCGATGAATTGCAGAGGGGCGGAGTAGTGCCGCCGGAGGAATTGCCAGTCGCCTTGCGGATTCCGACGGTACTCGCGGATGTAGGCATCCGGTTCGTTGGACTCCTCATCCCAGTCGGCCCGCTCCAGCTCCGCCCAACTGACCCAGCTCGCGCTTCGCCCGGCCGTGGTCCTATGGCCGTCAAGAACGCGGTCCGAGGCGTCGGCAGGAAGTCCACGGAGGGGGGCCAATGGCGAAAACTGCTCGTTGTCGCAGACGCCGAACAGCGAGCCGAATGCGTCATAGTTCCTCGGCACCTTCAGATGGTCCAGGTCGATGACGGCGTGCCAGAACGAGTCCGCTTCATGGTTTCTGTAATCACGGTGGCACTCGATGAAGCCCCAGATGTCCTTTCCCATGTCGCGATGATGCCGTTCGCGGACCCGCTGCTCAACCGTCGTAACGGCTTATGAGCACCGGTACGCGTCCGTCACGACGGAGACCCCTTGCTGCCCGACAACCTCGGTGGGCTACTGAGGCGAGGGGCCCTGCCCGGTGTCACGCGGGGAGACCGTCTCGCCCTTGATGACGCGAGGCGGGGCGGGCGCTCCGTCGGCTCGGTCGTCCTCGTTCCTGAGTGCCTTGGCCTCCGCCTTGAAGATACGGGCCGACGAGCCCGCGGACCGGACCAGTCCCGGCAGCTTCTTCGCGCCGAGCACCACGACGACGACGATCAGGACGATCGCCATCTCGCTGATTCCGAACACGGTCAGTCCTCCCCGCCCTCGTCCTCGTCGTCGCCCTCGAAGAAGTCGCCGATCTCGTCGACGGCCTCGGCGGCGACCAGGCCGCCGACGACACCGACGGCGAGGCCTGCCGCGCCGACCGCGACGGCGGTGCCGAGGCCGGGGCCGGAGCGGGGGCCGCCGTCGTGGTGAGGGTGGTCGGCGTAGGGGTCGCCGTGGTGGCCGTGCGCGGTGTGGACCGTGTTGTGGGAGGAGTGGCCGTCGTAGGCCGTGCGGTGTTCGACGAGTTGCCGCACCCACCCGTCGACGAGCGTGGTCCAGTCCTGGTGCTGAACGCCGTCGTGGCCGACGGTGAACCGCGTGAGGGCGTCGTGGCCCTCGGTGAAGAGGCCGCCGCGCTTGTCCGCTTCGAGGACGACTTCCATGCCGCCGGGGGTGGCGAGGAAGGTGACCTCGATCTCGTTCACCGCGTGGGCGTACTGGGGGGCGGGCGTCAGCTCCAGCTCCTGGTAGAAGGGGAGTTGCTGTCCGGTGCCACCGATGCGGCCGTATTCCAGGTCAGCGGACCTGAAGCCGAAGCCGAGCCGGCCGAAGGCTTCGAGGATCGCCTCCTGGGCGGGGAGCGGCGCGACCGCGAGCTGGTCGAGGTCGCCCTTGTCGCGGGCGCCGGCGACCGAGAGCTCGGTGCGCACTCCCAGGACGATGCCGAGACCCTGGCCGTACAGCTCGGTGAGGGGGGTCTCCCACGGAAGGCGCACGGTGAACGGCAGGCTCTGCTCGGCACCGGCGGGCAGACGGAAGCCTCCGCCGACGGTGAACCGGTCGAACGCGACGACGCCCTGACTCTCGCCGTCGTCGTGCTCCGCTTCGACACGGGCGACGAGTTCCAGGGCGATGTGGTCGACGTCGAAGTCGGCGCTGCCGCCGCGGAGATGGACGTGGCCGGAGAGGCTGCCTCCGGGAGTCGTGGCTCCCGGAGTGAGCACGGTGTCGACCGTGGGGCCGCCCACGCCGAGCGAGCCGAGCAGTCGTTTGAACACCATCGAGGCGTTCACTCCCTTGATGTGCGTGCGAGGTGGGAAGAGAAGGACGTGGAGAGCGCGGGAGCGTCGTCACCGACCCCCACTTTCTACAACTGTGTAGAGCATAGGGCGCTGCGACCCCGCTTCGAGCGCTTGACGGCATCGCGCTGCGCGAAAGGCCGAAAGGTGCTGTCGGGTGTGCCGGTACGGGCCCTTGACGAGCGTCTTTTGCTGTGCCTTTACCGTTCCCGGTGCGGGAGGCGGTCCCTGCCCATGGCGCTGCCCGTTGCCCGCCCCTGCCGTGGCGCGCGCGCCGACCGGCCGCGTCCGGCGGTCTTCCGGCGGTCGCGCCCCGCCGTCGAGGGTGGAGCCCAACCGGCGGCCGTCCCGGCATTGGATACGATGACGCGTTCCCGCCCCTGGTGCGCCATCGCGTACGGGCAGTCATCGTGCAGGAGGCCCCATCGTGTCGCCCCCCTCGCCCCGTCCCTCACGGCGCCGGCACGGACAGCTGGAAGCGCAGATACTCGACCTGCTGCACGAAGCGGGGGAGCCCGTCACGGCGGGCTGGATCCGCGAACGCGTCCCCGGGGACCTCGCCCACACCACCGTCGTGACCATCCTCGCCCGCCTGCTCGGCAAGCAGGTGGTCACCCGCGTCCGCAGCGGGCGCTCCTTCCGGTGGTCACCGGCGGCCGACGGGGCGGGACTTGCCGCGATGAAGATGCGCAGGGTGCTGGACAGCGAGCCCGACCGGGATGCCGTGCTGGCGAGTTTCCTGGTGTCGCTCTCCGAGTCCGACGAGCGGACCGTCCGCGAACTCCTGCGGCGCACGGGCGACGAGACGGGGACGGGCTGAGCCGGTGGGCGTGTTCGTGCTCCTTCCGCTGGTCCTTCCCGTGACTGCCTGGCCGGTCGCCCACCTCGCGTCGGTGCGGCTGCACCCGCGGACCGCCACCCGCCTGCTCACCGGTGTGGGGGTCGTGATGGCGGCATGCTCCACGCTGTGCCTCGCCCTTCTGGTGGTGGCCGGTACGGCCCAGCTGCCGGGGAACCCGCTGCCGGACGGCTGGTCGTCGCCCGCGGTACGGGCCGTGATCCCGCACGACGAAGCCGTGGGCATCGCCGCCATCCCCGTTCTCCTGTTCGCCCTCCTGGGCAGCGCGAGGGTCGTTTCGCGTGACTGCCGGGTACGACGGCGTGCGCACCGGGCCCTGGCACATCTGCGCCCCACCGCCGTGGTGGTGCTTCCCGACGAGCGCCCCTACGCGCACGCCCTCCCGGGCCGGACCGCGGGGCGCATCGTCGTGACCACGGGACTGCTCGGCGCGCTCGAACCCCGCGAACGGCGCGCGCTGTTCGCCCACGAGCGGGCGCACCTCACCGGCCACCACCACCGATACGTGCTCGCGGCGCGGCTGGCCGCCCGCTGCAACCCGTTCCTGCGCCCGCTGTGCACGGCCGTCTCGTTCACGACGGAGCGATGGGCGGACGAGGACGCCGCTCGCGTGCTGGGCGACCGGACCGTCGTGGCGCGGGCCATCGGCAGGGCCGCGCTCTTCCCGCCGGTGGGCGCCGCCGCGGTGCTTCCCGCGATGGCGGCACCGGGCCAGGTGCCCCGGCGGATGTCCGCCCTGCTCGCGCCGGCCCCGGTCGCCCGGAGCTGGCCCCCGCTCTTCACCGGTGTGGGCATCGCCTCATGGACGGCGGGCGCGGGCACCGTCCTGTCGGCCCTGTCGTCGGCGAATTCCACCATCACCCTGCTGGCGGTGCTCCGCGCGGCGACACCGATGTGAACGAGCCCCGGAACGGCCGGCGTTCGACCTGCCGGTCCGGGGCCCTTCCCGCGCAGCGCCTACAGATCGAACTCGTGCGGCGCCACGCCCAGCATCAGACAGGCCTCGCGCACGACCGCTCGCTCCTGCTGGTCGAAGTCGCCGTCGGCGCCGCCGATGACGATGCCGATCTGGATGACCGCGCGTGCCTCGTTCTCCTTCTTCTTCGCCTTGGCGACCTCTTGCAGGACGCTCACCTTGCCGAAGTCGAAGTCGGAGAGGAGCCTGTCGAGGTTGGCGTCGAACCGCCGCTGCAGGTCGGTGGCGTCGAAGTTCTGCAACACCTCGTTACTCGTGATCAACTGGGCGACCCGGCGCCGCTCGGACGGGTCGACGGTGCCGTCGGCCGCGGCCACCAGGGCGCACATCGCCATCGACGCGTCACGGAAGGCGCCGGACTTCAGATCGTTCTTCTTCGCCACCAACTGCGTCTGCATGGTTGACGCGGATTCCTTGATGCGGTCCCACAGGGCCACGAGCGTTCCTCCGGATGCGGTGTTCCACCGAACTGGTTTCTACAACAATGTAGAAACTAGCGAGGATGTGGAGTAGTTCCCCATCGATCCGGGATCTTGGCCGAAACCCGTAGGGTCCGGTGCTGGCGCGGGCATCACCGGCCGGGAAGAAGGACGTCATGGGCGTCGACCGGTTCGGCACCCCAGGGGGCCTCCTCGTACGGGGTGCTGCCTTCCGCTGCCGGGATCCCGAGGATCGTCGCGACACAGTCCGTGGTGAGCCGGTGCCAGAGGCGGGCGTCGCGGATCATGGCGTGGCGGCCGCGGGGCATGCGGATGCCCCGGACACGGGCACCAGCCGTACGGGCGCGGGCGAGACAGTCCCAGGTCTGCGCGGCCGAGGTGATCCGGTCGGCCTCGTCATGGAGGGCCATGACCGTACGGTCCGTCAGATGCCCGGCCGGCTCGTCCGGCGGGCACCACGGGGCGAGGGCGACAACGCCCCGTACCTGGGGCTCGTCGGCGGCACGCAGCGCCGCTCGGGCGCCCATGGAATGCCCGACGAGGACCACGGGCAGCGGTCCGGCAGCACGGCGCAGTTCCTCCAGGGCGCGCCGGGTGTCCAGGACGGGATCGGCCCGCTGCCCGTTCCAGCCGCGCATCCGGTAGCGGACGGAGGCGATCAGCACGCCCGCGAGGCGGGCGTCCCGGTCCATCGCACGGGCGAACGGGCGCATCCGCAGACCCGGCAGGTTGAGCGGAGGCGGTGGTGCGAGGGAGTCGGCGCGGCCCCCGTGCAGGAGGAGGACCGCCCCGGGCGCGGCCGGGCCCGGCGGCCTGGAGAGCACGAGGGCGCGGTGTTCCCGTACACCGTCGGACGGGTGCCGGCTCATCCGGTGCCCGTCCGCCCGGCCGGCGCGGCTCTGCGCGGGGGCCGCGGAAAGAAGCCGCTGGTTCGTGCGGCGTACTCCGCGTAGCCGGGACGATCGGCCATGTGCTTCTCCAGGAGGCGTTTGCCGCTGCCGACGGTCAGCAGAAGGGTCATCAGGACCGGGGAGACAAGGACCATGAGAGCAGGTTGCCAGGCGGTGCACGCCAGCAGGTACAGCCCCCACCACACGAGGCTGTCGCCGAAGTAGTTGGGGTGCCTCGTCCAGGCCCACAGACCCCGGTCCATGATGCGTCCCCGGTGGGCGGGATTCCTTTTGAAACGGGCCAGTTGGTGGTCCCCGACGGCCTCGAACCCGAGTCCGAGGGCCCACAGCGCGATCCCGCAGAGGGCCGGGACGCCCAGGGGACGGGAGCTGTAGGAGGCGGCCTGGACGGGCAGGGAGATCACCCACACCAGGGCCGCCTGCGTGAGGTGGACGGTGCGCAGCGCGTACAGGGTCCGGTTGCCCCGGGCCTTGTCGAGGAGGGCGCTGTAGCGCGGGTCCTCACCGTGGCCTCGCGAGCGCCGCGCGATGTGCGCGGCCAGGCGCAGCCCCCAGACCGCGGTGGCCGCGGCGACGAGCAGCCGCCGCCCGTCGTCGCCGTGCCCGGCGGAGAGCAGCCATGTGACGGCGGCGACGACGGCGAAGGCGAGACCCCAGGCGATGTCGACGACGCGGTGCAGCCCCCGGCGGACGGCCACGGCGAAGGTCACGAGGAACATCAGGCCCATCGCGACCGCGCAGCAGACGAGATTGAGGCCGAGGGCACCCCAGTCGGTACCGGTCACTCCGCACCCCGTGCGGCGTACCAGGTGACGGGGGTGGCCGGCATGGCGGAAGCCCCCTCACGGGTCGGGCGCACGGCGAGGATCTGGTCGACGCCCATACGGCGTTCGGCGAAGGCCAGCGAGGCCCCGGCCAGGTAGAGGCGCCACACCCGGCCGGTGGTCTCCCCGACCAGTGCCCGGACCTCGTCCCAGCGGTCTTCGAGGGCGGTGCGCCAGGCGTCGATCGTGGTGGTGTAGTGCTCGCGGAGGGATTCCGCGGAGCGGACTTCGAGCCCCGCGTCCTCCAGCAGGTCCACGGTCCGGCCGACTGGGCGCATGTGCATGTCGGGGACGATGTACGTCTCGATGAAGGCCCCTCCGCCGGGGGCGTGGGCGCCTCGGGACATCTGCTGGACCAGCAGCCGGCCCTCGGGGCGCAGCACGCCGTGGAGCTTCGCGGCGAACGCGGGGTACTCCGCGGCGCCGACGTGCTCGCCCATCTCGACGGCGGCCGCCGCGTCGTAGCCCGCGCCGTCCACGTGCCGCCAGTGCCGGAGGGTGACGTCCACCAGATCGGCCACCCCTTCGCGCGCGGCCCGCTCGGCGACGAAGTCGCGCTGGGCCCGCGAGAGCGTGACGGCGGTGACGCGCACCCGGTGCTCGCGGGCGGCGTGCACGGTGAGCGAACCCCAGCCGCAGCCCACGTCGAGCAGTCGGTCCCCGGCGCGCAGGGCCAGCTTGCGGCAGATCAGTTCGAGTTTGTCACGCTGGGCGTCGGCGAGGGTGTACGCGGGATCGCCGGGGCGGGTCCAGTAGGCGCAGGAGTACGCCATGGACGGGTCGAGGAGGAGCGCGTAGAAGTCGTTGGACAGGTCGTAGTGGTGGCTGATGGCGGCCCGGTCGCGGGAGGCGCTGTGCAGCGGGCCGGTCGGGCGGGCCCGCCCGCCGGGGCGGGGCGGGGGCGGCCCGATCGCGCCGAGACGCACGGCGAGGGCGGCGGCCGCCGCCAGACCGGTCGGCCGGAGGCGCGTGGCGGGCCGGTCGCGGACGGTCCGGCCGGCCCGTGACAGGGCGTCGGCGAGGTCCCCCTCGACATCGAGGTCGCCCGCGATGTACGCCTCGGCGAGGCCGAGTTCACCGGGCCGCCGGACCAGCCGACGCAGCGCGTCGGGGGAGCGGACCGTGACGAGCGGGGCGTCCGAGGGGCCGGACCGGCTGCCGTCCCAGGCGTGCACGCGTACGGGGAGGGGGCCCGGGACTACGTGGCCGATCAGGCGGGCGAGGGAATCGGCGGCGTGCTTCAACGGGGGGTCCCTTCGATGAGGAGCAGGTGGCGCACGTCGAGGTAGCCGGAGCGGAATCCGGCTTCCGAGTAGGCGAGGTAGAACGTCCACATCCGCTGGAAGACGGTGTCGAAGCCGAGCGCGGCGAGGGTGGGCCGGGCGGCGGTGAACCGCTCGCGCCACAGCCGGAGGGTTTCCGCGTAGTGCACGCCGAAGCCGTGGTCGGCGGCCGTCGTCAGCCCGGCACCCTCGGAGTGCTCGGCGAGGGCCCGGCGGGAGGGGATCAGGCCGCCGGGGAACACGTACTTGCTGATGAAGGTGTGCGTGGCGGCGGTGCGCAGCATCTGCTCGTGGCCCATGGTGATGGACTGCAGGGCGATCCTGCCGCCGGGGGCCAGGGCACGGCGCAGCGCCGCGAAGTAGGACGGCCAGTACTCCGCGCCGACGGCCTCGATCATCTCCACGCTCACCACCGCGTCGAAGCGGCCCTCGGCGTCGCGGTAGTCGCGCAGTTGCACGTCGACCCGGTCGGCGAGCCCGGCGGCGGCGATCCTGGCACGGGCGAGGCCGGCCTGTTCGGCGGAGAGGGTCAGGGTGGTGACCCCGGCTCCTCGGGCGGCGGCCCGCAGGGCGAGTTCGCCCCAGCCGGTGCCGATCTCCAGCAGCCGGGTCCCGTCGCCGACCCCGGCGAGGTCCAGGAGCCGGTCGATCTTGCGGTGCTGCGCTTCCGCGAGATCGGCGGCGCGGGCCGGGAAGGCGGCGAAGAGGGCGGAGGAGTAGGACAGGGTGGGATCGAGAAAGGCGGCGAACAGGTCGTTCGACAGGTCGTAGTGGCGCCGGATGTTCGCGCGGGCCCCGGCGCGCGTGTTGCGGTCGGCGGCCGGCCGGGCGGAGACCCACAGGCGGCGCAGCCGCCGCAGCGGGGCCGGGACCAGCGTGTCGGCGTGGCCCGCGAGCACGGTCAGCGCTCCGGCCAGGTCGTCGCTGTCCCATTCCCCGGCCATGTAGGAC
Source organism: Streptomyces sp. NPDC024555 (assembly GCF_055559335.1). Taxonomy (NCBI): domain Bacteria; kingdom Bacillati; phylum Actinomycetota; class Actinomycetes; order Kitasatosporales; family Streptomycetaceae; genus Streptomyces; species Streptomyces sp. NPDC024555. The sequence goes on from NZ_JBVHKV010000024.1 coordinate 62,132, forward strand.
TCGCCGAAGCCGATGAGGCCGTCGCGGGCGATCCGCCGGTGGAAGGCGTCCGGGTCATGGACCGTCAGCAGCCGGCCGGTGGCTCCGGCCCCGGGCGCGGCGAGCCCGAGCCGGTCCAGGGCCCGTCCCACGAGCGCGCGGGCCACCACCGTCCGCACGGGCCCCGCGGACGGCTCCCGCGCCACGTCCGGCCAGCGCTCCGCGTCGACTTCGGCACGGCGTACGGCGGGCGCGCCGCGACGGGTGCCGGACGCCGATGACGTCCGCCGACCGGACCCGTTCGGCGCGGGGACTCCGACGGCGCGACGGGACGGCCCGGCGGGACCCGAGGATGCGGGGGAGTGCTGGGTCACGAGGGCGTTCCCTTCTGCGGGGTGGACCGTGGGCGGGGATGTACGGGCAGGCCGCGCAGCAGCAGGGCGATGCCGTGGCGGCCGATACCGGTCCGGACGGCGGCGGTCGACCACGGTCTGCGGACGGCGGCGGACAGGAGGGCGGGCACGGTGGCGGGGCGTCGGCGGCCCCGGACGACGGCGGTGAACACCCGCCCGTGCGCCTGGTCGAGGTGCACGGCCAGGCGCAGCCGTTCCCCGGGCAGCGGCAACCGCATCCGGTAGCGGCCCTCGACCGCGAGGAACGGCGAGACGTAGAACGCCTTGTCGGCCTCCGCCGCACCGGAACCGTCCGGGCGCAGCAGGTAACAGTGGCGCTGCCCGTAGGTGTTGTGGACCTCCGCCACGACACACACCAGGACGCCGGACCGGTCGTGGCACCAGAACACACTCAGCGGATTGAAGACGAACCCGAACACCCGGGCATGCGCCAGCATCGTGACGCGCCCGCCGTCCAGGTCGATGCCGTGGGCGGCGAGGCAGGCGTCGAGCCCCGAGCGGATCGTGCCGGACGTCCCGCCGAAATGGTCGCGGGCGTCGAACCGGGCGAGCGGTCGCACCGGCCGGGGCAGCACCGGCAGCCGGTCCAGGTCCACACACCACAGATAGGTGCGGTGCCGGAACGTGCGCCGCAGCGGCGTCGTGCGGGTGTGCGAGATCACGCAGTCGTACAACGCCGCCACGGGCTCCTCGGCCCCGGTCACCACCGCGCTCCCAGGGAGCGGGCGGCAGCGACACCGGAGCGGCAGCCGTCCTCGTGGAATCCCCAGCCGTGCCAGGCCCCCGCGTAGGCGGTGATCCCGTCGTTCAGGCGGGGCAGCAGCTTCTGGGCCGCGACGGACGCGGACGTGTACACCGGGTGCTCGTACACCATCCGCTCCACCACCCGGTCGGCGCCGATCCCGTCCTCCCCGCCCAGGGTGACGACGTAGTCGGCCCCGTCGGGCAGCCGCTGGAGGCGCCGCATGTCGTAACTGACGCGTACCGGCTCCGCGGACGGGTCACAGCCGGACATCCGGTAGTTCCAACAGGCACGGGCCCGCGGCGAGCGCGGCAGCACGGTGGTGTCGGTGTGCAGCACCGTGGGGTTGCGCGCATACCTGAACGCGCCCAGCACCCGCCGCTCCTCCTGCGTGGGGTCGCCCAGCAGGCGCAGCGCCTGATCGGGGTGGGTGGCGATGACGACGCCGTCGAACGCGTCCGTGCCCCTGTTCGCGGCGGTGACCAGGGCGCCCCGGCCGGTGCGCCGGACCGTGCCGACGGGGCTGGAGGTGTGGACGCGCTGGACGCGTTTCGCGGCGGCGGTGACGTACGCGGCGGAGCCGCCGGTGACGGTCCTCCACCGCGGGGAGCCGGTCACGGACAGCAGACCGTGATGGTGGAGGAACGCGAACAGATACGCGGCCGGATAGGCCAGTGCCGTTCGCGCCGGGCAGGACCACACCGCGGCGACCAGCGGCAGAGCGAAATGGCCGACGAAGTAGCGGGAGAAGCCGCCTGCCCGCAGGAAGTCCCCGAACGTGAGGTCCGCGTCGGCTCCCCGCGCCAGGACACGCCGGGCACCGCGGTGGAAGACCGGTACCTCGGCGAGCAGCCGCAGATGGCGGCCCCTCAGCGCGGCCCGCGAAGCGAACAGCGCGGCCGGTCCCCGCGCCCCCGCGTACTCCAGACCGCAGCCGTCGCACCGCACCGACATGCTCATCTCGGCGTCCTGCGTGCTGATGCCCAGTTCACGCAACAGCCGCAGCAGCGTGGGGTACGTCCGTTCGTTGTGGACGATGAACCCCGAGTCCACCCCCACCATGTCCCCGCCGGGGCCCGGCAGTTCATGCGTGTGGGCGTGACCGCCGAGCCGGTGGTCCGCCTCGTACAGGGTGACCTCGTACGAGGACGCCAGGACGTAGGCCGCGGTCAGGCCCGCGACTCCGCTTCCCACCACGGCCACTTTCCGTACGTCCACTCCAGGTGCTCCTCACTCCACACGCCGCCCGGCTGCCGCGCTTCATCTGTACTTCGCAGCGGTGCGGCGGCCGGATTGGAGGAGATTCGAAGCGGTGCGGCGGCTGCGGTCGGGCAGAGCCGGGCGAACCGAGGAACGCGTCGCGCCGGTGGAAGCGGCCGCCGTCCGGGTGCCCGCCGGCAGGGCGGACGGCGACCGACGGTCTCCCCGGTTCTCGGGGAGACCGCGCGGACGTCGGTGCGCTGCCCCGTGCGCGCAACCGCGGAAGGCCGCGGCGGCCGGGGCGGTCAGGCGGAAAGGGGCATCAGGAGCAGGGGATCGGTGGTGGGCCTGGGTGAGCCCCCGGCGGGTTCGAGGGTGAGCCCGACGGCACCGGCGTCGGCCGGGTTCCCGGCGAGGACGACGGTGCCGTCGTGGTCGATGAGACCTGCGGGACGCATCGTGCCGTCGTGGTCGAGCCACAGTTGGTAGGTCTTCCCGGGGCCGGGCGCGGGGAGACCGGCGGCCGTGAAGACCGCCCTGTTCTGCCGGTCGGAGGAGACCACGGTGGTCAGCGCACCGTTCTCGGTCCGCCCGTGGACGGTTCGCGCGTCGGGGGCCGCGAGGAGCGCGGTCACCGTGTCGAGCTGCCGCTGGGACTGGCGGGCCCGGTCCCTGAGGTCCTGTCCGTTCCTCAGCTGCCAGACGGCTACCCCGCCGAGCGCGGCGGCTGCCACGCAGGCGGCCAGCGCCAGGGGGACGGCGCGGCGGCTCAGCAGCCTGCGGAGCGAGGGCCCCGCGGAAGCGGGGGCGGCCACGCGCGGCGGCAGCTGCCGGACTCCGTCGACGGCCGCCATGACCCGTGCCTTGGCCGCGGCGGGCGGCGGCTGGGACACGGCCGCCGCCAGACGGGCCGCGGTCGCCTCGAACTCGACGGCTTCCTGCCGGCAGGGCTCACAGCCCCGCAGATGGCTGGCGAAGGTTCTCCGCTCCCCGTCGTCGAGCGCGCCGAGAGCGTAGGCGGCCGCGAGGGTGTGGGCGTCGGTGGCGTGGTGCTTCATGTGGTCACCCCCATGCAGTCGCGGAGCCGGATGAGCCCGTCCCGCATGCGTGTCTTGATGGTCGGAAGCGGAGCGCGCAGCGTTTCGGCGACCTCACGGTAGGTCAGCCCCTGGTAGTAGGCCAGCGTCACCGCCTGGTGCTGAAGTTCGGTCAGGCCCCGCAGACAGCGGCGTACCTGCTCCGACTCCAGACGTGTCTCGACCTGCTCCGCCACCTCGTCGAACGCGGTCGCGTGCTCGCGGGCCGCCTGAGCGTGCTCGCGGGCCGTGGCGGCCTGCGCGGAGCGAACCCGGTCCACGGCCCGCCGATGCGCGATCGTGGCCGCCCACGTCACGACGGAGCCGGCCCCCGGCCGGTAGCGCGCCGCCTGCCGCCACAGGTCGATCATGACCTCCTGGGCGACCTCCTCGGACTGGGAACGGTCGCGCACCACCTTGACCACGATCCCGAACACCAACGGTGCGAGAGCGTCGTAGAGAACGGAGAAGGCCTCCTTGTCACCATGGGCCACCTTCTGCATGACATCGACGAGATCGCGACCGGAAGACCCGTGGGACCGGTCGTCGCTGAGGGGGATCGGTTGGTTCACCTGTGGGGCTCCGGCCGTGGCGAGAGAACGAAGTGGCGGCCCGGGGTGGCCGTCGGAGGGCGGGGCGTCCATTGCATGCCGGTCCTTGTGCCGTCGCTGTGACGGGACCGGGCCACCCCATGGGGCGGTCCGGCCCTGGAAACCTGAGTGCGTTTCGCCTGTTCTTCGTAGCCGACGCGCTCGCGGATGGGAGGCGACTTCGCCAGGCACGCAGGAGGGGATCGGCCCGGTGGAGGGGAAGCCGGGCCGAGGCTCAGAGAGCGTCCGGAGTATCGGCTCGTTTCGCCGGCTCGGAGGTGACCCGGCTCAGCAGCACGGTCGGCGACGGCATGACGGCGTATCAGGTGTTCGTACTCTCGTCCGCGGCTGGGGCCCAGGCTGCCACGACGGGGAGTTGGGCGGCTGTCAGGGCCCGTACGCTCACCCGCAGTCCGACCGTCAGCCCCGGAATGCCTTCGCCAGGATCTCCCCGAACTCCCCGGGATGCGTGGTCAGCCCCGTGTGGCCGCCCGGACAGTGCTGGAGTTCGGTGCCCAGGCGCTCGGCCAGGAAGGCGGCCGGACGGTAGGTCAGCTCGCCGCGCGACTCCTGGCCGCAGGCGAGCACGAGCCGGTCGGAGAGGGCGGCCAGGCGATCGAGGTCCGGGGTGTACGACATGAACGCGGGGACGACGCGTCCGACGAAGTACGGCAAGTCTGCCAGTGTCTGCTCGGCTCGCGCGGCCGCCTGCGGCGGGAGCCTGGGCCCGGCCTCGGGCGTGGTGGTGTCACCGTCCCCGGCGAGACCCGCGGCGAAGACGGCCATGGCGGGCATGAGCCCCTGTGTGCGGAAGGTGTCCTGCACGCGGGCGACGAGCGCGCGATGCCGGGCGGCGTCCGGCAGGACCTCCACCAGCGGAGGTTCGTGCGCGACGACGCGTGCGACGCGTTCGGGGTGGGCGGTGAGGAGGTGTACGGCGACGATGGCGCCCGAGCTGGCGCCGAAGACCCGGGCGGGTTCGTCGGGCGACAGCCGATTCAGCAACCGGTAGGCGTCGTCGGCGTGTTCGGTCACCCGCTGTTCGGCTTCGGGGTCGTCCAAGGTGCTGCGGGACATGCCGCGCGGGTCGTACGTCGCCACCGTGTACGCGGCGGCCAGGGTGTCGGCGACGGCGTCCATCGAGGCCGCGCCGCCCGTGCCGCCGGGGACCAGGAGCAGGAGCGGGCCGCGCCCGCGTACCTCGTAGTGCAGGATCGCTCCGTTCACCCGCAGGCTTCCGGTGGTCGGGCCGGTCATGAGGACGTTCCTTCCCGGGATGCGGGCCAGTGTTCCAACAGGGTGTGAAGGGCGTCGAGAGCGCGGACCCAGGACTGCTCGGGCGAGCGCCGGTGCGCGAACCCGCCGGCCGCCTCCAGGGCGACGAAGCCGTGGAACGTGCTGCGGAGCAGCCTGACCGCGTCGGTCGCGTCGGGTTCGGCCAGCCCGTAGCCGCGCAGCATGCCGTAGGTCAGCTCCACCGCGCGTCGCGGTCCGGGAGCCTCCGCCAGGAGACCGGGGTCGATCTCCATCGGGGTCTGGGTCGCCGTGTAACGGCCGGGATGCGCGTGGGCGTACTCCCGCCAGGCGTTCGCGAAGGCCACCAGCGCGTCCCTGCCCGAACGTCCGGCGGTCGCCTCCGCGATGCGGATCGTCTTCTCGTCCGCCGCCAGCAGGGCGATCCTGCCCCGCAGATCGTCGAGTCCCCGCACATGCGTGTAGAGACTCGCGTCCTTCACCCCGAGCCGCCGCGCCACCTGAGACATGGTCACCTGATCGAGGCCGGCCTCGTCCGCGAGTTCGGCACCGGCCCTCGTCACCCGGTCCGCCGTCAGCCCGGCCCGCACCATGCGCCCTCCCCATTTCCTAGGAGCCCTAGGTATAGACGAGGAGCCCTAGGAATGGCAAGCGGGAAGGGGGGCGGAAGCCCGTCGGCCGTCCGCCCCGCCCGCTCGCTCCCGCTACCGGGTCACCCGGCCGGAACCGTGTCCTGGAACGTCGTCCCGGCCGTGCGGAACGCGGCCACCCTGGCGTTCACCTGCGCCGGAGTGAGGACCTGGTCCTTGACGTGCAGGACGTAGTCCACCTGCTGGTCGTACGCGCGGGGCGTGGTGCTCGTCTGCCCGGCCAGATCGATCAGCCACTGGTTGAAGTTGATCGACATGCCGCGTTCCGGAAGGTAGGCCGCTCCGTGTGTGCCGAAGAGCTGTCCGTCGATGTAGTACGTGATCGCGCTGTCGTCGATGGTCACCACCAGGTCGTGCCAGCCGGCGTAGCTCTGACGGGACTCGGTGTGCTGGTTGACGGCCTCCCACGGGTCGGGCCGGTACGTCTCCCAGGAGGTCGTGTAGAGGATGTTGCCGCTCTCGCCCCAGCCGCCGTTGGGCAGGTACTCGAAGTCGTACTCCGCGTAGTCGTCCGCCATCGGAGCCTTGAGGTCGTTGATGGTGAAGAACGTCTGGACGAGGTGGTCGCCGTCCGGGCCCGACTTCGGCGCGTCGTCGAATTTGACGCGCGCCGCGTAGGTGCCGTTGCGGAACTTCATCGACTGGGTCAGGATCTCGGTCTGCTTCGTGGACTCGCCGGTGCCCGCCGTCGACGTCTCCAGGTTCATGACGGAGTTGCCGCTCTGCGTGGCGAACGTGACCTTGTCCGGCGCCCAGGTGGCCCCGGGCACGCCGGGCCCGCCGGCGTTGGAACGGACGCTCCAGCCGTGTGCCGCGATCTGCGGGTCGGTGTGGCCGGTGTAGTTGAAGTCGTCGAACAGCGTCGGCCCGTCCTCACCCGGGTCCGTGGGGTCGGTCGGGTCCGTCGGGTCGGTGGGGTCGTTGCCCTCCGGAGCCGTACCCCAGACCGTGGCGCCGTCGAGCTGCGCGGTCACCTTCGACCAGTCGGTGTACGTGGTCGCGCCGGCGCCGAAGGAGTAGTCGTCGCTCTGCGCCAGCGGCTGCCAGTTCGCCCGGTGGAACCGCAGTTGCAGATCACCGGAGTCGGCACCCGGCGCCAGCGAACCCGCGCCCGCCGTGAAGCCGATCTCCAGATAGCGGTCGGCGGTGGCGGTCGGCTTCGCGAGCGTGCCGAACGTCCCCGTGACGTTCGCGCAGCCCTTCACCGCCCAGGAGCAGGCGAACCGGTAGACCTCGCCCACCGCGTCGCCCTTGAAGTAGTAGCGGATCCGCACGTCGCTGAGCCGCACGGACCCGCTGCCGGTGTTGCGTACCTTCAGCCAGGGCTCGCTCTGGTCGGCCGTCGCACCGGACGCACCGCTGCGGTACTGGACCGCGATCGGCTCGCCGGCGGCGCTCGCCGTCGTGGGGACGGCGGCCAGGGCCGTACAGCCCAGAGCCGCGGTGGCGGCCGCCGCGGCGGCGGCGCGCAGCCGGCTCTTCACGAATGACGTCATGAGTCTGTTCCTCTCCGGAACGGTCGTGGGGGAGTGCGTCTTCGGAGGGCGCTGTTCCTGGTGGGATGTGCGGTCACGGGGGCGGCGCTGTTCCTGGGGATGCCGTGGTGAGCGGCCGGGGGATCAGGGGGCGGTAGCGGACGCCGAGCGCGTCGAGCCGGGCCGTGTGGTGGTCCAGGCGGGCGAGGAAGCCGGGCCAGCCGTCACGGCCGCCGGACCAGGCACGGTCCGCGAGGGCGCACAGCCTCGGATACGTGCGGTACTCGATCCGGTCCGGGGTGCGCGCGTACTCCGTCCACAACTGGGCCTGCGTCCCCAGCAGCCGCGCCGTCTCGGCGGGCTCCCAGCCGTCGGTCAGCGCACGGTCGCCGTGCACCGTGCGCAGCTCCACCGGAGGACCCGGCTGGGCGCGGGGCTCCGCGGGATCGGCGGACTCCGCGTAGTCGAGGTAGGTGGCCCGGTAGTGCGCGGCGACCACCCGGTGGCCGCGGCGGGCGGCGGCGCGGGCATGGGCCGGATCACGCCAGGTCATCACGGCGAAGTCCCGGGGGAGTTCGGTGCCGGTCTCCGCCCAGCCGACCGGGACGCGTCCCCGCGCGGTCACGAACGCCCCGATCCGTCCCATGAACCAGCCGTGCAGCGCCCGCGCGTCCGGCAGCCCCTCGGCCGCGGCCCGCTCCCGGGCCGCCGGGCTGTTCTCCCACTCGGTCGTCGGGCACTCGTCCCCGCCGACGTGGATGTACGGCGACGGGAAGACGTCCATGACCTCGTCCAGCACCGTCCGGCAGAAGTCGAAGACCTCCTCGTGGACCCCGAACACCGTGTCGCACACGCCCCACCGGGTCCACACCCCCAGCCGCCGCGACGGATCGTTGCCCAGCTCCGGATGGGCCGCCAGGGCCGCGCGTACGTGGCCCGGCATCTCGATCTCCGGGACCACCCGTACACCCCGCGCCTCCGCGTACCGGACGAGGCCCCGCAACTCCCGCGTGGTGTACGCCCCCGCGTGCGGGACGCCGTCGAAGCGCTCGAAGGGCCCGCCCGGGGGACCGGCCATCGACTGCGTCCGGTGGCCGCCGATCCCGGTGAGCTTCGGGTAGGCGGCGACGGGCATCCGCCAGCCCTGGTCGTCGGTGAGGTGGAGATGCAGCGTGTTCAGCTTGTGCAGCGCCATCAGGTCCACGTACCGACGCAGATAGGAGACCGGCTGGAAGTGCCGGGCCACATCGAGCATCGTGCCGCGCCACGGATGCGCCGGCACATCGCTGATCTCCACGCACGGCAGAGTCCAGGAACCCCCGCTCCGGGCTCCCGGCGAGAGCGCTTCGGCGGGCAGGAGCTGGCGCAGCGTCTGGACGCCGCACAGCAGCCCGGCCGGCCGGGCCGCCCGCAGCAGAACCGTGTCCGGGCCGATCGTGAGCCCGTACCCCTCCTCGCCGAGGCCGCTCAGCTGCGGTTCGAGGGCGAGCACCACACGGCCGGCGGCACTGGGGGCGAGCGGCAGCCCGGTGGTCGGGCCGATCAGGGTGCGCAGCAGGTCGGCCGCGCCCTCCGCCCCCGGGTGGGCGCGGATGCCGGTGTCCGGAGTGAGGGTGAAGCGGCCCGAGCGGGAGGAGACCTTCCGCGGGCGGGGGACGAGGGTGTGTTCGGGGCGGGGTGCGGGCATACGGGGCCTCCGGAAGGGGAGCTGGGGGTCGGTCAGCCCTTGACGGCGCCGGCCGCGAAGCCGGAGGTGACATGGCGTTGGAGGACCAGGAAGACCACCAGCGCGGGCAGGGCGAACAGGGTGGAGGCGGCCATCGTGGCGCCCCAGTCGGTGCCGAAGGTGTTCTGGAAGGACGACAGCCAGACCGGCAGCGTGCGGCTGTCCTGGTGCTTGATGATCAGGAAGTTGGCGTACGCGAACTCGTTCCACGCGGTGATGAAGCCGAACAGCGAGGTGGCCATCAGCCCCGGCGCGAGCAGCGGAAGCGCCACCCTCCGGAAGGCACCGGTGCGGGTGCAGCCGTCGACCTGCGCGGCCTCCTCCAGCTCCGGCGGAATGGTCCCGATGAAGCCGCGCAGCACGATCACCGAGAACGGCAGCGTCACCATGAAGTAGACGAGGGTCAGGGTGGGCAGCCGGTCCAGCATGTCCGTGTCCCGGGAGATGATGTAGACCGGGATGATCAGTGACTCCCAGGGCGCCATCTGCGCGATGAACACCATGAGCATGAACTGCCGCCGACCCTTCCAGCGCAGCCTGGCCACCGCGTACGCCGAGGCGAGCGCGACCACCAGCGCCAGGAGAATCGAACTGGCCGTCACCAGCAGGCTGTTGCGCCAGAACATCCCGAAGCCGTCGGCCTGCACGGCCGTGCGGAAATGGTCCAGCGTCCAGCTGCGCGGGAACAGCCGAGGGTCGGAGGACTGGATGTCCCGGGCCGGTCGGAACGCGGTGGAGATCATCCAGTAGACGGGGAACAGACAGACCAGGACGGTCAGGGCCGCGGCAGCGTTCAGCGGAATCCGCCGCAGGCGCGCGGTACGGGCACGGCTCATCGGATCTCGCCCTCCTGGCGGAGCATCTGGCGGAAGTAGAGGACGAGCACCCCGGACATCAGGACCACGGTGACCATCGAGGCGGCCGAGCCCAGGTCGTAGCGCTGGCCGGCGAGCGCGGTCTGCACCGCGTACACGGGCAGGATCGTGGTGGCGTCGCCCGGACCGCCCCGGGTCATCACCCAGATCTGGACGAACGCCTTGAACGTCCAGATCACCTCCAGCGAGAACACCAGGAGGAAGATCGGCCGCAGGACCGGAAAGGTGACCGAGCGGAAGAGCCGGACGGCGCCCGCCCCGTCCAGCCGCGCCGATTCGTACAGCTCGGCCGGGACCGTGGTGAGCGCGGAGTAGACGGTGACCGCCGCGAACGGCACCGACTGCCACACGATCAGCAGCACCAGGACGGCGAAGGCGGTGGTGCCGTGCGCGAACCACGGATAGCGGTCGAACGAGGAGAGGCCCGCCCCGGTCAGCAGATGGTTGACGATGCCGAACTCGGAGTGGAACAGCCACTGGAAGACCGTGGTGGCCGCGATCACCGGCATCGCCCACGCCAGCACCAGCGAACCGAGCACCACCGTCCGCGCGATCCGCCCCAGGCGCTCGGTCATCAGGGCGACCAGCGTCGCGATCACCATGATCAGGACGACGTTGACCGCCATGAACACGAAGGTGCGCCGGACCACCTCCCAGAACCGCGGATCCGACAGCAGCGTGCGGTAGTTGCGCAGCCCCACGAACTCGGCGTCACCCGTGATCAGCTGCCGCAGCCGGAAGTCCTGGAGCGAGATCAGCACGGCCCGCAGCAGCGGATAGACCAGCAGGTAGAGCATGCCGCCGACCGCCGGTGCGATCAGGGCGTACGGCAGCAGGCCGCGCGGTTCCCCGGACCTCCGCCGTCGGCGGGGCGGCGGTCCGGACAGGCCGGGAACGGCCCGGCGCAGGGGACTGGGGGGTGCGGTCCGTTCCCGGATGACCGACACGGCACGCCTCCTCTCGACGATTCGGACGGATGGGCGGGTGGGCGGATGGATGTGGACGGGGCGGCGGGGCCGGGAGGGGTCAGGAGTCGGTGCTCATCGCCCGGGTGATGTCGGCGGACGCCTTGGCGGCCTCCTTCGCCGGGTCCGCGCCCGTGAGCACGGCCGCCATGTAGTCCTTGATCGGGTTCTCCGCCTCGACGGCGGCCCAGCCCGGTGTGTTCGGCGTGGCATGGCCGTTCGCCGCGCCGACCGCCATCGCGGCCGCGCCCGGGTCGTCGGCCACCGAGGAGGCGAGCGAGGTGCGGTTCGGCACATAACTCATGGCGACGGCGAGCTTCTTCTGCCAGGTGTCCCCGGTGAGTTCCTTGATGAAGGCGAGCGCGGCCTCCTGCTTGCCGGACGCGGTGGGAATCACCAGATCGGAGCCGCCGGTGAACACGGCACCCGGGGTGCCGGCGGTCTTGCCGGGGATCGGGAAGAAGCCGAGCTTCCCCTTGAGGCCGGGGTTCTTCTCGATGACGATGCCGGCGCCGCCCGGGGGAGAGATGACCTGGGCGGTCCGGCCCTGCGCCATCACATCGGCCTGCGGCGGGTCGTCCTCGTCGGAGTCCTTCGGCCCCTTGCCGAGCGCCTGGAGCTTTCCGTAGAACTCCATGCCGCGCAGCGCCTCCGGGGTGTCCAGGGCGCCCTTCCAGGTGCCGCCGGACTCGGTGGCGAGGTCGCCGCCCTCGTCCCAGACGAAGCCCGCCAGGGCGTACCACATCTGGCCCGGCAGATAGATGCCCTGCGTGCCGCCCCGGTTGAGCTTCTCGGTGGCGGTGATCCACTGGTCGCGGGTCTTGATCGCCTTCGCGTCGATACCGGCCTTCTCGAAGAGGTCGGTGCGGTAGACGACCACGCGGTTGGCGGCGAAGAAGGGGATGCCGTACTGCTTGCCCTCGTACGCGCCCGGCTCGGCGAGGCCCCGGAGCCAGTCCTTGCCGTTCAGCTCGTCCACCTCGTCGCTGAGGTCGACCAGACCGCCGCTCTGCGCGAACTGGGCGACCTGGGTGTTGCCGGTCTCGATGACGTCCGGCGCGTCGTTGCTGGCGAGCGCGGCCGTGACCTTCTCGCCGATGCCGTCCCACTCCTGGGTCTGGATCCGGACCCGGATGTCCGGGTGCGCGGTCTCGAAGCCCTTCACGAACTCCTTCTGGAACGCGGCCGAGACGCTGTCGCGCATCAGCCAGACGTCGATCGTCGTCCGGCCGCCGCCGGACGCGTCGGACGAGTCGTCGGATGAGCCACAGGCACTGAGCGCGGCGGCCAGCACGCACGCGGACACACCGGCAAGCAAGCGGTACTTCACGGTTCACCTCGGGGAGACCAGGACCTGACCACTTGACCAATGATGGTCACTGGACAGCTCACCTCTTGTTGGTGGATGAAGGTGGCATAGACCTCTGGGGGCGTCAACCCCCTGCGTACAGCGTTGATTTGGGGATCTCGCCGAAGAAGTCGCGGGCAGCCGGGGTGCTGATTGCGGTGACAATTGGCCTGACCAGTGGTTAAGTTGATCCTGTCGCTGGTCGGCAAGTGGTCATACAGTCGAGTGGGTACGTCGTGAGGAGGGGGCAGCGCATGGACGTCGACGCGTCGGGGACGGTGCTCAAGCGGGAGCGAGCCCGTGATGCGATCCTGGAACTGATCGAGTCCCGGCGTCCGGGCGACGCCATCCCCTCGGAGCGGTCCCTCTGCGCCACGCTCGGAGTCTCCCGCCCCACCCTGCGCGCCGCGGTCGACGAACTGGTGGCCGCCGGCCTCCTCGTGCGCGAGCACGGCCGGGGCATGTTCGTCGCGCCGGAGAAGATCACCCAGGAACTGATCTCGGCGGACCTCGCCCTCTCGGTCCCGCAGGCGGCCGGGGCCTGGTCGAGCCGGCTGCTGGAGTTCACCACCCTCCAGGCCGGCGCCCGGGTCGGCCGCAAGCTGCGCATGTCACCGGCCGCGGACATCGTGTACGTGGCACGGCTGCGGCTGGTCGACGGCGCGCCCATGGCCATCGAGCACCTGCACATCAGGGCAGAACTCGTGCCCGGCCTCTCCGCCGACGAGCTGGAGAACGGCGACCTGTACCAGCACCTGCGCGAACGGCACGACGTCCACGTCCACGAGGCGGTGCAGGCGATCGAACCCACCGTGGTGACCCGGGCCGAGGCCCGCCTCCTGGACGTGCCGGAGCTCTCCCCGGCGCTCCTCTTCGAGCGGCTGACCTCGGACACCACCGGCCGCCCCGTCGAGTACGTGCACTCCCTCTACCGGGGCGACCGCTACCGCATCGTCTCCCGCCTGGCCCTCGGCCCGGCCGCGGCCGTGGAACCCGTGGAGGGCGACCACCACCCGGGCATCCCTCCCGGCGACTTCGCCCAGCGCGAGCCGATCACCTCCTCGACGCGTGGGGACATCCAGTCGGGCGACTGACGGGACGGGAGCCGCCCCCGTTCCGGCCGGTACGGGGGCGGTCCGTGCGGGGGCAAGGGGAACTCCTCGGTCGCCCCGCACTCTCCCGCGTAACCGTTTATACTGGTTACATGGATTCCTCGCCCACCCCGGGCCTGACGCTCCACTCCCGTTCCGGTGCCGCCTATCGCTTCGACCCCGGTGCGCTGTGCCTGGAACTGCTGACCACCGGCGGCCCCGGGCCCTACCGCCAGTACGAGGTCCTGCACGGACCCGCGGACCTGGCCGCCTGGGCGGACAGGTCCCGGCTGACCCCGACTCCGGTCCTGTCGATCTCCGACGCGGACGTGGCCGACACGCGGACGCTGCGCGACGCGCTGCTCCGGGTGGTCACCGCCCATACCGACGGCGAGCCCCACCCGCCCCGCGACCTCCGGACCATCAACGAGGCGGCCGCCCGTCCGGCCCTGGCCCCGGCCATCACCCCCGACGGCCGGCGGCAGTGGGCCGGAACCGCCACCGGCACCCAACTGGCGGCCACCGTCGCACGGGACGCCGTCGACCTGCTGACGGGACCCTTCGCGCACCGCATCCGCACCTGCGCGGCGGACGACTGCCACCTCGTCTACGTCGACGCCTCACGCCCCGGACGTCGCCGCTGGTGCTCCATGGAGCACTGCGGCAACCGCCACAAGGTCAGGGCCCTGCGCGCCCGCCACACCGAGGAAGGATGACCCTCATGCCCACCGGACTCACCCAGAACAGCGGCTGGCAGATCGGCGTGTCCCGCACCCTGCCCCTGCCCCCGGCCCTCGTCTGGGACTTCGTCAGCGGCGCCGACGGCCTCGCCCTGTGGCTCGGCCCCGGCGCGGTCCTCGCTCCGGAACGCGGCACCCCCTACCGCACCGACGACGGCGTGACGGGCGAGGTGCGCGGCTACCGCCCCGGAGACCGCATCCGCGTCACCCACGGCACCACCACGGTGCAGGTCGCCCTCGCCCCCGCGGCCGACGGCACCCGCACGATGCTCCGCTTCCACCAGGAACACCTGGCCGGCCCCGAGGAGCGCGAGCGGCAACGGACGCACTGGCAGCACGTCATGGACCAGGTCGCCCTGGCGCTCGACGAGCGGTAGCGACGGCGGGCGGGGCCCCGGCCGAAGCCGTTACGTCGCCGGACCCACGGGGACCTTCTCCGCGCCGATGCGCCGGATCCGCTCCTTCCCCCACTGGGACAGGGCCCCCAGGGCGGTGTTGAGGGTGATGCCGTGCTCCGTGAGGGAGTACTCGACTCTCGGCGGCACCACGGCGTACACCTCCCGGTGCACGAGGCCGTCCGTCTCCATCTCCCGCAAGTGCTGGACGAGCATCTTCTCGCTGACGCCCGGGAGCCCGCGCCGCAGCTCCGCGAAGCGGCGCGTGCCGTGCTCGTGCAGTTCCCAGATGATCAAGGACTTCCACTTCCCGGCGACGACGTCCATGGCCGCGTCGATCCCGCAGAAGTAGGGGCCCCGTCGTGCCGTTGTCGCCATGACCGCCTCCATCCCGCCCGGAGGGTACTTACCTTCCGGTGAGTACTGCACTAATTAGTCCGTACTGGTCAACTCTACTGCCCCTGAAGAGGATTGAGGCATCAACGGAGCCTTCCGCACGACAGGGGAGAACAGCGACATGAACGAGATCCACGCCACGGTCCACGCCACCGACGTGACCGTCCTCGGACTCGGCGCGATGGGTGGGGCGCTTGCCGGGGCCTTGGTGAAGTCCGGCGTGCCGACCACGGTCTGGAACCGCTCGGCGGGCAAGGCGGAGGCCCTCGTCGCCGGGGGCGCGACCGAGGCCGCCTCCGCCGCCGAGGCCGTCCGGGCGAGCCCGCTGGTGATCGTCTGCCTCTTCGACCACGACTCGGTGCACGAGGTGCTCGACCCGCTCGTGGACGACCTGGCCGGCCGGAAGGTGGTCAACCTGACCACGACCAAGCCCGAGCAGGCGAGGCAGCTGGCCGCCTGGGCCGCCCGCGCCGGGATCGCCTACCTGGACGGCGGCATCATGGCCGTGCCGTCCATGATCGGGCAGCCGGGGGCCTCGATCCTGTACAGCGGTTCCCGCGAGGTGTTCGAGGAACACACGGAACTCTTCGACCAGTGGGCGGCCGGCACCTACTTCGGCGAGGACGCCGGGCTGGCGTCCCTCTACGACTTCGCCCTGCTCTCGGCGATGTACGTGATGTTCGCCGGATTCATGCAGGGCGCGGCCATGCTCGCCCCGGCGGGCGTGCCGGCCACCCGGTTCGCGGCGATGGCCGCACCGTGGCTGACCGCGATGTCGGGCGAACTCCCGGGGTACGCCGAGGTCATCGACGGCGGCGACTACACGGTCCCGGGCCAGCAGAGTCTGACGTTCTCCAACCTCGACCTGCTCGTCGGGGCGATCATCGACGAGGGGGTGAGCGCCGAACCGGTCGCCATGGTCCAGCGCCTCATCCAGCGGCAGGTGGACGCCGGCCACGGGGCCGAGGGATTCGCCCGCATCATCGAGAGCCTCAAGCACTCCGGCGTCTGAGCGGCCTTCGTCGGGCGTGCCCGCCCCGTGCGCCGGCGGGGCGGGCGTCGCCTGCTCGTACGGGTGCGGGCACACGGCCCCGTCCGCAGGGACGGGCCGGACGGGTCCGCGACCGGGGGCGTGGCAGGCCCGCCGACCTGGACGGGGGAGAATGCGCGCATGGCAATATGCAGAAAGTGCGGTGCGCGGAAGCGACGTTGGCCCCGTTCCTGCGCGCGGTGCGGCCGGGGCCGGGACCGTGCGGAGACGGCCGCGGATGTCGCGGAGGCGGCGTTGGAGACGGGAGTCCTCCGGTGGATCGGACGGGGGATCACGGGAGTCGTGCGGCTGGCACTGCGCGCGCTCGACTGACCGGTTCCACGGGGACGCGGCCGCGTGACCCGATCGAACGGCCCCGGACTCCGTCGACTCCGTCGGAGATACCTGAGGCCGTGACCGGCACGGTCAGATCGGAAGCCGGCGGTGTCCGGCTCCGCACGCGGTGCGCGTCGACGTTCCGGACGTACGCTCCAGTTGCCCCTGCAGGGCACGCAGGGCGCAGCCCGCAAGGCACCGAGCGGCAGCGCGACCGGGCTCGGACGTCACGAGAGCGGTGAACAACGAGAGCGCGCTGCGGGGCGTCAGGGAGGCGGGAGTCCGGGCGTTCGAGGGCGCGCCGACCGCGGGCATGGCTGGTCCTTCCTGCCGTGTGTGTGGCCACCGGCTTCTGCCGACGGAAGACAGCGAGAGGAACAGCATACCCCTCGGGGGTATGCGAATGCCAGGGTGTCGTCGTCCGCCGGCATCGCGTCCAACCGGTTCGGTCGACGCGATGCCGGACGTACGTGAGCCACGTCGGCCCGGCACGGTGCGGCGGAGGTGGGGGCGACGCGGCCGCGCGAAGTCCCCGACTGTGCGTAGGCGTTCGCGGCTGGCCTCGCGGAGAGGGGCGTCTGGGGCGATGCCGCCCATGCCCCGTCAGGTCACGGCCGTGGCGCCATCCCGGTGAAGAGCGCGTCGAGAATCCGGTCGATGTACGCGTGCGTCAGTGGCTCCTGTGTGATCAGCAGGCGGAAGTACAGCGGACCGGAGAGCATGGCCATCGCCAGGTCCAGATCGAAGCCCGGGGCCAGCTGACCCTGGTCCTGTGCCGCTTTGAGGCGTGCGACGGTCCTGTCGGCCTGCGGGGCGATGAAGCGCTCATTGAGCGCGGCGGCCACGCCGGGGTCGTGCTGGGCCTCGCTCACCAACGCCTGGAAGAGGGAGCGGAGCGGCGGGGTCCCCAGGAGATCGACGGTCGCGTAGATCTGCGCCCGCAGGTCCGCCGCGATGTCGCCCGTGTCGGGGTAGTCCAGGTCCGACTGGTTGAGGGAGAGCGCCGAGTCGAGCAGCAGGGCGCCCTTGGAGGACCACCGGCGGTAGACGGTGTGCTTGCCGACGCCGGCCCGCGCGGCGATCGCTTCGATGCTGAGCTTGGCGTAGCCGAGTTCCTGCCCCAGGTCCAGCGTGGTTCGCATGATGGCCTGGGTGAGGTCGGGGCCGCTCCGACGGGCATGGGTCATGCCCTCACCCTAGCGGCACGGCACGTGCCGTACTTGACAGACCCGGGTGCTCGCGGCACGCTCTCCCCAGAACGGCACGGCACGTGCCGTGTCGTAGTGAAGGATGGGTGTGTGGACACTGATGTGATCATCGTGGGCGCGGGGCCGACGGGCCTGATGCTCGCCGGCGAACTGCGTACCGCAGGCGTGCGGTCCCTGCTCCTGGAGCGGCGGCCTCACCTGCGCGAGACACCGCGGGCGAACGGCTTGGGCGGGCAGGTCCTGGAGCTGCTGCACTTCCGCGGCATGCTGACCGAACTGCACGAGGCTGCCACCGACCCCCACCCCGTTCCTCGCTTTCCGTTCGGAAACGTTCACCTGGACCTCAGCGGTCTGGCGGACCCGCCGATGACCGCGGTCCAGATCCCGCAGCCGCGTCTGGAGCGCCTGCTGGAAGGGCGCGCCCAACGACTGGGCGCCCGGATCCGTCGCGGCCACGAGCTGACCGGATTCACCCAGGACCGGGACGGTGTGTCCGCCGACGTGCACGGCCCGGACGGCCCGTACCGGGTACGCGCCCAGTACCTGATCGGCTGCGACGGCTCGCGCAGCGGTGTACGCGACATGGCGGGCATCCGCTTCCCCGGGAGCACCTGCCCCGAGGTCAACCGGCTGGCCCAGGTCACCCCGGCCGAGGGAGCGGTGCGCCACGACAACGGCGACCTCGACGTGCCGTCACTGGGCCGACTGAGTCCGGGGTTCACCCGGAACGGCCACGGCGTACTCGGGTTCGGCTGGCTCACCTCCGAGGTGATGCTGATCTCCACGACGGAGGACGAGGACACCACCTACGAGGACGACGCGCCGATGACCCTGGACGAACTCCAGGGCAGCGTGCGCCGGGTGCTGGGTGCGACTCTTCCTCTGGGCGAGCCGCTGCGCCTGTCGCGCTACCAGTTCCAGGACCGGCACGCCGACCGGTACCGGGAGGGCCGCGTCCTGCTGGCGGGCGACGCCGCCCACCAGTTCCCCGCGACCGGCGTCGCGCTCAACGCCGGCATGCTCGACGCGGTCAATCTCGCGTGGAAGCTGGCCGCCGAGGTTCACGGCTGGGCACCATCCGGGCTGCTGGACTCGTATCACACGGAGCGCCACGCCGCGGGAGCCCGGACACTGCTGCACACCCGCGCCCAGATGGCACTGCGGCGCGGCCACGACACCGCCGCGGAAGCCCTCCGCGAAGTCTTCCGGGAACTGCTCGCCGACGAGGCACCCCAGCGCCGCATCGGAGCCCTCGTCGCCGAAGCCGACACCCGATACCCGCTGTCCGAGGGCGCCCCGCGCGCACTGACCGGCACCTTCGCACCCGATCTCCCTCTGGACACCGACCGGGGCACCAGCAGTGTCGGCGCACTGATGCACCCCGCGCGCCCTCTGCTCCTCGACCTCGCGGACCGCCGGGAACTCCGGGAAGCCGCCGCGGGATGGGCCCACCGCGTCGACATCCGCACGGCCGGAACCGACGACCGGCCGGCCGACGCCCTCCTGATCCGTCCGGACGCCCGCATCGCCTGGGCCGCACCCGTCGGCGCGCCCTCCGACACTCTGCTGCCGACACTGCGGCACTCCCTCTCGACCTGGTTCGGGCACCCTCGGACCGACGAGAATCCGCACCACCTGCCGGCCACCGGCCACGTACGACCGCTCGCACACGATGAGGACGCCCGACATGCACGTACCCGCTGATCCCACCGTCCTGCACCCCATGCCCGACCAGCCGAGGGTGGTGCTGCTCAAGCCACTGGTCACGTCCCCGCTGATCGAGGTGGGGGAGTACTCGTACTACGACGACCCCGACGACCCCACCGCGTTCGAGACGCGCAACGTTCTCTACCACTACGGGCCCGAGAAGCTGGTCATCGGCAAGTTCTGCGCACTCGGCACGGGGGTGCGGTTCCTCATGAACGGGGCCAACCACCGTATGGACGGCCCCTCCACCTTCCCGTTCCCCACCATGGGCGGTTCCTGGTCCGCGCACTTCGACCTGCTCACCGGGCTGCCCAGCCGCGGGGACACCGTCGTCGGCAACGACGTCTGGTTCGGCCACGGCACGACCGTGATGCCCGGCGTACGCATCGGCCACGGCGCGATCATCGGCGCCGGCTCGGTCGTCACCAAGGACGTGCCCGACTACGGCATCGTCGGCGGAAACCCGGCCCGGCTCGTCCGCACCCGCTACAGCGCGGAGGACATCGCCCAGCTCCTCGAACTGGCCTGGTGGGACTGGCCCCCGGAGCACATCAGCCGGCACGTGCGGACCCTCATGTCCGGCAGCGTCGACCAACTGCGCGACGCGGCCCCCACCTCCCGGCACCCCTGAGCCCCGCGCCCGCACGCCTCGCCCATCCCTCCGGAGGAGAACCCCCACCATGCCGCCCGCCCCCGACCGGCCCCCGTTCACCGACTGGCTCGCCGGCCATGCCACCCCGCTCGCCCACCTCGACCCGGCAGCACCCCTGGACGACCTGGAACCACTGCGTGACATCCTCGACGGCGTCCGCGTGGTCGCCGTCGGCGAACACTCCCACTTCATCGACGAGTTCGCCGCCCTGCGCGGCCGCATCCTGCGCTTCCTCGTCGAACGCTGCGGCTTCACCGTCCTGGCCTTCGAGTACGGCTTCTGCGAAGCCCTGCCGCTGGATGCCTGGACGCGCGGTACGGGAGCGGACGACGGCCTCTCCGAGCTCCTGGCCACCGCGGTCCCCATCGGACTCCAGGAGCCGGCGCGCTATCTCCGCGGACACAACCGCACCGCCGCCCGGCAGGTCCGCTTCGCGGGAATCGACATCCCGGCGGCCGGCGGCTCCCTGCTCCCCGCCCTGGCTCCGCTGGCCGACTACCTCGGGCGCGTCGACCCGGAAACCCTGCCCGCGATCCGGCACGCGACCACGATCGCCGCGTCCTTCGCCGGTGACTCGGCAGCCGTGGCCGCACCCGCGTGGGCGCGCCTGACCACCGGCGAACAGGACAACCTCACCGCGCTCCTGGCACGGCTGCTCATCCGATTCCGCTCTTTGAAACCGCTCTACCTCTCGCGCGCGGACCGGGACGCCTACGACACCGCCCTGCGATGCCTGGAGGCCGCCTGCCACGGCGACTACACGTTCCGCGCCATGGCCGCCCTCTTCACCGGAGACGGTCTCACCGCCGACACGTCCGCCCGTGACCTCTTCATGGCGGAGTCACTTCTGTGGCACCTCGACCGACTGGCCCCCACGGACCGCGTCGTCCTGATGGCACACAACGCACACATTCAGAAGACACCGATCGCCTTCGACGGCCGCCTCACCGGGCTTCCCATGGGACAGCACCTCCACGAGGCCCTCGGCGACTCGTACTACGCCCTCGGCCTGACCAGCATCACCGGTCACACCGCCGACATGCGTCGCGACGAGAGCGCACCCTTCGGATTCACCCTCCACGACACCCCGCTGGAACCCCCCGCACCCGGAAGCATCGAAGCGGCCTTCGCCGACGCCGGCCTCGGACTCGCGATCGCCGACCTCCGCCGGTCCCCGTCCGAGAGCCCCGGAGCCCCCGCCCGCATCCGTATGCAGGGGATCCACCAGGAGGCCGCGGTCACCGACGCGTTCGACGGCATCCTCAGCACCCCCGTCTCCTCCTCCACCACCACCGACCTGGAGAAGCCATGACCAGCAGGTTCACCGAACTGGTTGTCGACTGCCGCGACCCGCACCGCCTGGCCGCCTTCTGGTGCGAAGTCCTGGACTTCACCGTGCTCGACCGGACCGAGGACACGGTCGAGATCGGCTCCTGGGAACCGACCGCCGAAGCCGTACGGGCCCGCCAGATGCCGCCGACGCTGATGTTCATCCAGGTGCCGGAGAACAAGACGGTCAAGAATCGCCTGCACCTCGACGTGAGCCCCATCGACGCGACCACCGACGAGGAAGTCGCCCGACTGCTCGCCCTCGGCGCCACCAGGATCGACGTGGGCCAGGGACCCGCCCGCAGTTGGACGGTCATGGCCGATCCCGAAGGCAACGAGTTCGACGTCGTGCGCACTCTGGCACCGACCGCCACAACAGGTTGAAGCTTTCGGACCGGAACGTGTGAGCGAACCGTCCGTCACGAGTTCGAGCCCGACTGCCGAACGCTCGATCTCCGGCCCGGAGGACCGGCGGCCATGCCGGGGATGCGGGGTTCTACGCCCCCTTGGGCCGATGGGCCTGCGACAGAAACGGTCGTCATGTCGGGTGAGTTATCCGGGCGTGGCGTTCCGCGACAGGGACGGGCTCGTTGAGTGGTCGTGCACATGGATGACCACTTGATTTTCCGGACTGACGTTGAATTCCAGCCGCCCCACGCCGTCGGTCGATCCGAGCCGGCGGCGAGCCCGCAGGCCTCGTCGCTCTCCGGTTTGCTCGACACGCTCGAACGCCTCGAAGGAGAGTTCGCCCAACGCCTCACGGCCATTGTCGAGACGGATGCCGCGGTCCCCGGAGGCGGCGGGGGCGGGGGCGGGCCGATGGCGTCGAGCACCTTCGACCTGCTCCGTCCGTTCACCGAGGCCATGCAGAACATGGGCCGGCCCGGGGAAGCCGGCGCGATGCCCGCCCTGGCCGAACATGGCTGTCCGAGTTCCTGCGAGAAACGTTTCCTCATCGACGGCGTCGATGTGGCCCTCGGAGCCTTCCAGGACCCGGTCGTCCTCATGGCGTACCTCGCCCCGCAACGGCCCTTCCGGCCGGAATGAGAGGAGGCGCGCCGCGGCGCGGACAGTGCTTCGCCCGGACGGTTCACGGCCCGGCGCGTTCCCCGAAGGCCGCAGAACGGCCGGGCTAGTGTCGAGGGGCGCGCCGGAGACGGCGAACCCGTTCTGTCCTCGCCGCTGTCCGTAGGGAGCGTGTTCAGCATGGCCCGGAACCGTCGTCTGATTCTGAGCACCCCCTCCGAGGTCTGGAGCCTGCTGTCCAACGGGCACCGGTACGGGGAATGGGTGACCGGCACTCAGCAAGTCCTCGACGCGGACCCGCACTGGCCCCAGGTGGGTGCCCGGTTGCGCGTCCGCGTCGGCGTCGGCCGGCTGGTCGTCGACGACACCTGCGTCGTCCGTATCTGCGAACCCGAGCGCCGCCTGGAGCTGGAGGCGAGAGCACAACCGTTCGGCGCGGCCCGCATCGCGATGAAGCTGGTGCCCTGGGGCGACGCCACACTCTTCGTTCTCGACTGGCACGCACTGCGCGGACCCGGCATCCGGATGCACGGCCTGCCCGTGGACTACCTCATCGAGATCCGCAACGGCATGATGCTGACCAAGCTGGCCCGGATCGCGGTCCGGGAGCACAACCGCGCGCTCGAAGGTGCCCAGGGGTGACACGTTCGTCCGACAGCACCGGAATCCGAAGGCGCACACTGCCGGAATCGACCGCACCCCGGTGAGGCTGTTCTCGGCCCGTCCACCCCTCCCGAGCCCGACGTTCATGCCCGTGGCCGGTCGGGCACGCTCACGCCGCCCCCGGGCAGTGACCGGATGAAGCAACTGCCCCGCAGCGCGACGACCCAGCCGCGGGCGTCGGAGGAAGTGGGCACGTCCAGACACCACCCGCTGGCGAAACGCATTCGCAGGCTGCCCGAATCAGCCGCGTAGACCTCGGCGACCACCTGATCGAGTAGCTGCGGCAGACGGTCGAGGTTGGTCCGTGTGGACGCGTGAACGGGCACGGCCTCGTGGTCCGTCGCCAGTTCGGCGGGACCGTGAACCTCGACCTGGTTAGATCCGGTGCGGAGCCGCAGGGCGTCGCCGACGATCACCTCTCCGATGGCGGTCCCACGCATCGAGCGGAGGTCCCAGCCGCCTTCCACACGGTCGACTCCGTCATCCATGCCGCAAGACTAGGCACCCCGGTTGCCGCACAGCTGCGCTGCCCCCGACCGCGCACTCAGCTCCGGTTCGATTGGAGACGAGGCGGTTGGAATGGGCGCGGGTCCGTCCGCCAAGGCGGCGCGCAGCTGGAGCGCGCCTCGCCCTTGAGACGTGCGGTGGGCGAGGCGCGGGCCGAGGAGCCTACTTCGCCAGCTGCGCTCAGGGAGACCAGACGTACGGTGTCGTCGTGGTGACCGCGTGCAGGCCAAGACGGGTGAGGATCGGGGCGCTGTCGGACGAGGCGTCGACATAGACGTACGGGACGCCACGGGCGGCAGCGATCTGGGCTCGGCGGGCGACCATGGCCCGGTAGATGCCCTGACCGCGCCATTCCTTGAGCGTCGAGCCGCCCCAGAGGCCGCCGAAGTCGACGTCGTCCTTGAACACCAGCCAGGCGGCGCAGACCACTTCGGAACCTGCTTCGGCGACGAGGACGACCGTGTTCTCCGGGGCGTTCTCGATCCGGGCCGCCAGGTCGTCGGCCAGCCAGCCCCAGTCCTCGCCCCAGACCGTGCTCTCCATGGCGGCGATGCGCTGGAGGTCCGATCCGGCGGTGACACGGCGGAGGGTCACGCCGTCGGGCAGGACGGGGTCGGAGGCCAGGTCCGCTGACTTCCCGATGAGCACGGTCTCGCTCTCCTCGGCGACGAAGCCGGCCGCCGTGAGCCGGTCCGTGAGGTCGGCGGGGAGATCGTGGGCGCGCGTCTTCCATTCGACCGCCTCACCACGAGCAGCGTAGAAGTCACGCTGTCGCGCTATGAGCGCGTCGAGCTCTTCCCCGCGCACACCGAGGTCGCGTGGCCCGGTGACGAAGCCACGGTGCCAACCGACGACACGGGTCAAGGGGCCGTCCTTCTCGACGCGGGCGCTGCCGCCCGGCGGTGTGACACCACGGAGTTGGGCGTCGTACGCGGTGCGGAGTTCGTTGATCAAGGTGTCCTTCATGCGAACACCGTACGGGCCGGGTCAAGGGATTGAGCGCCGGTCAAACCCCCCGAACACCGGCCCCGCACTCACTCACCCAGCCACGGGAGCCCCGAAACAGGTGTTTGACCCACGCCGCTGTCTGCCGCGGCCGTGAGCCCGCGAACCTGCTCGGGCATGCCGCCCGAACTGAGCACCGTTACGGCTCACGCCGCCCGCCCGATGTAGCGCCGGAAGCCCTGGGCCAACGGCTCGAAGCCGCAGGCCGCGTAGAACGTGTGCACATACGCGTCGTCGGCCGCGAGCAACTGCACCTTGTAGCATCCGGCCTCCTCGCCCAGCCGCACGGCCGCCTCCAGCAGGTGCCGCCCGACGCCCCGGCGACGGCCGGCGCCGGCGACAACGACGTTCTCGACGAAGAGGATGCTCCGGCCGCCCCGGGTCAGGTTCGGCATGACGAGGCAGTCGGCCGTACCCACCACCGCGTCCTCCGTCTCGGCGATCAGAACGGTCCGACCCTCCTGGGACGCGATGCGCTTCCAGATGATCCCGGCGGTCTCCCGGGGCAGGTCGGAGTCGTCCGGATTCAGCTCACCGTAAAGGGCGAGGAGCGCGGGAAGGTCGTGCCCGGCGGCGGTACGTACGGTGATCTTCATACGGCCACCCTGCCATGCGTACGTGCACTCCCGGCGGGCTCCTGCGTTCCGGTGATCTTCCGGCCGAGGGCGACCCGTTCCGCCCCCGGACGCCGTTACCCATGGGGTGCGAGCGCGCAGCCCACGCACACGACGAGCAAGGGTGACCCACATGAACCGCAGAAGCATGCTGCAGCTGACCTCGGCGGCTGCGATCACCGGAGGGCTGGTGGCCGAATCGGCCGGAGCCGCCGGTGCGACCCCGAGGGCCGACCGCCTGATCACCCTGAAGGGCAGGCGTACGGGCGCAAACATCCCCGACATCCTGACGACCGGGGTCCCGTACTACGTGCGCTACGACCTGACGGACGCCGAGGGCCGCAGCGTGGGCACCGAGAACGCGCACTGCCTGCCCGTGAGCGTAGGACCCGACGGCTCCTACGTCATGGCGACGCTGGTCCTGGCTCTTGAAGACGGCATGATCACCGCCTCCACCGCATTCCAGCGCCCGCTTCCTGCCGTGACCGAACTGCCCGTCAACTCACGCCAGTGGACCCACGAGTTCGCGATCACCGGCGGTACCGGAAACTACAAGGGAGCCGAGGGCTCGATCACCATCGAACACCTCACCCGTGACGAGGACACGCTCACCGTCGCCTTGACGGACACCGTCGAGTAGGAGCGGGCCGTCCCGCCCGTGGAGGAGAGCCCGCGTCCCAACCTCTGCACGAGTGCGGTAGACGGGGTCCCGGACATCCGGATGCCCTGCAGCCGAGAGAAGTGAGGGCATCCGCGCTGGGGCGCGTGCCCGGTGTCCGGCTCCAGGACACCGGCATCGCGCTCCGCCGACGGTGATCAGCGCGGGGCGTTGTCGCCGAGGGCGCGCAGTTCGGTGACGGGGGATGACGAGGGATGTCGCAGCGGGCTCGACGATAGAGGACCACCCGCCGTCCCGCGCTGGGTACGTCGGCGGGAAAGCCGCACGTAGGAGCTGTGTGTGTGACGGGAGCAGCAACTCCTCCAACCCCGAAGGCCGATCCGAGCGTCAATCGCCACTCGGCGTGCGCAATTCGCGGGTGCAGGCCGTCGGCCGGGTGGCGCCGTCGATCCGGGTACACACCACCGGGAGACCACGACCTGGGCAACAGCGCCTATGCGCCGCTCCGGGAGGAGGCGAAGCGGGAGGCTATGCGAGCGGGCGACGGGGAACGGGATGCCTGCAAGCGCAGAGCGAAGTGGACGCCCGTCAGCCGGCTGGGTCGGCGCCGGCGGACTGTTGGCGTCGGGCCAGTAGGCCGGTGGCGGCCACAGCTGTTGCGCGGCGGACCAGGTCGGTGAAGTCCAGGCGCATGGAGGCGAGTTCGGGGTCCGAGGCGTAGACCGCGAGCATCGCGTCCGAAGGGCGACTGCACTGCCAGGCGGACATGGCCATCAGCAGAGTCGTTTCCACCAGCGCGGCCGCGCCCTCGGCGCCGAGTTCGGGGACATGGCGCAGGACCAGCCGGACCAGGCTCTGCAGTGATTCCCGGGCGGCACGCTTGTGGCGGATGCCGGTCTCGGTGGAGATGTTCTGTTCCAGCACCGCGCCCTGTGCGCTGAACAGGTCGCACAGCACGGGGCGCCGCGCCATCGACGTGGCGAGCAGGTCGGCCAGAGCGTCTCCGCGTTCGCGCGCGGTGCCGTGACCGTCCGCCGGTGTTCGCTCCAGTTCGGTGATCCAGGCGTGGATCTCGGTGTCGAGCAGGTCGAGCAGCACGGCCTCGCGGGATTCGAAGTAGCGGAGCACGTTCGCCTTGGCCAGGCCGACGCGGCGGCTCAGCTCGTTCAGGCTGAGCTTCGCGACCGGCATTTCGGTCAGCATCGCTGCCGCGGTGTCCAGGATCTGGCGCCGTCGCTGGCTGCGCTGTTCATCGGTGCGGGCGCGTTGAAAGGTCACGGGTCCATATTACAAACCGCCGGTACTTTGCGTACGTACCGGTGGTCCGTTACCGTGGATCGGAGACAAGATACCGGCAGTCCTTAATGGGGTTTCGTCATGTACCAGGTTCCTGACCAGCACGGAAAGCTCGCCGTGGTGACCGGCGCGAACAGCGGCACGGGCAAGGAAGCCGCCAAGCGACTGGCCGGCGCCGGCGCTCGGGTCCTCCTCGCGGCGCGTACGCCCGCCAAGGGCGAGCTGGCCCGCGACGAGATCCTCGCCGCGCACCCGGACGCCCGGGTGGAGGTCCGCCGACTGGACCTGGCCGACCTGTCGTCGGTCCGTGAGTTCACCGACGGCCTGGCGGCCGAGGGCGCACCGCTGGACCTGCTGCTGAACAACGCCGGCGTCATGAACGTGCCCCAGCGCACCGAGACCGCCGACGGCTTCGAACTGCAACTGGGCAGCAACTTCCTCGGTCCCTTCGCCCTCACCGTCCAGCTCGTGCCGCTGCTGCTGGCCGCATCCGCGCCGCGGGTGGCGACGATGAGCAGCGGCACCGCCAACCGGGCCCGCATCGACTTCGACGACCTGCAGTCGAGCCGCGCCTACAGCCCCACCAGGGCCTACGCCCAGTCCAAGCTCGCCGACATGCTGATGATGATCCATCTCGCCGAACTCGCCTCGCGCTACGACTGGCCCCTGCTGTCGGCAGGCGCCCACCCCGGCTACACACGCACCAACCTGATGACGTCCGGACCCACCCTGAACGGCGGCCGCCCCGGCCTCATCGAATCGATCCTCTACAAGATCGTCCCGTCGCAGGGCCCGCAGCAGGGCGCAGAGCCCCTGCTGTACGCGGCCACCAGCCCCGACGCCGTGGCGGGCGGCTACTACGGCCCCCGCTGGGCGATGGTCGGCCCGACCAAGGCGACCGCTGTGCCGCGCAGCGCCCAGGACAAGGACGTCGCGGCGCGCCTGTGGGCCGAGGCCGAACGTCTCACCGGTGTCTCCGTTCCGGTCCATCACCCCTGATCACGCGAGAACGGTGACCACCGCGGCCGGGACGGTCGAGATGAACGCCCCGCGCGTCAACGACAAACGCGTCGACCAGGCAACCGGCGAACGCAAGCGGCTCTTCTCGGTGATCCTGCCGCCATGTTTCTCGGCTCCTCGGCCGCCCTGTCGCCGGCTACAGTCACCCGGCTGACCGCCCACTGGCAAGCCGACCACAAGGCGTTCAGCGACCGCGACCTGTCCACCACGGCCTACGTCTTCGTCTGGGCCGACGGTATCCACCTGTGCATACGGCTGGAGGTGGCGAAGGCCGCGATCCCAGCCGTCACGGGCGTGCCCGCGGACGGAGCCAAGGAGATCATCGCGATGGCCGACGGCTGCCGCGAGTCCTCGGACTCCTGGGCGAGCCTGCTGTCGTACTGCCATCACGCCGCGCGGATCACGCGCCGTACACCTGGAGCTGGGCCAGCTGGCCCGCGGGCCAGCCCGTGTTGGCGGTGCAGACGAGGCGGAGGTGACGGGTGGTCGTGGCGGCGGGCAGGGTCAGCGTGGCGGTGTTCCCGGTGAGCGGGTCGAAGGCGCAGTCCGCGCTGGCGCGCAGGACGGAGAAGGAGGTGCCGTCGGTGCTGCCCTGGACGGTGATGGTCTGCGTGCGGGCGGACCAGTTGGTGGACGGCGGCAGCGCGAGGACGATGCGACGGACGTCCGTGGTGGTGCCCAGGTCGACCTGGAGCCACTGGGGGAAGGCGCGGTTGGCGCTCTCCCAGTAGGTGCCCGCATCGCCGTCCACGGCGTTGCTCGCGCTGTACGTCTGGGTGTGGCTGCTTTCCGAGACCGGCCGGCGCAGGGCCAGGTCGCCCGTGGGGGTGCCGTCGCCGGCCGCGGTGGTGACGGTGACCCGGGCCGAGGCCGGGGAGACGGAGCCTGCCGAGTCGAGCGCCTGGACGTCGAAGGTGTAGGAGGTCGAGGGGGCGAGACCGCTCACCGTGTACGTGGTGCTGCTCCCCGGAACGGTGCCCACAGGGGTGGCCGTGTCGCCGGTGATTCGGCGTACGCGGTAGCCCGTTATGCCGGAGTCGTCCGTCGAGGCGGTCCAGGCCAGCGCCACGGTGGTGTCGGTGACCGTGGTGGCGTGCGGACTGCCGGGGGCGGTCGGTGGCTGGTTGCCGTTGCCGCCGAGCGGCGGGGTCGGCCGGGTGGGGGTGACGGGGAGCAGCCCCTTGAGCATGCGGCCGCCGTCGCCGGTCAGCCGGAGGTAGTAGTCGGACGAGCAGGCGGTGCCGTCCTCGTCGAGCGCGAGGAAGCCCGATCCGGCCGGAACCCAGTCCCGGGACTCCGCGGTCTTGGCGATCTGGTTGCCCTCGTTGTATTCGTCGAACATGGAGATGTAGACGCTGGGCACCCCGGCCCGGCCCATGTTGTAGAACTGCCGCCACATGAAGTCGCCGTGGGCGCGCTGCCGTTCGGTGACTCCGCCGGGCAGGACACACGGCTGGTAGTCGATGCCGTGCGCGGTGCACTCGGCGAGGTCGGGCAGGGTGGCGGCGTTGTAGAAGTTGTCGGCGTCCGCGGCGTTGCCGATCCGGCCGACCAGCCACGGCGAGAGCATGTCGAAGGCGTGGTAGACGCCGCTGAAGCCCGGCCGGGAGTCCCGGTCGCCGGTCCGCCACCATGTCGGAACGCCGCCGATGACGTAGACGCCCTGGGCCTTGAACCAGTTCAGCACGTCGAGGCACGCTTCCGGGGTGAACGGCCGTTGGGCGTCGTTGAAGCCGAAGCCCCAGATGCACACCACCGGTTTGCCGTTCTGCCGGGCGTAGGCGGAAGAGGCGGTGTGCGTCCGCATCTTGGCGGTCCAGTCGGCCTTGATGTCCGTCTGCATGGTCGTCCAGTCGGACACGTCGTACATGATGTAGAACGTGACGCCCTCGGCCTCCGCGGCGGCGCGCACCTTGGCCGCCATCGCGTCGCGCGTCGGCCCCTCCCCGCCGGTGGGGTTGAACCGCTGGAGGGCCGCGGTGTCGATGCCGTACTGCTTCATCCACCGGAAGTGCACGTCGACGGTGGACTGATCGTAGGACGAGAACAGCGAGGCCGGCAGCCCGTTGCCGAGGTTGCCGAAGGCGGTCCGGTAGGTGGCCGGGTAGTCACGTACATCGGGCCAGGCGACGATGGCGTGGTTGGACGGGGAAGGCGTCTCCCCCCAGTTCCGCGCCCAGTGCCACCAGCCGTCGATCGGCGCGCCGTCGCCCTTGCAGGCGAACCAGCCCTGGTACCCCACGGTCACCTTGCCGACCACGTCGCCCTGACCGCCGGCCGCGGAGGCCGCGCTCGCGAGCGCCGTTTCCCCGGCTCCGACGGCTCCTGCCAGCCCGGCCGCTGTCGCCGCCTGTAAGAACGTGCGCCGCGTGAATCCCACCGAGAGCCCCTTCGATCGGTTGACCCCTGCGGCGCCCGGCGGCCGCGAACGGACCGCCGGAAGCGCCGCAACTTTACGCGGGGAACTGTATTGACATGAATGCATCACCGCAAGAGGTCGTCATTCGAATGAAAAAAGAGAGCTTCCTCATGTCTGGAACGGCTGTGCCGCTCGGCGGTCTTCCCGTTCAGCCGGGCGATCCGGGTGTCGGACGGGCGGCGACCCCGTGGAGGAGGTTGTCGACGAGGGCGGTGACGAAGCCCTCGGTGACCGGCTCATCGGGTATCAGGAGCCGGTGGTACACCGCGCCCCAGAGCTGGTCCACCAGGACCTGCACGTCGACCTCGGCGCGGATCTGCCCCTGCGACTGGGCGCGCCGCAGCCGCTCGCCCGCGAGCCTGCGGCGGTGGGCCGAGTACAGGGTGCGGTACGAGACGGCGAGCTGCGGATCGGTCTGCGAGGCGCCGATGAGCTCGGTGAGGACGCGTCCGCCGGGTGTGCGGGTCATGACCTCGGCGAAGGCGTGCAGCTGGGTGAGCAGATCCGCTCGGATGTCCCCGGTGTCGGGGAACGCGAGGGTGTCCTCGACCGCATGGAAGTAGCCGTCGAGGGCGAGCGCGCCGACGGACGGCCACCACTTGTAGAGGGTGGTCTTGCTGGCGCCCGACGCCTTCGCGATCCGCTCGAAGGTGAGCCGGCCCATCCCCTCCGTCAGGAGCAGTTCGCCGACCGTGTGCAGGACCTCCGCCCGGACTTCGTCGGCGGGTCGCCGTCCGCGGCCTCTGCTCGCAGGTTCTTTCGCTGTCTCTGACACGGGGGCTCCTGGGTGTGGTGAGGGGGTGGCGACGCTGCGGTCCGTACCGGAGGCGTGCGGGCCGAGACCCGTACGCCATCGGTTCATGGTCAGTGCGCGCCGCTCAGCAGGTCGGCGAGGCCGATCCGCCGGAGGAACGTGGCGCGGATACGGTCCGCGGTGTCCGAGACCTCCTTCGACCCGTCGTCCGCGGGGTCGACGTGCACGCGGAAGGGCCGGTCGCCCGCCGGCAGGGCGACGATGCGCGCGATCTCCTCGGACACCATGGACGCGTCCGCGCCTTCGGGGGCGAGGGCCGCCAGCTTGTCCGCGACCTGGTCCATGAGCCCGGGATACCTGGTCGTGTACTCGGCCTCGACGGAGGTGTCCGCGGGGCGGCCGGAGTGGGCGAAGTGGTTGGTGCCGCTGGTGAACGAGCCGGGTACGACGATCGTGGTCTCGATGCCCCAACGGGCCAGCTCGGCCGCGTAGGACACGGCGAGGGAGTCCATGGCGGCCTTGGCCGCGAAGTAGGGGGCGAGGTATGGGGGAGTGCCGCCCTTGACGCTGCTGCTGGACACCCAGAGAACGAGCCCCCGGCCCCGGCGGCGCATGCCGGGCAGGGCGGCGCGGTTGACGCGCTGGGTGGAGAGCACGTTGACGTCGTACAGCTCTGCGAGCTGTTCCGGCGGGAAGGCCTCGGCGGGGCCGGTGGCCATGTGGCCGGCGTTGTGGACGAGTACGTCGATACGCCCGGCCTCGGCCTCGACCTGTGCGACGGCGGCGTCGACGGAGTCCTGCGTGCTCACGTCGAGTTCGACGGTGCGCAGGTCCACGCCATGCGCGGCGGCGTAGTCGGTCGCGGCCTGGACCTGCGGCGCGTTGCGGCCCGTGGTGTGGCGCATGCCCGCGTACACCGTGTGACCGGCGTCGGCCAGGGCTCGGGCGGTGAGTGCGCCGAAACCGCTGGACGCACCCGTGATGACTATGACGTTGCCTGTGGGGGCCATGGGGAAACCTTCAGTGAGGGGTGGGTGCGACCGGGCTACGCGAGGCCGCCGTTGGCGTAGATGACCTGGCCGTTGACCCAGCGGGCGGGGCCGGCGAGGAAGGCGACGGTCTCGGCGATGTCTTCGGGCCGGCCGAGGCGTTCCAGCGGGGCGGCCTTGGCGAGCCTGTCGACGGTCTCCTCGTCCTTGCCCTGGAGGAAGAGCGGGGTGGCGGTGGGGCCGGGGGCCACGGCGTTGACCGTGATGTCGCGGCCGCGCAGCTCCCTGGCGAGGACGAGGGTCATGGCCTCGACGGCGGCCTTGCTGGCGACGTAGGCGCTGTACTGGGGGAACTGGGTGCGGACCACGGACGTGGAGAAGTTGATGATCGCGCCGCCGGGACGCAGCGTGCGCGCGGCCTGCTGGCTGACGACGAACGTGCCGCGGATGTTGGTGCGGTGCATCCGGTCCAGCTCGGTGAGGTCGAAGGTCTCGACCGGGGCGAGGATCATGATGCCGGCCGTGTTGACCACGACGTCGATGCCGCCGAACGCGGACGTCACGGTCTCGAAGGCGGAACGCATCGCATTCTCGTCGGCGACGTCGCCGCCCACGGCGAGCGCCCGGCCGCCGGACGCGGTGATGGCCGCGACGGTCTCCTCCGCCTTGGCCTGGTTGCCGGAGTAGTGGACGGCGACCGATACCCCGTCCTTGGCCAGCCTCTCCGCCACCGCGCGGCCGATGCCGCCGGAGCCGCCGGTGACGAGAGCGACGCGGTCGGGTGCGGACGTGTTCATGAGATCTCCTTGCTGACTGATGGCTCTATATGAACGCCACGTCCATATAACCATGAAATGAACGAGGCGTCCATTTGATTCGAGGGGCAGGAGGGAACGTCGAACGTCGGATGGAGTCGGGTCGAGGGGCAGGAGGGAGCGCCGGGTGGAGTCGCTTGAGCCGGATGGAGTCGGATGGAGTCGGTCGAGTCGGGTGGACGACGCCGCCGACCGGCGGCAGGGGCTCGTCCCCGTCCTCGACCACCTGCCTGCCTGCCTGCTTGCTTGCCGCGGCGGACGACGACGTCCGGTCACAGGTCGAGGGCTCTGCCCAGCCGTCTGCGCACCGGCGACAGCGCCGGCATTTCCGTGACGTGGGTCGAGATGGCCAAGGGCTCGGTACGCCGGCCCGACACCTGACGCCGGCCGTTCGCCGACTGGCCGGGGCGCTGGACCTGGGCGCAGACGTCGCCCACTCGGGACGCCGAGGGCTTCGACCGTGCGCGCTGCCTTCCCCGGGCCGACGCCCGGTCAGGAACTGAAGGGGCCCGAGGCTCTCGGTGAGCGTTCAGCGTCGGGCTGCGGACGGTGGACCCGTCGCGGATGTGCTCGCCTCCATGGACGGGACCGAGCCCGCGTGCGCAACCGGCCGACGCGGCCCCGGTTGAAGAGGGAGGGGGCGCAGTTGCCGGGACCGTGTGCGCACGGTGGCCTGCGCCACGCGTCGCGCCGACGATGCCGTAACACCCTGGGGCCGAAGGGAACGGCTGCTGCCCGGTGGTCCCGTGGCGGGCGCGTTCAGCGCTCTGCTGCCTCGTCCCCGCCCTCGTGAGGATCCCGGTCGGTGAGGCGGAGGAGGAGTTCGGCGGCGGCGTAGCGGACCTTGCCGGTGGCGGTGCGCGGGTCGTAGCCGAGATCGCGGACCAGGGTCACGTGCCGGGCCTGGAGGGTGGAGTGGTGCATGCCGAGGGTTGCCGCGGCGGCGCGAAGGCTCTCGGCCTCGACCAGGACCTGCAGCACCCGGGCCGTCCGGGTGTCCAGCCGGGCGAGGGCGGCGACATCGGGATGCGGGTCCTGCGGGTCGTGGGCGCGGGCGAGCATGAGCAGCGCGCCGAGATCGGTGGCGTCGACCACCGGGACCGCGGGTTCCGTGAGCCGCAGCGCGATCACCGCGCTCTCCCAGGAGTCGGGAGCGTGGTCGGCCCGCACCCAGGGGCCCAGCCCGGCCGGACCGCCCGGGGGAGGCGCGTCCCCGTGGCGCAGCTCCGCGCGCAGCAGCCCGTACCGGGTCGCGACGAGTGCTGCCGGGCCGGCCGCCGGGGTGTTGTCCGCGTGGGTCGCGACGATCCGGATCCGGGTGGCCGGGGTGAGGCCAGTCCGGTGAGGGCCGCGGTCCGCTCGGCCCGGGAACGGACCGGATCGATGACGGTCTCCAGGGTGCCGGGCCGGTGGCTGCGGGCCTCGACGAGGTCGAGGGCGACGGCGAGGCGTTCGGTGATCAGCGCGTCGGTGGCGTGCGGCGGGCCGACCCGCTCCAGCCACACCGTCCCGGTGGAGCAAGGCCGTTCGCACGAGCGGGCCGACGGCTCCACCACGGGGGCCCGGCCGTCGGGGTCGCGCCGGATGACCCGGTGGCCCCGGCGCTCGGTGCCCGCGACGACGCCGGACAGCGCGGCGGCGCCGCGCAGCAGCCCCTCCGGTCCGGTACCGGCCAGGGCGAGCGCGTCGAAGTGGGCGACCACCTTCAGGACCTCGGCGACCCCCGGGCCGTCCGGCCGTCCGACGTGCTCCCGCATCCGCTCACTCCCCGTCACCGGAGCGCCAGCGTACAGCGCCCCGGTGACGGGGATCCGGGCGACAGGCGGACGGACGGCTACGAGCCGAGCGGGTCCTGCCCACCGGACAGCATCCGGGCGGACGGGTCGGGGCCGTGCCGGTCGGTCATCTCCGCGAACGCCTGCTCCAACTCGCCGTGGACCGCGCGGACCAGCGGGGCGAAGTCGCGGTGGGTGAGGATGTGGAAGCGCCGCTCCAGGACCGCCTCCAGCACCTGCTCACCGACCACGTCCGGGTCCGCTCCCTGGGCCAGGACGGCGCCCATCTGCTCGGTGAGCGCGTCGTCGGGCCCGCTGCCGAGGAGCTTCGCCTGCGCGGCCCCGGCCGTCCGGTTGATCCGGGTGGCCACGGTGCCGGGGTACAGCACGGAGACGCCGATGTCCGTCCCGCGCAGTTCGTCGCGCAGCACCGCCGAGAAGCCGACGCTGGCGATTTTCGAGGAGGTGTAGGCGCCCAGACCCGCGGTGGGCAGCAGGGCGGTCATCGAGGCGGTGTTCACGATGTGCGCGCGCCCGCCGCGGTCACGCATCCGGGGCAGGAAGGTCGAGACGCCGATGAACTGGCCCTCGATGTTGATCCGGTGGATCCAGCGCCAGAGTTCCAGGGAGGTCTGCTCGATCGGTCCGCCGCCGGTGACACCCGCGTTGTTGCACAGGATCGACACCGGACCGAGTTTCGCCTCCACCTGGTCGGCCGCGGCCGACCACTGCTCGGCGTCACTGACATCGAGCTCCACCGTGGTGACCGTGCCGCCCGCCGTGGTCAGCTCCCGGGCCGCCTCCGCCAACCGCGCGCTGTCGATGTCCGCGAGTGCCACCCGGGCTCCCGCGGCGACCAGCGCCCTGGTGATCCCGAGCCCGATCCCCGACGCCGCACCGGTGACAAACGCCGTCTCTCCTGTCGGCCAACTCATGACGTGCTCACTTTCTCCACCTGAGCGCGTGCGCGCCCTCCACGGCTTCCGCCGCTGCCTCCGATGCTCGCCCCGACACGACCGCCCCCGGCCCCGCCGAACACGGCGGCCTGAGACCCCGCACCCCGCCGTCCGCGCGGCCGCCGGGGCGTTGCGGGGCGCGCCGCGCTCACCCGCTCCAGCGTGGGCCGAGGGGCAGCGCAGCAGAATCGAGGCGCAACTGGGCGTGATCGTTGAGGGCCCGCGCAGTGCTGCTGCCGTCATTCCCGTCGGGCGCGTTTGAGCGAAAGGCTGATGCGGCGACGCTGGCGGTCCACGTCAAGGATGACCACGCGGACCTGGTCGCCGGTCGCGAGCACCTCCTGCGGGTGTTCGACGTCGTGATCGACCAGTTCGGAAAGGTGGACGAGGCCCTCGACACCCTCTTCCACCTGGACGAACGCGCCGAACGGCACCAGCTCGGTCACAGTGCCCGAGACCGTGTCACCGCCCTTGTGGGTATCGGCATAGTGCTGCCAGGGGTCGGGCTGCAGTGCCTTCATCGACAGGCTCACCCGCTCCTGCGCGAAGTCGATGCTGATGATCTCGGCGCGGATCTCTCGACCGACGGGAGCAACCTCGTCCACCGAGTCGAAACGGGCCCAGGACATCTCGGGAACACGGAGGAAGCCGAGGTGACGACCCAGATCACCATCGAGGTGTACGTACACCCCGACGTCATGGAGACCCGTCGCGACAACACCGGTGACAGCCTCGCCCACTCGCAGAGAGCCGAGGAACGTCCGCCGCTCCTCGGCCCGGGTGCGATTGGTGCGCCAGCGTGCCCGAAGGACACCGTCCCCGTCGGGCAGCACTGCCGCGAGAAGAGGCCGGCGATCAGCCTGTTCCAGCGGAACCAACGCGACGCGGTGACCCGGGCTCACCCTGATCCGGGGATTCGGCACGTCTGCACGTCCCATGCCCGGTTCGGCGACACGCGCCTCGTAGAACCCTCCGCCCGGATACTGCTCCACGAGCAGGTGAAGGCGTTCACCGCGCACGACGGTCGCGCGGATCGCTTCGACGTCGTCCGTCAGGTCCGGCCATATCGCCAGCCGCGCCCGCGGGGTCAGACGCTCACACACAGAGTCCACCTCGTGAGCGGCCGTCAGGCGGTGCCAGCGGTAGGCGTTGCCGGTCGGACGCTCCTCCAGCAGGACCCCGCCGCGGACCGCGACCAGTGCGCCGACCTCGGACCAGAACTCCTCGTCGGCCGCCCGCGGGGCGTCGGTCTCGTCGAGAGCGGGGTCGTAGGGCGAGCTCACGACCCGGTCGGCGAACAGCCCAAGCATGCGGGCGCGGGAGACGGCGTTCCGCTGGTCCCGATCGCCGCCGACGTAAATGTCGTCCCGGTCGCCGACATGGACGAAGAATCCATTGTCTGCTTGCAGCCGGCACCAGGCGCCCTCGCGCAGCACCATCGCCCGCAGCAACCCGAGCCCCGTGGCGAGCGGGACGCGCGCGCCGTCGTGGAACCCGGCGCCGTCATGGGGGAAGAGCCCGCTCAGCCCGTGCCCCCCTTTTCCCGCGAGGACGGAGAAGGAGAAGAATCCCTCAGTCATGGGATTGTCGATCGTCACCTGCTCGACAGCGTCATCGAGCGCGAACCCGGCCACGGCCGCCACACAGGCAGCAGCGACGCGCTCCCTCGTTTCATACGCGATGAACGTGCTGTCTGCGCCCGCTGCGGCGTCGAGCTCAGCAGGGTGGTACGGAGTGATGCGGTACACAAAGGGCGCCATATCAGCGGCCCGGATGGCTCGTAGTCGCCCTGAGGGCCGATCGCGGGTGGGCAGAGGAAAAGATCATCTGCGAACTCTAATGGCACCAGGTCCGGCATGAAACGGATTCAAAATCGGCAACGGTGAGCCGGACCGGGAGCCCCAAGTCGGGACGGCTCGGGTACGGACATGGCCTCCCGGATCCGGCCCGCGCCGCCGGTCGCCGATGACTCCGCCGCGTACAGCCCGATTCAGCGGGACCATCGGACAGCGGCAGCCGTCCGAATCCGCGAGGCGTCGTCTGCACCGGCCAGGGATCGGTTGCGTGGCGCCGCTCGGGGCCGACGGCATGCGCCGTTTCGGTCGCCGGGTCTCATGCCTCCAGCCGCACCATGCGGCCGATCTCAGTCTCGTTGCCCTCGAAGGCGGATCATTCGTACCCACCTCTGCACACACGTGCCTCTGGCAAGATTCTCGTAGCCAGAGATCAGCGCCGTGCCATGGTCGGTGGGTCCGTGTGCGAAGGCGAGCTGGACCGGCGCCCGCAACAGCACCGGACCGGCTTCGATGTACCACTCCCCGTACGCGTCGCCGCTGATGTATCCCGGGAGCCGACGATGAGGGCTCAGCAGAGTCTCAGGCTCCGCCGGCGGGGACGCTGCGCAGCCCGCCGATGAAGTCCGACGGACGCTGATCGTCCGCGATGAACCGCAGGACGCTGTCGGTGAGCTGCTGAGGGTGGGGCGTTTCGAGGCTCACGGCCAGGGTTTCGTACGTGCCGTAGGCGACGGACCCGTCGGAGAACTCGAGACCGTCGGACTCCTTGACGAGCGCCCACTCACTGTCGCCGCGGTGGAAGTTGTACTCCTCGTCGTCGGTGTGGAGGGTGATGTCGCAGCCACACCCCAACCCTTCCGGGTCATCGAACACGTCGCTCTCGTGGGGCTGGTTCAGAGTGACCGTGCCGTCGTGCTGCTCTGTGAGCAGCGCCGCGACGGCCACCAGGGTCTCGTGGATGTTCGCCGGGATGGGGGCATAGGCGGGTGCGGCCTCCAGCGCGCGCACGATGACGGGGGCATGCCGTGCGGCCAGCGAGGCAACCTGGTCGGATGCCGACTGGAGAGATGCCAGAGCATCGGCGAGATTCTCCTCCTGCCCGGGACCGGCCTCGGAGGGCAGGAGAGTCTCACCGCGCCCCGCGATACGTTCGACCGCGCGCCCGAGTTCCTGGAGCGCTGCCGCTTGGTGCTGCATCTGGACGAAGAGGCCAGCGGCGACGTGCGCGGCATCCTGGGGGGTGTAGAGCGACCACGGAGACGACAGTGCCGTCACCACGGCCGCGGTCGTCTCCTCGGCGGCGGCGACCATCTCCACGGTGTCCACGGGGTCGTGCAGTCCATGGTCGACCGCGCAGCGAACCTCCCTCGCCAGATCGCTGGAGTCGGGTACAGCGCGCAGGAAGACCTGGTGCCACCAAGGCACTTCTGGTTCATCAGCCGGTGACGGCTGGTCGATGTGCATTCCCGCATTCTTCCAGAACCGACCGTGGAGGGAACGCACGTCAGGGCCCGTCTGCCGCCCGCAAGAACCGCGTCCCTTCCCCTTACCTGCCGCGCACGGCACAACGGCCCGACCAGAACCGGCGGTCCGCCGCCGAGCAGCCGACCCGGCCTGCCCGGCGAAGTGCAGGCACAGGGGAGCGAAGAGACCGGGCACCGTACTCCACAGCGCCCGAATCCTGCGGCGGCTCCCCAGCACTGCGCCGAACGCGCCTGCCAGGCCCGCGACATGAGGGAGGATGGGCCGGTGATCAGCGGGGATCTCTCAGCGCGCCTGCCCGGCGCACGCAGCCGTCTCATCGTTCAGCGCAGTGAACTGGCGTCCTGCTGGGGCGGGCTGGTGCCCGAGGAGCACGCCGCCCCTGACGACCAAACCTTCCACTGGCTGGACGGACATGCCCAACGAAGCACAGAGCCCGTTCATCGACCCGGAATCCGACTACCCATGCTGCTGGTTCTGCCCGGCTCTGCGGCTGCCACGTTCCGGCTTCGTGGTCGCCGACCGCCCCAGCCGGCTCTGGCCATTCGACCCCGTGGACGGTTTCCGATACACCGTCGATGACCGCACCCCGGTCTGCGTTCATCCGGGCAAGGTAGGCCTGGCGGCGGAGCGTACCGCACCGCCACCAGCCATCGAACCGCTCCTCACCCCGGACCGGCCCGCAAGAGGGCGCCGATGGTGGCGCCGCTGAGCGGGCCGGAAGGCAGGAACTGTCAACGGCCATCAGCCCTGGCGGCCAGAACCTCAGCATCTGCTCAGCGGCACAATCCGTCCAACGTCGGTGGAGGGGGCGTCTGCGTACGGCAGGTTGCCCGGCGTCCGAACCGACGCCGCTGCTCGGCGGTGTCTGCACAGTCCTCACAGCTGTCGTGATCAACCTGCCCTGCCCTGTCCGGCAGCGGGGCTGGCGAAGTTGACCGGAACGCGGTCGTCGCCGGTCCGCCACCTGGAACGATCCCGTCATGACGCCCCCCACGCACACGCTTCACACCAGGTTCTCGGTCACCACCGGGGAGCATCCCGGTGGTGACCGACCCAGCGAAGACCGCATCCACCAAGCTCCGCTTCACCTCCGCCTCCGAGCCGGGCTCGTGACCTGGCATTCCGAGGCGGCGACCCTGCAGCGGGCAGACGCAACGGACCTGATCCGGGAGTGGTCGGTCAGCTCAGTGCTGCTGTTAGGGAAATGCTGGGGTGCGTGCCGCAGGAAGGGTGATACCGCACGGCTGAGCGGATGTACCCGGGCGGAGCGTCCAGGCAACCTCGCCTGTTCCCGTCAGTCAGCCGCTCGCCACGAGGCACAGCACGGTGAAGCCGAGAACGGGCCGGGTGAGCGCCCAGCCGAGGGAGTCTCCCAGTTGCTTGAAGGAGGGGCCGCCCCCGTGGTCTGCGCGGAAGGACAGGGTGAACTCGGCGACCCTCGTGCAGCGGTCGGCGTGCTGGTCCCGTCGATGTAGGGCCAGGCAGGGGCTTCCGCCGGGTTCGAGGCGTTCGGCGGGACACGATGCACTGGCTCGCCCGTACGCTGGCGTCGCCTGAATGCTCGGGCCAGGGGGAGGGGCAGTATGACTACGCGTACGACCGACGACGCGCCGCTGGGACGGACACCCGGACCGGAGGGTCGCTGGGTATCGGGACGGGAACGGGCAGGCCGGCGAAGAAGGGGACGCACCCGCCTTCTCACGACCGTCGCGTTCCTCGTTGCCGTGGCCACCGGCTGCTCCGCCTTCGGACGCTCGCTGAGCGTCGTCTGGGAGGCCCCGGCCGACAACATCGTCGAGGAACGCGGCAACGGCGCCTGGCTGATCGGCGACACACTCGTCCGCAGCCGGTACGACAAGGTCACCGCCTTCGCCGCGGATACGGGCAAGGCGCGCTGGGAGTACGCCCCGCCCGGCCGGGAACGCGTCTGCGCGGTCAGCCGGAACGCGGTCGACTCCGTCGTGCTGATCGCACGGGGCCGCACCACGCCCGAGGGCTGCACGACCGTCGCCGCGCTCGACCTCACGACCGGCCACGAGCGCTGGCACACCGCCCGCACGGCGGGGGGCCGACTGACCGAGACGTTCACCGGGATGGTGGCCGCGGGCGGCGGGCTGGCCCTCCTGCGGGACGCCGACGACGACTGGGCCATCGCTATGCGGCCCGGCATCCCCGGTACGAAGGCCCTGCGCGCCTTCGATCTGCGGACCGGAGCCAAGCGCTGGACGGCAGCCGTCCCCGAGGGCTGCGTCCCCGAGCAGGTCGAGGCCGGGAAGCGGCAGGTCGTCGCCCTCCTCGCCTGCGACCGCACCGACCTGAGCCTCGCCGCGTTCGCCCCGGACGACGGCCGGCTGCGCTGGACCGCGCCGCTCGGCAGCCGCACGGTGCCCGCACCGGACGGACAACTCGCCCTGCTGTCCGCCGAACCGGCGATGGTGCAGACCGCCACGAGGGAACTCGCGCCGGGCGCCTTCCTGGCCTTCGACGAGGCCGGAAGGACCACGGCCCGGATCGACTTCAAGGGCGACTACGGCGACCTCCAGGCCCACACACCCGCCCTCGTGTCGGTCCATGACGGGCGCCTCTACGTCGGAGCCGAGAGCCGGACACGCACGGCGTACCGGGACCGTGTCGTCGCCTTCGACCTCAAGGACGGCCGACGGCTCTGGCTGGAGAACGTGGCTGTCGCGGGCGGCCTGCGCGGCCTCGACGTGTCCGGTGACCGGGTGACCGTCCTCTCCGACCAGGGCTCCCGCAAGGACGGTCACGAACAGCTGCGCGTCCTCGACGCCACCGACGGCGACGAGCAGGAGAACATCGACACCGGCCTGGACATGATCCGCACGGAAACCGAACTGGCAGCCCTGTTCACATTCAAGGACCACATCATCACCGCACGCCACGCCCCAGGCAGCCCTTTGGTGGTGTACGCCCGCCAATAGCCACACGCGAACGCCCACGCAAGAGCGGCCGGTCACTCCCGTGAACGGTCCTTCCGGGAGGCGGGGACAGAGCCGCCGTCAGGGGCCTGTTGACGGCTCTGTGCCCGTGCGACGGTGACCGCGGAGCCGTCTGGAGAATGCCGTCCTGTCAGGGCACTCGGGCGCGCCGTGTGTGGCACGGCCGGCAGCAGTGCTTGCGGAGCCCTGCCCAGGTCTTGTGTGATATTTCGGCACAAATGACCCGGTCTGTGGTGAGGGTCCCCGTGACCGTGGCACCGACGGGGGAGAACTCTTCCCCCTTCGTGGCAGAACGGCCGGCGGCCGTCTGCTCCGGTTGCGCCGAAAGCACCGACGACTACGGACTTTTCAAGGAGACGTACAAGCAGCGGAACGCGGTCGAGCGGTGCATCGTCCGGCTCAAGCAGTGGCGCGGCCCGTCCATGCGGACGGACACGCTCGCCATCGCCCACCGGGCCGCACTTCACGTCACGTCGTGTTCATCTCGATCCGGGTCCGACGCGGAGCAGGTCGATGGACTTCGGCTTTCAGAACCTCAGTCGCTGAGTGCCAGCCTGATTCCGAAGATGCCGATGACCGTACCGGTGATCCGGTCGAGCAGACGGCGGGCCTGGGGTTTGCGGAGCCAGCCGTGCAGGACCCGGGCGAAGCCGATCAGGACGGCAGACCAGAGCAGGCCGAGGAGAATGTGCACCGTGGTCAGTAGGAGGCCCATGGTGAAGTGGCCAGCGCCCGCAGGGATGAACTGTGGCAGGACGGCGACGTAGAAGGCGCCCATCTTCGGGTTCAGGAGGTTGGTGAGCGTCCCCTGCCGCCAGCCGCTCCTGACCGAGTCCGTGCCGGTGGCCAAGACGGAGTCGTCCGCGTCTGCCGCGGGCAACCTCCGGAAGGCGTCCCGGAGCATGCGGAACCCCATCCAGATCAAGTAAGCGGCGCCGATCCAGCGCAACGCCGAATAGGCCAGATGGGAGGCGGTGAGAAGCGCGGTTATTCCGAGGGAAGTGAAAGCCCCCCAGACCAGGGTGCCGGTCTGAATTCCGAGGACGACGCCCCAGGCCCGCTTGCGCCAGCCAAGGGCGGACGTGCGCAGGATCAGCGCCGTATCAAGCCCCGGAGTCAGAGTGAGGAGCCCTACAACCAGGGCGAAGGACCATAGAGCGGAGCTTGTTGCCATGGAGTGCCAGCCTACCCCGCCAGATCACCTGCCTTGTCAGCAGGTCCGGTAGGTCTGCTGCTGCTCCAATGAGACAGGCTCGGTGAGCGCGAGCCGTGGGCGATCCTCGCCAGGTGGAACGAGCGCCCTGAGGCAGGCGCGGTAGGGCCGGATGCGCATCCCGGCCAGGGAGGGATCGACGCCCGCGCCCACCCCCGCCGTGAGCACCGCTTCCCGTAGCGGATCGACACCCTTTGTGGAGGGCCCCGCCCTTCGGGCACCCGCGCCGCGGCGGTCCGACCGACGGCCTTCGAGGTGTGCGGACCGAGGTGTTCGGGCCACGCCGAATCGTCTCGATCCGCCGGGTGGGCCCGGCCAGTCTGGAACGCAGCGACGCTGCCCGCGCCCTTCGAAGCGGACAGCACGGCAGACAAGGAGCACAACGTGAAGCGCATGCTCACCGCACTGGCCGGGACCGCACTTCTGGGGGCCGGTCTCCTCGCGGCGCCGGGGGCCGCGGCGGCCGAGACGGCGGCGGACACCGCTGCGGCGAACACCTGCAACGCGGGCTACTACTGCGTGTACTGGGACGCCAACTACCAGGGCCGAGAGTTCCTGTTCGGCGGGAACAACTCCAGTTGGGCCTCCTGGGCGATCTTCAACGACGACTCGTCGTCCTGGAACGGCGGTACGTCGGGAATGGGCGTCATCCTCTACGGCGACGAGGGCTACAGCCGCCCCCTGGGCTGCCTCCCCGACGGCCGGGGCTGGACCCAGCACCGCCCCAACGACGACGGCGAAGGCAACAAGTGGACCTGGAGCTGCTGACCCCGGTCCCGTGACTCACCCCGGCGGTCCCCGGGGCGGTCACGCCGCCCCGGGGACCGCCTCGACCCGACGAACGAGGTGCCTCGCATGTTCCGGTCCCGCCCCCCGCGCCGTACGA
This sequence comes from Streptomyces sp. NPDC024555, assembly GCF_055559335.1. Classification (NCBI taxonomy): domain Bacteria; kingdom Bacillati; phylum Actinomycetota; class Actinomycetes; order Kitasatosporales; family Streptomycetaceae; genus Streptomyces; species Streptomyces sp. NPDC024555. The sequence continues at coordinate 106,107 of NZ_JBVHKV010000024.1, forward strand.
CCCTGCTGCTCGCGGGGACGACCGCGCTGCTTGCTCTGGCCTCCTGCGGGCCGGCGCACGACAACGACCACCGGCCTGCTTCCGGGGTGTCGTCGCGAGCGGGGACGACCCCCGTGGCCCCGCCGACGATCACTCCCCACGAAGACCCCACCGGAGATTCCCGGAGCGACCCCAAAGGCGATCCGGCGGAGCAGCGGCTGCTGTTCGAGACACAAGAACGCATGGTCGCCGCCTGCATGCGGGATCGCGGCAGGCCGTACCGGCCCCTGGCCTGGCACGCTCCGGACCGTACGGACGGCAGCGACGACGCCCACGGCGACGACATCGCGGCACGCCGGCGCGAGGGGTACGGCGCCCTTGCGGCGCTCGTGCCGGCGCGTGCCGAGGACCCCAACGGCGACTACCTGCGGACCCTGGCCCGGGACGAGGCCAAGGCCTACGGTGCGGCGCTGTTCGGTACACAGGCTCATCGCCTCGAAGTGAACCTTCCCGACGGCGTGGTCTTCATGAATACGGACGGCTGCGTCGCACATGCCGAGCGGCAGTTGTACGGCGACCTGACCGTGTGGCTGAGGGCTCAGATGACCGTGATGAACCTGGCCAGTGAGATCAGCCGCAGGGTGACCGACGACGACCGGACCGTCCAGACCCTGCCGGCGTGGCGTGACTGCATGAAGGCTCGCGGATTCCCCTACAAGGACCCGGCCGCGGGCCGGGCGGCGGTGTTCGCCAGATACGAGAAGGAGTCCGGCGGTCCCAGCGCCCGGCCTCAGGATCTCGACCGGCTCAGGCGCCGGGAGATCGCCGTCGCCGTCGCCGACGCCACGTGCGACGCGCGCGCCGGCCGCGCGCGCACCATGCGCGACCTCGAAAACCACTACCGCCGCGAAGTCACCCGGGAACACGCGGAACAGATCGCGATCTACCGGAAGCTCCGTCAGCAGGCCGCCGCCCGCCTGACGGAGCGCTGAGTCCGCCTGGCCCGCCCGCCTTCGGCTCGATCCCTACTGGCCCGCTGCCCCACTCTCAACGAGGATGGCCGTCGACGCGCAGACGGACAGCAGCACCGGTACGGGCCGGGCGGGTTTCGGGGATGGCGACGACGTGTCGTTACGCATTCACTTCACCATGGAGGACCTCGCGCGGACGCGCATCGCCGAGGGGCCCGCACCCTGCTTCGAGCTGAGCACCGCAGTGCGCCAACTGCAGGAACGGACTCATCTGGTACGTCTCGGAGCCTGGCGCCACCACACCCTGTCCGCCCTGCATCCTGCTTCCCGGATGGTCTTCGGACTCATGCCCCGCCGCGGGCGCGTCACCGAGTTCCTGAGCGGCGCGAACAGCTCCACCCCCGCCGAACTGCTTGAAGAGATCCGTGCCACGCCCCGGCGCCGCTTGCGGGCCAGTCTGGAAGGGACGGCGCGGCACCAACCCCTGCCCTCTTGGGCCCATCGGCTGCCCGACGACCCGGCGCTCCTCCAGCGGTTATGCGACAGCCTGGAGCACGTGGCCGGCCACGCCCTGACCCCGCACTGGCAGGAGATTCAGGCCATGGCGGCGGTCGACGCGGCGGTGCGCTCCCGCCAGATGCTCAGCGGCGGCGTGGAGAACCTTCTCGCCCGCATCAACCCGCGATGGATCCGCTGGCGGGCCCCCGTGCTGGAGGTCGCGATGATCTCAAGGACGGACGCCGACGTGCACCTGGCCGGACAAGGGCTGCTGCTCCAGCCGTCGGTGTTCGCTGTGGAGGTCCCGGTGATCGACCTCGACGCCGTGCCGCAGCCCGTCCTCACCTACCCGGTGGCTCAGCTCCAGGACGGCGTGACCACCCCCCTGTTCACCGCGGGCCGGGGCCGGACAGCACCAGCGGTCGACCTGGTCGGATCCATGCTCGGCCACACCCGGGCCGCAGTGCTCAGCGCCATCGCCGGCCACCCAGGCTGCTCGACCCAGCAGCTCGCCGCACTCATCGGCATCGCCAAGGCCAGCGCCAGCGAGCACGCCACGACGCTCCGCAACGCAGGCCTGATCGACACCCACCGAGACCGCCGGACCACCGCCCACATCGCCACAACCACCGGCATCGCGGTGCTCAACGCGCCGTTCGGACGACCCTAGTCCTGCCTGGGCCACGGGCCACGCCACGCGCCCGGGGTTGAAGGACGTTCTCACCCGAGCCCGCGCAGCCAGACGGGGAGACGGCCGCCGCGCTCGACGGGGACCTGGAGCCAGAGCCCTGCCCGGCCGTGGCACGCGCCCGGCGCGGTGCGGCGGGGCCGGCGGTGCGGCGAACCCGAAGAGGTGCAATCGGGCGTCAGTTCGGGGGTGCGGTCTGGCAGTGCTGGTCGGTGGCGGGGAGTCCGCCTGTGGTGAGGTAGGCCGTGGCGACCTGGTCCGCGCAGGAAGGGCCGTCCGGCGCATAGAGGACACCGTGTCCTTCGCCTCCGGTGACGGTGAGCATGCGGGAGCCGCGCAACGCCTGGTGCATGGCCTGGGCGGCGAAGAGGGGGGTCTGGGGGTCCCATTCGTTCTGGGTGATCAGCGCACGTGCCTTGTTGTTGATGATGGTCTGTGGCTCGCTGCCCTGTTCCCAGAAGGCGCAGGGGGTGATGGCTGCCGCGAAGTCGCCGTAGAGCGGATACCTTTCCTGGTCGCGGACCGCCTCGCGGCGGTATTCCCCGGGGTCGTGTGACCAGGTCCGGGTGTCGGCGCACATGTAGGACCACGCGGCCGACGCGTAGGAGTCGTCGGATTCCTGGGTTCCGCCGGCAGTGCCACGGACCGGCTTCTTGCTGTCGGACGCCTTCTTCAGCGCGGCGATCCATTCGGCAGCGCTTTGGACGTGGACGAATGCGCGACTGTTGGCGCGGATGTCGTCCCCGGTGAGGGTCTGTCCCTCGAAGGCGACGGGGTCGTGGTCGGCTCGTGCGATCAGGTCCCAGAAGGCCGCACGTACCTCTGCTGGAGTCCTTCCGAGCCCGTACTGATGGTCCCGCTGCGCGGTCCAGCCGGCCCAGCGTGTGAATGCCTGCTCTGCCGCCTTGGCCATGTCCTGGAACATTCCCCGGTAGACCCGGGTGGGGTCGGTCGCGCTGTCGAGCACGAACCGGTCGGTACGCCGGGGGAAGAGCTGCATGTAGACGGCTCCGAGGTAGGTGCCGTACGAGATTCCCAGGTAGGAGATCCTCTCCTCGCCGAGCGCGGCGCGGATGACGTCCAAGTCGCGGGCGCTGTTGCGGGTGGTGAGCTGCGTCAGCTCGTCGCCGGCGGCGGCCCGGCATTTCGCGGCGACCGTGCGGGCCCGGCCGACGTCCTGTACGAAGGACTCCGCCTTGTACGGATGGTCGGACTGTTCCTCGGGGGTCAGGCCACGGCTGACAGGCGCGCTTCGGCCGGTGCCCCGTGGGTCGAACCCGATGAGGTCGTACCGCCGCTTCACCTCCTCAGGAAGTTTCATGAGCGGGTCGACGGGCAGGTCCAGCCCGGACGCTCCGGGGCCGCCCGGGTTGAGCAGCAGCACTCCGCGGCGTTCCTCCGGGCTGCCCGCCTTGAGCCGGGAAATCGCGAGGCCGATGCTCCTGCCCTCCGGGTCGCTGTAGTTCAGGGGCACCTTGACCGTCGCGCACTCAAGGGCGCTCGGGATTTTCGAGGGGCAAGGGTCCCAACGGAGCTTCTGCCGCGTGTACGCCCACAGGGGGTCCTGGGCGGAGAGCGCGCTGGAGGATTCGGACGTGGTGACGACAGCCGCCGCCGTCAGGAGGGAAGCCGTCGCGAGGCCGGCGGCGAGCAGGCGGGTTCTACGGGTGTTGCTGTCACGCATGGTGAGGCCGGTCCTGTCCTTGTGTCAGTTCTCGTCGAAGTGCTGGCGGACGCATTCCGCGTACTGGTGCAGGCTGTCCGGCCGGTAGCAGTCCTGCGTTCTGTCCGCGTACCAGAGCAGGACGACGACAGACAGCCCGGACACGGCGATCGCCACGGATGCCGTCACCACGGAGGCGACGGCCCTGCGCCGGCCGGCTCCGGTACGCCCGGTGGTGAACAGCGCGGCAACGCCGAGAACCAGACCGATACATGCGGGGACGAAGCCGATGAGTACGGGGGAGGCGAGGAGTCCGGCGATGCCGAGGGCCAGCGCGGCCGTGGCAAGACCGTTCCTCGGTGCCGTGCGCCTCGGCGCTGTCCATGTGTGTTCCTGTGCGGGGCCCGCCCCGTTCGGCGGAGTGTCAAGTACGTGAGTGTCCATGGCCCGTTCTTCCATTCCGTCAGGCAAGGCCTCGATTCTTGATCTCGTCGCGCCGGGGAACATCCCGGGAAAGCGGGAGATCTTCCTCCCCCGATCGGGGGAGGAAGCCGGTGAACGGCCCGGCGATAATTGCCTGATCATGTTCAAGGGATCTCGGCCGCTGATGAGCGGCTCCACGTATGCCGGTGCGCTCTTCGCCTACTGCGGCGCCCTGGCGAGCCTCCCACTGCTGCCCTTCGCGGCACTGCCGGCGCTGCTGTGGCCCTCCGTCCCGCAGGAGGTGGCGATCACCCTCACCGTGCTGGTCTGGTCCGCGCTGATCGGCGTGACTGGGCTGGCCCGCACCACGCGACGGATACTGATCGCATGCGCCCGGCGAATACTCGCGGTGCCGTTGCCGGACCCCGCGGACAAGGACCGGAACACAGACCGTTCCGGCTCCGGCCGGTGGCGTACCCCTCTCTGGCTGCTGACGCACGTGGCGCTGGGGTGGACGGGGGCACAGCTGAGCGTCCTGCTGGCTGTCGCGGGGCTGCTCCTGCCCGGTGGCTGGGCCGGCGCCGAGGCCGGGGTGAGTGTGAACGGGCGGACGCTGCGGCCGGGCAGCGGATGGCAGAGCTGGGTGGTGGCACTCGGCTGTCTGATGCTCGCCGCGGTCCTGTGCTGGGCCGTCACCTATGCCCTGCGGTGGCTGGCACCGCGCCTGCTGGGTCCTTCATCCGCAGAACGCCTCGCGTTGGCGGCGGAACGGGAGCGGACGCTCGCCGAACGCAACAGGCTGGCCCATGAGCTGCACGACTCGATCGGCCACACCCTGACGGCCACCACGATCCAGGCAGCGGTCGCGGGCGAGGTACTCGGCTCCGACCCGGTCGCGGCGCGCGCCGCCCTGCGCGGCATCGAACAGTCGTCCCGGGCCGCCCTGGAGGACCTGGACTATGTGCTGGGCATGCTGCGCGAGGAGCAGACGGAAACAGCTGCGCCCCTGCGGTCCCTGTCCGATCTTCCCGAACTGCTCGACCGGTTGCGGGACATGGGTGCCGTGGTCGAACCGGAGCTCTCGGGCGACCTGGCCCAGGTGCAGGCGACGCTCTCCCGGGCCGCGTACCGGATCCTCCAGGAGGGCCTGACGAATGCGCTCAGGCACGGAGCTGGGGGCCCGATCCTGATCACCGTAGCGGCCGTGCCGGGAGTGCTGGAACTCAGTGTGGTCAACCGGCGCGGTTCAGCACCGGCTCCGGGCACCACGGGTGCCTTCCGCACCTCCGGGCACGGTCTGCCGGGGCTCACCGAGCGCGTGCGGCTCCTCCACGGGGAGATCTCAACAGGCCCGCACGGGCCGGAACAGTGGCGGCTCACGGTCCGGCTGCCGCTGCGCGTGCAGGCATGAGCGCCCAGGACCGCGAGAACGTCTCCCTTCTGATCGCGGACGACGACGAAGTGACTCGAAGCGGTCTGCGTACCCTGCTCGGTCTGCAGCAGGGAATGTCCGTGGCCGGGGAAGCAGCCGACGGCATCGAAGCGCTCCGAGAGGCCCGGCGACTGCGCCCGGACGTGGTCCTGATGGATGTGCGCATGCCCCGTCTCAACGGCATCGAGGCCACCCGACAGCTCCTCGCGGAACCGGGCCGGCCACCAAAAGTGGTAGTGATCACCACCTTCGAGAACGACGGCTACGTCACCGCTGCCCTCAGCGCCGGCGCCAGCGGATTCGTCCTCAAACGGGAACCCGTACCCCGCATCGCCGAGGCCGTCAGAATCGTCGCCGCCGGCGAAGCGATCCTCTTCCCGGCCGCTCTGCGCCGAATGGTCACCGCCCTTCCCCGCCGCTCGACGCAAGCACTTCCCCAGGCAGCCCTCACCGTCCGGGAGGAAGAGATACTGCGCCTGATGGCCACCGGTATGTCCAACCCCGAGATCGCGCACACATCCGGGGTCAGTCCGGAGACCGTGAAGACGCACGTCGGCAACGTCCTGACCAAACTCGGAGCGCACAATCGCACCCACGCGGTCGTCATCGCCTACGAAACCGGCCTGGTCGTGCCCGGCAGTCCGGGCTGACTGGCGGATCCGAGGACCCTGGCGCGCCCCGTTGATCCTCCCGGGTTGGGCATCGGCCGTGAGTAGGCGCCCGCGCCTGCGACGTGATGAGTCAGGCGGAAGTGACCCGTGGGGCAAGGGTGGGTTCGCACTGCGCAGTATGTTCAAATGACTCTGGCCAGAGCGTTGTTGTGTGAATCGAACGTGCCGTCGTGTGAAGGAGATCGTGTGTTCCCCAACGGGTCATTCGAACAGGGAAAGCCGCACCCGGCGCGGGTCTACGACAGCCTCCTCGGTGGCAAGGACAACTACCCGGTGGACCAAGCCGTCGCGGAGGGCATCGCCCAGCGCTGGCCGGAGATCCAGCGGAGTGCGCAGCAGAACCGGGCATGGATGGCGCGCGCTGTACGGCACATGGTGACAGAGGGCGGTGTCACACAGTTCCTGGACATCGGCACGGGCATCCCCACCCGGCCCAACCTGCACGAGATCGCTCAAGGCATCGTGCCCTCGGCTCGTATCGTCTACGTGGACAACGACCCCGTGGTCTTGAGGCATGCCGAGGCACTGCTCACCCCGCTGTCACCAGAGGGCCGCTCGACCTATCTGCAGGCCGACCTGCGTGACCCGCGCGCGGTACTGGACTCGCCCGAGGTGACCGAGACACTCGACATGACACGTCCGGTGGGCCTGGTCCTGGCCGCGATCCTGCACTTCCTCGACGAGGACGAGGACCCGGCGGGCATCCTGCGGGTTCTCGTGGACGCTCTTCCGGCCGGCTCATATGTCGCGTTGTCCCATGCCTGCGGTGACGCAGATCCCGTCAGGGCAGCGGAGGCATCGGCCTTCTACCGGCAGAACAAGGTCTCCAAGCCCGTGGTGCTGCGCACGCAGAAGCAGATCGAGGAGTTCTTCACCGGACTGGAACTGCTGGAACCGGGCGTAGTGACCGTCGACCGCTGGCGCCCGGACGCATCGGTGGCAGAGGGGCCTGACGACATGGGCTTCCGTGGCGGCCTGGGCCTCAAGCACGGGACTGCCTGAGGGCCGGAAGGCGTTGCCGACCGACTTCTGGGGCCTTGGGGCTTTGGGTCCTGTGGTGTTGGCGGCACCGGGACCCGAACGCGCTCGCGCACCTGAAGCGGGGTCCTCCTACTCGGCCGGCGGACGGAGCATCGGTTCGAAGGGCGCGTCCTCCTCGCCCCCGACCGAAGGGAGGAAGCCGTCCGGGACGGTGCGGGCGGCTGTGGCGAGGAGGCGGGTCAGAACCTCGGGCTCGGTAGCCGGGGGGAGGCGAAGGGCGGCGAGGAGACGATCGCGGACCGTGGGGTGGTCCGGATGGTCCTCAAGGTAGTCGGCGTTGAGCGCGGGGGGACGGAAGCCGCCCAGGGCGTCGTGCCAGGAGGGGAGGACGATGGCCAGGGTCAGGGCCTCGGCGAGGGACTCCGCGATGAGGGAGGCCTGGCCCTCGGAGTCGGTGTACAGGACGGGGCGGACGAGGTCGGAGCCGGCCGGGCCGCAGAGGTAGTGGGTGCCCCCCGCGTTGCAGCCGGCCACGGGCTCCACCGGGACACCGGCCGGCAGGGTGATCGACTCGATGGGGTCGGTCCGCGTGATGTCGAACTCGCCGTCCCAGGCGAGGTACGCCTCGACCTCGGGGTCGGCTCCGATCCGGCGGAGCAGGGCCTCGTCGGAGAAAGCGTCCGGGTTGAGGCCGCGCGCGGCTTCGAGGGTCAGGGGGTGGCCCGCGAGGACGCGGCGGACGGTGTCGAGGGGGACCGGCCGCCCGTAGTCCTCCTCGAAGTGCGCCTGGACGGCCTCGGGGGAGCGGTCGGTGAGGATGCGGAAGAGGTGCCCGGAGCCGTCCGGGTCCGGGTTGCCCGAAGGGAACTCGATGCCCGAGCCGGTGCGCCAGGCACTGCCGCCGGTCTCCCACCACAAGCAGGCGGTGACCCGCGGGGCGCCGAGGCCCTCGTCGACGAAGGCCGGGTCGTCCAGGAGCGGACGCAGCGCGGCGGGCACCTCGTCGATGACACCGGGCCAGACCTGCTCGTCGTCCGTGCCGTACGGGCTCATCTCCGACTCGTGGTCGAAGCCGCGGACGAGCACACCGGCCGGGGCGAAGAGGACGGAGAAGTCGTCACCCGAGCCGTTGTCCATCAGGGCCGCCTCCGTGCCGCATCCCCAGGTGGTGGAGAAGGAATAGCGGGAGAATCGCGGGTCGCGGCAGAGCGCCTGGTCCAGCACGGCCAGCGCGCGCAGGTGCGCGCGGAGCTCGGCGGGGTCCGGGAGGAGGGCGGCGGTCGTGTGCACGGTGTCCATGGGCCCATGGAAGCAGCCGGCACTGACATCCGGGGCAGCGGTATCACCAGCCACGCCCGCGCACTCACCTCCGAAGTCCGTTGCCGCGCCGACCAACTGCCCAGGCTCGGCGGACCCGAGGCGCTCGCCGACGTCGTCCTGCGCGCGGCTGAAAGGCGGCTGTCCGTGCAGATCTGGGGCACCATGTGCCGCGTCCTGGATCGTGCCCTTCTCGTCCCCGCCTTTCTACGAACGGCTGGACCGCCCAGAGGCCCGGCTCGCCCCGGAGCCAGCTGTACCGGTCGGCGGCGCGGGGTGAGCGACAGCCAGCGAATGTGTCCTCCGCCAACACTGAGTGACACAACGGTGCCGGGTTTCTTCGGAGCAGGGGGCGGTCCAGGCTTCCGGCTCCTTTCGCGGGTCAACGTGTCCGGGCTTATGCGTGTTCCGCTACCAGCCGGTCCAGAGCAGGTGGTTGACGGTCAGGGCCACGGCCGCTTGTGCGGCCAGCCAGCCGCGCCGGGCGGGTGCGGGCAGGAGGGCGGCGGCCGGGAGCAGCCAGAGCATGAAGGGCTGCCAGATCCGTTCTGTCTCCGCTTTGCTCATTCCTGACAGATCGGCGGCCAGCAGGGCGAGGAACCAGGCCGCTACCAGCAGGATCAGGCGCTGCGACGGAACGGCTGTGCCGGATCGCAGGGCGCGTACGGCGCCGGGTGCGCCCGCCGCCGCCCGGCGGATGCCCGCGAGGGTGGCCGGTCCGACCGCGATCGCGGTGCAGGCGAGGTTGGCCCAGACCCAGTACGTGTAGGGGCGGACGCCGCCGGCTCCCTGGTAGTAGCGCTCGACGAGGAGGCGGTAGGCCTCCCACCAGTTGAAGCCCGCGAGCGTGAAGGCCGCCGGTACCACCAGGGCTCCCAAGACGAGGAGGGGGAGGGGGCGGGCGGTGCGGGTGAGGACGAGGACGGCCAGGAGGGGGAGCGCGATGAGCGTCAGCCCGTAACTGAGATAGCAGGTCAGCCCGTAGAGGAGCCCGGCGCCCAGTGCGGCGGCAGCGGGGCTGCGGACCGTACGGGTCGCGGCCAGGGCGGACAGGGCGACGGACCAGGCCGCCACCGCGGTGAAGTAGCCGTCGGCCGAGGTACCCGCCCAGATCGCGACCGGTGCGAGGACGACGAACGGGGCGGCGAGGCGTGCGGTGTGTTCGTCCGCCAGGGTACGGACGGTGATCAGGACAGCGACGACCGCGGAGGCACCGGTCACGATGCACCAGACGCCCGCCCAGGCGCCGCCGCCGAGCCCGATGCGGTCGAGCAGGACGAAGGTCAGGGTGGAGGCCGGTGGGTGGCCGGCGACGTGGGCCGGCCAGTTGTCCGGCTGCCCGGCCAGGATGTGTCCGTTGAAGCCGCGCAGGGCGGCGCCGATGTCGTCGAAGCGGCCGATGACCCGCAGGTACTCGTGCTTGGTGGTGAGGCGTTCCGCGATCCCGCGGTGCCAGCCGTCGATCAGCGCGAGCGAGAAGACCCAGGCCAGCGAGGCGGCGTAACAGCTCAGGAGCAGCCCCCGCCAGCGCAGCCGGCCGGCGAGCACCGGACCGCGGGCGATCACGGCGACGGCGACGGCGGGCGCGGCCCAGGTCCCGGGTCCGACGTGCGGATCCCAGTGCGCGAGCAGCGGCGGCCAGTGGACGACGAGGGTACGCAGGGGATCGTCGAACGCCCGGCCGACGAGCACGGCGGCGGCCACCAGCACCACACCCGCCCCGGCGGCGGCCAGGTCGCGGAGGTGTCCGGAGTGCCGTACGGGGAGTGGTTCGACGGTCTGCTCGGTGCGGTCCACGGTCTTCACGCAGGCACCGTACGCAGGACAGGGCCGTGGCCACGCCTCCTGCCGGGGCGCGTCACCGAACCGTCAGATTCGACGCCGGCCGGGACTCCGCTCCCCCCGTTCCCGCCGGGGTGATGTCATCGTTTCGTCAGGAGTCGTCACCGCCTCACGCCCGCGTCCGCGGCATAGCGTCGGGGCATGGGAGACAGCCGTCGGCACAGTCCGGCCCCACCCGCGTTCCTTTCCCGGCTCCTCGGAGGGCGGGAGACGACCCTCCTCGCACGCCTGCCCTCCGCGCCGGGGTTCTGGCGCAGTCCGGTGCGAGGCGTGCGGTTCACCGCCGTGCTCGGCCTCGTGCTGCTCGCCGGGATCACCGTGCTCTTCGTCACCGGGCTGCTGTCCTACGCGGCGTACAACCCGGACCTGAACCGGGTCAACGACAAGACGCCGGACAAGGGCCTGCTGGGCTTCTACCTCTTCGCGTGGCCGACCGGGCCGCACTGGCTGTACCGGCTGACCCAGGGACTCCACGTCACCCTGGGAATCGTGCTCGTCCCCGTCCTGCTGGCCAAGCTCTGGTCCGTCGTGCCGAGGCTCTTCGCGCTGCCGCCGGTCCGCTCCGCCGGGCATGCGCTGGAGCGGATCTCGCTCCTCCTCCTGGTGGGCGGGGCGCTGTTCGAGTTCGTCACCGGGCTGCTCAACATCCAGCTGGAGTACGTGTTCCCGGGCTCGTTCTACCCGCTGCACTTCTACGGGGCGTGGGTGTTCTTCGCCGCCTTCCTCACCCACGCCGCGCTCCGGGTGCCGCAGGCCGTACGGGTGCTGAGGTCGGGCGGCCTGAGCGAGGAGGTCCCGGACGATCCACTGGAGTCGCCCGACCCCGCCCCACCGACGCTGTCGCGGCGCGGAGCGCTGGCCATGGTGGGCGCCGGTTCCCTCGTACTGCTGATGACCTCGGCCGGACGGAGCTTCGACGGCCCGCTGCGCCGGCTCGCGGTCCTCGCACCGCACGGCGCGGCCGAGCCGGGATCCGGGCCCAACGGCTTCCAGATCAACAAGACGGCCGCCGCGGTCGGTCTCACCACGGCCGACACCGGGGACGGCTGGTGGCTCACCGTCAGCGGCCCGGCCGGAGACCTCCGGTTCACCCGGGAGCAGCTGATGGCCATGGACCTGCACAGCGCGGCGCTCCCGATCGCGTGCGTGGAGGGCTGGTCCACCTCGGACCAGTGGTGGCGCGGGGTACGTCTGACGGATCTGGCGGCGCTCGCCGGATACCCGGACCGGCCGCCCGGTGTCCTGGTGGAATCGCTCCAGCGCAGCGGGCCCTTCCGCCGGGCCGCTCTGCGCGACAACCAGGTGCGCGACCCGCGCTCCCTGCTCGCGCTCCAGGTCAACGGCGAGAACCTGACCCCGGATCACGGATATCCGGCACGGATCGTCGTCCCGGCCGCCCCCGGCGTACTCAACACCAAATGGGTGTCCCGGCTGACCTTCGGAGAGCTGTGAGTACGGTCGACAACACGCGCAGGGGCGTGCGGCGGTGGTACGGAGAGGGGCCACTGCACCTGGTGCTGATGGCGGCGACCTTCGCGCTGGCCGGCTACGCGGGCGTGCGACTGCTGGCGGGGGACACCTTCGGCGTGATCGTGTGGTTCGCCGGCGCCGCCCTCGTCCACGACCTGGTGCTCGTCCCGCTCTACGCGGGCGCCGACCGGCTGCTGTGCGGGGCGGCCGGCCGGCGATCGGGACTGGTCAACTTCGTCCGGGTGCCCGCCTTCCTCTCCGGCCTGCTGCTGCTCGTCTGGTTCCCGCTGATCACGCGGCGGACGGAGCGTTACGAAGGGGCGAGCGGGCTGTCCCCCGACGTGTTCCTGGGGAACTGGCTGCTGATCACGGCCGCGCTGTTCCTGGTGTCGGGGCTCTGGCCGGTCGTCCGGATTCTCCGGCTGCGCCGCAGGGAGACGAACGAGCGACCGCCCACGTCCCACTGATCGACGGAGCGCAGCCCGTGCGGACGGGCGTACCTCAGCAGCGCGGAGGTACCGAGCCGGGCCCAGGGGAAGGGCTCGGCCGGTGCCGCCCCGGCCGAGAGGGCCCGCCCGTCGTCCAACTGCACGCGGACCCGCTCGTCGATGTCCTGCGATGCGGTCTCGGCGATGAGGAGCCCGGCCGGGGCCAGCAGTTCCGCCGTACGCCGCAGCAGGCGGGACGGGTCGCCGCCGATGCCGACGTTGCCGTCGAGCAGGAGCGCGGTGCCCCAGCGCCCTTCGCCCGGCAGCGGCTCGAAGACGGAGCGGCGCAGCGCGGAACCGCCCAGCCGCAGCGTGCGGTCGACCGCGGCCTCGCTGACGTCGACGCCGAGCGCCCGCTGCCCGCGGGCCGCGAGCGCGGCGACCAGCCTCCCCGGGCCGCATCCGATGTCCAGGACCGGTCCCTCGCACCGGCGCAGGGCCGACAGATCGGCGGCGTCCGCGCCGGCGCACCAGCGCTCGACGTCCAGCGGCAGCAACCAGCCGTCCGTACGGCGCAGGAAGAGCGGACCGTGCCCGCTGCGCAGCGCGTCGGCGTACGGATCGGTGCCCCACGCGCCGGTGTTCCACGAGGCGGCGTCCTCGTACGGAGCGTTCAGCACGCCCCGGTGACGGCCCGCCCGGCTCACCGGACCACCGCCCGGGACAGCCGGGCGAACTCCGCGGCGAACCGCCCGTGCGGCGCCAGCGCGGCGACATGCGCGGCGTCGGCCGCCGTGTCCACGTCCCGCAGCCGGGGGAGATCCCGGACCACCAGCCCGGCCTCGACCAGCCGGCGCCGCTGCACCGCACCGGTCTCGGGCACCGACATCGGCACGCCACGCAGGAGTCCGGGGTCGGGCGCGGCAAGCCCGAGCGCCCAGAACCCGCCGTCCTCGGCCGGGCCGAACCAGGCGTCGCAGCCGTCCCAGGCGGCGGGGTGCAGCGCGGGGGCCAGATCGGCCGCCGAGACCTGCGGCGTGTCCATCCCGATCAGGACGGCCGGACCGGTGCAGGCGCCGAACGCGGCGGCGAGCCGCTCGTCGAGACCACCCGCGCACTGTGCGACCACCTCGATGCCGGGAGGCAGCCACGGTCCCGGCCTGCCGTCGAGGACGACCACCCGCCGCACGGCGGGCAGCCTGCGGACGGTGCTCAGCGTGTCGGCGAGCGCCGCCTCGGCCAGGCACGCGGCCTCCGTCGGCGAGAAGTCCGGAGTGAGACGGGTCTTGACCCGGCCCGGCAGCGGCTCCTTCGCGATGACGAGCAGGGTCGCCGGACCCGTGCGGGAGCCGGGAACGGATGCGCTCACCGGGCCACCCCCGCCCCGACCGGCGGCTCGCCCAGGACGGCCCGCATGTCCCGCACCGCGTGCCAGGTGCCCAGCCAGGTGCCGGTGACCTTGGACCTCCCCGTCCGCGCGAGGTAGGGGACGTCCGTCTCGGTGACACGCAGCCCCGCGTCGGCGGCGCGCACGACCATCTGCAACGGGTAACCGCTGCGCCGGTCGGTGAGCCCCAGGCCCAGCAGATCGGCCCGGCGCGCGGCCCGCATCGGTCCCAGGTCGTGCAGGCGCAGCCCGGTGCGGCGGCGCAGCATCCGGGACAGGGCCGCATTGCCCGCCCGCGCGTGCAGCGGCCACGCGCCGCGCTCCTCGGGACGCCGCCGGCCGAGCAGCAGATCGCTCTCCCCGTCGGCGATCCTGCGTACGAAGCCCGGCAGCAGCCCGGGGTCCAGCGAGCCGTCGCAGTCGCAGAAGCAGACGAACTCCGCGTCGGAGGCGAGCAGCCCGGCATGACAGGCCGCGCCGAATCCGCGCCGCGGTTCGCGCACCACCGTCGCGCCGAGGGAGCGGGCCAGCTCCGCCGAGCCGTCGGTCGAGCCGTTGTCCACGACGATCGCCCGCCAGCCACGAGGCACCGAGGCCAACACCGCGGGCAGGGCAGCGGCCTCGTCCAGACAGGGCAGAACGACATCGGCGCGGGGGCCGGAAGTATCGGAGGGAGGAATCACGCGGCTCACCCTACGGAGCGAAAGCCGACAAATCGGGTTCCGTATTCTTACGAAACGTGGACGTCGGCGACCGACGGCCCGGGGGGCCCGTGCTCCCCGTCCCGCGGATGCCAGGGTGGAGGCATGCACCCGACCCCGGACACCTCACCCTCCCGCCCCATCGGCGGCCGGACAGACGCCCGCGCGGTGGACGGCGCCCCGCCGTCGGGAGAGACCGGTTCCCTCCCGGCGGGCGGGCCACCCACCGGCCCCCCTCCCCGCGGCCACGTACTCGTCGTGGACGACGACCCCACGGTCGCCGAGGTGGTCACCGGCTACCTGACCCGGGCCGGATACGAGGTCGCCCGCGCCATGAACGGACCGGCCGCGCTGAAGCAGTACACGGCCCGCCGGCCCGACCTGGCCGTCCTGGACCTCATGCTGCCCGGCATGGACGGCTTCGAGGTCTGCCGCCGCATGCGGGCGCAGGGCCCCGTCCCGGTCATCATGCTCACCGCGCGCGGCGACGAGGACGACCGCATCCTCGGCCTGGAGACGGGGGCCGACGACTACGTCACCAAACCGTTCAGCCCCCGCGAACTCGTGCTGCGCGTCGACGCCGTCCTGCGCCGCGCCCGAGCTGCCGCCGCACCCTCCGGCCGCTCCGCACCGATCGAGGGCGCGGGCCTCGTCCTGGACCCGGCGGCCCGCAGCGCGACGCACGGGGGCCGGACCCTGGCACTGACACTGCGCGAATTCGACCTGCTCGCCTTCCTCCTGCGCCATCCCGGCCGGGTCTTCACCCGGGAGGAGCTGATGAGCAGCGTCTGGGGCTGGGACTTCGGGGACCTGTCGACGGTGACGGTCCACATCCGCCGCCTGCGCGGGAAGGTGGAGAGCGACCCGGCCCGCCCCGAGCTGATCCGTACGGTCTGGGGCGTCGGCTACAGGCTGGACCTCCCCGCCGCCCGGACGAACGACACCACCGCTTCCACGGATTCCGTTTCGGCGCGGCCGTCATGACCGACATCCTGCTCATCGCGCTCTTCGCCTTCCTGGGCGCCGCCGCGGCCGGACTGCTCGGAGCACTCGTGCTGCGGCTCTCCCGGCACCGTTCGCTCGTCGTCTCCCTGACCGTCGTGGCCACCGTGGCCGTGACCGCGATGCTCGCCGGCACCCTGGCCGTCGCCTGGGCGATGTTCCTGTCGCCGCACGACCTGACCGTGGTCACCACCGTCGTCGCCATGGCCGCGGTCGTCTCGCTCGCCACCGCGACGCTGCTCGGCCGCTGGGTGGCGGCCAGCAGCCGCGATCTGACCCTCGCCGCCCGCTCCTTCGGCGACGGCGGCACGTTCGCGGCCCCCGAGGCCCCGGCCACCGCCGAACTGGCCGCGCTCACCCGCGAACTGGCCGCCACCAGCGCCAAGCTCGACCGTTCGCGCGAACGCGAGCGGGCCCTGGAGACCTCGCGACGCGAGCTCGTCGCCTGGATCTCGCACGACCTGCGCACCCCCCTCGCCGGTCTGCGCGCCATGTCCGAGGCGCTGGAGGACGGCATGGCCGTCGACTCGCGGCGCTACCTGCGGCAGATACGCACGGAGGTGGAGCGGATGAACGACATGGTCGGCGACCTGTTCGAGCTCTCCCGCATCCACGCCGGCTCGCTCACCCTCACCCCCACCCGGATCTCCGTCTACGACCTGGTGGGCGACGCACTCGCCGGTGCGCACCCGCTCGCCCGTGAGCACGGCGTGCGGCTGGTCGGTGACCGGATCGACGCGGTACCCGTCGAGGTCGACGGCAAGGAGATGAGCCGCGTCCTGGACAACCTCCTGGTCAACGCCATCCGGCGCACCCCCGTCGACGGCACCGTCGCGGTGGCCGCCCAGCGCGCGGACGACGGAGTGGTGCTCTCGGTGACCGACGGCTGCGGCGGCATCCCGGAGGAGGACCTGCCCCGTGTCTTCGACACCGGCTGGCGCGGCACCCACGCACGGACGCCCCCGGCCGGGGCGGGGCTCGGGCTCGCCATCGTGCGCGGAATCGTCGAGGCGCACGCCGGCCGGGCCGAGGTCCGCAACGTCACCGGCGGCTGCTGCTTCGAGGTGACGCTGCCGGCCGTGTGAGCGTCACCCCGGCGGCAACGTCGCCGGCGGCTGCCGCTTCGAGGCGACGCTGCCGACGGGTTTGAGCCTCACCCCGGCACGGCAACGTCACCGGCTGCTGCTGCTTCGAGCTGACGCTGCCACGGCCTGGGCTCACCCCGCCGCCACCACCGCCCCTTCCCGCAGCGGTGCCGCCGCGAACGCCGCCATGCCCTCGGCGAAGCCCACCGCCGGCCTCCAGCCCAGTTCCTCGCGCAGCCGCCGCGAGTCCGCCGTGACATGGCGTACGTCCCCGAGCCGGTACTCACCGGTGACCACCGGAGCCGGGCCCCCGTGGGCCGAGGCCAGCGCGGTGGCCATCTCGCCGATGGTGTGCGGCTGCCCGCTCCCGGTGTTGTACACCGCGAAGGAGCCGGGCCCGCGTCCCGCGACCGCCTCCAGCGCCACCGTGTTCGCGGCCGCCACGTCCCGCACATGGACGAAGTCCCGGCGCTGGCCGCCGTCCTCGAAGACACGTGGCGCCTCGCCCCGGGCCAGGGCCGAACGGAAGAAGGAGGCGACACCCGCGTACGGGGTGTCGCGCGGCATGCCGGGCCCGTACACGTTGTGGTAGCGCAACGACACAGCGCGCCCGCCCGTCGCCCGCGCCCAGGAGGAGGCGAGGTGTTCCTGGGCCAGCTTGGTCGTCGCGTACACATTGCGCGGGTCCACCGGCGCGTCCTCACCGACGAGTCCGGGCACCAGGTCCGCCCCGCAGGACGGGCAGCGCGGCTCGAAACGGCCCTCGGCCAGATCGGCCTCGGCACGGGGGCCCGGCCGGACCGGGCCGTGGACCGGACAGTCGTACCGGCCCTCCCCGTAGACCACCATCGATCCGGCCAGGACCAGGTTCCGCACCCCGGCGCCCGCCATCGCCGCGAGCAGCACAGCCGTTCCGAGACCGTTGCACCCCATGTAGTCCGGTGCGTCCGCGAAGTCCCTGCCGAGACCGACCATCGCCGCCTGGTGGCAGACCGCGTCGGCACCGCACAGCACACGGTCCACGGCCTCACGGTCCCGCACGTCCCCCACCACGAACCCGCCGCCGGAACCCGTCGGCACCCCGGCGCCGGCGCTGGCGCCGTGCGCCGACGGGAGCAGAGCATCGAGGACCACCGCCTCGTGCCCCGCCGACACAAGGCTCCGCACGATCTCCGAACCGATGAACCCGG
>NZ_JBVHKV010000025.1:0-107551 GCF_055559335.1 Streptomyces sp. NPDC024555
GGCCCCCCCCCCCCCGCCCCCCCCCCCGCCCGGGGGGGGGGGGCCCCCCCGGGGGGGGGGGCCCCGGCCGGGGGGGGCGCCGGGGGGGGGGGGGGGCGCGCCCCCCCCCCCCGCACCCCTCAGCCGCCGGTCACGAAGGCGCCGAGGACCGCCGCCAGACGGCCCGGGTCGTCCGCCCCGCACAGCTCGCGCGCCGAGTGCATCGAGAGCCCCGGAACGCCCACGTCCACGGTCGGCACGCCCAGCCGGGCCGCCGTGAGCGGGCCGATCGAGGTGCCGCACGGCATCGCGTTGTGGGAGACGAACGGCTGCCAGGGCGCACCCGCCCGCTCGCACGCCGAGGCGAACACCGCGATCCCGGAGGAGTCGGTGGCGTACCGCTGGTTGACGTTGACCTTCACCGTCGGGCCGCCGTTGGGCAGCGGACGGTGGTCGGGGTCGTGGCGCTCCGCGTAGTTGGGGTGCACGGCGTGCGCCATGTCGGCCGAGACGCAGAACGCCCCCGACAGGGCACGCGCCCAGTCCTCAGGGCTGCCGCCCCTGGCCGTCACGGAACGGCTCAGCACCCGCTCCAGCAGGGGGCTCTGCGCCCCGGTGTCCGAACCGCTGCCGACCTCCTCGTGGTCGAAGGCCGCCAGCACCGGCACGTACGCGGGCTCCGCCCCCGAGGCGGCCGCCGCGGTCAGCGCGGTCACCCCGGCGTGCACCGAGACCAGATTGTCCAGCCGCGAGGACACCAGGAACTCCCGCTCCGCGCCCAGATATCCGGGCGGCTGGACGTCATGGAGCATCAGGTCCCAGCCCAGCACCTCGTCCGGATCCGCCTCGGCGGCCTCCGTGATCCGGCGCAGCAGCGCGCCCTCCTCGGCCCGGCCCAGCGACCAGACCGGCGCGAGGTGCCGCTGCCGGTCCAGGGCCAGACCGTCGTTGACGGTGCGGTCCAGATGGATCGCCAGCTGCGGTACGCGCAGCAGCGGTTCGTCGATCTGGACCAGCCGGGACTCGACGCGGCCACCGGGACCGCGCAGCGCGAGCCGGCCCGAGACGCCGAGATCGCGGTCGAGCCAGGTGTTGAGCGGGACCCCGCCGTAGATCTCCACGGCGATCTGCCGCCAGCCCGCCGACGCGGTGTCGGGGCTGGGCTTGACGCGCAGGTTCGGCGAGTCGGTGTGGGTGCCGATGATCCGGAACGGGGTGTGGGCGGGTGTCCCGGACGGGGCGTACCAGGCGATCAGGGCGCCGCCGCGGGCGACGAAGCAGCCCCCGGTCGTGCCCGTCCAGTCGTCGGTGCCGCGCAGCTCGCGGAAGCCGGCCTTCTCCAGCCGCTGGGCCGCGCTCGCCACCGCGTGGTACGGGGACGGGCTGGCGCTGATGAAGGAGAGCAGGTCGTCGGCGTGACTGCGAGGGGGTACCGGCGTCATGCGGTGTCCGCCTTTCCGGAGTGGGAGGGTGCGGGCGCGGGGGACCGGACCGCGGAGCGAGGGGGACGGTTCGGACAGGGGCGCGGGAACGGGGGCGGCCCCGGCAACGTCGGACAACTCACCGCACCGGCCGTCCGTCCCGCAAGCGGCGCGGCCGGGTACCTGCGGAAAAGAGGCGGTGGGGTGCGGGACCGGGCCCGGGACCCGTCCGCCGGGGCCCAGGAGGCGGAAGGGACCGGTGGGGCGGTACGGACCCGGCCCGCCCGGCCCCCGCGCCGCCCGCCGCCCGCCACGCGCACGGCCACGGAGGGCTCCGGCCGCCGCGACGGGGCGTGCGCCACCGGGCCGTACCCCGCGAGATTGGCTGGAATCAGTTGGTCGGGGCAGGGACCGCCGCACCGGTTCACGGCGCCGTCGCCGTCCCGCGCGCGCCCCGCACCCGGATCAGGAAGACCACCGCCACCAGCAGGGCCACCCCGTGCGACCACCCCACCACCGCCAGCGGGCTGAAGCGGTCCAGGGCCGCCGCCACGAGGATCATCCCGGCCCCGAAGCCCAGGTTCTCCACCGTCGCGGAGAGCCCGAAGGCATGCGCCCGCGGCCCGGCCGGCAGGGTCTGGAGATGCGAGGTGTACGCGACCTCGGTGAGCCCGTCGGCGGCCCCGGCGACCAGCGCGATCACCGCCGTGGCCACCGGCCCGAACCCCGCGAACGCCAGGACGAACGAGCCCGACATCAGACAGGTGCCGTAGCCGAAGGCCGCCGCCCCCGGCGCCCGGCCGGTCCGCTTCCCGTACCGCTGGACCGCCCGCTGGGCCGCGATGTTGCCCAGCGCCCACAGACACCAGAAGGCGCTGACGAACACGGCGGGGCGCGCGGCGTCGAGCGTGCTGGAGTAGACCGGCAGCGCCGCGTTGTGCGACGAGGAGCCCAGCGCGTCCACCCCGCGCAGCGCCACCATCAGCGCCATCCCCGGCACGGCGGACAGCGCGGCGAACGCGACGGGCATCCGCCGCCGGGCCGCCGGGGCCGCCTCCTCCGCCCGCTCCGGCCGCCGCTCCCCGCCGCCCGCGAACGGCAGCAGCGCCACCGTCACCGCGCAGACCGTGAACGTCGCCATGTCCACCACGAACGCGGCGGTGTACCCGACGAGCGAGACGACCACGCCCGCCGAGGCGAAACCGGCCACCATCGCCATCGAACGCCCGGTGATCGACAGCGAGTTCGCCCAGGACCGCCGCTCCTCGCCGACCATCTCCGGAATGGAACTGCGCAGCGCCACCATGAACAGCGTCCCGCACCCGCCGACCACCACGGAGACGGAGACCAGCGCCGCCGTCCGCAGGGCGTCCGGCGCGCAGATCAGCAGCAGCATCACCGCCGCCTGCGCGATATTCGTCCAGAGCATGATGCTTTTCGCCGTGAAACGCGCCAGCAGCGCGCCCGCCGTCAGCCCGGCGGCGAATCCGGAACCCAGCCGGACCGCCATGAACAGCCCCAGCGCGAGGGCCCGCCCCGTCGTCTCGTAGACGAACAGATTGAGCGCCACCATATTCAGGAACGTGCCGTACGAGGAGACGGCGTAACCCGCCACCAGGACGCGGTACCGCCGTTCACCGCGCGCGGAGCCGTCCGGCGTTCCGGCGGGGCGGCCGGGGGAGGGGGACTCGGTCTCGGACGTCATCCCGCCATGGTCGTCCGGTCCCCGCGAAGCTCCGCCGCCGGACCGAATGCGCAAAGGTAATCTGCATCCTTGTGAAGGACGATCATTCCCGCCCACCGATGTGTGATTGCCGCGAATCGTCGTCGGACGGCCGCGTGCGCGGCGACCGTCCCGTACCGGAGCGTCCGTGCGAGACGGCGCTCACCGCCTACCGCGGCGCACTGCGCACCGGCGGGCTTCCCGCCCCCGACGTGCCCGACTGCCTGCGGGCCCTGCATCTGATGGTCGCCGACCGCGAGGCCCCGGGACTCCTCATCCCCGTACCGCCCGAGACCGCCTCCCACGCCGCGCTCACCCCGCTCCGGGAAGCCGTCCTCGAACGCCGCCGCGCCCTGCGCGCCACCCGCACCGCGCTCTCCGTCTTCGAGACGCTGTACGCGGACGCGCACCGCACCAGCCGGCCCGAGCTCACCCGGCTCTCCGGCAGGGCCGTCATCAGCAAGGCGCTCGACGCCGGGGTGGCCGACTGCCGCGAGGAGGTGCGCACCGCCCATCCCGGCGGCGGCCGGCCCGCCGGCGTCCTGGAGGAGGCCCTCACCCGGGACCTGGGCAACCTCGGCCGGGGCGTCCACCAGCGCACGATCTACCAGCACACCGTCCGCTCCGACCGGGCCACGCTCGCCTACATCGAGCAGGTGACCGCCGCCGGGGCCGAGGTCAGGACCCTCGCCGAGGTCACCGACCGGGTCATCGTCTTCGACCGGGACCTGGCCTTCGTCCCCTTCTCCGACGCACCCAACGAGGCGCTGCGCATCCAGCACCCGTCCCTGGTCCGCTTCCTGGTCCGCGCCTTCGACGAGGCCTGGGCCCGCGCGGTCCCGGTCCGGCCCGAACGCACCCCGCTGCGCACCCCCGTCATCACCTCCGACCTCCAGCGCGCCATCCTCGTCGCGGTGGTCAACGGCGAGACGGACGCCGCCATCGCCCGGCGCATCGGCATGAGCCGCCGCAGCGTCGCCGAGCACATGCGGAAGGTCTCCGAGCAGCTGGGCAGCACCAGCCGCGCACAGCTCGGCTATCTGGTCGCGACCTCGGGACTGCTCGACGGCTGAGCCCGCGGCCCGGAGTCCCGGGCCGCGGGCCGTCGCCTCAGGCCAGGCCGGGGCCGCGCACCGGAATGCTGGTGAACGTGGGCGCCGGGGCGGGCTCGGTGAAGAAGTCGTTGCCCTTGTCGTCGACGACGACGAACGCCGGGAAGTCCTCCACCTCGATCCTCCAGACCGCCTCCATGCCGAGCTCCTCGTACTCGACGACCTCGACCTTCTTGATGCAGTCCTGCGCGAGCCGGGCCGCCGGGCCGCCGATCGAGCCGAGGTAGAAACCGCCGTGCGCGCCGCACGCGTCGGTGACCTGCTTCGAGCGGTTGCCCTTCGCCAGCATCACCTTGGAGCCGCCCGCCGCCTGGAACTGCGCGACATAGCTGTCCATCCGGCCGGCCGTCGTCGGGCCGAAGGAGCCGGAGGCGTAGCCCTCGGGCGTCTTCGCCGGACCCGCGTAGTACACCGGGTGGTCCTTCAGGTACTGCGGCATCTCCTCGCCCGCGTCGAGGCGTTCCTTGATCTTGGCGTGCGCGATGTCGCGCGCCACGACCAGCGGACCGGTCAGCGAGAGCCGGGTCTTGACCGGGTACTTGGTCAGCTCGGCCAGGATCTCGTCCATCGGCCGGTTGAGGTCGATCCGGACGACGTCGCCCCCGGTGTCCAGGTGCTCGTCGGTGGTGTCCGGCAGGAAGCGCGCCGGGTCCTTCTCCAGCTGCTCCAGGAAGACGCCCTCGGCGGTGATCTTCGCGGTGGCCTGGCGGTCGGCCGAGCAGGACACGGCGATGGCGACGGGCAGCGAGGCGCCGTGCCGGGGCAGACGCACCACGCGCACGTCGTGGCAGAAGTACTTCCCGCCGAACTGCGCGCCGATCCCGATCTTCTGCGTCAGCTCGAAGACCTTCTCCTCCAGCTCCTTGTCACGGAAGCCGTGACCGGTGGGGGAGCCCTCGGTGGGCAGCTCGTCCAGGTAGTGCGCGGAGGCGTACTTCGCGGTCTTCAGCGCGAACTCGGCGGACGTGCCGCCGACGACGATCGCCAGGTGGTACGGCGGGCAGGCCGCGGTGCCCAGCGAACGGATCTTCTCCTCCAGGAACTTCATCATGGAGGCCTCGTTGAGGACCGCCTTGGTCTCCTGGAAGAGGAACGACTTGTTGGCCGAGCCGCCGCCCTTGGCCATGAAGAGGAACTTGTACGCGCCGCCGTCGGTCGCGTACAGCTCGATCTGGGCCGGGAGGTTGGAGCCGGTGTTCTTCTCGTCCCACATCGTCAGCGGGGCCATCTGCGAGTAGCGCAGGTTGAGCTTGGTGTACGCGTCGAAGATGCCGTGCGACAGGGCCTCCTCGTCACCGCCCTCGGTCAGCACGTTCTGCCCGCGCTTGCCCATCACGATCGCGGTGCCGGTGTCCTGGCACATGGGCAGCACGCCCGCGGCGGCGATGTTCGCGTTCTTCAGCAGGTCGAGCGCGACGAACTTGTCGTTCGACGAGGCCTCCGGGTCGTCCACGATCCGCCGCAGCTGCGCCAGGTGGGCCGGGCGCAGATAGTGCGAGATGTCGTGCATGGCCTCGGCGGCCAGGGTGCGCAGCGCCTCCGGCTCGACCTTGAGGAACGTACGTCCGTCGGCCTCGAAGGTGGACACACCCTCGGCGGTGACCAGTCGGTACGGCGTGGTGTCCTCGCCCACGGGGAGCAGATCGGAGTACGCAAACTCTGGCATTACGGCCATTCCTCACTCGGCAGACAGCGGCTGGCCACCCTTGGACAGCGCACCCACCAGGGTAGGACCCCGCGCGGGCACCGGGCTTGTGAGGTAGGGCTCACCGTTCCCCGCGCGGATGTGCGCGACAGGCGGCGTCGCCCCCTAGTCGCGATCTATCGCGTTTGGGTACGCTGGGCCGGTGGACCTCGAAAAGCACCCCCAGCGGCCGGCCGCACCGGCGGAACCCGAAGGCATCCGCGCCTCCGACGCGGACCGCGACCGGATCGCGGACATCCTGCGGGAGGCGATGGCCGAGGGCCGGCTGACCGCCGACGAGCACGCCGAGCGGGTCGACTCGGTCTACCGCGCCAAGACCGTCGGGGAGCTCGAACCGCTCGTGCGGGACCTTCCGACACCGGGCGGCGTCCCGAGGGCGGCGGCCGCCCCCGCAGCCGACGTCCCGGAGGAGCCGGCGGGCCCGGCCGACAACCTGGTGGCGATCTTCAGCAGCTCCACCCGCAAGGGGCGCTGGCGCGTCGGCGCGCGCACGAACGCGTTCGCGCTGTTCGGCAGTGTCGAAATCGACCTGACCGAGGCCCTGTTCGGCCAGCGGCTCACCGTGATCAACGCGACCTCCGTCTTCGGCAGCGTCGAGATCAGGGTTCCGGAGAACATCTCGCTGCGCGGCAGCGGTACGGGCATCTTCGGGAATTTCGAAGTCGTCACGCTGGAATCGCCCGAGCCCGAGGCCCCGGTGGTCGTCGTCAACGGATATTCGGTGTTCGGCAGCGTCGAGGCAAAGCCCAAGCGCGGCAAGTTCATCGCGGATCTCCAGGACCGGGTGCGCAAACACCTCGACAAGCACCTGGACAGGAATCTCGGCAAACACCTCGGCCACTGACGGCGATTCGGCACGGATTCGGCAGCGAATCGGGGTCCGCGCATTTCCGCGGATTCCGAACGGAGTGCCACTCAGTGCATAGGCGTGCGTACAGCGGGTAGGGAGTGCTGCATCGTCTCTCGCTCGCGAAGCCGTCGTCAGGAGTAGACCGTGCTGTCACTGCCGCACCAGTCCCTGCAGGTCGCCGCCGTGCCTCCGCAGCGGTCCCCCGCCCGGGAGGACCAGGCCGGTCCCTGGCACTCGGAGGCGGTGTGCCGCCGGGACGAGGCCGGGCTGTTCTTCGCCCCGTCGAAGGAGCCGACCGCCGCCCGGCTGTCGCGGGAGGAGTCCGCCAAGCGGGTCTGCGCACGCTGCCCGGTGATGACCGAGTGCCGGGAGCACGCGCTGGTGCAGCCCGAGCCGTACGGGGTCTGGGGCGGTCTCACCGCGGCCGAGCGGCGGGTGGCGCTGGCCCGCAGACGCCGGCGCGAGGTGGAGCTCAAGGCCTCCGGGGCGGCCGGCCGCGTCGCGGCGGCGGGCTGAGGCGCCCGCACCGCGCACCCCGAATCCCGACCCCCGTTCCCGGGTTGCCGTTCCGGATCCGGTCCCGTCCGCGCGAAGAGGCGCCCCCACCGCACATGGGGGGCGCCTCTTCGGGCGGACGGGGCCGGGGCGTGCGGACCGCCGCGCGGGGTTCACCCCGCGCGGCGGGGACTCACTTCGCCCGGTCGAAGTCGATGGCGCTGTAGGCGCGCAGCTTCGAGAGCCGGTGGGTGGAGTCGATCTTCCGGATGGTGCCGGACTTGGACCGCATGACGATGGACTCGGTGGTCGCGGTCTCCGAGCGGTAGCGCACCCCGCGCATCAGCTCGCCGTCCGTGATGCCGGTCGCCACGAAGAACACGTTGTCGCCGCTGACCAGGTCGTCCGTGGACAGCACCCGGTCCAGGTCGTGCCCGGCGTCCAGGGCGCGCTGCCGTTCGGCCTCGTCCTTGGGCCAGAGCTTGCCCTGGATCACCCCGCCGAGGCACTTTATGGCGCAGGCCGAGATGATCCCCTCGGGCGTGCCGCCGATGCCCATGAGCAGGTCGACGCCGGTGCCCTCGCGGGCGGCCATGATGGAGCCGGCCACATCGCCGTCGGAGATGAACTTGATCCGGGCGCCGGTCTCCCGGATCTCCTTGACGATGCCCTCGTGGCGCGGCCGGTCCAGGACGACGACGGTGACGTCCTCGGGCATCGAGTTCTTCGCCCGCGCGACGCGGCGGATGTTGACGGAGACCGGGGCGTTGATGTCGACGAAGTCGGCGGCCTCCGGGCCCGTCACCAGCTTGTCCATGTAGAACACGGCGGACGGGTCGAACATGGCGCCCCGGTCGGCGGCGGCCAGCACGGCGATCGCGTTGGGCATGCCCTTGGCGTTCAGCGTCGTGCCGTCGATCGGGTCGACCGCGATGTCGACCTCGGGCCCGGTGCCGTCGCCGACGCGCTCGCCGTTGAACAGCATGGGGGCCTCGTCCTTCTCGCCCTCACCGATGACGACGACGCCGTTCATCGACACGGTGGAGACGAGGGTCCGCATGGCCTTCACGGCGGCGCCGTCGGCGCCGATCTTGTCCCCGCGGCCGACCCAGCGCCCGGCGGCCATGGCGGCGGCCTCGGTGACCCGGACCAGCTCCAGGGCGAGGTTGCGGTCGGGGGCCTCCGGGGAGACCTCCAACTGCGACGGCAGATGATGCTCGGACATCGGAGCGCACCTTTCTGTACGACGACGACCGGATGAGGGTGATGTGACTCTATCGCCACGTCGATAAAATGAGCAGACCGGGTCACGTTTGAGCGGATGCCCCCGGTTCGGGCGCGTCGGCGCTGATGCGACGATGGGTCCGTGGCAAAGCAGCGTGGCAAGCAGACAGCGCGGGACATGTTCCTGTCGGTGATGGTGATCGCCGCCGTGGCGGGCGTCGTCTACCTCTTCGTTCCGCACGACGACAAGGCCGACCCGGTCAAGGCCGTCGACTACCGGGTGGAGCTCCTGACCGCCCGGCGCGCGGCCCCGTACCCGGTGGCGGCCCCCGGCGGGCTGGCGGAGGAGTGGAAGGCGACCTCCGTGCGGTACAACGGCGCCTCCGGCAACAGCTGGCACCTGGGCTTCATCGACCCGGACGGGAAGTACGTCGCGGTCGAGCAGTCGACCGCCGCGGCCGGCAAGTACGTCACCGAGGTGAGCCAGCAGGCCAAGGACACCGGCCGCACCCAGCAGGTGGCCGGGGAGACCTGGCAGCGCTGGGAGGGCCCGCGCTACGACGCGCTGGTGCGCCACGACAAGGGCGCCACGACGGTCGTGACCGGCTCGGCGTCGGCGGAGCGGCTGGCCGAGATGGCGGCGGCGCTCAAGACCTCCTGAGCGGGTACGGAAAAGGCCCCGGAGCGGTGCTCCGGGGCCTTTTCCGTGTGCGTACGCCCCTGGGGGCGGCGGCTCAGACGGTCTTGACGACCTCGTCGTAGGCCAGGCGCGGCAGACGCGGGAACCAGGCGTCCTCGCCCGGCTTGCCGATGTTGACGACCATGAGGAGGCTGTGGTCGCCGTCCAGGAACTCCTTCTCGATGCCCGCGGCGTCGAAGCCGGTCATCGGGCCGGCGGCCAGACCGGCGGCGCGGACGCCGATGATGAAGTAGGCGGCCTGGAGGGCGGCGTTCAGACCGGCGGCCGACTCACGGACCGGGCGCTCGGAGAAGAACGCGTCCTTGGCCTGCGGGAAGTGCGGCAGCAGGGCCGGGAGCTCCTCGTGGAACTCGTTGTCGGCGGCCAGGATCGCGACCAGCGGGGCGGTCGAGGTCTTGGGCTGGTTGCCCTCGGCCATGTGCGAGACCAGACGGGCGCGGGCCTCGTCCGAGCGGACCAGGACGACGCGCAGTGGCGACTGGTTGAAGGCGGTCGGGCCGTACTTGACCAGGTCGTAGATCGCCTGGACCTGCTCGTCGCTGACCGGCTCGTCGGTGAACGTGTTGGCGGTACGGGCCTCGCGGAAGAGGAGGTCCTGGGCGGCGGGGTCAAGAGCGAGGGACATCGTGGGGATTACCTTCCGGACGTACACGGGGGATCGAGCAACGCGGATCACCGTACGGCAGGATTAGGTTAACTTTCAACTAAAACGGCCGGGGAGTGATCCACTCCACAGCGCGGCCCCCTTGCGCCCGCGCACCTACTCGGTACCCGCGGACCGTCCGCCCTCCGGCCCGTCGCCCGGGTCCGCCAGGGCCGCGTCGAGCCGGGCCCGCGCGCCCTCCAGCCAGCGGCGGCACACACCGGCCAGCTCCTCACCGCGCTCCCAGAGCGCGAGGGAGTCCTCCAGCGAGGTCCCGCCCGCCTCCAGCCGGCGCACCACCTCGATCAGCTCGTCGCGCGCCTGCTCGTAGCCGAGCGTGCCCGTCGCCGCCGTGGCGGCGGAGGCCGCGCTCTGGTCGTCCGTCATGTGATCCACCCTATGCGTCGGCTCGGTCGGTCTGATCGGCTGCCGCCTCGTCCGGTGCGGCGACCTGTACGGTGAACTCGCCGCCCGAGACCCGGGCCCGCAGCGCGTCCCCGGCCCCGCCGGCGTCCGCGGGGGAGCGGACGACGTGGCCGTCCGCCCGCTGGAGGACCGCGTAGCCGCGCTCCAGGGTGGCGGCGGGGGAGAGCGCGACGACCCGGGCCCGGGTGTGGGCCAGCTCCGAGTCCGCCCGGTCCAGCAGATGGCCCAGCACCCGCCGGCCGCGGCCGATCAGCGCGTCCACCTCGGCGGCGCGCTCGTCCACCATGCGGTGCGGGTGCTCCATCGAGGGCCGCCCCAGGGCATGGGCCAGTCCCCGCTCCTCCCGGTCGAGCAGCCCCCGTACCGTCCGCAGCGCCCGGTCCCGCAGCTGGCGCACCCGGTCCAGCTCCTCGCCCACGTCCGGCACGACTTTCTTCGCCGCGTCGGTGGGCGTGGAGGCGCGGACGTCCGCGACCAGGTCGAGCAGCGGGGAGTCCGGCTCGTGCCCGATCGCGGAGACGACCGGGGTGCGGCACTGCGCGACCGCACGGATCAGCTGCTCGTCCGAGAACGGCAGCAGATCCTCCACGCTGCCCCCGCCGCGCGCCACGACGATCACGTCCACCTCGTCGAGCGCGTCCAGTTCCTTGACCGCCCGCACCACCTGATTCACCGCGTGCACCCCCTGCACCGCGGTGTTGCGCACCTCGAAGCGGACGGCCGGCCAGCGGCGGCGGGCGTTCTCCAGCACATCGCGCTCGGCCGCCGAGGCCCGCCCGCAGACCAGCCCGATCAGCTGCGGCAGGAACGGCAGCGGCTTCTTGCGGTCGGCGGCGAACAGTCCCTCGCCCGCCAGGGACCGCTTCAGCTGCTCCAGCCGTACCAGCAGCTCACCGATGCCCACCGGCCGTATCTCCGTGGCCCGCAGCGAGAGCTGGCCGCGCGGCGCGTACCACTCGGGCTTGGCGAGGACGACGACCCGCGCCCCCTCCGTCACCACGTCCGCGATCCGGTCGAACACCTGGCGGAAACAGGTCACGCCCACCGAGATGTCGTGCGAGGGATCGCGCAGCGTCAGGAAGACCACACCGGCCCCCGGCCGCCGCGAGAGCTGCGTGATCTGCCCCTCGACCCAGACCGCGCCCAGCCGGTCGATCCAGCCCCCGATCAGCCGCGACACGTCACCGACCGGCAGCGGGGCGTCCGGAGAAGTTTGCAGAGCCATGCCGTGAGCGTATCGGCCGCCACCGACAACGAACGGCGCTACGGCCGTCCCGCCACCCGGCCCCGCTGGGCGAGGAGCACCGCCAGCCCCACCACCAGCCAGCAGGCACCGACGACCTGGGCGCTGCCCGTCGCCTCCACGATCACCGCGATCAGGATGCCCGCCCCGACCACCGGGACCAGGACATGACGCCACCAGACGGGCGGCCCCTCCATCCGGCGCACCGCGAACCAGCCGACCACCGACGCGTGGAGCAGCACGAACGCGGTCAGCGCCCCGATGTCCACCACCGAGACCAGATGGTCGAGACCGTCGTCGCGCCGGGCCGCCCACACCGCCGCGACCAGGGTGATGACGGCCGCGATCAGGATCGCCGGACGCGGCACGCCCGACCGCGCGTCGACCTTGGCCAGCAGCGCGGGCAGCCGGCGCTCCCGGGCCATCGCGAAGACCAGCCGCCCGGCCGCCGCCTGCCCCGCCAGCGCCGCGAACGCCGCCCCGATCGCCTTGCTGACCGCCACGAGGTCGTGCAGCCACGTGCCGACCGCGGAATCCACCGTGTCGTAGAAGGCCGATCCCTGCGCCTCCGGGTCGGCAGCCAGCTCGGCCGACGACATCGGCTCCAGGAGCGCCGCCAGATACCCCTGGGCGACGAACAGCACCCCCGCGAACACCAGACAGAACAGCACCGCGCGGGCCACCTTCTCCGAACCGCCCGTCACCTCCTCGGCGAAGGAGGCGATGGCGTCGAAGCCCAGATAGGAGAGCACCGCCACCGAGACCGCGCCCAGCACGGCCGTCGCCGAGAACCCGGAATCCCCGGTGAGCGGCGACAGCCAGCCGCGCTGCGCCCCGTCCCGGACGAGCACGACCACCGCCGAGCCCAGGAAGACCAGCAGCACGGCGATCTCCATGGCCAGCACCGCGAAGCCGACCCGGGCCGCCGCCCGGACCCCCCACAGGTTGAGGAAGGTGGTGAGGACCACCGCGAGGGCCGTCCACACCCAGCGCGAGACCTCCGGGACCAGGGCGTTCATCGCGATGCCCGAGAAGAGGTACGCGACGGCCGGGATCAGCAGGTAGTCGAGCATCGCCATCCACCCGGCGACGAACCCCGCCCCCTCGCCGAGCCCCTTGCGCGCGTACGCGAACACCGAACCGGCCAGCGGAGCCACCCGCACCATCTGGGCGTAACTGAACGCGGTGAACGCCATCACGACCGTCGCGGCGACATAGACGAGCGCCACGGCCCCGTCCGACTTGGCGTCCAGCGTGCCGAACACGCCGACCGGGGCCATCGGGGCGATGAACAGCAGCCCGTAGACCACCAGGTCCCGGAAGCCGAGCGTCCGCCGCAGGCGCGCCTGCTCCGTGGAGCCGGAATCCGTAGCGTTGCCGGCCATGAGCCCTCCGTAGGTAGCGTCGTGATCAGTCTCCCGACCCGCCGCGCCCCGCGCCCGTCAGGTGCGTCCTTACGGCCCCGCCCGCCGCGGGGGAGGCCGTTACGATGGGGCGCATGACTGCTACGACCCCCCGACGCGTCCTCCTCGCCGCTCCCCGTGGCTACTGCGCGGGCGTGGACCGTGCCGTGATCGCCGTGGAGAAGGCCCTGGAGCAGTACGGCTCCCCGGTCTACGTGCGCCACGAGATCGTCCACAACAAGTACGTCGTGCAGACCCTGGAGAAGAAGGGCGCGATCTTCGTCGAGGAGACGGCGGAGGTCCCCGAGGGCTCGATCGTCATGTTCTCCGCGCACGGCGTCGCCCCGACCGTGCACCAGGAGGCGGCCGAGCGGAAGCTCGCCACGATCGACGCCACCTGCCCGCTCGTCACCAAGGTCCACAAGGAGGCCGTCCGCTTCGCGCAGGACGACTTCGACATCCTCCTGATCGGCCACGAGGGCCACGAGGAGGTCATCGGCACCTCCGGCGAGGCCCCCGACCACATCACCCTGGTCGACGGCCCCGAGGACGTCGCGAACGTCGAGGTACGCGACCCGTCCAAGGTCGTCTGGCTCTCCCAGACCACGCTCTCGGTCGACGAGACGATGGAGACCGTCGGCGCGCTCAAGGAGAAGTTCCCCCTCCTGATCTCGCCGCCCAGCGACGACATCTGCTACGCCACGCAGAACCGCCAGATCGCGGTGAAGCAGATGGGCGCCGACGCCGACCTGGTGATCGTCGTCGGTTCCAAGAACTCCTCGAACTCGGTCCGGCTGGTCGAGGTCGCCCTCGGCGCCGGCGCGGGCGCCTCCCATCTGGTCGACGGCGCCGACGAGATCGACGAGGCCTGGCTGGAGGGCGTCTCCACGGTCGGCGTCACCTCCGGCGCCTCCGTGCCCGAGGTGCTGGTCGACGGGGTGCTGGCCTGGCTGGCCGAGCGCGGTTTCGAGGACGTGGAGATCGTCAAGGCGGCGGAGGAGTCCATCGTCTTCTCGCTGCCGAAGGAACTCCGCCGCGACCTGCGCGCCGAGGCGGCGGAGCTGGCGGCCGAGTAGCCGCGGCGGGGGCACGCGGTTCCTCCGGGCTTCCCGTTCCGGAAGTGGGCGGGCCCGGCTGCCCGTACCGTGGATCCCATGGAGATCTTCGGTGTGGACATCGGTGGTTCCGGTATCAAGGGCGCGCCCGTGGACCTGGACCGCGGCGACCTGGCGCAGCCGCGCCACAAGGTGCTCACCCCGCATCCGGCCACCCCTGAGGACGTGGCCGGATGCGTGGCCGAGGTGGTCGGCCACTTCGACTGGAAGGGCCCGGTCGGCATCACCTTCCCGGGCGTCGTCACGGACGGTCTGACGCGCACCGCGGCCAATGTGGACAAGGGCTGGATCGACCTGGACGCCCGCACCCTGCTCAGCGGGAAGCTGGGCCTCCCGGTCACGCTGCTGAACGACGCGGACGCGGCCGGCATCGCCGAGATGACCTTCGGCGCGGGCCGGGGCCGCAAGGGCACCGTGATCGTGCTGACCCTCGGTACGGGCATCGGCAGCGCGCTCTTCATCGACGGCAGGCTCGTCCCCAACACGGAGCTGGGCCATCTGGAGCTGCACGGCCACGACGCCGAGAAGCACGCCTCCACGAAGGCCAAGGAGGACGAGGACCTGAGCTGGCACCACTGGGCGCACCGGGTGCAGAAGTACCTGGCCCATGTGGAGATGCTGTTCTCGCCGGAGCTGTTCGTCATCGGCGGGGGCGTCAGCCGGAAGGCCGACAAGTTCCTGCCGCTGATCGAGCACGTGCGGGCCGAGATGGTCCCGGCGGAGCTGCAGAACAACGCGGGGATCGTCGGCGCGGCGATGGCGGCGGCGGGGCGCTGAGGCCCCGCCCCTCACTGCGGTGTGGTGCGGCGGGGCGTCCGGCCCGCGGGCCGGGGCGCGGCGGCGGGGGAGCCGGCGGGCCGGCCGGTGTGGGCGGCGATGACGAGCCGCCGCTGCCGGGCCCGCATCAGCCGGACCTTGCGTACGGTGGCGATGATCCCGGCCACGAGGGTGCCGCCGTACAGCCAGCCGGCGTGCACGGCGAGCGCGGTGACGACGGCCATGGTCTGCCCGCCGAAGCCGCCCGTTCCGCCGGCGATCGGGATGACGCCGACGGCGAAGGCGATCGGGACGCTGATCGGCGCGGTGACCAGGTCGGCGGGGCGCACCCAGAGCGCGGTGAGCGCGCTGACCGGCAGGAAGAGCACGCCGTAGACGGTGGGCGAGGCGTCGAGGGCCAGCCAGTCCAGGCAGGCCAGGACGAACATCACGGCGGCGGCGAAGAGCCCCGCCCCGATCCCGGTCAGCCGCGGGTTCGGCAGCCGCCGCAGGACCGGCACGGACGGGCCCCCCGGACGGGCCGCGCCGCCGGTCCCCCGGTGGACGGTCGCCCCGGACCCCTGACCGGCGCGGGCGCCGGCGCCCGGGGCCGCATGGGTTTTGAGCGGGGACAGGGGGGTCTGACGGGTCTGCCTGCGCTGCGGGGGACGTGTCCTGGGCTGCTCCACCGGGACAACGTAGGTCGCCGGGTGCGGGGAAGCGGGTGCGGGACACGCGCTTTGGCCGACCTTGGCGATGAGTTCGATGCCACACGGCCCAACGGGAACCGGTCAGGGCCCCGGCGCAGGGGCGTGGACGGGGAGGTCCGCGCGCCCTCGCGCGGGACGGGGCGTTCCGCGCGACGGCGCGCGCGAACGGGGAGTTCCGCGCTGCGCCTAGACTCGTCCGCATGGTTCGGGCGTCCCGCGGTGAGATGACCCCGGGGATGTGGCGGCGCGAGGCGGGCACGGTGATGCGCCGGGCCGGGGCGCTGCCGGAGCGGCCCGGGGCCCCCGGTGCCGTCGTCGCGGAGTTCCGGGTCGTCCCCGCCCCCACGGAATGGTCGCCGCACGCCCACCACCTGCACGAACTCGTCTGGGTGCGCGGCGGGACGCTGACCTCCCGGGTCGGCGACCGCGTCTTCACCGTGTTCGAGGGACACGGACTGTGGATGCCCGCCGGAGTGGTGCACGCAGGCCGGGCGACGGAGGGCGCGCGGTTCCACGACGCCTTCTTCGCCCCCGACCGCACACCGATCGCGTTCGGGGAACCGAAGGCCATCGAGATGACGCCGCTGCTCACGTCCCTGCTCACCCATCTGGCGCGCACCGATCTCGACGAGGCGGCCCGGCTGCGGGCGGAGTCCGTCGTGTTCGACGTGATCCGGCCCTCGGAGCACCAGCTCGCGCTGCGGCTGCCCGGCGACCCCCGGATCGACGCGATCGCCGAAGCCCTGCTCGACGACCCCGCCGACGGGCGTTCGCTGGAGGACTGGGCGCGGGAGCTGGGGAGCAGCGACCGTACGGTCACCCGCGCCTTCCGCCGGACGACGGGTCTCTCCTTCGCGCAGTGGCGGCAGATGCTGAGGGTGCACCGGGCCCTGATGCTGCTGTCCGACGGATGGGATGTGACGTCGGTCTCCGAGAGCCTCGGCTACGCCCAGCCCAGCACCTTCATCGCCGCGTTCCGGCGGGTCATGGGAACCACGCCCGGCGCGTTCTTCGGCACTGCGGACCCGGTGTCCGGGCGGGCCCCGGAGCCCTTGAGCCCGTGATCCCCTGATGCACCTGATCCCCTGATCCCCTAAAACCCCTGAAGCCCTGATCCCCTGAGGCAGGGCTGACGCGGCCCTCCGGGGTGTCCGGAATCCCGTATCGGGTGGCGAGAACGCCTGATTGTCGGCCCGCTAAGCGGAATATAGACTTCCCGAAGTTAGGTAACCCTTAGTTGTTGCTCGACGTGCTCGGCGCTGCCCGTGTGCGGACGGGCGCGCGGCCCGGCCGGTGACGGCAGGGCGGGGTGCCGCCGCCCGCGCCCCTGCGACCATCCGGACCCTCTCATGCTCACCAGCCCCTTCCGGCGTACCGGAGAACCCCCGGCCCGTTCCGCGACAGCCCCGGCCGCCGCGCTCAACGGGCGCGACCTGGTGCTGCGCTACGGCGGCGAACAGGTCGTCCACGGGGTCTCGGTCACCCTGGAATCCGGCCGGGTGACGGCCCTCGTCGGGCCGAACGGCAGCGGGAAGTCCACGCTGCTGCGCGCGCTCGCCCGGCTGCACCGGGCGGACGCGGGCCGGGTGACGCTCGGCGTCCCCGACGGGCCCGAGGAGTACGACGCGGCGCTGCTCACCCCCCGCCGGTTCGCCCGCGAGGTGACGCTGTTCTCCCAGTCGCGGCCCGCTCCCCAGGGGCTGACGGTCGCGGAGGTCGTGGCCTTCGGACGCCACCCCTACCGGCGCGGCTTCGCCGGACCGGCCCCCGAGGACACGGCCGCCGTCGACCGGGCCATGGGCGTCACCGGCGTACGGGACATGGCGGCCCGCCAGGTCGGCGAACTGTCCGGCGGGGAGATGCAGCGGGTGTGGCTCGCCGCCTGCCTCGCCCAGGACACCGGCGTCGTCCTGCTGGACGAACCCACCAACCACCTGGATCTCAGGTACCAGTTCGAGACGCTCGACCTGGTGCGGGACCTCGTGGAACAGCACGGCATCGCGGTCGGCATCGTGCTGCACGACCTGGACCACGCCGCCCGGATCGCGGACACGCTCGTCCTCATGCGGGACGGCCGGGTGTACGCGGCCGGACCACCCGCCGACGTCCTCACCGCCGAGAACATCGGCGAGGTCTACGACATCCGCGTCGAGGCCGCCATCGACCCGCGTACGGGCCGTCTGCGCATCGACCCGCTCGGGCGCCACCTCTCCTGACCCGCGCCACCCTCCCGGAGCGGCCCGTACGCCGCCCCTTCGAATCGTTTCAGACCGGTCCGTCCGACCGGTCGGAGAAAGAGAACCCTCATGAACCGTGCCCGCCGCCTGACGTCCGCAGCCGCCTCGGCCGGACTCGCCCTGTTCGCCCTCACGTCCTGCGGGACGACCGACGCCGATTCGGTCAAGGCCGGCAGCAGCGCCGACCCGTCCCCCGCGTCGAAGGACTGCGCCCAGGACACCACGGCCACCTCGACCGGGCCGGTCACCCTCACGGACGGCGTCGGCCGCCAGGTGAAGCTCGACAAGCCCGCCAAGCGCATCGCCGTCCTGGAATGGCAGCAGGTCGAGGACGCGCTGACCCTCTGCGTCACCCCCACCGCGGTCTCCGACGTCAAGGGGTACAGCACCTGGGTCAGCGCGGAGAAGCTGCCCGCCGGGGTGACGGACATCGGCACCCGCGAGGAGCCCGACCTCGACACCCTCTACGCGACTGAGCCCGACCTCATCGTCGTCGAGGCGTTCGACGCCAAGGACGAGACGATCAAGAAGCTGGAGAAGCGCGGCGTCCCCGTGATGGCCACGCGCGGCGCGAACCCCAAGGACCCGATCGGGAACATGCGCGAGGTGTTCGGCATGATCGGCAAGGCGACCGGCCGCACCGAACGGGCCGACCAGGTGCTCAAGGAGTTCGACGCCCACCTGGCCGAGGCCAAGCAGAAGGTCGTCGACGCCGACCTGCCGACCCGCGACTTCGTGTTCTTCGACGGCTGGCTGGAGGGCGGCAACCTCACCGTCCGCCCCTACAGCGACGGCGCCCTCTTCACCGAACTCGGCAAGGAACTCGGACTGAAGCCCGCCTGGACCAGCAGCGTCGACAAGAAGCACGGCAACGGAGGCGTCGACCCCTCCTACGGCCTCGCGCAGACGGACGTCGAAGGACTCGTCGCCGTGGGCGGCGCCAACCTCTTCTACGCCAACGACGAGGGCGCCGGCGGATACGTCGCCGCGCTGGAGAAGAACCCGATCTGGAAGACCCTCCCGGCCGTGAAGGAAGGCCGCGCCCACGCCTTCCCGGCACGGGTGTGGGGCGCCGGCGGCCCCCGCTCCAACGAGCAGGCGATCGACGCCTACGTCGACGTACTCGACAAGAAGTGAGCACCGGGCACGGGGCGGGGGCGGAACGGGCTGTGTCGGGACGGGTTGCGTCGGATCGGGCCGTGTCGGGATCGGCTGTGTCGGATCGGGCCGTGTCGGAACCGACTGCGTCAGGACCGGCTGTGTCGGAACCGGCTGTGTCGGAACCGGTTGTGTCGATACCGGCGGTGCCGGACCGGGCAGCATCAGAACCGGCCGCGTCGGATCGGGCTGCGTTGCAACGGCCCATGCCGGACCGGCCCGCCGTACCGGACCGGGCCGCCCCGCCGCGCGAGGAGCGTGGCGGCGGCCCGGCCGGGGCGGCCGTTCTGGCCGCCCTCCTCGCCGCGACCGTCCTGGTGGGCCTCTGGCATCTGACCCAGGGGACCTCCGGCGTCGGCGTCACCGACCTGCTGCGGCATCTCACCGGGCAGCCGGAGAACGCCGGCGGCGCACCCGTCGGCGAGATCCTCACCGGCTCACGGCTGCCGCGCCTGTTCGCGGGCGTGGCGGTGGGCTTCGCCCTCGGCTGCGCCGGCACCCTGCTCCAGTCCGTCACGCACAACACCCTCGCCTCGCCCGACACCCTCGCCGTGTCGGCCGGCTCCTACTGCGCCGTGACGCTCGTCGCCGCCTTCGGCGTCACCGCCCCGCTCTGGGCGTCGGGCGCCGTCGCCTTCGCCGGCGGCCTCGTCGCGGCGGCCCTCGTCCTGCTCCTCGCGGGCCGGGCCGCCGGCACCTCCGGCAGCCGCCTCGTCCTCGCCGGATCGGCCATGGCGATGGCCCTGGACTCCGCGACCGGGATGCTCCTCATCCTGTTCAAACAGAACACGACCGGCCTCTACGCCTGGGGCAGCGGCTCGCTCTCCCAGCTGAACATCGACGCGTCGCTGCGCGCGATCCCGCTCGTCCTCCTGGTGCTCTGCGCCGCCCTGGCCCTCTCCCGGCGGCTGGACGTCATGAACCTGGGCGACGACACCGCGGCCACCCTCGGCGTGCCCGTCCGCTCCACCCGGGTGGCCGCCGTGGTCTGCGCGGTGCTCCTGACCAGCACCTCCGTAACCCTCGCCGGCCCGATGGCCTTCGTCGGCCTGGGCGCCCCCGTCCTGGCGCGCCTGCTCGCCGGGCGGATCCGCGCACTGCGCCGACACCTGCTGCTGATCCCCGCGGCCGGTCTGCTCGGCGCGTTGCTCATCCTGCTCGCGGACGCGGTCCTGCGCGCCGTGCAGGGGGCCGACGGGGCGGCCGCCATCCCCACCGGGGTGCCGACCACCCTGCTCGGCTCCGTCGTGATCGTGGTCCTCGCGCTGCGGCTGCGCGACACGGGCCGGCTGCGGCAGCCCCCGCCGGCCCGGGTCGCCGTGCGCTCCCGCCGCGGCTACCTCCTCCTCGTGGCCGGTGCGCTGGTCCTGCTGGCCGCCGCCGTCCTCGTGGCCGTCCTGGCGGGCAGCCTCTGGCTGCGCACCGGGGACCTCGCCCTCTGGATCCGCGGCACCGCCCCCGGCCTGGTCGGCCAGGCACTCGACGACCGGGTGCCGCGGGTGACCGCCGCGGTGCTCGCGGGCGCGGCGCTCGGACTGGCCGGATGCGTCGTGCAGGGCACGGTGCGCAACCCGCTCGCGGAGCCGGGGATCCTCGGCATCACGGCGGGCGCCGGACTGGGCGCGGCGGGCGTCGCCACCTCGGGCCTGGGCGGCGGGCGCACGGTGCTCATCACGGTCGCCGTCTCGGCGGGCCTCGCCACGTTCGGCCTGATCGCCCTGCTGGCCCGGCGCGGGGGCTTCCTGCCCGACCGGTTCGTCCTGATCGGCATCGGTACGGGGTACGGGCTCAGCGCCGTGACCACGTTCCTCCTGCTGCACGCCGACCCGTACAACACCCCCCGCATCTTCACCTGGCTCTCCGGGACGACGTACGGCCGTACGTTCCCCGACGTCGCCCCGGTCGCCATCGGCCTGGTGCTCGCCCTCCCCGTCCTGCTTCTCCTGCGCGAGCGGCTGGACCTGCTCGCCGTCGACGAGGACACCCCGCGCATCGTCGGCGTCCGCGTGGAGCGCACCCGCTTCACCGCGCTGGCGATCGCCGCGGTGCTCGCGGCCCTCGGTGTGGTCGCCGTCGGCGTCGTCGGCTTCGTGGGGCTCGTCGCCCCGCACCTCGCCCGGTCCCTCGTGGGCGCCCGCCAGGCCCGTGCGATCCCGGTCGCGATGCTGCTCGGCGGCCTGCTGGTCTGCGTCGCCGACGCGCTGGGCCGCACGGTCGTCGCCCCCGCGCAGGTGCCGGCCGGCCTGATGATCGCGCTGGTCGGCGCCCCGTACTTCATCTGGGTGCTCCGGCGGTCGCGGGCGTGAGGCCGGGAAGGTCCGTGCCTCCGTACTTCCCCGTCCCCGACTCCGTCCCCATCCGTATCGCGTCAGGAGAGTTTCGTGCGGTCTGTGCAGAGTGTCGTCGTCATGCCGTACGAGCCGGAGGGGGTGTCGGCGCGGCTCGGGCACCCCGGGGTGGCGGAGCGCTGGCGGTCGGTGGACCGCTCGGCCCATGCCCCGCACGTGGTGGCCGTAACCGGTGAGAGGGGCGACGACTGGACCGCCGCCGCGCTGGTGACGGCCCGTCCGGGGACGGGGTATCTGAAGATCGTCGATGCCGTCGGGGACGTACCGGCGGCCCTCACGGCGGTCACCGCCCATGCGGTCCGCCGAGGACTGGTCCAGCTGAAATGGGAGGGGTGGACGGCGACCCCCGAGGAGGCGGCGGCCGCGGGCTTCACCGCCCTGGACCCGCCGGTCGCGCAGGCGCAGGGCGCGGCGGGCCCGGAGACCGGCTATGTGCGCTGGCTGTACGAGGAACTGGTGGCGGCGCCTGCGGAGGAGGACGCGGCGATGGCGCCTGTACACGAGGGCCGGACGAGGGAGCACGCGTACGCCGACACGGTGGCGGCGCCTCCGTACTACGGGCAGAGCACCCACTTCACCTGCGGCGCCGTCACCGCCCTGGTCGCGCAGGCGCACGCGGGAGTCCTGCCGCGCGAGGCGCTGGACCGCCGGGCGGAGCTGACGCTGTGGCGGGACGCGAACAACGTCATGGCGTGCGAACCCGTCGGTCTGGGGGTCGCCCTGCGCAGGGCCCGGCCGTCGTCCCGTGTCACGGTCCACCTCGACACCGACCGCCCCGTCCTCCTCGACCACCTCGCGCCGGACGACCAGGAGTGGCGCGCCCTGCTCCAGAAGGTGTCCCGCACGGAGGCGGAACGCCTGGGCGTCCCCGTCGACCCGCACCACCTCCCCCTGAGCGCGGTCCGGGAGGCGATCGGCCGGCGCGACCACGTCCTGCTCCTCCTCTCGCTCGCCGCGATGCAGGGGTTCGACGTGCCGCACTGGGTGCTCTGCCACGGCGCCGTGCCCGGCGCCCTCGTGATCGAGGACCCCTGGGCCAACGCCGCGACGGGGGACACCTGGGTCGACGCCCACCTCCTGCCGGTGCCCGACGCGTCCCTCGACACCATGTCGACGATGGCTCCGGGCGGCTTCCGCGGAGCGGTGACCCTCGGCAGCCCGCACCGGTGAACGCCCCCGACCGCGCCGGCCCGGGGGCTACGCTGCCCGGTGCCCGGCACCGCCGTACCGAGCCGCCGCCGTACCGAGGAGAAGACGAAGCGATGGAGATCCGTCCCACGACCGACGAGGACCTGGAGGTCTTCGTCGACACCGTCCACACCGCGTTCGGGAGGTTCCCGGAGACCCCCGTCACGGACGGCGGGCGCTGGTGGTCGGCGCTGGAGATGGAGCGCGCCCTGTTCGCCGTCGCACCGGACGGCAGGCCCGTCGGCACCGCCGCCGCGTACTCCTTCGAACTCACCCTGCCCGGCCGCATACCCGTCCCGGTCGCCGGCGTGACCGCCGTGGGCGTCGTGCCCTCGCACCGGCGGCAGGGGGTGCTCAGCGCGATGATGCGGCACCAGCTCACCGAGGTACGGACCCGGGGCGAGTTCCTCTCCGTACTGCTGGCGTCGGAGGCCCCGATCTACGGCCGCTTCGGCTACGGCCCGGCCACGTCCACCGCCCGGCTGACGGTGCCGAGGGACAGGGCGGGGTTCGCGGTGGCCAGGGGGAGAGGGGCGGGCGCGGGCGTGGGCGCGGGTGCGGGGACCGGTGCGGGCGCGGCGACCGGCATCGGCGATGGCACCGGCATCGGCTCGGGCGCTGGCTCGGGGACCGGCATCGGCTCGGGCGCAGGCTCGGGGACCGACATCGGCCCCGGCGACGGTTCGGTCGAGGTGCTGAAGCGGGCCGACTGCGGCGAGATTCTCGAAGCGGTGTACGACCGGTACCGCCGCGCGCAGCCGGGGGCGCTGTCCCGGCCGCCCCGCTGGTGGGCGCTGGGGGCGGGGCAGCCGCCGGTGTCCCCGGCGCCGCGCTACGTGGCGGTGCACCGGGACGCGGACGGCGTGCCGGACGGGTACGCCAGCTACTCCCTCGGCGAGGAGAACACCCTGACGGTCGACGAGACCGTCGCCACGGACGACGCCGTGTTCACGGCCCTGGCCCGGTGCGTCCTCGGGCACGACCTGGTCTCCCGGATCGTGTTCCGGCACGTCCCGCCCGAGCACCCGCTGCGCTGGCAGCTCGCCGACGTCCGGGCCGGTGAGGTCGGCGGCCAGACGGACTGGCTGTGGGTGCGCCTCCTCGACGTACCGCGTGCGCTGACGGCGCGCGGCTGGTTCGCGGACGGGGAGATCGTCCTGGACGTCGACGACCCGTTCCTCGGGGAGCGGGCCCGCCACCTGCTGACCGTCCGCGACGGGAAGGCGGACTGCGTCCCCACGGACCGGGACCCGGACCTCTCCCTGGACGTGCGGGACCTGGGGTCGGTGTACCTGGGGGGCACCCGCCCGAGCACGCTCGTACGCGCCGGGCACATCACGGCGCACCACCCCGGCGCTGCGGCACTGGCGGACACGCTGTTCGGGACGGAGGAGCCCCCGCACTGCCTGCACTGGTTCTGAGGGTCCGGGGCGAGTCCGCCCCACCCTCATCCACACGAGGCGAGGATCGATCCCGCGTTCGAGGGAGATCTACTCGTCCGTGTCCCTGTACCGTGATACGCGCACGTGGACGCCGATGCGCTCGGGCTCCCGCCCGTAAGGGGGAGCCGGTGGTGCGTCCGGAGTCGCGGCCGACCCCACCCTTCTTGATCCTGAGCGGACGTTTGTGGCATGAGTACTAGTATCGGAATCGTCGGTCTGCCGAATGTCGGCAAGTCGACCCTGTTCAACGCCCTGACCAAGAACGACGTGCTGGCGGCCAACTACCCGTTCGCCACGATCGAGCCCAACGTCGGCGTGGTCGGTGTCCCGGACCAGCGCCTCAACAAGCTGGCCGAGATCTTCGGCTCCCAGCGGCTCCTCCCGGCGACCGTCGACTTCGTCGACATCGCGGGCATCGTGCGCGGCGCGAGCGAGGGCGAGGGCCTGGGCAACAAGTTCCTGGCGAACATCCGCGAGTCGGACGCGATCTGCCAGGTCATCCGGGCCTTCAAGGACGAGAACGTCGTCCACGTCGACGGCAAGGTCTCGCCCAAGGACGACATCGAGACCATCAACACCGAGCTGATCCTCGCGGACCTCCAGTCCGTGGAGAAGGCCATCCCGCGCCTCACGAAGGAATCCCGTCTCCAGAAGGAGAAGGTCGCCGTCCTGGCCGCCGTCGAGGAGGCCAAGAAGATCCTCGAAGCGGGCGACACCCTCTTCCAGGCCGGCATCACCGCCGGCACCGAGAAGGGCCACCTCCTCCACGAGCTGCACCTCCTCACCACCAAGCCCTTCCTCTACGTCTTCAACGTCGACGAGGACGAGCTGGTCGACGAGGACTTCAAGAACGAGCAGCGCGCCCTGGTCGCCCCCGCCGAGGCCATCTTCCTCAACGCCAAGATCGAGTCCGAGCTGATCGAACTCGACGACGACGAGGCCCTCGAACTCCTCCAGTCCATGGGCCAGGACGAGCCCGGCCTCGCCACCCTCAGCCGCGTCGGCTTCGCCACCCTCGGCCTCCAGACCTACCTCACCGCCGGCCCCAAGGAATCCCGCGCCTGGACCATCAAGAAGGGCGCCACCGCCC
Organism: Streptomyces sp. NPDC024555; assembly: GCF_055559335.1. NCBI lineage: Bacteria > Bacillati > Actinomycetota > Actinomycetes > Kitasatosporales > Streptomycetaceae > Streptomyces > Streptomyces sp. NPDC024555. The sequence continues at coordinate 24,969 of NZ_JBVHKV010000025.1, forward strand.
CCGAGGCGGCCGGTGTCATCCACACCGACTTCCAGAAGGGCTTCATCAAGGCCGAGATCATCTCCTTCGACGACCTCGTCGAAGCCGGCTCCGTCGCCGAGGCCCGCGCCAAGGGCAAGGCCCGCATGGAGGGCAAGGAGTACGTGATGCAGGACGGGGACGTGGTGGAGTTCCGCTTCAACGTGTAGCCGCTGACATATCACCACGTCACTGATCCGGCAAACATACAGGTCAGAGAGGGTCCGACTCTTCGGGGTCGGGCCCTTGGTTTTTTCCCGTGCTGGGATGGTGCTGGGATAGCTGACCACTCGTCACCTGTCATCACCCCTGCTCACCCCTACCGTGCTGGGATCGTGCTGGGATGGGATGGGGATGCCCGTGCTGGGATTTGAGCGAGCGGGGCGCTGGCCGAGTGTGAGGGCAGTGCGGACGTGGCGCTTTTCCTACTCGTTTGACACACTCGGGGTATGGGTGAGACGACGTACAGCATCGGGGAAGGCCCGGCGACGCGGGTGAGCCTGTCGCTGCCGGAAGGGACCGCGGAGGCGATCCGGGCGCGCGTGGGGAAGCGGGAGTTCTCCGCGTTCATTGCCGAGGCGGTCGAGCGTGAGCTGCGCGGGCAGGTCCTGGACGAGTACCTGGCGGACTACGAGAGCCGCAAGGGGCCGGTTTCCGAGCCGGCTCGTCAGCGGGCGCGGCAGGTCTTCGACGAGGTGTTCGCCGAGGAGGCCGAGTGGCCCGCCGCAGGCTGAGTCACGAGGGCTCGCTCGTCCTGGACAGCGAAGGGCTCTCGAAGCTGCTCGCCGATGACGAGCAGGTGGTGGCTCTGATCGCTGAGGCGCGCTCGCGCGGCATGGAGGTCGTGATCAGTGCGCTCACCATCATCGAAGTCGTCCACGTCCGTACGAACAAGTCCCGCCTGAACTGGGTGCTTTCCGGGCTGCGGGTCGTCCCGGTGGGTGATGAGGAGGCGAGGGCTGCCTCGAAGTTGTTGATGAATGCCGGGTTGCACGGACACAAGTACGCGATCGACGCGGCCGTCGCCGAGGCCGCGCTGCGACAGCACCGCCCCGTGGTCATGCTGACTTCCGATATCGACGACATGGCCAAGCTGTGCGGCGATCGGGTCCGGCTCGTGGCGGTGTGATTTCCCTTGGTCCGGCTCAGTAGGAGCGGGGGTTCTTCCTCCAGCTCACGGATCCTCTTGCGGGCTGCGGGCTGCGGGCTGCGGGCTGCGGGCTGCGGGCTGCGGGCTGCGGGCTGCGGGCTGCGGGCAGCTCCGCCTCGACGGCGTCACTACTGCCCGGGACGACGGCCAGCGGCGAGGAATGGGCACCGACCCGACGTCCATCGGCAGCCCGGATCCAGTTCCTCAGCGTCTCGGTATTCACTCCGAGATCGCCGGCGACGGACTTGATCGTCGCGCCCGGCCTCGACCAGTACAACGCGACCGCGTCCGTCTTGGACTCGGCGGGGTAGTGCTTCATCCCCACAGGGACTCCGTTCTCCTGGAGCATCAAGACCCAAGTTTCTCCGGTGTCCAAAATCCGGGGTCAGGGCCCCACTCGTCCACTCGCGGTGATCGAACTCGGCCTCGACAGCCCTGAGCCGGAAGTCTGACGGCAGGCCCGGCCGGGGGCGCCTCAGCCGATCAGGGCCGTGGGTCGTGGTCGATCAGCTTCAGCAGGCGTCAGTGCCTCGGCTTTCGTCTCCGGGGCGTCCATGTCCCAGTGAGCCAGCTCATTCCAGTACTCCTTGACGGCGGTGATGCGGCACATGAGTGGGAGCGTCGGCCGCTCGCAGGTAGGGGTGCGCTCAAGGGGAAGCGGATTCGGCCAGGCTCCGGGAGCGCTGCACGTGGTGAGCAGGCCCGGGCGGCTACGCAGCCTCGTCGCGCATGGCGGACTGGGCCGACTCGCTTTCGACGCCGATGACTTCGACGGTCACGCCGCGAGCGGCGAGGGCCTTCGCGGTCTGGGCCAGGGTGATGGCGGAGAACGGGAAGAGGGAGTCTGGTGTGAGCTTGGCTCCGTCCTTCAGAAGGATCGCGAAGACGACGCGGCGCGGGATGAAGTCCTCGGGGACGCTGCGGGCCGGATCGCTGTTGACGTGTACGGACCGGGCGAACTCCGCGCGTACGGCCGCGTTCTCGAAGAGGAGCTCAACGGAGACGCGCGCCTGGCTGAACAGGTGACTCAGCGGGCTTGAGGAGTGCGCGGGCTTCACGAGGACAAGAGTGTCGTCCTCGGTGAACAGGTCGCAGATCTCGACGGAGTTGCTTGCCCGAAAGGGGTTGTGGACATTCTTCTTGTCCAGGCAGACCCAGCCGCGACGGGCCTGGGCGGCCAGCTTGTTGTAGTCGCCTTCGTCTACGGGACGCATCACGCGCATACCCTTCCTGTTGAGCTTCTCGACGAGCGGCCAGCGGGGGAGATCGACTGAGGGCGCGTCGGGGAACAAGGGAGCCACGGTCTCGTTGACGTTGCGCAGGTAGCCCGCCCCGAGCTCGTACCACTCACCGTCGAGCAGACAGAACGTGCGGGAGCTGAGGGAGAAGGTGGCCTCGATCCACTTCATGGCGGTTTCCTTGGACAGGGCTTCCAGGGAGGCGGTGCGCGGGGCGAGCGCGGTCCGTGCGGAGAGCGTGTCACGAAACAGTTCGACGGTGCCCTGCCGGAGCGCCGTGACGCGGGCGCCTGCCTTGATCACACGGGCCCGCTCCAGGACGTAGTCGAGACTGAACTCGTCACGGAGGTGGGGCGGGCAGGACCCGATCTTGATGGTGCAGGCGGTGGACCGGGGCAGGTCGGTGCTCTGGGAGAAGGGGACGGCGGCGATGATCCGGCCGTCTGCGGGACGGCCGAGCGTGGCGTCCAGTTCCGCATCGAGCGCGTCGATGAGGGAAGCGTCCTTGACCGCGGTGATGTGCTCGATGAAGGCCAGGTCGGGGTGGGGAACGTCGTGCTCGCAGATCGTGGCGATGGCGCGAATGTCCTTGATCAGCGTGGCGGGGGTGGTGCCGAGTTTGATACGGAGACCGATGCCGCCCTCCGCGGACATGGCCCCGTTCCTGGTGCCGCTCCCTGCAGTGAGGCCGACTTCGTCGAGGTAGCCGCCGAGGTGGCGGATGATCCGCCCGTGGTCCCGGAGTCCGAGTGCCGGTGCGGAGGCGCCGGCAGGGATCAGGGAACTGTCGATGCGCGCCTGGCCGAGGAGGCTGGCAGTGAAGTCCCGCACCTGACGCGGGTTGATGGCGCGGATACCGAAGGACAGACCGAAGCGCGCGTCCTTGAGCTGGGCGGGGAGAAGCCGGTAGCCCTGGTCGAAGCCGATCGCGTACACCACGTCGTCGACGGCGAGCACGAGCAGTGCGCCGGTGCGCTGCTCGCCCTGCAGCAGGTCCGATTCGCCGGCGAGCCGGAGGACATCCTTGCCCCAGGCGGCTTCCTCCTTCGCTACGGCGAAGGACACCGCGAGGGCGGGAACTCCCATGTGATCGCTGACGTCGCGCACGACCGCGTCCAGGGTGTCGAGGGCGTCGACGTCGAGGGCTTCGAGCATCGACTCAGGGGTCGCCTTGACGCGGGTCAGGCGGTACAGGGTGCGCTTCGACGCGGTGCTGGACACAGAGGTCTCCTGGGGCGAGGTTGCGGTGCGGTTCGGTAGCACGAGCGGCCTTACGGGACGGGTGGTGTCGAGGCGGACAGGGGTGAGTGCTCGGCAAGGGAGCAGAGGCGCGGCGATGAGGACGCCGGCGCGGTCAGACTCGAATGGGGCCAGCGTCCCGGCGGGTGGTGCCGGGGTGATGGTGGCGAAGGTGCCAGAAGATTGGAGGTGAAATTGTTCGAGAACCTGATAACCCTGGTTATCAATCACTGGCGAGGCTGAGAGCTCGACCGGCTGTAGCGTGTGAGGCGCACTGGGAGAAACGTTCTCGACCGAGAGCACGAGGCAGTCGTCACGAAGGGAGCGGAACCGCCATGGCCAGCACGCGTGAAGCAGCCGTTCCCGTCCTGCCGGAGGAGACCTCCTGGCGGATCAGTTACGCCGAAATTGGGGCTTTGGCCCAGGTGCAACGGCCCGTCGTCACGACCTGGGCGCGCCGCCACGCAGACTTCCCCGAGCCCGTCGCATACGAGGGAGTCAGCCCGCTCTTCGATGGCGGCGAAGTCGCCGAATGGCTTCTGTCCACCGGCCGCGGCAACGCTGATGCCGACCAGATCCGGGCGGAGCTGGTGCTGCACACCCTTTCCGCTTGGCGGCGCGCGATCCCCGCCCGCACGCTGGTCGACACAGTGACCGCGCTGCTCTGCCTGCGCCAGCTCCTCGACGAACCGCTCTCCGAGCTGCCGTGGCGCACGATCCTGGAGCGCGCCTCGGAGACCGACTTCGAGGACACCTACCTCCACAAAGAGCTGCGCGACCTGCCGGACGCCGAACGTCAGGGTCCCCTGCTCGCCGTACTCGCCGACCACCTCACCGAGGCCGCCTACACCCCGGCCGACGCGCTCGAACGGGTCATGGACGCGCGCCGCCGCCTGGGCTGCGACGACCTCGCCGCCGACGAACCGATTCCGCTGGTGAGCCGCACGATGGCCCACCTGACCGGCCTCGCGCGACTGAACGAGCGCGAGGAAGGAACAACGGCCGCCGTCCTGCATCCCCGGAGCGGCGATCTCTTGGTCGCCCTGCACGAATCCGTGTCCGACGCCGAGGACTCACCCTTCTTCCTCTCCGCGGACCCGATGCCGGACCTGGCCCGGCTCGCCCGCCGCCGCCTCATGGCACAGGGCGTCCAGGAATTCGAGATGGACCTTGCCGACGGCGAGGAACTGGCCACGGAAGACTGGGGAAACCCGCACGTCATCGCCTGCTGCCTGCCCTATGAGGCGGCCGAGACCCGCAGCCCGCTCGCCGTCCTGCAAAGCCTGCAGGACCTCACCGACCTCCTTGCCGAGGACCGCACTGCCATCGTCCTGGGACCCGCCGACGCGCTCGTCCGGCCCCTACCCGCCCGCGGGGAAGCGGACCGTCTGCGCCGGGGCTTCCTGGAACAGCACCTCCTCAAGGCCGCGATCAGCCTGCCCGAAGGCGTACTCCCCTTCCGCCCGGCCCACCGCACCGCGATCTGGATCCTGCACCGCACCCCCGAAGACAAGCGCACCGGCCAGATCTTCCTCGCCGACCTCTCCTCACGCCCCCTCACCCCGCAAACCCTGGACGGGCTGGCCGAGGACATCGACATCTTCCGCGACGCCGGCTGGCGGGCGGACAGCCGCCACGAACCGCGCAACGCCGCCGTCGTCCGGGCCACCGCGCTGACCGGCGCACCCGGTGCCGCGTTCACCCCACAGCACCGCCCGCACGCCGACCGCTACACCCGCACCGTCGTCGAACGCCCGGCCCGCATCTCCGAGACCGAACTCCGCCTCCAGCAGCTGATCGACGCCACCCGCAGCGCCCTCGACCACGCGCCCACGATCCGCGCCAACGCCGTCCTGCGCCCCGACGACCAGCCGGCCCGCCGCACCACCGTGGCCCGCCTGCTCAAGGACCGCCGCCTGCGCCGACTGCCCGGCCACCGCATCGCCGCCGAACACCTCCTCGGCGGCGGCGCGGGCCACTACACGGTCCTCACCCCGGCCGAGATCACCGGCAGCGCGCCGGTCGGCAGCCACCGCATCGACCGCGCCGTACTCCACACCACCTACGAGCACGCCTACTTCACCGAACGCGGCGACATCGTCGTCACCGCCACCCCGAGCTTCGGCGCGTACGTCGACGACGAGGGCCTGTCGGTGGTCGCCTTTCCCGCCCGCGTCCTGCGCGCACGGTCCGACGCCGAGCATCCCGTACGGCCCCGCGCCCTGGCGGCGCTCCTGCGCTCGGCGGCTACAGAACACCGGCGGGTGAGCGGCGCGGTCCGCTCCGCCCGCCGCATAGAGGACCTCCTCATCCCCGACCTCCCTGGCGACGAGGCCGAGCGTTACGACGCCCTCCTGGCCGACATCGCCCGCCGTACGGCCCTGCTGCGCCAGCACGCGGCGGCCCTCGACGACCTGACCACCCTGACCGCCGCCGGCCTCGTCGACGGCACGCTGACCCTCACCGAACCCCCTCTCGTCCGACCCTCGTCCGACTCTTGAAGGAGACCCGAGCGCCCATGCCTCCCCGGAAGAAGAAGCCCGCCGACCAGGCGGAGCTGTTCACCGCCTCCACACCCAAGGAGATCCAGGCCATCCTCTGGAAGGCCGCCGACAAGCTGCGCGGCTCCATGGACGCCAACCAGTACAAGGAGTTCGTCCTCGGCCTGATCTTCCTCAAGTACGTCTCCGACGCCTTCGAGGAACGCCGCGAACAGCTCGCCAAGGAGCTCGCGGAGGAAGGCATCGCCGAAGACCGCCTGGAGGAGTTCCTGGAGGACCAGGACGAGTACACCGGGCACCACGTCTTCTGGGTCCCCGAGAGCGCCCGCTGGTCCTCGATCTCCGCCAACGCCAAGAGCGGCACCGTCGGTGAAGTCCTCGACCAGGCGATGGACGCCATCATGAAGGCCAACCCGTCGCTGACCGGCGTCCTCCCCAAGATCTTCAACAAAGACAACGTCGACAAGAAGCGCCTGGCCGAACTCGTCGACCTCATCACCGACGCCCGCTTCGGCGGCAGCGACGACAAGCCCGCCCAGGACGTCCTCGGCGAGGTCTACGAGTACTTCCTCGGCAACTTCGCGCGTGCCGAAGGCAAGCGGGGCGGCGAGTTCTACACCCCGAGCAGCGTCGTCCGCCTCCTTGTGGAGGTCCTGGAACCGTACGAGGGCCGCGTGTACGACCCGGCCTGCGGCTCGGGCGGCATGTTCGTCCAGGCCGCCAAGTTCATCGAGGCCCACCGGGGCCGCGGCCACAAGGCTGACATTTCTGTCTACGGCCAGGAGCTCAATGAGCGCACCTGGCGCCTGGCCAAGATGAACCTCGCCATTCACGGCATTGACGGCAACCTCGCCGCCCGCTGGGGCGACACCTTCGCCGATGACAAGCACCCCGACCTCAAGGCCGACTACGTCATGGCCAACCCGCCCTTCAATATCAAGGACTGGGCGCGCAACGAGTCGGATGCGCGGTGGAAGTACGGCGTCCCGCCGAGGGGTAACGCCAACTACGCCTGGCTCCAGCACATGATCAGCAAGCTGGGGGAGCGGGGGACGGCGGGCGTCGTCCTTGCCAACGGCTCGATGAGCAGCCAGCAGAGCGGCGAGGGCGAGATCCGGCAGGCGCTGGTGGACGGGGACATGGTGGCGTGCATGGTCGCCCTGCCGGCCCAGCTGTTCCGGACAACGGCGATCCCGGCTTGTTTGTGGTTCCTGGCGAAGGACAAGTCGCCGGGGGGTGTGAAGGGACAGAAGGCTGCGGCTGCGGATCGTCGGGGCGAGATCCTGTTCATCGACGCCCGGGACATGGGCGAGATGGTCGACCGTACGGAGCGCGTTCTGACGGAGGTCGACCTCGCGAAGATCGCCGGGACGTACCACGCGTGGCGGGGGACTACGAGCGCGAAGAATTCGGGAGAGACGTACGCGGACGTGCCGGGGTTCTGCGCCAGCGCGGACCTAAAGACAGTGCAGGAGCACGGGTATGTGCTCACGCCAGGACGATACGTCGGGGCGGCTGAGGTCGACGATGAAGGGGCTGAAGCGGTGCCGGACAGAATCGCTCGCCTGACGGGGGAGCTGTACGCGCTGTTCGACATGTCCCGTGAACTTGAGGACAGCGTACGGAAGCAGCTCGGGAGGGTTGAAAGTGACTACTCGTGAAGTTCCTTTCTCGGACCTGCTGAGCTTCGTGGTCGATAACAGGGGGCGTACGTGTCCTACCACCGATGAGGGTATCAAGCTCATTGCAACGAATTGCATCAGCGATGAGGCTCTTTACCCTCGCTACGAGAAGGTTCGGTACGTCTCGCAGGAGACTTACGACGGATGGTTTCGGGCGCACCCCGAACCGGGGGACCTGATCTTTGTGTGCAAAGGATCTCCAGGGAGAGTGGCTCTCGCTCCGGATCCCGTGGATTTCTGCATTGCGCAGGACATGGTCGCCGTTCGCCCGGACGCCTCGAAAATCGATCCGCTCTACTTGTTCGCTATTCTCCGGTCGCTTGAGATTCGAAACAGGATCGAAAATCTGCATGTGGGGACAATGATTCCCCATTTTAAGAAGGGTGATTTTCATAAGCTGATGATTCCGGTCCCCGAGCGCGGGGTGCAGGAGGGTATTGGTGAGATCTATTACGAGATCTCGCGAAAGATCGCCGTCAATGAGCGCGTCTCGGCTACTGCCGATGCTCTCTCTCGCGTGCTCTTCGGTGAAGCTTTGCTGAAGTCAGCCGATGGATTTAGCGATCAGCCTCTGACGGCTGTGGCTGAGTTCATCAATGGACGGGCTTATACGAAGGGTGCCACCGGGACGGGGCGCATGGTTGTGCGGATTGCTGAAATCAACAGTGGTCCGGGGGGCTCTACGGTTTACAACGAAATCGACGTTCCAGATCGGCATTTGGCTCGCCCTGGAGACTTGCTGTTCGCGTGGTCTGGCTCATTGACTGCTGCGCGATGGTTTCGACCCGAAGCGATCATTAATCAGCACATTTTCAAGTGTATTCCAAGGGATGGGTATCCGATTTGGCTGGTGAGTCAACTAGTGCATCGGAAGTTGGATGAGTTCCGTTCAATCGCTGCCGACAAGGCAACCACGATGGGGCACATTCAGCGCAGGCACTTGGATGAGCCTGTACCGGTTCCGGGCCCCAAGGCTTTGGGGGCTTTGGATGGCGTAATCAGCCCTCTCTGGGAGCGCGCGCTGGTAGCTGAACAAGAGTCTCTGAGCCTCGCCACCCTCCGCGACACCCTCCTCCCCCAACTCATGTCCGGCCGCCTCCGCGTTAAGGACGCCGAGAAGATTGTCGAGGACCACGTATGACCACGCACGGGAACGACAACGGCAGCAGCGACACCCCCACCCCCGACAACTTCCGCCTCCTCGAAATCGACTGGGAGTTCCTCGCCCTCGAAGAGCTCGTGGAGCTCGACTGGCCGAAGGCCGAGGGCAATGAGCTCGCGCCCGGCTCCGGCCACCGCCGGTCCTGGGACGACCTGATCCTCTACTCCGATCTCCGCGAGGCCATCGAGAGGCTCAACCCTGCCCTCCCCCCGGAGGCCGTCCGTGAGGCCCTCGCGACTGCCGTGACCCCGACCTCCCAGGACACGTACGAGGAGAACCGGACCGCGCACGGCTACCTGACCGACGGCATCCACTCCGTCACGTACACCGACGCGCTCGGCGCCGAGCACACCCCGACCGTCCGGATCGTCGACCTGGAGCACGCGGACGCGAACACATACCGCGCCGTCCGCCAGGTGACCGTGATCAACGGTGAGCGCAACCGCCGCTTCGACCTCGTCCTGTACGTCAACGGGCTTCCGCTCGCCGTCATCGAGCTCAAGCGGGCCGGCGACCCGAACGCCACCCTGGCCGCCGCGCACACCCAGATCCAGCACTACGTCGAGGAGTTCCCGACCGCCTTCCGCTACAACGCGGTCGTGCTGCTCTCCGATGGGATCACCGCGAAGTACGGCACGCCCTTCACCCCGTACGAGCACTTCGCCCCGTGGAACACCGACGAGTTCGGCGCCCGCGTGGACACCGTGGACGCTGCCGCCGTCCACGCCGACGCCGATGCCGACGTTCCGACCGGCCAGGACCTGGCCCTGCACGGCCTGTTCACCCAGCCCCGCTTCCTCTCCCTCGTCCGGTCCTTCATCAACTTCGTGCCGGCCAAGCGCATGAAGCGGATCGCGAAGCCCCACCAGTACTTCGCGGTTACCCGCGCCGCCGACGCCGTACGCCGCGCCGCCGCGACCGACGGCAAGGCCGGCGTGGTCTGGCACACGCAGGGCTCGGGCAAGTCCGAGGAGATGGTGTTGACCACCAACCTCGTCATGCGCGACCCCGCCCTGCACAACCCCACCGTGGTGGTCGTCACGGACCGCACCGATCTCGACGACCAGCTCTTCGACACGTTCAAGGAGAGCGAGGTCCTGCCGGAACAACCCCACCAGTTCCTCAACCGCTCCGAACTCCGTGAAGAGCTGGCCGCCAAGCGCACCGGCGGCATCCTCTTCACCACCCTCCAGAAGTTCGGCCGCACCAAGCTGGAGAAGGAATCCGGGACCGACCACCCGCTTCTCTCGGAGCGTCGCAATATCGTCGTCGTGGTCGACGAGGCCCACCGCAGCCACTACGACCACCTCGACGGCTACGCCCGCCACCTGCGCGACGCGCTCCCGCACGCCACGCTCCTCGCCTTCACCGGCACACCGATCTCCGAGGCCGACCGCAACACCCGCGAGGTCTTCGGCGACTACATCGACACCTACGACCTCAAGCGGGCCGCCGACGACGGCGCGACCGTGAAGGTCTACCACGAGAGCCGTGTCGTCCAGCTCGTCCTTGACCACGACGTCGACCCCACCGCCATCGACACCGAGGCCGACCGCATCACCGACGGCCTGGACGACACCGAGCGCACCCGCGTCGAGCAGGCCGTCGCCACCATGAACGCCATGTACGGCGCCCCCGCCCGGATCCGCGACCTGACCCAGGACCTGGTCGAACACTGGGAAGCACGCCGTGCGGCCATGCTGCCGTTCGTCGCGGACGCCGACGACGCACCCGGCGGCGCCCCCGGCAAGGCGATGCTCGTCTGCGCCACCCGCGAGATCTGCGTCCGCGTCTACGACGCCCTCAAGATCCTTCGCCCGGACTGGCACACGGACGACCCCACCACCGGCGCCATGAAAATCGTCTACTCCTCGGACTCCCGCAAGGACTCCAAGGAACTGCGCGCCCACGCCCTGCGCGACTCCCAGCGCAAGGCCGTCATCAACCGTGCCAAGGACCCCGAGGACGAACTCCAGCTCCTCATCGTCAACAACATGCTCCTGACCGGCTTCGACGCGCCGCCCATCCACACCATGTACCTGGATCGGCCGCTGCGTGGCGCCGGCCTGATGCAGGCCCTCGCCCGCGTCAACCGCCGCTTCCGCAAGAAGGAGGACGGCCTCCTCGTCGGCTACGCCCCGCTCACCGAGAACCTCCAGAAGGCCATCGCCGAGTACTCCGCCGACGACCAGGCCGACCGGACCCTCGGCCAGGACATCGACCGCGCCCTGGACGAACTCCGCAACGAGTACGACATCCTCGACCAGATGCTTCTCGGCTGGAACTGGCGCGAACGCCTCTCCCGCCCCGACGCGAAGGCCTTCGTCAAGGCGGCCTACACCACGGCCGAGTACCTCCGCAGCCCCGCCACCCCGGGCAACAACCCCGACCAGCTCGACGACCCGAACCAGACCCTCAGCCGCCGCTTCCGCGAGCACGGCTACCGCCTGGAACGCTTCTTCGCCCTCGCCGGCTCCTCCGCCGACATCTCCTCCCGGTTCACCGACCAGCCGTACTGGAAGCGTGACATCCAGTTCCTCGTCGAGGTCCGTACGTACATGGCGAAGCTCGACGCCATGGACCGCGAGGCCCAGGGCCTGCCGGTCGCCCGCGACGTCGCTCTCTATCTCTCCCAGCTCACCTCCGCCGTCGTCGAGACCGGCGGCGTCACCGACCTCTTCTCCGAGGCCGGACTGGACAAAGCCGACCTCACCCACCTCAACGACGCCCTCGTCGGCCGCCTGCAGAACAGCGAAACCCCGCACCTGGCCGCCGAAGCCCTGCGCCGCCTCGTCGAGAAGAAGATGCGCGAGCAGACCCGGCACAACATCGTCCGCCAGACCGCGTTCTCGGAGCGCCTCCAGGACCTGATGACCCGCTACATGCGTCAGCAGCTCACCAGCGCCGAGATCATCGCCCAGCTGGTGGAACTGGCCAAGACGGTCGCGGAAGACGCCCGGCGAGGTGAGAAGTTCACCCCGCCGCTGGGGAACGACGAACTCGCCTTCTACGACGCGGTCGCCGACCTCGGCAGCGCTCGCGACCTCATGGGCGACGAGGTCCTCTCCGGTATCGCCCGGGACCTCGTGGTCCAGGTCCGCAAGAATCTCAAGAAGGACTGGATCGCCCGCGAGCCCGTCCGGGCCAGGCTCCGCGCCACCATCAGGCGCCTCCTGGCTCGCCACGGCTACCCGCCGGAGCAGTCCAAGGAAGCGATCGACCTGGTGATCCGCCAGATGGAACACTTCGCCGACAAGTGGTCCCAGGACGGCTCGGCTGCCGACGCATAGCCCTCGCTCATATCGCTCCTGGCCCCGGCAAGCGTCTGTTTGCCGGGGCGGTCGTCTGCCCGACCGGATGTCCTTCGCGGGGTCGGCAGGGGCTGCGCCCGACCGCCTTACGGCAAAAAGCAAATTCCCGTGCTGCGAGACGTGAGGTGCGTCAGGCCACTACTTTCAAGTCCGCGGAACGAACCGCAGAACTGCTAACTGCTGGTGGAACCGAGGGAGTTGTGGCATGTCGCAGCGAGCGCTGCTGTTGGTGGTGGTCGTCCTGGCATCCGTGGTGGTGGGGCTCGTGGCCGGCATCCTCGATTTCGTGGGCGCGGGAGAGGTCGTCACGGCCATCCAGAACGGTGGTGCCGCCTGCGGAGCCGCTGTTCTTATCGGGCTGGCGGTCGTCTCCTGGCTGAGGTCGTCGTGACCCAGGAGGAATGGGCGAACGAAGAGGGGCGGCTGAAGTACCGGCGAGTGCTGCGGGCCGTCGAGAAGCTACGCAGCGTCGCCGATGCTGCGACGACGTACCGGCTTGCCTTTCAAGTGGTCTACCTTCACTGCTGGTCCCGCCATGGATCACTGGCGGAGGTGGACCGGTTGTGGGGACCGGGTTCGGAGTCAGCGGGGGCCAGGCTCGGCGCAGTGTGGCCGCGTACGCCCGTTGCTCGCGCCCACAGTCTTCCTGCGTATCGCGACGAAGGTGTGAGCCGTCCCTTCGAGCTCATCGACCCGGCCCTCCGTGAGCTGATCGCGGAGGTGCGGCGGCTGGATCCGGACCCGAGGCTCCTTGACGTGCTCCTCGACACGTACTCGACACGCTATGCGCGTGGCGATGACTACTTCACGTCAAACGACCTGGCGTACCTCTTCGCGGGGCTGGCCGCTCCTCGAAGAGGCGAGATTGTTCGGGACCCGGTGTGCGGCAGCGGGCGACTGCTGCGCGCCGCCGCACACCGGGCTCGGGCACAGGGGGGTGAAGTGCGCTTGTCCGGTGCGGATATCAACAGGACGGCGCGTTATGCCGCAGCCGTCAACCTCGCCCTGCACGGATTCCTTGCCGACCTCGGCAAGGAAGGAGCTGACACCCTCAGGGCCGGCACTTCACCGATACCGGCCGACGTGATCGTCGCCAACCCTCCTGTGAATCAGCGGGACTGGGGGCACGGTGAACTGAAGGACGACTGGCGGTGGACCCTGGGGGTGCCACGTCCGGGAAACGCGAACTTCGCCTGGGTCCAGCACATCCTTGCCGATCTCACGCCACAAGGACGGGCCGTCGTTCTGCTGTCTTCCGGCGCGGCGCACAGCAGCAACAGCACCGACGGACTGATCCGCCGTGGGCTGCTGGAGAACGGTCTGGTCGTGGGCGTCGTGACCTTGCCGACGTGGCTCTTTCCGCACGCCAGCGCGAGCACGGCGCTGTGGCTGCTGGCCAAAGGGGAGCGGCCGCACTCCGATCAGGTCTTGTTCGCGGATGCAGGGAAACTGCCAGCAGCGAAGAAGGGGCAGCGGCGCCACTTCGAAAAGGACTCGGCCGAACGCCTGCTGCAGATCTTCGGTGAATGGCAGGGACTTCGACGCCGTGAGGGCGAGGGGAACCCTGAATCCGTCCCATGGTGCCGTGCGGCGAGGTACGAGGAAATCGCTGAGGCGGGCTTCGATCTGACTCCCGCACGCTACGTACGGAACAGGGGCACCGCGCAGTTGCATTCAAATGACGGAGACCGGAACCGGAAGGCCGAGCTGTATGAGTGCATGGATCGTAGCGCCGCAGCCAGGAACCGAGTCCGTGACGCCCTGGAGAGCAGGCATGACTACAGAATCGGATGATGTCCCCACTCCGTGGCCCGTCGTTGAGTTGCGTGAGTTCCCTGGGGTCGAGTACGCCGCCTACGGAATTGCGCGACAGCAGAAGGCATCCGGCGGAATCCCGATGATCCGCGCCACAGAGATCGTCGAGGGAGGTGTGCACGTCCAGGAGTTCACATTTGTGCCTCCCGATGTGGCCAGACGCCACCCACGCAGCACGCTGAGGTCTGGGGACCTCCTTGTCGTGCTCGTGGGGCGTGTGGGGGAGGCAGCAGTTGCAGGGGAGGAGCACGCAGGATGGAATGTCGCCAGGTCGCTCGCGGTCGTCCGCTGGACACCAGAGGGCCGCGCCCAACAATGGGATCTGTGGCTTCGATGGTGGCTGAAGACCTCGCAGAGCCAGAGCTATCTCACGCTGTCCTCGTCGAACGCCGAGCACATGACCTTGCCTCTGCAGGCACTCAACCGACTTCCCGTGCCAGTGCCTCCAGCGCCGGTGCGGGAGAGGCTGCTTTCGCTGATCTCGCTTGCTGAGCGCAAGAATGCGTTGAACACCCGGATTGTGTCTTGCGCGACGGAACTAGCGGATGCGCACTTCATGGAGGCGCTGCAGACGTGCGGGCAAGGTCCCGCTACCGAGCGTGCAGTGGGCGAAGTGTGTCAGGTTACGGCTGGTGCAGCACAGTCTCTGCCGGACAGCGAACAGTCGGCTATGCCGTGGGTGTCTCCCCGCGAGGTACTGAACTGCAAGACAGTACATCTGGGTGCAGTGACTTCACGCACCGTGGCGCAAGCAGAGGTTGTATGCCCGTCCGGCAGCCTCTTGATCGCGCCCCGTCCCGGGGAGGTGCGGACCGTGCTCACTACTACCCCGGTAGTGCCAGGTCGGCGGACGCTCGCGATTTACACAGAGTCCGAGGTCGATCGGATGTGGTTGTTGCACTCGCTGCGTTACCGGAGGCGGGAGTTGACGGCCGTTACGCAGGGTGAGCAGGCCCGCGCGATGAGGCGCAAGGACTTTTCCCGTTACAAGATCCCCTGGCCGACCGATGCGGTGAGGCGGGACTTCGCCAAGCGTGCTGCTGCCCTGCACGACCTCGCCTACGCCTCCGCCAGGGAGCGACACGCGATGGAGGAACTGGTGGTGCACGAGCTGGAGAAGGGGGGCCTGGCGCGTCTCACCTCGGCCAGCTGAATACCGAGCTGATCCACGTTGCTCCTCTCTGGAGCACGGAATCCAACGCTCTGAACGAACGGCGCAGTACCGCGCGCACCGCTTCTCCGCTGGCGGTCCGAGAGAGCCCTGACCAGCCATGTTTGGGTGCCACCGGCAGGACTCGAACCTGCCGCCAAGCGCTTAGAAGGCGCCTGCTCCACCCGCTGAGCTATGCAGGCTGACCTGCGACAGTGCGGAAGCTTCTGACTATGCCCCGCCAAACCGGAGGCATACGGGATCTGTGGACGCTCGCGCCGGCCTCGAGGTCTGGACGTGCATTCTGGGCGGCGGCCAGGCGTCGGAGCTGGCCGCTGACGTCCGGGGAGACCGCGAGTGAGCGCGAGCGCTGTGCTGCTCTGCGAGGTTCGGTGCGGTGGCACGAGTCTGATGTGGCGCTCGTAGAAGTTCCGCAGACTTCAGGCGTGTGCGGACGCTTCCGGGTAGCGTTGGCGATCTTCGGTGTTCTTGTACTTTGTCGCGCATCCCGTGCTGGGATGGTGCTGGGATGCGCCTGCATTTCCGCAGGTCACGGCCTTGTGGTGGAGTTCCGCTTCAACGTCTAAACCTTCCAGCGAAAGGCCGTCTGACCTGCGATGGAGCGGGTTGGGCGGCCTTTGTCTTAGGCCGTCGCCAAAAGCCGGAGGCGCTGGGTCGGCGTTACGAAAGTGGAGGCGAATCGTCTCCGGAGAACACCCCGTATCGCCGAGCTCGTGGAAGGATCGCCGCAACCGGGTGGCGGATCCCCGACTGTGGTTCTGGGGTCACGTGCTCGGAGCCCTTCACGGAGGAGCGCGAGCGGCGACGGGGCGGCTTTGCGCCCAGCGGGTCAGGGGAACTGGACGAACCGGCGTCGCCGGGCGTCGGCCTACGGACGTTCCCAGCCGTTGGCGAACTCGCACTGGAGGTCTGTCCAGCGGCGAAGTTCTGTGGGGCTGTCGCTGGGGTGGCCGAGGCGTCCCATGCCCTCGACCCACTCGTGCCAAAGGCCGTCGGGCTCCGTGAAGCGGGCGGCGTGGTGGGTGCCGAGGTGGGCGTCGAGGCGGAGGAGGGCGCCGAGGGCTGCGGGCTGGTCGTAGTGGAGGTCGGTGCGGGGGAGGTAGTGGTCGAGGTAGGCGGTGAGGATCTCTGCGTCGGCGTGGCTGCCGAAGCGGGCGAGGGCGAAGCAGTAGGCGGCGCCCGAGTAGCGGACCTCGCTGGCCAGGAGCAGGTCGCCCAGGCGCGTGCGGAACCGTTCGCGGCGGTTGACCCCGATCAGCCAGGCGGCGGTGAGGCGTGAGCGCCATTCGAAGGCGAGGAGGACTTCGAGTTCGCCGTCCGTGATCGTGGTGGCGTCGTCGATCAGATGCCGGGTGAAGCGGGTGGTGCGCCGCCATCGGGGGCCCATGAAGTGCCCGCTGTTCAGTACGAGGTAGCGGGGGAAGCCGCCGTACGTCCTCGTCACGTAGCGCTTGACCGTGCGGTTCCGGCCGGTCTCGTCGGGGGGTTGGGGCGGCATCGGGTGCCTCTCCGGGTAGTGGACGGTGCGGTCGATCCAGGTGCCGACGAAGACATCGGCGATGCGTCAGGCGCACCGTCCCCTTCCGGCCGGAAGGGGACGGCGGCATCCGATTCATTCGCAGGACCTCGCGCCTTGCCGCAGAGACCCGCCAGAGACACCGCCGTCCCAACCATCTGGTGCGGCCCCACTGCGTTCAGCTCCGGTGGCCGCGCTTGAGGCCGCAACGGTCGAGGAGCGGAGCTTCCGGAGGTCTTCGGTATCGGTCGAATACACCACCGTACTGATCGCCCCTCGTGTCAGCGGCATCTTGTATGTATTGCGGCTCAGTCGGTCCATCGGGCATTCCGCGCCTCGACCGGCGTGACAGGGGCGGTGTACGAGGGGCTGCACGACGGAGTACGTCGCAAGCACAGGGGCGCCGCGCCGCCTACACGGTGCCCGGACCGTGGCGGGCCATGTCAGAGCCCGTACTCGTCCCTGCTGTTGTCCTCGCGAGGCGATGTGCTGCCCTCCGCCGTCCAGGGCGCGAAGGGGCCGGCATCCGGGCCGGACTGCGGGTCGGGGTGCGAGGACGGAGGCGGTCCGGACGTGGGGGTGCGCGGTGGCCAGGGGCCTGCGGAGGGTTCACCGGTCGGCGGGGGGTTCTCCGCTGTCTCGTCAGGGACAAGGCCGAAGCCCTGCGCGATGTCGTCGGCCGCGTCGTCCAGGCCCTCGGCCCTCAGGGACCGCATCACCCGGTGTACCAGGACCGCATACGCATCCATGTCCGGTTTGAGGCCGGCGACCTCGAGCAACAGGCGGAGCCGGTCGGCGACTCCGACTTCCTCCTCTCTTTCGAACGGTTCCGGGCCGGGGCCGTCCTCGGCCCACAGAGGTGCCCCGACCGGAACCTCGGCGGATGTTCCGACGGGCGGGACGAGGAGATGACGGAAGAGTTCGGGCACTTCCTCGTCCTTGGCCGCGGACGCGATCTGGGCCAGCGGGCCGATCATGGTGACGGCCTTCTCGATCTCGTCCTCGTGACGGGCCAGCCACCACACCACCGCGCTGCCCGCGCTTTTGAGGACGTCGTCGCCGAGATATCGCCGCTTGCTCCGCTCGTACTGACGCTCGTGTTCCCAGAGCTCTTCGTCCTTGCGCAGGTTGTTCAGCTTCCGAAGACGTTCGCGGTCGGCGGGAGCCAAGGTCAGTGTCACATCGGCCGCCATGACCAGAACCCGTTCGTACCGGTCGGGGCGCGCGACGCCCAACTCCCCGTCCAGCAGGTACTGCGCGAAGTTTGCCCGATCGGGTTCCTCGTGGCGTACCAGCTCCCTGGCCCGGGTGACGACCGAGGACACGGCGAGGGCCGGTGAGGCGTCTTCGGACCGGCGGACGTGGTCGGCGACGGGCTTCCACCACACAGTGGCGGAGAAGAGGAAGTCGTAGCCGTCGACCGCGCTCGGCAGCGCCGCGTCGGTGACACGCGTTTCCCTGTACGGCTCCTCCACCGGGGCGGGCGGTTCGGGTTCGCCGGGCTCGTACGGGTCTGCCGCCGCGCGGTCGGAGCCGAGGACCGTCACCAGGAGCAGCAGCGAGCCCGAGGTCGTGACCATGGACAGGAAGCCCCACTGCCACACCGACCAGTGCAGGAGGCCACTGAGCGCGGCCGGTGCGAGTCCGCACACGGCGACGAACAGAATTCGGGCGAAGGGGTGACTCATCGTGTCTCTTCCGTTCTCCGTTGTCCGGCGTCCGCACGGCCGTACTGCGCGTGGTCGATGTGCTCCCAGAAGAGGGCTGCCACCGCCGCCCGGTTCGATTCGTGCTTCGCCCCCGCCCAGACGCAGGCGAGGGTGTAGAGGCGGTGAAGTGCGGTCGTTCCACCGCCGGTCGCCCTGACGATCAGGCCCAGTGCCATCCGCTGAGTGCGGTCGTGGACGGCGGTGTTCAGCCAGCTGTCCACCAGAGGTCCCCAGAGCTCCGTGGGCTGCCGGGAGAACACCCCCGCCCACCCCACGAACAGGTCCGGCCACGTCCGTGGATCCGGCGCCCGATCACTGCGCAGCAGTTCCGTGAGCAGCCGGAGATCAGCTTCGGCATCACGTCCCTGCTGAGCCAGCCGAGTACGCAGGCGGTCGATCAGCAGCCGGAAGAGTCTGCGGTCGTGACCGACGAGACCGAAGAGCGCCTCCCGGGCCGCACTCGCCGCCTCCCCCGTTCGAATGGCCAGATAGTGGAGCCGTACCACTGCCTGGGCCGGATGCGTCGCGCTCAGGCTCTGGACACAGGCTGCAGTCAGCACACGGGCGAGCCCTTCCGACAGGGAGCCGGATCTCGCGGAGTCGTACATCTGTCTCCGGAACCAGCCACCGAACCTCTCATGACCCAGCCCGAGTGCGAGGGCCGCAACGGCGCGAGGGTCGCAGTGCGGGCCTCCCGGCCGGTCGGACCAGCGCACGGTCAGTCCGAAGAGGTCATCGGGCCGGCCGGTGGCCAGGGCCTGCTCGCCGAAGCGGACGACGACACCGACACGCTCGTCGTTGGTCAGCCCCTCCAGCCCGACGGTGTCACCGATCCACTCCCTGAGATCGTCGCGCACCCCGGGGAAGTCCGCCCAGAAGTACGTGCGTACTGCCTCGGCATACGCCAACTGTGCGAAGCGGAGTCTGCCGTCCGTGGCCCGTTCGATCCCGAGCTTGTCCAGCCGCTCACCGAAGCCCGTCCGGGCGAGTTCGGTCGTCGCTTCCTCCTCGTGCCGTACCGCCCTCATCAGACCGTGCCACGCCGCGTAGACCGTGTCGGACGGGGCATCCTCGAACATCGCGGCCGCGAGCAGCAGACTTCGCTCAGGGGTGGATTCGGCAGTTGTGACCTGCCGGCTCACCTCCTTGGCCCGGTCGGTGACCGCGTGCATGGCCTGGTCGAGCCACCCCGGGAAGCCGGAGCCGAACCGGCCGCTGTCCCGGGCATCCCGTACCAGGCTTGCCAGTCCAGCCAACTCGCGCATGGGGGAGCGGTCGCACAGCTGCCGAAGACCGGCACTCGCGAGTTCGGCGTAGCGGAAGGACATCCGGTCCATGCGGAAGCACCGGGTGACCACCGCGATGCCTCTGGGGCGCCCCAGCCTCACCGTGTGCGGTTCGAGCTCCGGTGGGTGGGCGTGCTCCATGCCCGTCGGAAGGGCGACGACCATATGGGCCTTCGCCTCCTGGACCTGTGCACGGATCGTGGACAGGCGACGCTGGGCCCGGTGGTACGCCTCTTCGTCCGTGAATCCCGAGAGGTCGACGAGGAACCGGTCCCCCGCGCCGGGCGCCAGCGGGCTGTCGTTCTCACCCGTGACGGGAAGTTCCTCGAACCGGATCCCTTCCCCGGCGGAGCCCCCGCCCTCGTTGATCCCGTGCAGCAGCATCATGGCCGCGGCACGTCGACCGCTGCCCGGCTGCCCGTGCAGCAGCACCACTGATCCCGGCGTTTCCAGACGGTCGGCGGCGACGCGGTAGCCCATCGGCGGAACGAAGCGGTCGGCCAGCCACTCCCGGTCCTCGCGCGTGATGCGGACGGACTCGGTGCCTCTGCGAACCGAGCGGTCCGATGCGGTGGTGTAGTAGGCGTAGATGTTCTGGGGCCCCGGGCCGTTGTTGACCGGGCCGTGCGCGTCATTGACAGTGACGTGGTCCTGTTGACTCATCGCTCGTCGTCCGAGCGGCGGCGCTCACGCTCGAAACGCTGGTGGACCGTGCCGCTGTTGTTGCCTGCCGTGAACTGAACGCCAGTGTTGTCGCCCTCGAAGTGGGGGGCGTTGTACTGATTCCCCCGGCCGGTGTTGACGGGCCCCTGCGGCCGGTTGACGAAGGTGCCGGAGAGGTCGCCGTTGAGGTTTCCGATGCCACCGTCCACATGCTGTTCGACGTCGTGCGCCCGTAGCCTCGTGTGTCCGGCGTCCCGTTCCGACGCTTCGCGGGACTCCGCCTCCGTCCGTTCCCGCTTCGCTCGGGCGTCCTGGTCGGCCGCACCCAGCTCAGGCAGAAGCCGGGCGAGAGTATCGCCGAGCCCCGACAGGTCCGCGCCGGCGTTGCGGTGGTCGAACCGCCGGTACTGGCAGTCCGCCAGCTCCAGCAGATCGTCCGGGAGGACCGCGCGGTCGATCCGCGTTGCCCTGCCCACGAGCACGGGGATCACCAGGACGCCGCGATCGAGTGCGGTCTGGATCTCACGACGGGTCCAGTCCTTTTCGGCGTCGAGCGCGGGGCGGCCGTCGGCCCCCCGCACGTCCGCCCAGCGCGGACCGATCACGGCGAGGAGGGCCTGGCACTCCTCGACCGCCTTGAGCAGTTCCGCCGGGTAGCGGTGGCCGGGCTCGATCGAGCTGCTGGCGAAGAAGATCCGCTCTTCACCGAACCGGCGGACAAGTTCCTGAGCGATCATGGTCGCCGCGGATTCCTCGTCACCTGTGCGGTAGTTGACGAAAACGTCGGACATGAAGGTTCCTTCCGTGAGTGGAGTACGGGGTGTGCGGGCACCGGACGGCGTCGGCACGGGATCGTGGACAGGGAGCCCGGTCCGCCGGTGCACAGGCCAGGCCGTGCGACATCAGCTCGGGACACGGGCACGGGGACAGGACGCGTCGTCACACGCGGGAAGCCGGAGCGGCACGCGCCCGGACATCAAGGCCGGGCGGGTGAGGAAGAGGGGCACGAGGCTGCCGGAGACCGGGAACGACGAGGGGCCGTGCGAAGCGGCGCGCCGTACGGTTCGACCGGTGGCAGGTCGTGAGCTGAGCGTCAGTCCTGCGCGGGTGCGAGCACGCGTGCGAGCGCGGGCTGGACGTCGCGGACGGCGCGATTGTTCCGGAAGCGGGAGAGTTCCCGGGCAAGACGCCGGACGTCGCTGTTCACCGTCGCGGAGGGTACGGCGGGCATGACGGCGAGAAGATCCTCGGCGATGGCGCATGCGTGCTCGACCTCGCCGGAAGCAGCGTGGGCCAGGGAGCGGCGGAAACCGTACCGGGTGCGCGTGCGGAGCGCGTGCGCGGGCAGCCGGTGCCATTCCCGGTCGAGTACCTCGGCGGCGGCTTTGGGGCGGCCGAGGTCGTACAGACACCAACCGGTCGACATCTCGGCCTGATCGGCGACATGGGTGGTGCCGATGGCGGGCTCGGTGGCGCTGTCCTCGTCGTGGCCCGAGAGCAGTTCACGGGACCGGTCGAGGCTGCGCAGGCAGTCGACTTCGTTGCCGACGAGCGCGTGCCCCTGAGCTTCCCTGCCTGCCGCGAGTCCCCGGATGCGAGGCGGGAGCGAACTGCTCTGGGCACGTCGGGCCAGAGCGACGGTGGTGGCGGCGTCCCCGCCGTACATGGTGACCAGGGCACGACGCACGAGAGCGTAGGAACCGAGGTGTGGGTCGCCCCCGGCACGTGCCAGTTCCGCGGCCTCGCCCGTCCAGCCGAGTGCGGCCTCGCTGTTCCCGGCCTCCTGGGCCATCCAGCCGGTGAATTCGGCGAACCGCGACGCGAGCAGGAGGGCGGGGATCCGGGAAGCCGACCGAGTCTCGGCGGCGAGCCCGGCGACCATGTGGGTCTGGGTCTCCAGCAGCGGCAACAGAGCCTTGGGCGCTGTGGACTGCCCGAGCTTCCGTAACTGATCGAACTGCAGACGGAACGACGGAAGGAGGGGCTCGATCGTCGAGGAGCGGGATTGCCCGCCGAGCCTCATTCCCAGATCGGTCAGTGCCCCCGTCCCTGCTGACAGCACCGCTCGTCGCCCGACGGCCCAACGGCTCGGACCGGAAGCATCCGGGCCGGCCCCGGGCCGAGCGGCAAGGCGCTGCAGCTCGCCGTCCGCGCCGAGGAACGCGTCGCACCTCCGCGCCAGGTCCGCGGAAGCGGAGCGCTCGCCCCGTTCGACTTTGCTGAGGTGCCCCTTGTCGTAGTTGAGTGCCACGGAGAACTCGGTCAGTGTCAGCCCCGCCTCCACCCGTAGACGGCGGAGTTCCGGGCCGAAGCCTGAAGTCGTGCTCATCGTCAACCTCCCCTTGGGCCGTGTGCGTGAGAACCGTCCGTCCTCACACGAGCCGCCGTCCGGTCTTCACCGGCCGACGCGCAGCCGACAGCGGACACACGCAGTAACGGCATCGTGTCGCTGCGGATCCGAAAGGAGTCTGGCACGCGGCGTGGCTCGGGGATCAGCGATCGAAGGCGTTGCCTGTTGCCTCTTTCGGTCTCCCCAGTTCGTCGTTCGTTCCAAGGGAGACGAGATCGCTCAGCATGGGGAGGGGGGGCTTGGCCCGGAGCTCCGCCGTGTACGGGTGGAGCCGGGGCCTGTACGTCGCCGGGATCAGGGGCTCGCATCGCTGTTCGCCCACCGGCGGCGCGGCATCCTGGCGCGGGTCGGACATAGGCGATGCCTCTGGGCGCCCGGCACCCGTCTCGCCCCCGGTGGATCCGTCGGCTCGGCCGGGTCGCGGCCGTGAGGGCCGCCCCCCGACCCCTACCGCTTTATCCCCACCCCCGCCAGCAGACTGATCTGCGCGTCCGCGATCTCTCCGCCGTCCGCGCCGAGGCCGTTGGCGCGCCAGCGGTGGCAGCAGACGATGCCGGGGGTGATGAGGTCGAGGCCGTCGAAGAAGCGGGCGACGTCGGTGTGGGAGCGGAAGTGGACCGGGGTGCCGGACTTCGTGTAGACCTCGGCGACCTGGTTCCAGGTCGGGGGGTCGAAGTCGGGGGTGCAGTGGTTCATGGCGAGGGCGCTGCCCGCGGGGAGGGGGTCGAGGAGGCGGCGGACGATGGCGTACGGGTCGTTCGGTTCGGTGATGAAGTGCATGAGGGCGTTGAGGGAGAGGGCGACGGGGCGGGTGAAGTCCAGGACTCCCGCCTCCTCCACGGCGCTCATCAGGGCGTCGGGGTCCGTGGCGTCGGCCTCGACGTAGGCGGTGCGGCCCTGGGCGGTGCTGCGCATCAGGCGCTCGGCGTACTTCAGGACCAGGGGGTCGTTGTCCGCGTAGACGACACGGGCCTCGGGGACCACGGACTGGGCGACCTGGTGCAGATTGGGCTCGGTCGGGATGCCGGTGCCGATGTCCAGCCACTGGCGGATGCCGTGCTCCTGCGCCAGGACCTTGGTGGCCCGGTGCATGAAGGCACGGTTCTCCCGGGCGGTCAGATAGAGCCCGGGGTGGGCCTCGGCCGCCACCAGGGCCGCGTCCTTGTCGACCTCGAAGTGGTCCTTGCCGCCGAGGAAGTAGTCGTACATCCGGGCCGAGTGCGGCCTGCTCGTGTCGAGGTCCCGGCCCGTCTGCCTGGCGCTCATGTGCGTCCCTTCGTGCCTGTGTCGGTGTTGCTTCCCGTGCTGCTGCCCGTGCCGGGAACGGGGCCGGCGGCGTCGTCCCCGCCTACGCGGCCCCCGGATCCCGCGCCCTCAGCCCGCCGCCAAGTGGTCCGCCAGCCCCGCCTTGACCCCGCGCACGAACGCCGCGATCTCCTCCGGCGCGTAGATCAGCGCGGGGCCGGCCGGGTCCGTCGACTGGCGGACGGCCACGCGGCCGTCGTTGAGCTGCTTCGTCTCGACGCACTGGCCGCCGTTGGGCCCGCTCCAGGGGCGCTCCCAGCCCTGGTCCCCGAGGTCGGTGGCGGGCATTCCGTTGTAGATGGACTCGTCGGTGATCGTCATGATGCGTACTCCTTGCGCATGCGGTCCAAGAGCGCCCGGCTGGCCTCGGAGGACGTCAGCAGGGCCATGCGGGTGTGTGCCTCGAGATGGGAGACGACGTCCGCGCGCTGGTCGAGATAGACGGAGGCGGACAGCAGCTCGCTGTAGACGATGTCGGGCAACTCGGGTTCCTCGAAACGGAAGTACGTGAACGGGGCGCACGCGCCCACGTGCGCGCCGGCCGAGAAGGGCACGATGTCGAGGCTGACGTGCGGCAGTTCGGAGAGGTCCAGGAGGCGGTCGAGCTGCTCCCGCATCACCTGGGGTCCGCCCACCACGCGGTGCAGGACCGCCTCCTCCATGACCACCCACAGGGTGGGCGCGTCCTCGCGTTCCAGCAGGCTCTGGCGGCGCAGCCGCAGCTCCACGCGCCGTTCCACCTCCTCCTCGCTGCCGTGCGGGAGGCCGCCGCGCAGTACGGCGCGGGCGTAGTCGGGGGTCTGCAACAGGCCGGTGACGTACTGCGGTTCGTAGGTGCGCAGGGTCTTCGCGCCGGTCTCCAGGCTGACGTAGGCGGTGAACCAGCCGGGGACGGCGTCCCGGTACGAATGCCACCAGCCGGGCCGGTTGGCCTGCTCGGCCAGGTCGACGAACTCGTCGATCTCCTGGCGGTCCGCGCCGAAGGTCTCCAGAAGCTTCTCCACGTAGAGGGGCTTCAGGGCGACTTCGGCCTTTTCGAGACGGCGGATCGTCAGGGTCTTCACGCGAAGCGCCTTCGCCGCGTCCTCCAGTGAGGCCCCGGCGGCCAGCCGCATGTCCTGGAGCCGGCGGCCCAGGATCATGCGCAGGACCGTCGGCGCACTGGTGCCGGAACGGGCTTCGCTCACGCCCTACCTCCTGAGGGGCCGTCAACATGGTCATTCTCGCACCGACTTGATGCATACACCAGGTTGATAACAGCGCCGCTGAAATTATCAGGGAGTCGGTTGCAGCATGAATGCGTCCGCGCGCATAGTGGGGGTGTGAGCGGTGGGTCACAGCTCCGCAGCAGGGTCCGGCCCGGAGGGGACGCGCGACGCCGACGGTGTCGCCCGCACCCCGCCGCCGTACGCCTGCTCCGACGCACGTCCCCTGCCGCTCGTGTTGGGCCCGCATCCCCTCACCGCGCCCGCCCCCCCGGGGCAGCGCTGGAAGGCGACAACCGTGACGACGTCCACGCCCCCGGCCCCCGCCTTAGTCCGGGCCGGGTCGCGCCGGGAGTACTGGTTCGGCCTGCCCGCCCTGCGCACCAGCGCCAGAGCGGCACGCGACACCGTGCGCGACCGGCTCCGCGCCTGGGAGCTGCCCGGCGACACCTGCTGCGACGCGGTGCTGCTGGTCTCCGAGCTGGCCACGAACGCCCTCCTGCACACCGGCAGCGGCCATCTGCTGTGCGGGCTCACGCTGACCGGCGACGGGCGGAGCCTGCGCGTCGAAGTCCACGACGAGAGCAGCGAGCCGGTCCACCCGCCCGGACGCCGCAGCGGCCCCGGCGAGGAGGGCGGGCGCGGACTCCTCCTCGTCCAGCAGCTCGCGGACCGCTGGGGCTCCGCCCGTTCCACACTGGCCGAAGGAAAGGCCGTCTGGGCCGAGTTGACCGTTCACGCCTAGGACACCTGTTCCGGTGCCGTCGGACGCGTCCCGCTCCGCTCCCGACGGCCCCGGTGACGGTACGTCCCCGCCGCGCCCCTCCGTGCGGCGGGCGCACCCCTCCCCCCTCGAACCGTCCGCAGAAGGCGCCCATGACTTCTTCGACCCGTACGACGTCCTCGGACTCCCCGATTCCCCCCGGCCCCGGCGGACGCGTCCGCCCCGTCGTGCTGTACGTGTGCGCGGACCGCACCACCGGGACGTCCGGGGAGGCGACGCGGCGTGCCCAGTCCGAGGGCCGCGCCTTCGCCCGGGAACGCGGTCTGACCATCGCCGAGGTGGTCACCGACGTCTACGGCGAGCCGGACCCGGCCCGCCGGCGGGGCTGGCGGCGGGTGCGGCAGCTGGTGCAGAGCGGCGACGTCACCGCCGTCCTGGTCCGCTGGCCCAGCGCCATCGCCCCGGAGTCCGCCCGCGCACTGCGCCGCCGCGAGGCCGCCTGGCTCCGCGACCGGGGTGTGCGCGTGCGCTACACCTGGGCCCCGCTCTCCGCCCAGGGCGCGGAAGCCCGCTGAACCGGCGGCCCCGGCCGCCCAGGCCGAAGCGGTCACTCCGGCCGCCTCGCGGGGCGGCGCGGGGCGGACGCGCCTACGCCGTCTCCAGATACGTGCCGTCCACCACCACGCAGTCCTCCAGGTCCTCCAGCTGACCCTCCAGGTAGGCGACGAAATCCGCCGCCGTGGGGCCGCTCGGGCCCACCTCGTGGTCCATGTCGAGGATCTGGCCGCGGCTGCCGTCCGCACCGGGGTCCAGGTCCAGCACCGCGCCGTTCCCGGAGCCGTCCGCGTCCAGCGAGATCCAGCCGGTGTTCCACCAGCCGCGCCGGAGCGCCCGGACGTCGCTGTTCTCGTCCGCCTCGAAGTCCGCCACGTCGTCGAAGTCGCCGGAGTCCAGCAGCTCCCGCCAGATCCCGGTCTCGCGCACCATCTCCGCGCAGGACAGCAGCGTGCCGCCCGGCCAGCCGTCGGACGCGGTCCCGTTGTGGCGCAGGAGCGAGACGCGGACCGCCTCGGGCAGGGTGACGCCCAGCTCCTTCTCGGCGGCGGCTATCTCCTCGGGCGTGGCCGGGGGCAGCAGGAAGCGGGACGCGTCCTGTTCCGCGTACCACGTCTCGATCTTCTCCCACGCGGCCGAAACGGCTTCCCCGACCTGTCCGGGCATGGTGGCTCTCCTCATCGACGCCCAACAACGCTCAAGGCGTCGCAGCCTAGTGCCGGGGTCGGACACCGGGGCCGGGGCAGCCTCCCCGGCCCCGGTCGGTCAGGGCCGGGTCACCGTCAGTTCCCGTACGCCCGTCGGCGCGGCCGGATCCGCGGAACGGACCGTCAGACGCACCTGACGGGCCACCGCCCCCGCCCGGAACGGCTCCCAGCGGCGGCCGTCCACGGAGGTCTCGATCCGGGACGCGGCGGGGCGCACGTCCGTCCAGGAGGGCTCGGCGGACGCCACCGGGGCCGCGCTGCCCAGGTCGACCGTCAGTGAGCCGGTGGCCCCGTCCGGGGACCAGGCCGTCGCCGGGCTGCCGTCCACCGCCGCGGCCGCGTACAGGCCCGGCGCCTCGGACGTCGCCGTCACCGGCCGGCAGCGGGCCGCGTCCCGGGTCGGCGTCAGATCCGGGCGGCGGGTGGGCAGTGTGAGTACCGAGGAGAGGCGGCGCGGGCCGGCGGGCGTCGTGACGGTGAAGGGGGCGCCCGACGTGAGCCGGACCCGGGTCGTCCGGGGGCCGATCCCGATGTCGTACGTACGGCCCCGGAAGCGCAGCCCCGTCAGGGTCACGCCCTCGCCCAGCTGCGGCGGCAGCATCGGATCCAGCCGGATGCCGTCCTCCCGCAGCCGCAGACCCGTCAGCCCGTGCGTGAACACCTGGAGGAAACCGCCCTTCCCGGTGAGGAAGTCCTCCGCCGGGAACCCCGAGAGGGGATCCTGCGCACCGGCCTTCGCGCCGCGCGCCTCGCTGAACAGGGCGTACGGACCGCGCATGAACGGGCGTACGGACCGCTGGAGATAGGTGTACGTGGCGCAGCCCGGCTCCCCGGTCGTCGCCGCGTCGATCGCGTGCACCGAATCGGTCATCGCCGGACCGTCCGGATCGGTGCGCTCCGCGTAGTAGTCGAGCGTCGCGGCGGCGGCGCCCGGCTCCATCGGCCACTCCAGCGGATAGACCAGCAGCACGGTGTCGGCCTGCTTGATCGTCGAGCCGTCGTACCCGGCGTACTGGAGGAACAGCTTCCGCTCGGGGTCGTACGGAATGCGCAGCCCGTCCGCGACCCGGGTCCAGGGGGGCGGGGCCGCGTGGCCGAGGAGCGCGGCCGCGCGGGCGGCGTGGCGCAGGGCGGTGGCGGCGCCCGCGTTGGTGAACACCCCGTCCGTGACGCCGTTGCTGTACTCGTCGGGGCCCGCCACCTCCTTCACCGAATAGCTGCCGTCGTCGTTGGCCGTGGCCCGGGAGACCCAGAAGTCCGCGATGCCCCGCAGCAGCGGCCAGCCGCGCTCCGCCAGCCAGGCGCGGTCCCCGGTGGCCAGGTAGTACTGCCAGACGGCCAGCGACACATCGCCCTGGAGGTGGTTCTGGGTGACGCAGTGCGGCGGGTTCCAGCTCTGGCACTCCGACCAGAGGTCGCCCCGGCTCGCGCTCGTCCAGGGGTAGAACAGCCCCTGGAAGCCCAGCTTCCGCGCGTTGGCGGCGGCCCGGTCGCGGGTGCGGTAGCGGTACTCGACGACCGAACGGGCCAGCTCCGGGCGGGTGGCGAGCAGCCCCGGATACATCCAGGTCTCCGCGTCCCAGAACACCATCCCCGCGTACGCGTCCCCCGTCAGCCCGGCCGGGGCGACGCTGTCGCGGGCGCCGGGCCGGGTGGAGGCGAGCAGCCCGTACTGGGCGGAGCGCAGCCACCGCTGGAGCTCCGGGCTGCCCGGCACCGCCACGTCCGCCGACCAGTCCCGGCGCCAGGCCGCGGCGTTGCCGGCCAGCACGGCGGACCAGCCGCGCCCCGCCGCGCGCCGCGAGGCCCCGCGCGCCGCCCGGAGCGGATCGCGCGCGGTGAGCGCGGTGTCCACCCCCACGTACTTCTCGAAGGTGTACGTCCGCCCCGCCCGCACCCGGGTGGCCCGCCCGTCCGCCCCGGCCGGCCGCACGGTCCGCGCGATCGCGCCCGCCGTTCCCGTGCCCCGGGTGCGGAAGGTCCCGTCGTCCTTCAGGTCGATGCGGCGCGCCCCGCGCGGGTCCAGCCGGCCGCTCACCGTCGCCGTGCCGCTCCACCGGGGCGTCAGACGCAGCCGCACCGCGCCGGTGTGCACGTCCGAGCGGTCCGCCAGCACCTCGTAGTCGAGGTCCGTCTCCCGGCCGTCGGCCGCGGTCCAGCGCAGCGAGGTCCGCACCAGTCCGCAGCGCAGGAACACCGTCTGCCGGTAGTGCGAGACCCGGCCGGCCGGGGTGGCGGAGCCGAAGGTCTCGCCGCCGACGCGCACATCGAGGTTCGTCCAGCCGGGCAGCGCGGCGATCACTTCGCGCCCGGCCGCCAGGTCCTTCTCGCGGCCGTACAGCCCGGCGACGAACGCCCCGTCGTAACGCGGGGTGAACAGCGGCCAGCCGGTCTTCTCCGCCCGTTCGGCGTACCCCGCTCCGGCCGGCGGGACGCGGTGGCCCAGATAGCCGTTGCCGACGTACGGGTCGTAACCGGCCGCCTCCCCGTACGTCGTGGACGTCAGGGCCCAGGCGGGGTCCGTGTCCCGGCCGCAGGCCGCCGCCGCCGGGGCGGACGGCGCCCGCGTCCGGTCGCCGGCGGACGCGACGGGCGGCAGCGGCGCGACGAGCGCGCACGCGAGGAGACCGGCGAGGAGGGCAGCGCGGGAAGGACGGGAGGTACGCGAGAGGCTCACGGTACGAACGTAGGGACGCCGGCCCGGCGGGGCGGGGCACGGCGCGCGGGTGAACGGCTGACGTGACGACGGCCGGGCGCCCGGGGCCGGTCCCGGGCGGGGCCTGGGCGGACCTGCTCATCCGCTTCCGCCGCGACCCGCCCGGGGCCGGCCCCGTCGCCTCAGGCGGCCGTCCCCGTCTTCAGGCCCGCGCCGCACAGCGGGACGACGATGTCGGCGTCCCGGCGGTCGCCCACCGCCGCCCAGCAGGCCACGCCCGTCGTCTCCACGAAGAGCCCGCGCGCGGCCAGTTCGAGCTGGGCGGCCCGGATCCGGTCCTCCGGAACGGTGAGGAAGGTGCCGCCCGACTCCCGTACGGCCGCCAGGATCGCGCGGGCGCGCGGCGGGCGGGTGATGGCGATGCCCTCGGCGAGGGTGGGCGCGGCCCCGGCCGGGGTGTCGAGGAGGTCGTCGGCGCCCGCGTGGAAGGCCGCCGCGAGCGGGGAGACCGCCTCGGCCTGGACGGCGATCAGCGCGGGGCGGCGCGTGATCAGTCCCTGGGCCAGCAGTTCCGCCGTGGCCAGGGCGGCCCCGAGCAGCAGCGTGCCGTTGCCGACGGGCACGGCGAGGGCGTCCGGGAGGCGGCCCCCGAGGTCCTCCCACAGCTCGTAGACGTAGGTCTTGGTGCCGTGCAGGAAGTAGGGGTTGAAGACATGGGAGGCGTAGAAGGTGCCGGGGGCGTCGGCGGCGGCGCGGGCCGCCAGGGCCGTCGCCTCGCGGTCCCCGGCCACGGTCACCAGCTCGGCGCCGTGGGCGCGGATCTGCTCGGTCTTCTTGGGCGAGGTGCCCTCGGGGACGTACACCGCGCAGGGCAGTCCGGCGCGGGCGCAGTACGCGGCGACGGAGGTGCCCGCGTTGCCGCTGCTGTCCGCGACGACGCGCTCGGGGCCGAGCCGGCGGGCCAGTTCGGCGAGCATGACCGCGCCCCGGTCCTTGAACGACAGCGTCGGCATCAGATAGTCGAGCTTGGCCGAGACCGTGGCCGTGAGCGGGACCAGCGGGGTGCGGCCCTCGCCGAGGGTGGTGGCGGGGGAGGAGAGCGGCAGCACCTCCTCGTACCGCCACAGGGAGTTGACCCGGCCCGGCAGCGCGGCGGCGCGCAGCGGCCCCGAGGGGGTGAAGTCCAGGTCCCAGGGGCCCCGGCAGACCGGGCAGCACCAGGGTGCCGACGCGACGTCCGCGCGGGTGCCGTCCTGCGGGCAGTGATACGTGGTGGCCATGACGGCCAGCATGCCAGGGGGACTCCGGGGCGGCCGCGTACCGCGCGACCGCCCCGGGGCGTTGTCCGTACCGGACGGGCCTTCGGCTACCGCCTGTTCAGCCCGCGGTCGACGGCCTTCGTCAGCTCGCCGTCCTCCGTGTCGCCGTCCAGCGACCAGAACATCGCGCCGCCGAGCTTGTGGTCGCGGATGTACGCGGTCTTCGTCCGCAGGACCTGCGGGTCGTCGTACGTCCACATCGTGGTGCCGTCGAAGAGCCAGGCACTGCCGTCGCGGACATTGCGGTGGACCTTGAACGCACCGGATTCGGCCAGCTTCTTGAGGACCTTGTAGTCCTCGGAGCCGGCCGCCCAGGTGGCGGGCGCCGGGCCGGCCGCGGGCTGCCCCATGCCGGTGCCGCCCCCGGTCACGCCGGTCCAGCCCTGGCCGTAGAACGGCATGCCCATCACCAGCTTGCGGGCCGGAGCGCCCCGCTTCAGCCAGTCGCGCACGGTCCGGTCGACGCTGAAGTCGTCCTTCTTCGCGTACAGCGCGGACTGCTGGGCCGTCGTCTTCTCGCCCGAGACATGCAGGTCGTAGCCCTGCAGGTTCACGAAGTCGAAGTCGCGCATGAGGCGCGGGACGTCGAAGCCGGCGTCGATCTTCCCGGCCGACGCGGGCACGAAGGCCGAGAGGTCGTAGTGCTTGGGCTTCGGCTTCGGGCCGTGGTGGCCCTTGCGGGCGGCGGCCGCGTCGCTCTTCGCGTAGGCGTCGAGCTGGACGCGGAACTCGTGCACCAGCGCGGTGAAGTTCCGCTTGTCCTCGGGGCGGTAGACCGTGTCGGTGTCACCGGCGGATCCCGGCCACTCCCAGTCGAGGTCGACGCCGTCGAAGAGACCGGCCGCCGCGCCCTCGCCGCCGCGTGCCCCGTCCACCGGCAGATTGCCCTTGATGTACAGGTCGATGCAGGAGGAGACGAGCGCCTTGCGGGAGGCCGCGGTGCGGACCGCGTCGGAGAAGTGCGTGGACCAGCTCCAGCCGCCGAGCGAGATCATCACCTTGAGGCCGGGGTGCTTGGCCTTGAGCTCGCGCAGCTGGTTGAAGTTGCCCGCGAGGGCCTGGTCGTCGGTGTCGGCCACGCCGTCCACCGAGCCGGCCGCGTCCAGCGGGCGCTGGTAGTCGGCCCAGGCGTCGGCCTCGCCGGCGATGTTGCCGGTGAAGCACTTCCCCTCGGCGTTGATGTTGCCGAAGGAGTAGTTGATGTGGCTGAGCTTGGCCGCCTGGCCGCTGGTGTCCAGGTCCTTGACCTGGAAGTCGCGGCCGTAGACGCCCCATTGGGTGAAGTAGCCGACGCGCTTGTAGGCGGGGGAGGAGCCGTGGTGGCTGCCGCCCCGGTGGCCCTTGCCGTGGCCGCCGTGGGCGCTGGCGGTGGGGGAGACGGTGGCCGCCAGGGTGAGGGCGCAGGCGGTGATGGCCAGTCCGGACAGGGTTCTTCGACGCATGAGGCCCGTTCCTGTGCGTATGCGGAGACATGTGCGGGAGAGGTGCATGGTCGTGCTGTCTGAGGAAGTTATTGGTCTGGACCAAAAAGGGTCAAGGGGTCGGACGGACCGGTTTGGCCGAATGCCCTGTGGTGGCGGAGGGGAACCCATGCCTGCGCGGACGAGGAATCATCACATCAGGTGAAACTCTGGCCTTCGCTTGCGATCCGGAACCGACGGTTGCGACGCTGTTGCAGTCTGTCAACCTCTTGGGGAGTGGCCTGTGACTTTCGGTGAGCAGCCCGCCTATCTGCGTGTTGCGGGCGATCTGAGAGAGAAGATCGCCAACGGTTCGCTGCCGCCTCATACGCGCCTGCCCTCACAGGCGCGCATCCGTGAGGAGTACGGGGTCTCGGACACCGTGGCGCTGGAGGCGCGCAAGGTGCTGATGGCCGAGGGGCTGGTCGAGGGCCGGTCCGGCTCCGGCACCTATGTGCGCGAGCGCCCGGTGCCGCGCCGGATCGCCCGGTCCGGCTTCCGTTCGGAGTCCGGCGCCAGCCCGTTCCGCCAGGAGCAGACGGCGGAGGGCGCGCGGGGCACCTGGGAGTCCCGCAGCGAGCAGGAGGAGGCCGGTGCCGAGGTCGCCCAGCGGCTCGGCATCGAGCCGGGGGACCGGGTGATGCGGACGCGCTACGTGTTCCGCGACGGCGGCGAGGCGATGATGCTCTCCACCTCCTGGGAGCCCCTGGCCATCACCGGGCGGACCCCGGTGATGCTGCCGGAGGAGGGCCCGCTGGGCGGCTGCGGGGTGGTCGAGCGGATGGCCGCGATCGATGTCGTGGTGGACAACGTGGCCGAGCAGGTCGGCGCGCGCCCGGGGCTGGCGGAGGAGCTCCTGGCGCTCGGCGGGGTGCCGGGCCATGTGGTGATGGTGATCGAGCGGACGTTCTACGCCTCCGGGCGCGCCGTCGAGACCGCCGACGTGGTCGTTCCCGCCGACCGCTACCGGGTCGCCTACCATCTGCCGGTCCGGTGACCGGGCGCGGCGGCCGCGGCCGTCCGTCCCGGTGGGCGCCGGGCGGCGGGTCCGTGCCCGGTGGCGCCGTGTCCGCGCGTCCGCGGCGGTCCACCGATATCCGGGCGGGCGCGTCCGGGGCGTGTGACGGCGAATTAACCGCCGCCCGTCCCCCGTAACAGCCGGGCAATCGTCCGCCGTGACGGCTTGTCATGTCCCGCTCCTAATTTCCCGTCCGGACCCGCACACCGGCACCGACGAACGGGAAGTCAGCGATGACGGACACCGCCGTACCGAAGACGCAGCCCGCCCCCGGGCCAGGACCCGGGGGCGGGGCCGCGCCCCCGCCGCCCCGGCGCAGCTATGCGCGGCTCGCCGCCGACGAGAGCCGCGAGGACTACTCCCTGCGCTACGCCCCGCACTCCTTCCGGCGCTGGTCGCCCGGGACGGTCGCGGGCACCGCGCTCGGCGGGATCGCCTATCTCGCCGACTTCGCGATCGGCGCCTCGATCGTGTTCACCTACGGATTCACCAGCGGACTCGCCTCGATCCTGGCCGCCGCGACGATCATCTTCCTGACCGGCATCCCCATCGCACGGGCCTGCGCCCGCTACGGCCTGGACATGGACCTGGTCACCCGGGGAGCCGGATTCGGCTACTTCGGCTCGACCCTGACCTCGCTGATCTACGCCTCGTTCACCTTCATCTTCTTCGCCCTCGAAGGCTCGATCATGGCGCAGGCCATGCACCAGGCCGTCGGACTGCCGGTCGAGGCCGGCTATCTGGTGACGACGCTGATCGTCATCCCGATCGTCTTCCGCGGCATGGGCGCCCTCGCCAAGGTGCAGGCCTGGACCCAGCCGGTCTGGATCATCGGCATGGTGCTGCCCTTCCTCGTCCTGGCCTTCGAGGCGCCGGACGCCTGGGGCGCGTTCGGCTCGTTCACGGGGACGGAGGGGGCGGCGCCCGGCTTCTCCTGGATCGGCTTCGGACTCGGCACCGGCGTCGCGCTCTCGCTCATCGCCCAGATCGGCGAACAGGCCGACTACCTGCGGTTCATGCCGGCCCGTACGGAGGCCAACCGGCGCCGCTGGAACCTCGCGGTCCTCGCCGCCGGCCCCGGCTGGGTGATCATCGGCGCCGCCAAGCAGCTCGGCGGCGCGCTGCTCGCCTTCGCCGCCCTGGAGGCCGTCGGCACGACCCACGCGCTGGAGCCGATCGCCCCGCAGATCGAGGCGCTCCGGCCCTGGCTCGGCTCCTTCGCCCTGCCCGCCGCCGCGGTCTTCGTGATCGTCTCGCAGATCAAGATCAATGTGACCAACGCCTACAGCGGCTCGCTGTCCTGGTCGAACTTCTTCTCCCGCGTCACCCACCGCCACCCGGGCCGGGTCTGGTACATCTTCCTCAATCTCGTCATCGCGCTGACGCTGATGGAGATGAACATGTTCGCCGCCCTCAACAAGCTGCTGGGCTTCTACTCGAACGTCGGCATCGCCTGGATCGCCGCGGTCGCCGCCGACCTCGTCATCAACAAGCGGATCGGGCTGAGCCCGCCGTACATCGAGTTCAAACGCGCCTATCTGCACGCGGTGAACCCGGCCGGATTCGGCGCCATGGTGATCGCCTCGACGGTCTCGATCCTCGCCTTCTTCGGGCTGTTCGGCACCTACGCGGAGGCCTTCTCGACCTTCATCGCGGCCGGGCTCTCGCTGACGCTCTGTCCGCTGATCGCCTGGGCCACCCGGGGGAAGTACTACCTGGCCCGCCCCAACCCGGTGAACGGGCCCGGGGTCGAGGTCCCCGACATCACCGCCACCCACACCTGCGCGGTCTGCGCCACGGCGTACGAACTGCCCGACATCGCCGACTGCCCGGTGCAGTCGGGGCCGATCTGCTCGCTGTGCTGCTCCCTGGACGCCGAATGCGGCGACGCCTGCCGCAAGGACCCCGCCGCCGGACCGGTGCTCCTGCCGCTTCCGGTGGTGCGCGGGGAGGCCCCGGCCTGACGGCCCCCGGAGGACGCCTCAACTGCCCCAGGGGGCGCATTCAGTCGGATGCGCCCCCTGGGGCTTGTCCGATCCTGGCCGGATGAGTATCTCTTTGTGCAATCACGTATCCGGTGAGTGAAGGTCAGGCGTAGGCTCCGGCATATGCGTACTGCGGTTTCCTGGGGATGCTTAGAAACGTGCACATCGTTCGAGGGAGGGGCGCGATGCCCGGGAGGGACACGATGAGCGACAGCGGTGCCGTGCTTCCCTGGCTGGTCATACGGCAGGACGACAACGGCAACCGGTACCGCGTGGGCCGTTACGCCACGCAGGACGAGGCGCAGCGGATCGCCGACAAGCTCGACCACCGCGGACACGAGCAGCTCTACTGGGTGGAGCGCGTGGGGCAGGCCGCCACCTCCTGAGGGGTGGACGGGTGCGCGGGCGCACGCCCTGCGCCGCTCTGTCGGGGGTGGCGACAACCGGGCATTACGCTCCGCACCATGACTGAACGCGTGGTGGTGGCCGGAGCCGTCTACGATCGGGGGCGGCTCCTGGCCGCGCGCCGCAGCGCCCCGCCGGAGCTGGCCGGGCGCTGGGAGCTGCCCGGAGGCAAGGTGGAACCGGGCGAGAGCGGCGAACAGGCCCTCGTCCGCGAGCTCCGCGAGGAGTTGGGCATCGAGACGAGGCCGCTGGAGCGCATCCCCGGCGAATGGCCGCTGGGGCGCGGCCGGGTGCTGCGGGTGTGGACGGCCCGGCTGGTCTCCGGTGTGCCCGCCCCGCTCCAGGACCACGACGAACTGCGCTGGCTCGGCCCCGGCGAGATGGACACGGTGGACTGGCTGGAGCAGGACCGGCCCGCCGTCGAGGAGGCCGCACGGCGGCTGCCGGACGGCGCCCGCCCCTGAGCGGAGCGCCCTGCCCCCGTCGGTGTGCGCCCCTTTCCCCCGCCGTACAGCCGTTCGTGCGTACGGCATTGCCTCCGTACGCCCCACGTGCCGACACGGGCGGTATTTCATCCGTTATTACGGGTATGTGATGATTAGTCCCCGGATGCGGGACGGTCCTCTGCCGTGCTCTGGGAAGTGGTCGGCGTGATCGGAACCGAAGGCGACTGGGCCGAGTGGAGCTTTCCGGCTGTTCCCGGCGCCGTGCGCTCGGCACGGCACGCCGTCCACGAGGTGCTGCGCGGCTGGGACCTCGACTCCGCCGTCGGTGATGTGGCGGTTCTGCTGGTCAGCGAGCTGGTGACCAACTCCATGCAGTACACGGCCGGTCCCATCGGACTGCGTCTGGTGCGCCCGCACCCCAACGGGGACGGCCCCTCCGCGCACCCCGGACTGCTCGTGGAAGTCTCCGATCCGGTTCCGGATCCGCCCACCGAACGCCGTCCCGGACCTGATGACGAGGGCGGCAGGGGGCTGCAGCTCGTGGCCTGTTCGGCCCGGCGCTGGGGGACCAGGAAGGGAAAGACCGGCAAGACCGTGTGGTTCGAGCTGGCCCTGCCTGGTTAGGAGTGAGGTGGGACGAGAAAGCGATCACGGCGGTCGGCCGGAACCTGGCCGAAACGGACTGAGACCGTGCTGTGATCGTGAACGCCGTGTCGGTCGGGGCCGTAGTGCTGAATACTGCGGGCAGGACCGGTCCGGTGTGTGAGCTGGAGGGGACGGTCGCGTGAGCGAAATACCTGGGACAGCGGGCGACGTCGTATGGCAGAGCAGTCCGCCTGGCTCGATCTACGACTACATCAGGGTCGCCTCCTTCTCGATCGGCCCGGACGGCCGGATCGAGCAGTGGAGCCACCGGGCCGCCGGTCTCTTCGGCGTTGCCGCCCACGACGCGGTGGGAAAGGACCCGGTCGAGGCCTTCCTGCCCGGTGCGCTGCGCGGTGACGCCCACCGCCGGATCGGCGAGGTGCTCGACGGCCGGGAGTGGACGGGGCTCGTCCCCTTCCGGATGCCCGGCGGGGACGGCCTCGAAGGACTGGCCGAGATCTATGTCATGCCCAGCGAGACGGCCACCGGCGAACGCGCGGCGGTCTGCATCGTCGTGGACGTCCGCGCGCTCCGCCTCATCGAGACGGACCTCGCCGCCTCGCAGGCGATTTTCGGTCAATCTCCGTTCGGATTCGTGCTGTTCGGCACCGACCTCGCCGTGATCCGGGCCAACCAGCGCTTCGCCACGGTCTTCGGCGGCCGCGCCGACGACCACCGGGGCCGCACCGTCGAGGACTACCTCGCCGGCAGCGAGGCCGACCGGCTCACCGCCACCCTCGAACGGGTCCTGGCCACCGGCGAATCCGTCACCGACCTCCCCCTCGTCGGCACCGTCCCCGGCGACAGCGAGCGGCGCCACTGGTCCATGAACCTCTACCGGGTGCACAGCGGCTCCGGCCGCCCCATCGGCATCGCCGGACTCGCCACCGATGTGACCCGCCGCCACATCGCCGCCCGCGAGGCCGCCAGCGCCCGCCGCAACCTCGCCCTGCTCAACGAGGCCAGCGCCCGCATCGGCAACTCCCTCGACCTGGAGACCACCGCCCGCGAACTCCTCGACGTCGCCGTCCCCGGCTTCTGCGACCTGGCCTCCGTCGACCTCTACCAGGCCCTGCTCACCGGCGAGGAGGCCCCGCCCGGCAGCGCGGGCTCCCCGCGCCGCGAGGCCGTCGGAGGCTCCGCCGAACTGCGCCGCGTCGCCTTCGCCAGCGCCGTCTCCGACGCCCTGCCCGACCCCGGCCCCGACGGCCTCGGGGACGAGGCCTCCGGGGCCCGCGGGGAACCGGGCGCCCCCGCCCTCGGCGCCGTCCACCGCTACGCCTTCGGCTCGCCCGGCGCCATCGCCCTGCGCACCGGCCATGTGGAGGACGTGCCGGGCGACGACCGGGGCTTCGTCCAGTCCACCCTCGCCGTGCCGATGGTCGCCCACGACACCGTGGTCGGCCTGGTCCGCTTCTCCCGGACCAAGGGCAGCGAACCGTTCGGCGAACGGGACCGCGCCCTGGCCACCGAACTGGCCGCACGGGCCGCCGTCTGCATCGACAACGCCCGCCTCTACCGGCGCGAGCACGAACGCGCCCTGATCCTCCAGCGCAGTCTGCTGCCCCCCGGCGACCCCGAGGCCGCGGGACTCGACATCGCCTGCCGCTATCTGCCCGGCACCACGGCGACCGAGGTGGGCGGCGACTGGTTCGACGTGATCGAACTGCCCGGACACCGCACCGCGCTCGTCGTCGGCGACGTGATGGGCCGCGGTCTGCGCGCCGCCGTCGCCATGGGCGAACTGCGCACCGCCGTACGGACGCTGGCCCTGCTCGACCTGGAGCCCGCCGAGGTGCTCTCCGCGCTCGACGAGGTCGCGCGGGGGCTGGGCACCCCGGGCGGCTCCGGCGGGCTCGGCGGCAGCCAGTGGCCCGCGCGCGGCTCCCACAAGTCCCGGGACGCCGACCTCTCCGAGGTCTACCTCGCGACCTGCGTCTACGCCGTCTACGACCCGGTCACCCGGCGCTGCACCTTCGCCAACGCCGGCCACCTCCCGCCCGTCGTGGTCGAACCGGGCGAGGCCGCCCTGCTCCTGGACGTACCGCCCGGCATGCCGCTCGGCGTCGGCGGCGAACCCTTCGAGGAGGTCGAGGTGGAGCTGAAGGAGGGCGCCCTGCTCGCCCTCTACACCGACGGGCTCGTCGAGTCCCGCGACCATCCGCTCGACGAGGGCCTGGAGGCCCTGCGGGCCGCCCTCGTCGAACCGGCCCGGCCGCTGGAGGACGTCTGCGACCAGGTGCTCGGCTCGCTCGACACCCGCCACGGCGAGGACGACATCGCGCTCCTGATGGCCCGGATCCAGGGCCTTCCGGCCGAGGCCGTCGGCGACTGGCGGCTGCCCCGCGAGCCCCGCTCGGTGGGCCGCGCCCGCGAACTGGCCCGCGGCCAGCTGATCGCCTGGGACCTCGACGAACTGGTCGACACCACCGAACTGCTGGTCAGCGAACTGGTCACCAACGCCCTGCGGTACGGCGAGGGCGAGATCAGGCTCCGGCTGCTGCGGGACCGCACCCTGGTCTGCGAGGTCTGGGACGCCGGTCTCGTCCAGCCCCGGCGCCGGCGGGCCCGGGACACCGACGAGGGCGGCCGGGGGCTCCAGCTGGTCGGACTGCTCAGCACCGGCTGGGGATCCAGGCGGACCCCGCGCGGCAAGACCGTCTGGTTCGAACTCCCGCTGCCCGACGGCCGGCCCGCCGCCGAGCCCACCGTGGAGGAACTGCTCAGCATGTTCTGAGGCCCGCCCGCGCCCCTGGCGCGGGGCGCGTTCAGGAGGCCGCCTTCAGGAGGCCGCCTTCAGCGCGGCCAGCCGGGCCTCCACCTCGGCGCCCTCACCCATCGCGTCCAGCTGCTCGAACTGCGCGTCGAGAGAGGAGGCGGCCAGCTCCTGCTTGCCCAGGGCCTTCGCCTCCTCACGCCGGACCTTGTCCTCGAAGCGGCTGATCTCGCTGGTCGGGTCCATCAGGTCGACGCTCCTCACCGCGTCCGTCATCCGGTTCTGCGCCTCGGCCGACTTCGACCGAGCCACCAGCTCGTCCCGTTTGGCCTTCAGCTCGGCGAGCTTGGCCTTCATCCGGTCGAGCCCGGTCCTGAGCTTGTCCACCACCTCGGTCTGGAGGGCGATGGTCGGCTCCGCCACCTTCGCCTCCTTCTCCGACTGGAGCTGCCGCCCCAGCGCGACCTTCGCCAGATGGTCGAAGCGGTCGGCGTCCGCGCCCGCCCCGCCCGCCCGCAGCTCATCGGCCTTGCGGCTGGCGGCGAGCGCCTTCTGCCCCCACTCCTCGGCGGCGGCCACGTCCTCGCGGTGGTCCTGTTCCATCAGCCGCAGATTGCCGATGGTCGCCGCCACCGCGCCCTCCGCCTCGGCGATGTTGGAGGTGTAGTCGCGGATCAGCTGGTCCAGCATCTTCTGCGGGTCCTCGGCCTGGTCGATCACCGCGTTGATATTGGCTCTGGCCAGCTGAGTGACGCGGCCGAGAATGGTCTGCTTGCTCATGGCACCTCTCCTGGATGGTCCTGTCGTCACGTGTGCGTACGCCCCGCCCGCGGCCCGGCCGGTCAGAACCGGCCCCCACCGCCCCGCCGGCCGCGGGTCCCCCCGCCGCCGAAGCTTCCCGGCCCGCCGCCCCCGCCGCCGAACCCCCCGCCGCCGAAGCCGCCGCCGAACCCCCCGCCCCGGCCGCCGCCCAGCAGCCCGCCGAGGATGATCCCGCCGAGCACGGCACCGCCCATGCCCCCGCCGCCTCCCGGCAGTCCGCCGCCCGACCCGCCGCGGCCCGCATACGCCCGTACGTCCTGTTCGGCCAGGCTCCGCGCCTCCCGGGCCAGCGCGTCCGCCCGCCGCGCCTCCTCCAGGGCGGACTGGGCCTCGCCCGAGGCCGCCGCGCCGGCCCGCTCCAGCAGCCGCTGGGCCTCCGCCAGCCGGGTGCGGGCCTCGGCTCCGACCGCGCCCCGGTGGGTCTCGACGTAGTCGGCGGCCGTGCCGACGGCCGAACGGGCGGTGAGCAGGGCCTGGTCCAGCAGCGAACGGGCCCGCCGGCCGCCCCGCTCCCGCTCGCGCGTCTCGATGAGCGCCTCGTCCAGCGCCGCGTCCGCCTCCTCCACCCGGCGCAGCGCGTCCACCGGGTCGTAGCCGCCCGCGCCCCGCTCCTCGCGCACCTCCGTCCCCACCGTCCGGGCGCGGGCGACCCGGCCGCGCAGAGCGGCGGTGGGGACGCCGTCCGCGGTGCCCTCCAGGAGCCCGCCCGCCTCCGCGAGATCGGCCTCCAGCTCGGTGAGCGCGGCGGGCAGCCGCCCGTCGGCCGCCTCCAGTTCCCCGGCGAGCCGGCCGACCCCGTCCACGAGGGTGGCCGCCTGGCCGACCGCGCCCTCGGCCGCCCGGACGAAGACGGCGGCCCCGGCGGTGTCGCCGCCGTCCACCGCCTGCCGGGCCCGGTTGAGCGAGGAGGTCGCGAAGACCAGCCGGTCCTTGGCCTGGTCGACCGCGCCTGCGGCGGGGGCCGAGGCGGCGGGCGCGTACCGCTCGCGCAGCCCGGCGAGCGAGGTCTCGGCGTCCGCGACCCGGCCGGTCAGCTCCCGGAACGCGGTCTCGGCGGCCTCCAGCGCCTGCGGGGCGTCGCGCTCCAGCTCACGCAGCCGGTCGAAGTCGGCGGCGACGGCGTCCAGCCGGGCATCGGCGTCGGTGCAGCGCGTGACGATCTCCTCCAGCATCCGGCGGCGGCTGGCGTCGTCCTCCGGGTCCGCGTCGTCGAGCCGCTGGCGCAGCCGGAAGGCCGCCGTCAGCTCGCCCCTGGCGAAGGCCACCGCCTCGGTGAACGGGGCCGCGGCCTCCTCACCGAACTGGGCGGTGGCGAAGCCCAGTTCCTCGTCGCTCGTGCGGACCGCGTCGTCCGTCTCCACGAGCAGCCGCCGGGCGCGTTCGTCGAGCGCGGGCAGCGGCTCCCCGTCCCGTCCGGTGTCCGCCGGCCCCCAGCCCGTGGCGGCCGGGGTGGTGCGGGTGGCGGTCCGCCGGCGGCGCCGGGTGAAGGCGTACGCCGAGGCCGCCGCCGCTGCGCAGACCACCACGATCGGCAGCACCAGATCACCGGTGCTCGTCCCGCCGGACCTCCCCGCACCGGGGTCGGCGGCGCCCGGTGTGATCGAGGGGGTGGGCACGGGCCGGCCCGCCAGCACCGCCGCGTAGCCCTGCGCGGCGCCGATCGCGGCGCCCGCCCAGTCGAAGCGGCGCAGCGCCGGTTCGATCGCGGTGTCCGCCACGTCCCGGAGCTGGGCGTCGGTGAGACGGGAGTCCTGGTCCACCGAGTAGGCGTACTGGCGGTCGTGGGTGGCGACGGCCAGCAGCAGGTCCTCGCGGCCGAGCCCGTTGCGTCCGGCCGTCGCGTCGGCCCAGTCCTGGGGCGGGCGCCCGGAGAAGTCGCGGACGTAGACCACGAAGAGCTGGAGGCGCCGCTCGTCGTAGAGCCGGTCGAGGGCGGTCACCACCTCGGGCCTGCGGTCGCCGAGCGCCCCCACCCGGTCGGTGATCTGCCCGTCCCGGGACAGCGCGACC
This sequence comes from Streptomyces sp. NPDC024555, assembly GCF_055559335.1. Classification (NCBI taxonomy): domain Bacteria; kingdom Bacillati; phylum Actinomycetota; class Actinomycetes; order Kitasatosporales; family Streptomycetaceae; genus Streptomyces; species Streptomyces sp. NPDC024555. Next base: position 67,758 of record NZ_JBVHKV010000025.1, read on the forward strand.
GGATCGTCGGCGCGGGCGCCGGACAGCGGCGACAGGGCCAGCCAGGCCACCGCCAGCAGCACGGTGAGCAGGGCCCGGCCGGGTATGAGGATCCGGGTGCGGCTCTCGGGCGGCGTCACGTCTGCGAGGCTAAGTCCGCCCCCGGGCCCCCGCGACCCGGCCGGGCGGTCCCGGGGAGGGGGCCGTGCCCGCCCGTGCCCCGCTGCCCGTTCCCGGACCGCCCCGGCGTCCGGCCCCGCCGTTGGTACGGCCGGGGGACACCGGGGCGGCGGCGGTGCCGGGTCAGATGCCGAAGCGCTCCTTCGCGAGCAGCGGGCGCACCCGGGCGCGGAAGCCACCGGTGCGGAACGGCCGCTGGAGCAGGCCGGGGCGCAGCGCCTGCGCCAGGGCGGCGGCGATCATCCCCTGGTCGAGGGCGAGCGCGAAGTCGCTGACCCGGCCGGTGGAGACGTTCACCGAGTCCCGGAAGCCGTACCCCTCGTGGTACGCGCCGAAGTCCCGGTCCAGCGCCCGCAGATTGGCCATCGCCTCGGCCGGGGCGTGGGGCAGGGCGAGGAAGGAGGCGTGCGGGGTCACCACGCCGTTGGTGAACGCCGACGGGGGCGGCAGCGGGGCACCGTCCGTGGTGTACGTGCGGTCGGTGTTGGACGCGTACCCGTCGAGCTGCATGCCGAGCGCGTCCACGCCGTACTCCTGGTAGCCGCCCTCGGGGACGTTGGCCGGCGAGAAGCCCCAGTAGCCGTACTCCGCCTCCTTCAGACCGTGGTCGATCTGGCCGCGCACATAGCGCGCGTGGGTGCGCCCCCAGGAGTGCGGCGACCACTCGGCCTCCGGCACGAACAGCGGGACCATCAGCGCCTCGAACATCGAACCGCCCCAGGTCGGCACCAGCTTGCGGCCTCGGTGGGTGTAGTGGCCCTGCCAGACGCGGATGCCGTCCATCGCCACGTAGCTGCCCTGCGGCTGCTGCTCCTGCTCGTTGCCCGGGACCATGGTCCGCAGCAGGTGCCAGTAGTGGTCGGCGGGCAGCGAGCCGTCCGCGATGCCCAGGTAACTGGCCATGCGGGGCTCGGTGTTGAGCGCCCCGTAGTGGTGCCCGGTGGGTTCCTCGGTGTCGGTCCAGAAGCCGCCGCGCAGCTGGCCCGGCCCGGCGACCGGGTCCGCCGGGTCGTACGGCGTGTAGTAGTACGACCAGTCGGCGTCCGCGAGGATGCGCGCGATCCGGGGGCGCAGCGCGGGGGCCGCGTCGGCGGCGATCCGCAGACCGGTGACCAGCCAGGCGTTGTCGACGGAGGAGAGGAAGGGGCGGACCGGGTCGCCGGTGCCCGGCCACTCGGTGAGCACCGAACCGTCGTGCGCGTCGTACCAGTTGAGCCAGAAGCCGTGGTGGCGCTCCAGCCGCTCCACGGACCGCACGGTCAGCTCCAGCCGCTCGTGCATCGTCGCGTCGTCGATGACGCCGAGACCGGCGGCGGCGACCGTGGACCAGAGCCCGCAGCCGATGTTGGTGGGGGAGGTCTGGCGGGACGGGACGGGGGCGCCCGGCCCGCTGAGGTCGATCTTGTCGACGGCGAGGCCGATGCCGGTCGTCATCGCCTCGATCGAGCGATGGGTGTCGCGGAACCAGCGGAGCAGCAGCTCCTGGTCCGGGGTGCGGGCGAGCGGTGCGGCGCCCGCGGCGGACGCCGTGACGGCCGGGAGGGCCAGGGCCGCGGCCCCGGTTCCGGCGGCGGTGAGAAACGTGCGACGGTCCATGGATCCGGCTCCCTGTGGCAGAAGGGGGAATGGCGGCGTTGCGTGGTGTTGCTCGGATGCGGGGTGCGGCGTAGACGTACGGGGGCCGGCGGAGGTCAGGTTCCGCCGGCCCCCGTACGGGGTGGGAGCGGTCAGGTGCTCCCGGTCTCGGGGCCGGCGGTCAGCCGGCGGTGCGCGGCAGGGCGCGGGTGCGGCCCATCTCGCCCAGCCAGACGGCGGAGGGCTTCGGCAGCCGCTCGAAGGTCTCCGGGTCCCAGCCGATGAGGCCGAAGGTGGGCGCGTAGGAGCCCCACTCGTAGTTGTCGAGCGCGCTCCAGGCCAGATAGCCCTGGATGTTGAGGCCGTCCTCCAGCGCGGCGGCGACCTCGTTGAGCGCGCCGGTGTAGTAGTCGACGCGGCGGCTGTCGACGTCGGTGGCGATGCCGTTCTCGGTGACGATCAGCGGCATGCCGGGGCCGGCGATCTCGGCGGTGTGGCGCAGCGCGTGCCCGACGGCCTCGGGGTAGTACTCCCACTGGGTGAGGGTGCGCTCGGCGTCGTCCGGGGTGGGGATCGGGCCGTCGGTGCCGATCCGCGTACGGGTGTAGGACTGCACGCCGATCCAGTCGTCGCCGCGGGCGGCCTCGATGAAGACGTCCTCGCGGGGATGGCGGTAGGCGGCGGTGATCTCCTCGGCGCCGGGAAGCGCCTGGTAGACCTGGTTGGCGATGGTCCAGCCGACCTGGATGCCGGGGTTGATCGCCCTGACCTCCTTGACGGCCGCGTGGTGGGCGGCGATCACGGCGGCGGTGGTCTCGTCGTCGGGGGTGGGCAGCCCGGCGGGCGGGAAGCCGATCTCGCCGCGCTTGGCGAGCCCCGCCATGACGGCGATCATGTTGGGTTCGTTGATCGTGCAGACGTGGGTGACGTCCGTGCCGATGACGGGCGCGCAGGCGGCGACGTACCGGGCGAAGAGTTCGGTGGCGCCCTCGGAGGTGAAGCCGCCGCGGGCCTCGAACCACTGCGGGACGGTGAAGTGGTGCAGGGTGATCATGGGGCGCAGACCGCGCGCGACGGCCCCCTCGACCATCCGGCGGTAGTGGGCCAGCTCGGCGCGGGAGAACTGCCCCTCGGCCGGCTCGATGCGGGCCCACTCGATGGAGAACCGGTAGTCGGTGAAGCCGAGACCGGCGAGCACGTCCATGTCCTCGTGCCAGCGGTGGTAGCTGTCGCAGGCGTCCAGGCTGGGCTCCTGGATGTGGGTGCCCGCGGTGTGCTCCTTGACCCACCAGTCGCTGTTGGTGTTGTTGCCCTCGATCTGGTGGGCGGCCGTGGAGGCGCCCCACAGGAATCCTTCGGGGAACGGGACCTGGGTGTGCGTCATCGCAAACTGTCTTTCTGGGTGCGTGAGGGGTGCGGCCGGCGCGGGGTGGTGGGGCGGCGCGGCCTCGTGGAAGTCGGTGGGGCGGCCCGGGAAGGGGGTCCGGGCCGCCCGGGGCGGGCTACTTCATGCCCGCGGTGGCGATGCCCTGGGTGAAGTGGCGCTGGAGCGCGATGAACACGACCAGGACGGGCAGCACGATCAGGAAGGACCCGGCCATCAGCACGCCGTTGGATCCGCCCGCCTTGTTGGGGTCGGTGGCGAACGTGGCCAGCGCGACCGGAAGGGTGTACTTGTCGGGGTCGTTGGTCGCGATGAGCGGCCAGACGAAGTTGTTCCAGGAGCCCAGGAACGTGAAGATCGACAGCGTCGCGAGGGCGGGCTTGACCAGCGGCATCACGATGCGCCAGAAGATGTACCACTCGCCGGCGCCGTCCATCCGGGCCGCCTCCAGCAGCTCGTCCGGGATCGACTGCATGAACTGGCGCATCAGGAAGACCCCGAAGGCGCCCGCCGCGAACGGCAGCACCAGACCGGCGTACGAGTCGATCAGGCCCATCTTGCTCATCAGCACGAACAGCGGCAGCAGCATCAGGTTGCCCGGCACCATCAGGGCGCCCAGCACCAGACCGAAGATCTTGTTGCGGCCGGCGAAGTTCAGCTTGGCCAGGGCGTACCCGAGCATCGAGCAGAACACCAGGTTCGAGACGGTGACCAGCACCGCCACGATCACCGAGTTCATGAAGTACAGCGGCAGATCGAGCTTGTCGAGCAGCTCCCGGAAGTTGTCCAGGGTCCACTCGGTCGGGATCCAGACCGGCGGGCTCGCGGTCAGTTCGCTCTGCGTCTTGAACGCGGACAGGGCCATCCACAGGAACGGCGCCGACATGATCAGCAGACCGACGGAGAGCAGGACGTAGACGAGGACCCGCCGCACCGAACGGGGCCGCTTGCGGGCGGCGGGGTCCGGGGCGTTCCAGGACTTCTGCGACGGCGCCGTCGGGACGGCGCCCGGTGCACGGGTGGCGCTCATTTCGTGTTGTCCTTCAGCAGTCGGAGCTGCAGCACCGTGATGCCCATGATCACTACGAAGAGGACATACGCCATGGCGCTCGCATAGCCCATGTGGAAGAAGTTGAAGCCCTCGCGGTACATGTTCAGCGAGACGGTGAGCGTCGAGTCCGAGGGACCGCCCTGCGTCATCACGAAGGGCTCCTCGAAGACGTTGAGGTAGCCGATGGTGGTGATCACCGTGGCGTAGAGCAGGGTGGGCCGCAGCAGGGGCACGGTGATGGACCGGAACTCCTGCCAGAGGTTCGCCCCGTCCAGCCGCGCGGCCTCCCGCACCTCGGTGGGGATGGCCTGGAGGCCGGCGATGAAGAGGACCATGACCGTGCCGAGGTTCCGCCAGACCGCCATCGCGATCATGGAGGGCATGGCGAGCTTCTCGTTGCCGAGGAAGTCGGGGGCGGTGAGGCCCACCTCGGAGAAGAGGCCGGCGATCAGACCGTCGCTCGGATCGAGCACGAACCGCCAGACGACGGCGACCGCGACGATCGTCGTGACGACCGGGGCGTAGAACCCGACCCGGAAGAAGGTCCGGGCCCGGTCGATGCCGTTGTTCAGCAGCACCGCCACGACCAGTCCGAGGAAGATCGTGAGCGGGACGCCGACGACCACGAAGTACGCCGTGTTCCACAGCGACTTCACGAACTTCTCGTCGCCGAACAGCTTCGTGTAGTTGTCGAAGCCGATGAAGTTCGCGTCCATCGGGTGGGTGACGTTGCGCAGGCCGAAGTCCGTGAAGCTCATCACCAGCGTGGCGATGATCGGGACGGCCATGAAGACGAGGAACAGGACGAGGAACGGGGTGGAGAACAGCCACCCGGCCAGGTTCTGCCGGCCCAGCGAGGCCTTCTTCCGCCGCGTCTTCCCGGGCCCGGCGGCCGGGGACGCGGTCCCCGGCCCGGCCTGCACCTCGGCCGGCTGCGCGGCCCTTCCGGTCATGGTGCTCATGGCTCCTACTTCACGAGGCCTTCGATCTGGGACTGCGCGGTCTTCAGCGCGTCCTCGGCGGAGGCCTTGCCCTGGGTCACCTTGGCGATGGCCTGGTCGACCTTGTCGGTGATCTCGGTCCAGTTGGACAGCGACGGCGAGGACTTGGCGGTGTCCATCTGCTTCTTGAAGACCTGGAGGTCGGCGTCGTCGGCGAGGGCGCCGGAGGTCCAGGCGGAGGTGTTCGCCGGCAGGTCCTTGGTGCGCTCGTACCAGTCGGCCTGGCCCTTGGTGTCCGTGAGGTACTTGATGAACTCGGTGGCCGCGGCCTTGTGCTCACTGTCCTTGGAGACGACCAGGGAGGAGCCGCCCGCCATCGAGACGGAGGACTGGTCGGCGGGCACGTTGGCCACCGCCCACTTGCCCTTGATCTGCGGCTGGCCCTCGTTGAGCAGGGTGACGTGCCAGGGGCCGCCGAAGAACATCGGGACGCGGCCGTTGCCGAAGTCCTTCACGACGTCGTAGCCGGGCGGCACGGACTTGTTGGACAGGCCCTTGTCGAAGTACGAGCCGTACTCCTTGAGCGCCTTGACGGCGGCCGGGCTGTCGATGACGACGTCGCCCTTGCCGTCGACGATCTCGCCGCCGGCCGAGTACAGGAAGGAGTAGAAGTTCTGCACCGTGTCCAGGCCGCTGGGCTGGATGGACAGGCCCCACTTGCTACCGGCCTTCTTCTGGTACGCGGTGGCGAGGTCCTGCATCTCCTTCCAGTCGGTCGGAGCCTTGGTGATCCCGGCCTTCTCGGCCAGGTCGGTGCGGTAGTAGAGGACGCGGGTGTCGACGTACCACGGCACGCCGTACGCCTGGCCGTCGACCTCGCCCTGCTGCCAGCCGGCCGGGAAGAAGTCCTTCTTCTGGAAGGTCTTGGTGTCGACCGGCTCCAGCACGCCCAGCTCGGCGAACTCGCCCATGTAGCTCCCGCCCATCTGGGCCACGTCCGGCATGGTGCCGGCGGCGGCCGCGGAGACGAGCTTCTGGTGGGCGACGTCCCAGCCGACCGGGGTCACCTTGACGGTGATGTTCGGGTGGGCCTTCTCGTACTCCTTGGCCACATCCGTGAGCTTCTCGCCCTCGGCCCCCATGGCCCAGACGGTGAGCGTCTGCTTGCTGTCCGCGGCGACGTCGTCGCCCCCCGAGCTGCCGCACGCGGTGAGACCGAGGGCGAGCACGACGGCGATACCGACTCCGGTGGAGGCGTTTCTGGCGGTGCGGGACATGGAGGGCTCCTCCTTGAGCAATCCGGATGTATGCGCTGCCTGTAAGCGCATACATCACTCTGCGGCAGAGATTCGGAAATCCGCAAGAGGGTGCTGGGTCACACTCGTGCAACGTGCCGGTCACATAATGGGTCAGCTTGAAACGGTACGGGGGGTGTAGGGGTGAAAGGGGATGATGTGACCGATTACGCATGGTTGGCCCGGGGCCCGGAGGGCGCCCGCGGATGACCGGCGGATGCCCCGGAAGGTGCGGAGGATGCCCGCGAACGCGCTGGAGGGGCGCGGGATAGTGTCGTGATCATGACTTCGTTCGTGCATGACTTCCCCTTCGACCCGGCCTACGGGCACACCCTCGACGACCTGAGGGCCGTGCCCGCCCCGCCCGCCCCCGAGGACTTCGCGGCGTTCTGGCAGGCCCGCTACGAGGCCGCCCTCGCGGTGGACACGGAGCCGGAGCTCGGTCCGGTGGAGGAGGAGCGCGACGGGGTCCGGATCCACTCCGTGACGTACACCTCGGTCGGCGGCGTCCGGCTCGGCGGCTGGGTGGCGCTGCCCCTGGAGGCCGGGCCGGTGCGCCACGGCTTCGTCATCGGCCACGGGTACGGCGGCCGGCAGGACCCCGGCCCCGAGGTGCCGCTGCCGCTGCCCGGCTCGGCCGCGATCCTGCCGTGCGTCCGGGGCATGGTGACCCGGGGCACCGTCGAGTCCATCCCCGAGGTCTCCTCGGCCCATGTGCTGCACGGCATCGCCTCGCGCGACACCTACGTCATCGGCGACTGCGTGGCCGACCTCTGGTGCGCGGCCTCCGCGCTCCAGGAGCTGGTGCCCGAACTCGCGGGACCGGGGCGGCTGGGCTACCTCGGCGAGAGCTTCGGCGGCGGCCTCGGCGCGCTGGCCCTGCCCTGGGACCCCCGGTTCGCCGCGGCCCAGCTGACCGTGCCCACCTTCGGCAACCACCCGCTGCGGCTCACGCTCCCCTGCGCGGGCAGCGGCGAGGCCGTGCGCGGGTACCACGCGGACCACCCCGAGGTCGTGGGGGTGCTCCGCTACTTCGACGCCGCCACCGCCGCCGGATTCGTGGAGCTGCCGACGCTGGTGGCCGCCGCGCTGTTCGACCCGTACGTGCCGCCGCCCGGCCAGTTCGCCGTGCACAACGCCCTCGCGGGCCCCGCGGAGCTGAGGGTCCTGGAGGCCGGCCACTTCGAGTACGACGGCCTGGCGGCCGAGGTGGCCGCGCTGGTGGCGGCCCGGCGGGAGTTCTTCGGCAAGCACCTGGCGTAGGGCGCGCGGAGCGGGCCCCGGCGCGTGCGGGGCCCGCCGGGGCCTACGAGGTCTGTCGCCCTCAGCCGCAGCCGCAGCTCGCGCGGCGGACCGGGGAGACCGGGAGGGTGAGGGAGACGGGCTCGCGGCCGGTGTTGTTGAGCCGCTCGACCAGCAGCTCCACGGCCTGCTCGCCCAGCTGCCGGATCGGCTGGCGGACCGTGGTCAGCGGCGGCTGGACGATCCGGCTCAGCGGGATCCCGTCGAAGCCGGTCACCGCCATGTCCTGCGGCACCCGCACCCCGCGCCGGGCGAGCGCGCGCAGCGCGCCCACGGCCATCTGGTCGTTGGCGAAGAGCATCGCCTCGGGCGGCTCCCCGCCCCGGTCCAGCAGCGCCTCGGCGGCCGCGGCGCCCTCGGCCTGCTTCATCATGGGGGTGCGCAGCGCCGGGGCGTCCGGCACCGGCAGTCCGGCGTCCCGGCAGGCCTCGCGGAAGCCCCGGAAGCGGGCCTCCGAGTCCGGCGAGTCGGTCTCGCCCGCCACGAAGGCGAGCCGGCGCAGCCCGTGGTCCTCGATGAGATGGCGGGCCAGCTCGCGCTCGCCCTCCTCGTTGGCGACGACGATGTGGTCGAGGTGGTCTATCTCACGGGGACCGGCGAGCATCACCACCGGCAGCCGGCGCGAGATCACCTCCAGGTCCTCGGTCGGCACGGTCTGGGCGAGGACGGCGAAACCGTCGACCCGTCCGGCGACCTTCGCGACCAGGGACTCCGGGCCGCCCTCCAGGGACGCGGCGATCAGCAGCGCGTACCCGTGGCGCCGGGCGGCCCGCTCCATGCCCCGGATGATCTGGTCGGAGTAGAGCATCACCGCGTCGTCGGCGTCGCTGTCGGCCTCCGCGTCGGCCTCGGCGTCCGGGTCCGCGTAGTCCGGGAAGCAGAGACCGAGCACCCCGGTCGTCCGGCTCGCCAGCCCCCGGGCGTTGCCGCTCGGCACGTAACCGAGCTCCCGGGCGGCCTCCAGGACCCGCTCACGGGTCTGCGCGCGCACCGAATCGGGGGTCCGGTAGACCCGGGACACCGTGGCAATGGAGACGCCCGACCGCTCCGCGACGTCGTACACCGTAGGGGCGCTCACTCGACCGACCGTCCGCTTCTTCTTCGTACCGGGACGTGCCGCGACGGAGGCCCGCGCACACGTTTTGAAAGCGCATTCACCCTAGATCGCGGGACATGTCAAGGGCAAGGGTGACCCGTATCGCGCCGAATCGTCCCGCTGAAGTCGACAGGCAACCTTGCAAGATTTCCTGTGCATCTCGTACGGTGGCGGCATGGCCCGACCCCCCGGAACCGCCCCCGCCGACCCGACCCCCGAGGAGGTGGCGGAGCAGCTCGCCTCCGTGGTCGGCCGGCTGCTGCGCCGGCTGCGCTCGACCTCGTCCGAGAGCCTGCTCACACCGACGCAGCGCTCCGCGCTGGCCCGGCTCCACGACATGGGGCCGACCACCACGGCCGGTCTGGCCCGCGCCGAGTTCGTCCGCCCGCAGTCCATGCGGCTGACCCTGGGTGCGCTGGAGGAGCAGGGACTCGTCGCGCGCTCGCCCGATCCGGCCGACGGCCGCAAGTCCGTCATGTCGCTCACGGACACCGGCCGCGCGGCCCTGGCCCGGGTCCGGGCCGCCAAGCGCGACTGGCTGGCCGAGGCGGTCGCCGCCGAACTCGACGGGGCGGAGCGGCGCACGGTCACCGAGGCCGTCGCGCTCGTCGAGCGGCTGATCGGTTCCTGACCGGCCCCGCCGACCCCGCACCGCCACCCCCGTACCGCCCTTCCCGGCACCACCCGCCTCGTACAGACCGGCACCACCCCCCCCGTACCGCCCCTCAGGCACCACCCCGCAAGGAGCCCCGTATGACCGCCACCACGCTCGATCCGGCCACCGCGCTGATCGTCGTCGACCTCCAGAAGGGCATCACCGGACTGCCCGCCGCCCATCCCACCGCCGAGGTCGTCGCCCGCGCCGCGACGCTCGCGGACGCCTTCCGGGCCAAGGGCCTCCCGGTCGTCCTGGTCCGGGTCACCGGGGGTGCCCCCGGCCGCACGGAGGGGCCCGCCCGCTCCGGCGGCGCCCCGGCCGCCGACTGGGCCGAGATCGTCCCCGAGCTGGGCCCGCGCGAGGGCGACCTCGTCGTCACCAAGCAGCAGTGGGGCGCCTTCTACGGCACCGACCTCGACCTCCTGCTGCGCCGCCGGGGCATCACCCAGGTCGTCCTGGCGGGCATCGCCACCAGCATCGGCGTGGAGTCCACCGCCCGCGCGGCGCACGAGCACGGCTACCACGTCACCCTCGCCACCGACGCCATGACCGACATGAGCGCCGAGGCCCACGACAACAGCCTCGCCCGGATCTTCCCGCGCCTGGGCGAGTCCGACACCACGGACGCGATCGTCAAGCTGCTCGGCTGAGCCCGGACCGTGGGGGGGGGCGCCCCCCCCGGCGGGTCGGTCAGTAGCCGGCGACGCCCAGGTCGCGGCAGATCTCGACGAGTTCGGGGTGCACATAGCGCCCGTTCTCCTCGATGGCGACGCCGTCCAGGTAGATGGACGGGCCCAGCACGCTGCCGTCGGTGTGGGCGGCGGCGACCCACGGCTCGCCGCCGATCCAGGCGCCCTTGGTGCCGATGCCGAGTTCGACGCAGCCGAAGACGCGCTCGTCCTCGACGATGCGGCCGGTCGGGGCGAGGACGCCGGGGTTGAAGCCGAGCGACCAGTGCGCGATGCGGAACATGTTCGGGTCGTCGAACGACTCCATCCAGCGGCGGAAGGTGTCCGCGTCGGCGCCGCCCTCGATCGTGGTGACGACGCCCTTCTCGACGGTGCAGCGGACCGGGGAGCGCAGCAGGCCGATCTCGTCCGGCGGCCACAGGGCGCCGTCGAAGACGAGGACGCCGTCCTGGGTCTCTTCGAGGGGGTTCCAGGAGATCTGGCCGGAGAGCATGACGGTCTCGCCGGGCTTCTCGGCGGGCTTGCCGCGCAGGTTGATCGGGCGGTCGCCGTTGCGGCCGACCAGGTCGGTGCCGTTGGCGGAGGTGATCCGGACCTCGTCGGCGGCCTCCAGCAGGGCGACCAGGGCCTTGCCGAGGCGGATGACGCCCTGGAAGTCGGGGCGGCCGACGGTGGCGACCAGCATCTGGACGTCCATGGCGGTGAGGTTGGTGTAGCGGCAGCCGTTGGCCATCGCGGCGCGGAAGGCGTCGGAGTGCATCAGGTACGAGACGGCGAACTCGATCCACACGTCGGCGTCGGCGATGGCGCCGGCGACGGGCCGGGGCGGCTCCATGGAGGCGCCGGGCAGCGTCTCGTACCAGACGATGACGGGGTGCGCGCCGGCGGCGGCGACGGCCTGGGCGGTGGCCTCGACCACGCGGCGGTCGCTGCTGGTGTCACCGGTGAGGACGACGTGCTCGCCGCGCTTGACGAGCATGACCTCCTCGACGAGCTTGCGGGCGGCCAGGGCGAGTTCGAAGCCGAGGTACTCGGGGCGCGGTTCGAGCCTGCTGTACATGTCCACGGTGGGGGTTCTCCTTGCCATGCGGGTGGTGCTGTGTGGTGCGGAAGGTGGTTGCGGGGCGGCCGTCAGGTCTTGAGGATCTGGGCCGAGTCGCCGAGCGAGCTGCCGGCGATGAGTCCGGCGCCGACCAGGTTGAGTTCCTCGTCGGCGGAGGGACCGCGGAGCCTGCGGTAGGCGACCCGGACGACGAGGGCGCCCAGGACGAGCCAGCAGGCCTGCGGGGTGAGGATGAGGAGGCCGGTGGCGAGCATGACGCCCATCTGGCGGCGGGTGCCGCCGATCAGCTGGACGGCGGCGCCGGGGAGGGCCCAGAGCAGCATGGTGCGCACCGCGTCGGGGTCGCCGAGTCCGCTCTTGATGGTGTCGGCGTAGACCTTCGCGACCGGCGGGATGAGGCCCTGGCCGAAGTAGGAGCGCCAGGCCACGGCGACGACGACGAGGGCGACACCGAAGCCGATCAGCGCGGCCAGGAACTGCTGGCGGCGGCCCTCGCGCTCGAAGGGGTCCCAGGGGCGGTGCTCGCGGCGCAGCAGCCAGCCGGCCTTGAGGTCGTAGCCCATGTCGGCGAAGGCGGGTCCGGTGGCGGAGACGTAGCCGATGAGCAGGGCGAGCGGGACGGACGGGATGCCCATCGCGAGACCGAGGACGAGGAAGATCAGGGTGACCGCGAAGGACGGGAACCAGCCCGACTGCATGGCCGCGAGCCCGACGATCAGTTCGTGGACCAGGGCGGCGAACGCGGCGAACAGCACCCAGCCGACGATGCCGAGCGGGCTCATGTCGCCGACCAGTCCGCCGAGGACGGCGAGGACGACGGCGCCCGCGGTGAAGAGCGCGTAGCCCCGGATCAGGGAGCGGCGCAGCGCGCGCTCGTCGACCGTGTAGGCGGTGGTGGGGTCGGCCTGCCGGAGCGTGGCGGCGCTCTCCTCCGCCTCCCGGCCGGCCTCGTCGCGCTTGCGGACGCGGCGGCCCGCGAGCATGTGGACGGCCTGGCCGAGGGCGACGATGCCGGCGCCGACCATGATGCCGTGCGGGATGTACCCGGCGCCGAGGTCGGTGTGGAAGAGATCGGGGCTGTACTGGCGCAGCATGAGCCCGATGCCGAACATCATGAGGGCCCAGACGTTGCCGAGGAAGGCCACGCCGGCCGCGGAGAGCGGCAGGCTGAAGAGGGTGCCGACGAGTCCCGCGGCGGTGCCGCCGGCGAGGATCAGGGCGCGGCGTCCTCCCCGGTCGCCGGCCTTGATGGTCTCGGCCGCCGCGGTGCCGGGCGGCCAGGCGGCGTCGGCGGGCAGCAGCCGGGAGCCGAAGGCGCGGTAGAGCACCCAGGCGTCCACGACGAGTCCGATGGTGGCGCCGGCCAGCATCGGCCAGACCAGGTCCTCGCGGCCGAAGACATAGGGCACGGCGACGGAGGTCAGCAGCGCGTTGGCGGAGGCGAAGGTCGCGGCGGAGATGGCGCTCTGGGCGAGGTTCTGCCGGTGCACGGAGCGCATCCGGCGCAGGAAGCCGAGCGGGATGCGGCCGATCAGCATGGCGACCAGGGCGCCGACCACCGAGGTGTTGGCGGAGATGCCGAGCTTGGACACCAGGTCGATGCCGATGACGGCGCCCACCGCGGCGAGCACCACGAGGACGACCAGCAGGACGGGTTCCGCCACGCGCGGGTGCGGCCGGGACTCTTCGGAGCCCGGCGGCGGGGCAGGGTGCGGCGCGGAGACATGGTGCGCCATGGGGCACCCCCTTCGGTGAGCAGGGCTGGGTGGGGCCGGGCCCCGGCGGTTCGGGCGGGGGCCGGCGGAAGCGGTGTGCGGGCGCGGGTCAGCCGCCGAGGGCGGCGGTGATGTCCGCCGCTCCGGCGCGTACCAGCGGCACGAGGGTGTCGGCGGCCCGGTCCACGCGGTGGGAGGGGCCGATGACGGTGAGGGAGGCGGCGACGCCGTCGCCCTGGAAGACGGGGGCGGAGACCGCGGTGACGGCCTCGTCGTACTCGCCGTGGCTGATGCAGTACCCGTCGGTCCGGACCCGGGCGTAGCAGTCGAGCAGCGCGTCCAGGTCCGTGATGGTGCGGTCGTTGAACCGGGTCAGTCCGGTGGCGCCGAACATCTGCCGGATCTCGCGTTCGGGGTGGTACGCGAAGAGGGTGTGGCCGGAGGCTCCGGCGTGGCCGGGCATGACGGCGCCGATGATCGCGGTGTAGCGGACCGGGCCGGTGCCGTCGACGGCGGCCTCGCAGCGGTAGCTGCCGCCGTGCGGGACGTTGAGGACGATGCTCTCGCCGGTCTCGCGGAGCAGCCCGGCGAGTATCGGGCGGGCGAGCGAGGAGAGCACCCCGCTGTGTTCGCTGACCCGGGCCAGCCGGGAGAGGGCGGGTCCCGGGCGGTAGCGCCGGCTGTTCCCGTCGCAGAGCAGGAAGCCGCGCGCGCTCAGGGTGGTGAGCAGGCGCTGCACGACGGCCTTGTCCCAGCCGTGGTGACGGGCCAGTTCGCTGACGCCCCATTCGGGCCGCTGCTCGGTGAAGGTCAGCAGGACGAGCAGGGCCCGGTCCACGGTCTGGAGGACTCCGGGGGCCTGCCGTCCGGCAGCGGCCTCGGGGGTGGTGTCCGCGCCCTTCTCCGCCATGGGCCGGGCCTCCTTCGTGCAGGTCGTGCGCGTATCGGTGCGGAAATCGCAACGGCGTTGCGATTTCTGGCGAAAGGATGCGGGCGCGTCCGGCGGGTGTCAAGGGTTTCCCGGAAAGAGCCGGACCGGGGCGTTCCGGCGGGCCGTCCCGGCTCCCCCGGGCGGGGGCCGCCACCCCGCCCGTTCACCCGTTCGGCGTAATTCGGTGAGCCCCGCCGCGCCTCCGCCCTGCGGGGCCTGCGCCGACGCGGCGCGGGTGCGCCCGCCGGTGCCGGGGGCACGGGCGGTTGCAGCGTCCATCCGGGTGAGGCGCGATGGAAGCCGGACGCGCCTCCCCTGCTGGACCCACCCACAGGACGCGCCCGAGCGAGGAGGAATCGGCCATGGGAGCCGCTGACGGTTTCACGGATTCCGGAGAGCTCGACGGCCTGACGGCGTACGACGCCGCGGGTGAGAAGATCGGCAACGTCGGGCGGGTGTACGTCGACGACCACACCGGCCGGCCGGACTGGGTCACGGTGAAGACCGGTCTGTTCGGCATGAAGGAGAGTTTCGTGCCCCTCGCCGGAGCCCGCCGGGTGGGCTCCGACCTCCACATCTCGCACACGAAGGACCAGGTCAAGGAAGCCCCCCGGGTGGACGCGGACGCGCATCTGTCCGTCGCCGAGGAGGAGGAGCTCTACCGGCACTACGGCCTGACCAGGAACACCACGGCCTCGATGGAGGACCGCGCGGGGTCCGGCGGCACGAAGGGCGCCGACGCCCCGACGGCCGCGGGGACGGGCACGATGGGCGCGGCCGGCGCCGGAGCGGGTGCGGCGGCCGGGGCCGGGGCCATGGGCGCGGCGGACACCGACCGCACCGCGGCCGCCGGCCGGACGACCGCGACGCCCTCCGCCTCCGGAACCACGTCCGCCGGCACCGCCGCGGCCGGCATGTCCGGCGCGGACGCCGGTGCGGGCTCGGGCCGGCACCGCGACACCGCGGCGGCGGACACCTCCCGGCCGCTGGTCGGCGCGGGGGCCGAGCGGTCCGCCGGCGACCTCGGCGACAAGGAGGAGATGATCCGCTCCGAGGAGCAGCTGCACGTCGGCACCGAGGAGTACGAGAGCGGCAGGGCCCGTCTCCACAAGTACGTGGTCACCGAGAACGTCACCAGGACGGTGCCGGTGACGCACGAGGAGGTGCGGGTGGTCCGCGAGCCGCTGCGTCCGGGCGACAAGGCGGCCCGGTCGGACATCTCCGAGCAGGACGTGGAGGTCACGCTGCACGCCGAACGCGCCACCATGCGCAAGGAGACCGTGCCCGTCGAACGGGTGCGGATGGAGACGACGAGGGTGACGGAGCAGAAGGAGGTCTCCGCCGAGCTGCGCAAGGAGCAGATCGACTACGCGGACGGCACCGGCAAGAGCGGGAAGGACATGCCGGGCAAGGACATGCCGGGCAGGGACACGGGCGGCGACCTGGGCAATGGGCGGCACCGCTGACGGCCCCACCGCGGCCACCGGCCGCCGCGCTCCGCGCTGACGCGGGGGCGGACCCGCACCGGGTCCGCCCCCGCGTCCCGTGCTCGCACCGCCCGGTCGCCCCGGCCGTCCCGGTTCTCCGGGCGGTCCCGGCTCGTTCTCACACCGGCTGCGGCAGGAAGCGCACGGAGGGCCGGTTCTCCGGTCCCTCGGGGGTGACGACCGCCCGCACCCGGTAGACCTCGGCGATCAGCTCCTCGGTGACGACCTCGGCCGGGGTGCCGGCGGCGACCACCCGGCCCCGGCTGAGCACCGCGATCCGGTCGCAGAACATCGCGGCCATGTTGAGGTCGTGGAGCGCGATCACGGCGGTCAGCGGCAGGGCGGTGATCAGGGACAGCAGCTGGAGCTGGTGCTGGATGTCCAGATGGTTGGTCGGTTCGTCCAGCAGGAGTTCGCGCGGGCCCTGGGCGAGCGCGCGGGCGATCTGCACGCGCTGGCGCTCACCGCCGGACAGGGTGTGCCAGGACTGGGCGCGCCGCCCGCTGAGGCCGGTCCGCTCCAGCGCCGCGTCCACCGCCGCCTCGTCCTCGGGCGTCGGGGCCGACCAGGCGCGCCGGTGCGGGATGCGGCCGAGCCGTACGACGTCCACGACGTTCAGATCGGCCTCGGTGGCGGCGTGCTGGTCGACGACGGCGATGCGCCGGGCGGCCGTGCGCCGGCCGATGCGCGCGAGCGGATCGCCGTCGAGAGTGACCACGCCGGTCTCCGGGGCGAGCACCCCGGCCAGGATCCGCAGCAGGGTGGACTTGCCGGAGCCGTTCGGGCCGATCAGTCCGGTGGTGCCGCCGGGCGGCGGGGCGAGCGAGACGCCGTCCACGACGAGCCGGCCGCCCGCCCGGCGGGCCACCCGGTCGGCCCGCAGACCGCCCGGCTCCCCCGCGCTCACGGCGTCCGCCGGGTGCGGTGCAGGACCAGGACGAAGGCGGGGACGCCGATGAGGGCGGTGACGACGCCCACCGGGACCTCCTGGGGGTCGAGAACGGTACGGGCGAGGGTGTCCGCCCAGACCAGGAACACGGCCCCGGCGAGCGCGGTGACGGGCAGCAGCCTGCGGTGCCCGGATCCGGTGAGCGCGCGGGCCGCGTGCGGCAGGACGAGGCCGACGAAGCCGATGGCCCCGGCCGCCGCCACCAGCGCGGCGGTCAGCAGCGCGGTCGCGCACAGCAGCACGATCCGGGTGCGTCCGACGCGGACGCCGAGCGCCGCCGCGGCGTCCTGGCCGAAGGCGAAGGCGTCGAGCGTACGGGCGTGGCCCAGGCAGACCGCCAGGGTCACGGCGAGGACCGCGGCGCACGTCCCGGTCTCGGTCCAGCCGACGCCTCCGAGCGAGCCGAGCAGCCAGAAGAGCACGCCCCGGGTCTGTTCGGCGTCGGCGGCCGTCATCACGACGAAGGAGGTCAGCGCGGAGAAGAGCTGCATGGCGGCGACCCCGGACAGGACGACCCGGTCGGTGCTGCCACCGAGGCTGTGGCTGAGCAGCATGACCAGGGCGAAGGAGCACAGGGCCCCGGCGAAGGCACCGGCCGACAGCGACACCGCTCCCCCGCCGGCCCCGAGGACGACGACGGCGACCGCTCCGGTGGAGGCCCCCGAGGAGACTCCGAGGACGAACGGGTCGGCGAGCGGATTGCGCAGCAGCGACTGCATGACGGTGCCGCAGACGGCGAGCCCCGCGCCGCACACCGCGGCGAGCAGGGTCCGGGGCATGCGCAGGTTCCAGATGATGCCGTCGCGGATCGGGGAGAGCTCCGCGGTGCCGAGGCCGAGGTGGGCCCCGACGGCGGACCAGACGTCGGCGACGGAGATCCGGGCGGGGCCGATGGTGACGGCGACGGCGACGGACAGGGCGAGCAGGAGCAGTCCGCCGGTCCAGCCCAGTCCTGCGCGCAGCGCCCGCCCCGCTCCGCGGACGGCCGGGCCGGCGGCCCCGCGCGGGGCCGCGGCCGGTGCGGTGTCGCTCATCCCGCGAGTCCGAAGGAGCGCAGCGCGGCCGCGACGCGTTCCACTCCCTCGACGGTGCGGATCGACGGGTTCATGGCCTGGCCGCTGAGCAGTACGTACCGCTTGTGCCGTACGGCGTCCATGGTCCGGGTGACGGGGTGGGACTCCAGGAAGGCGATCTTCCCGGCGGCGCTCTCGGCGGTCTGGGAGCGGCGGGTGAGGTCTCCGATGACCAGGACGGACGGATCGCGGTCGGCGACGGTCTCCCAGTTGATCTGCGGCCATTCCTCGTGGGTGTCGTCGAAGACGTTCTTCGCGCCGAGTTCGCGGGTGATGATGCCGGGGGCCCCGCAGCAGCCGGCCAGGTACGGGGACGTGGAGTTGGCGAACCAGTACATCAGCGTGGTGCCGGAGGCGTCGACGGTCGCGGCGGCCTTCCGGATCCGTGCGCGGAGTGCGGAGATCAGTTTCTCGCCGCGTTCCGGGACGCCGAACACCCGGGCCAGTTCCCGTACTTCGGTGTAGACGCTGTCCATGCCGAGGGTGCCCGTGCGCACCCCGTCGCCGTCCTTGCTGTTGTCCTTGGCGGTGCAGTCGGCGGGCGAGACGTAGGTGGGGACGCCCAGCTTCTCGAACTGTTCGCGCGGGGCGACGCCGCCCTTGGCCAGGGTGGAGGCGAAGGAGGCGCTGACGAAGTCGGGTTCCCGGTCCAGGACCTTCTCGGAGGAGGGCCGGTTGTCGGATATCCGGGGGACCGTGGCGTTGGCCTTCTCCAGGCCCTTCATCACCGGGTCGGTCCAGGTGGCGGTCGCGGCCATCCGGTCGGCGAGGCCGAGCGCGAGCAGGATCTCGGCCGAGCCCTGGTCGACGGGGACGGCGCGTTCGGGGGCGCGGTGCACGGTGACGGTGCGTCCGCAGTTGCTGAGGGTCACGGGGTAGCCGGTGGCGTCCCCGTTCCGGGCGGCGGGTGTGCGCCCTCCGGTACCGCAGGCCGTCAGCAGGACGAGCGCGGCGGTGAGCAGGGCGGCGGTGCGGGCGTGGCCGGACAGGGGCGGCACGGAGTACCTCGTCGTCTCGGGGCCCATGCGCGGGGCCCGGGGTACGGACTCCGCGGCCCGGTCCGGACCGCGGGTGCCAGCAGGTCTTCGGACTCGGGTTCACGCGGACGGGGCGCCTTCCCGGGAAACCGTGGTCTCCCAGTGGCCGTGGCCCCGCCCGTCCCCCTCACCGCTGCGCGTCAGTTCCGGATTCGCACCGGATTCCCTGACTCCAGGCTGGAGTTCGACTGGCACCGGGCACGCTACCACGAGCTTCCGCGCAGCTCAGCGGCGGTGCGGGCCGGTGGCCGGGGGGCACGGCCCCCTGCCACCGGCCACCGCGCGGGCATCGGGACGCACCGGTCGCGGCCGGGCCCGCAGGTCACCGCCGGGGCGGTGGGCGGGATGCGCGACAAAGCGCCTCTGCCCGGTCACCCCTTGGGGCGAACCGATTCGCCACCGAAGCGGGCAGTCTCCTCGCGGTATGTCCCGGACCTTCCCGTCGGCTTCTCGGCGGGCCGGGTGTTCCAGGAGGCCTCCGGGTCGTCGTAGGCGTCGGTGTACCGGGGGCCCGCGATGGGCCAGTCCGCGAGGAGTTCGCCGGGCAGCGCGAAGGCCGCGGCCAGCTCCGGCAGATGGGGGGCCACGGCGGCGATCAGCTGCTCGACGGCGTCGGTCAGCCCCTCGACCTGGGCGGCGGTCAGCCGTCCGTCGGCGAGCAGGTCCCCGCTGTTGCGGGCGATCCAGCGCAGGGCGAACAGCCGGGCCAGCTCCCCCAGCCGGTCGCGCGCCGGCCCCTCGGGCAGCTCCTCCAGCGCCTGCGCGTACGCCTCCGCCGCGTGCCGGCAGGCATGGGCCTCGACACCGCGCAGGGCGGGGCCGGACGCCGCGTTCCAGCGTTCCTTCGGGTCCTCGTGCGCCACCCGGGCCGTCCGGCCGGCCGCCCGCGCGAACCAGAGCTGCTCGATCCGCTCCAGCAGGGTGCCCAGGAAGCGCGGATCGGCGAGGTCGCCCGGCACCGGGTGGTCCGAGGGCTCCTGCGGGGCGCCCCGGACCGCGTCCATGAGCAGGCTCGCGGCGGCGCGGGAGTGGATGGCCAGATTGTCGCCCTCGGCGGTGATGGCGCCCTCGACCCCGGTGACCAGTTCGGTCATCCCGTTGTGCTCCAGCAGCCCCTGGGCGCCGCAGCGTTCACGGCTCTCGACGATCACGGACCGGGCCTGCCAGGTGATCCAGCCCTTGGCGACGTCGACCAGGCGCTCGGCCGCCGCCCGGTCGGCGGCCCCGGCCCGCTCCGCCCGCTCCCAGCGGTCGAGGGCGCGGCGGTGCAGCAGGCTCATCGCGAAGACGGTGGACATGGCCTCGGCGAGGGGGCCGTGGTGGCTGCGGTGGGCCGAGACCGGGACGGGCGGGGCGCCGCGCCCGCCGGAGACGAAGCGGTGTCCGCCGTAGCGGACGGCGACGGCGAGCGTGGCGCGGGCCGAGCCCACCGCGCTGGCGCTCATACAGATCCGGCCGGCGGTGACCCGGCGGATGGAGACGAGGAAGCGGCGCCTGCGGCCCTCGGTGTCGCTGCGGAACACCCGGTCCTCGCCGATCCGTCCCTGCACTCCGCCGAGCATCGCCCCGCGCGGGACGAAGACGCTGTCGAACGAGGTGAGGCAGTGGTCGACCGGGCTGCCCATCCGGGCGGGCAGCAGCCGCACCCGGATGCCGGGCAGGGCCCGGGTGGCGTCCGTGAGCGGGACCAGGAAGAGGAAGACGCCCTGGTCGACGCCCTCGACGACGAGCCGGGCGGCGACGAGCCCCGACTTGGGGCCGCCCGCCGGGCTGGTGTTCGGCATGAACTTCTGCGCGCCGGCGTGCGGGGTGTGCAGGACGAAGCCGTCCCGGTCGGGGTCGTAGGCGGCGGTCGTCTCGACGGCGGCGGCGTCGTTCCCGTGCGCCACCTCCGTGCACAGGAAGGTGCCCATGCGGCGCAGCGCGAGGAAGTCCGAGAGGTCGCGGGGGTGGTCGGAGTCGTGGTCGAGGAGGCTGCCGAGGAACAGGTTGTAGTGGATGCCCGCGACGGTGGCGAGCGCCGGGTCCACCGGGGCGAGCCATTCGTGCATGGCGGCCAGGGCGCGCACGTCGCTCGCCGGGCGGGCGGCGCTGTCCAGCGCGTTGTTGAGGACGCGGAGCCGTCGGTGGGCGAGGGCGAGCCGTTCCCCGGGCGTGGGCCCGGGGGCCGGGCCGGTCGGGCGGCGAAACGGTTCGGTGGCCACGAGCCGCCGCCAGAAACCGTGTTCGCGGTGGGTGTCCGGGCCCAGGAGGACCCGGGTGAGCCGGTCCGTGACCGGCCGGGCCACGGCCTGCGCCGGACCCTCGGTGTCGAGAAGGGTGGTCATACGATGAAAACGAGCAGGAATCGGCCAGGACACCCGGAAACCTGCATAAGCGAGCGATTTCCGTACACCCGTGGGTGTCGGGTACCCTCCGCCCTCCGTCTCACCTGTTTGCAGCAGTCCGCCGCGCCCGTCACGCGCCCAGGGCATCCCCTGGGTTCATGGAACGGGACCCCGACGGGCCGGACGCGGCCGGCGAGCACGCCGAACTCGAAGCGCTGCGCGTCCGGGTGGCGCAATTGGAGGCCGGGGCCCCTCGGAGCCACGGGCACCGCGTGCGCTCCTTCTTCGCGGTGCTGCTGGTGCTCGTGGCCGCCGTGCTCACCCCGCTGAGCATCGTGTCGAGCTGGGCGAGCGACGTCGCCGGGGACACGGACCGGTATACGGCGATGATGGATCCGCTCGCCTCCGACCCCGACGTCCAGGCGGCGGTGACCGACCGGGTCACCGCCGCGGTCATGGACCATCTGGACCTGGACGCGCTGCTGGCGGACGTGGCCCCCGCCGACCGCCCCGTCGTCGACAAGGCGCTCGGCAGGCTCGGCGATCCGCTCACGGCCGGGGTGACCTCGCTGGTGCGCGGCACGGTGGACCGCTTCGTCACCAGCGACGCCTTCGAGCGGGTCTGGCACGAGGCGAACGCGCGGGCCCACGCCTCCGTGGTCAAGGCCCTGACGGGGCAGGGCGGCGGGGCGGTGAAGCTGACCGACGACACCGTGACGCTCGACCTCGCCCCCGTCATCGACCAGGTCAAACAGCGGCTGGTGGACCGTGGCCTGACGGTGGCGGGGAAGATCCCCGAGATCCACACCGATTACACGCTGCTGACCTCGGACGCGGTCGGCCGGGCCGAGAAGGGGTTCCGCGCCCTGCAGATCCTCGGGTTCTGGCTGCCGGTGGTGACGCTGGTGATCGCCGCGGGCGGGGTGCTGCTGGCGGTACGCCGCAGGCGGGCCCTGGTCACCGCGGCCCTGGCGGTCGCGGCGGGCGCCGCCCTGCTCGGCGTCGTGGTGTGGGCGGGGCGCGCGTTCTACCTCGACAGCCTGCCCTCGGACGTGTCGCAGCCGGCCGCGGGCGCGGTCTTCGACGCGCTGGCCGGATTCCTGCGCGCCGGGGTCCGGCTGGTCGTGACGGTCGGCGTGGTGGTGGCGCTGGCCGCCTGGCTCACCGGCCGCGGCCGGGCGGCCGCCCGGGTGCTGGCGATGTGGAGCGGCGGGATCGGCGCGGTGCGGCAGGCGGCGGGCTTCACCGGGGGTCCCGTCGGGCGCTGGGTGCACCGGGCCCGGCGGCCCCTGAACTGGACGGTGGTCGTGGTGGCGGTCGCGGTGCTGGTGGCCTGGGACCGGCCGACCGGGATGGTCACGGTGTGGATCACGCTGTGCGCGCTGGCCGCCCTCGCGGTGATCGAGTTCCTCGACGACGACGGGGCGCCCCGTCTGGCGGCCCCGGTCTGACGGCCCCGCCCGGTGGATCTGTCATGTCCCGGTCGTCCAGTAATGCCTCGGTAACGGGGAGCGGATACAACTCCGGCAGTGCGGCGACGCCGGGCGGTGAGGGGTGCAGCATTCTCCGGAGCCACCGCTCCGGCAGCGTCTCGCCGCACGATGACGGTGCCACCGTCCCCGTGGGGGGTGGCGGTGGCACCGTCGCCCTCACTCCCGCCGTGGGCCGTGTCCGGAGGATCCCGTGACACCGCCCAGTGCCGCTTCCAGCTCCGCGGCGTCGGGCGGGGTGGCGCCGGCCCGGGAGACGGTCACGGCCGCCGAGGCCACCGCGTACCGAAGGACGTCGGTCACGGTGGCCCGGTCCGGCGACCGCAGCCGTTCCCCGCCGGTGGCCCCCAGCAGCCCCCGGCCGGCCAGCGCGTGCAGGACGCCGGACATGAAGGCGTCGCCCGCGCCGACCGTGTCCGCGACCGCGACGGGCGGTGCCTGTACGGTCAGCGGGCCCCCGGGCAGGAGCGCGCACGCGCCGTCCGCGCCCCGGGTGACCAGCACCAGACGGGGACCCCGGCCCAGCCACCGTCCGGCGGCGCGCACCGGGTCCTCCCCCGGGTAGAGCCACGCCAGGTCCTCGTCGCTGGCCTTCACCACATCGGCGAGCGCGACACAGTGCTCGACGCGGCGCACGGCCTCCGCGTGGTCGCCCATCAGCGCCGGCCGCACATTGGGGTCGTAGCTCACGGTCGCCGACGCCCGCAGCGACTCCACGGCCGCGAGCACCGTCGAGGCCCCCGGTGCCGTGACGGCCGCGATCGATCCCGTGTGGACGTGCCCGGGTGCCCGGTCCAGCGCGACGGGACCGAGCGACCAGCCGATCGCGAAGGCGTACGAGGCCCGGCCCGCGCCGTCCAGCGTCACGGCGGCGGACGGAGTGGCGACGTCGGCGCCGTCGGTGCGGACCTCGACGCCCGCGCCGGCCAGATGACCGCGGATCAGCCGCCCGTGCGCGTCCGCGCCGAGCTGGGTGAGCAGCGTCGTCGGGTGTCCCAGGCGGGCCAGTCCGCAGGCGACGTTGGCGGGGCTGCCGCCGGGGTGGACCCGGTCGGCCGCACCGGGCAGGCGCACGATGTCGGCGACGCATTCGCCGATGACCAGCAGGTCGGTTCCGTCGGGCATGGGCGGGGTCTCCCGGGGTGCGGTGGCGTCGGTGTCCGGGCGGGCGCGGGGGCCCTGGAGGACGTCGGGTCGATCCCCGATCCTGCCGTACCCGGGGCGTGCCGGAGCCCTCCGCCCCGGTGGGGTGGAGGGCTCCCGCACGGAAACGGCTCAGGACGCGGGGGCGCCGCCCTCCTGGCCGTAACGGCGCTCGAACCTGGCGATCCGGCCCTCCGTGTCCACGGCGCGTGCCTTGCCGGTGAAGAACGGGTGGCTCTCCGCCGAGATCTCCACATCGATGACGGGGTAGGTGGTGCCGTCGTCCCAGTCGATCGTCCGGTCGCTGGACGCGGTGGACCGGGTCAGAAAGGCGTAGCCGGCCGAACGGTCGCGGAAGACCACGGGGCGGTAGGTCGGATGCTTGTCCTGCTGCATGCCTGCTCCTGGGAAGGTACGGGTTCGGGCCTGTCCGGCCGCGCCCGGCGGACGGGAACGGCCGGACAGGCCCAGGGGCGCGGGACCTCCCGGCCAGCCTCGCGAATCCGGGCCGTCCGCGCGATCCCCACGCGTCCGTACGGGGCACCGCCGCACGGGGCGGCGGGTGCCGGTCAGGCCTCCAGGGCGTCGGCCACCCGGCCGAGGAAGCGGGCGTGGGCGCGGGCGCTGCACACCGGCTCCGGGTTCCAGGGCACCACCCGGGCCGCGTTCCCGCCGGCCGCGGCCCACGGTCCGCCGGGCGGGAGGGAGGCGAGTCGAGTGGCGTGGGCCCGGGAGTCGGCGAGGACGATGTCGGGCAGGGGCTCGGCGGCCTGTTCCCAGCCGGCCGTGGACCAGTTGGCGCCCGGTCCCTCGGGCGGCTCCACCAGCTCCACGCCGAGTTCGGTCAGCACCCGCAGTTCGGGCCACATCCGGGGGCGGGCCAGGTGCACCCGGTCCGGGCCGTCCGGGGAGAGGGCGAGGACCCGGGCGCGGCGCGGCCCCGCCGTGAGCGCGCGCAGCCGGTCCCGGGCGGCGTCCCGCTCCCGTCCGGCGCTGCCGGGCTCCGCGCCGCCCAGGGCGCGGGCCAGTTCGGCGAACCGCCCGGTGATCTCCGCGAGGGTGCGCCCCTGGCCCACGTCGACGACCACGACCGGGACGTGCCCCTCCAGGTGCTTCGCGGCCTCCGGGTCGAGGCCGTAGACCTGGCCGCCTCCGTAGGTGACGGCGACCACGAGTTCGGGCGCCCCCTCCAGCAGGGTGTCGACGTCGAGCGCGGCGCCCGCGCCGATGTACGTGACCTCGGCCGGCGGCAGCGCGCCGGTCTTGGCCGGGTCCGGGACGGCCGGGTCGTCGTGGCCGGAGCCGAATATCGCCCGGGGGCGGATGCCGTGGTCCCATAAGGTCGCGCCGGCCTGGACGTAGGCGAGGACCCGTTCCGGGCGCCGCCCGGCGGCCGACACCTGCCCCCGGTCGTCGGAGAACTGCCATACCGTCCGCTCACCCATGCCATCCACCTCTCGCCACCGGCCGTCCGCCCCCCGTCGCGGTCTCGTCGAGGTCTTCCTGCCCAGCCTCCGGCCGGAGAACACGGGGACGGGTCAGAGGCCGGGGTCCGTGGAGCGCACCAGGTAGGTGACCGGTCCGGGGTCGGGGACGGCGATCTCGGTGAAGCCGAGCCGGTCGTAGAAGTGCCGGGCCGGGGTGTTGGCCGTGAGCATGGACAGGTGCACGCCCTTGACGTCCCGGGCGGCCAGGGCCGCGAGGAAGGTGCGCATGAGCTGTCTGCCCCAGCCCCTGCGCTGCCAGTCGGGCAGCAGGTCGATGTGCAGGTGGGCGGGGTGGCCGGCGAGTTCGGGCAGGACCATGCGCTCCGGGTCGTGCAGGAGGCGGATCATCTCCTCCGCGGGGGTGGCCGGTGCCCGGTCGGGCCGGGGGTAGCGGTCCTCCACCAGGGGCAGCCAGCGCTCCCTGAAGTCCCGTACGAAGCGCGGGGTGTCGGCGGTCCCCAGGATGTAGCCGACGGCCCGGCCGGTGCCGTCGTCGAGGACGAAGGCCAGCTCCGGTTCGAGGTGGGCGTAGGGCGCGGCGAAGATCGTGGGCATCAGCGCGTGGTCGGGGTAGAGGTGCCGGGAGTCGCCGCCGTTGTCGGCGGTGCGGACGCAGATGTCGTCGAGGGCGGCGCGGTCGTCCGGGTGGTAGGGCCGTGGGCCGGGAAGCGCGGTCATGCGGTCATCCTGCGGCTTTGGGAGCGCTCCCACAAGGGGTTGGGGGCCCCGTCCCGGCGAATCCACCGAACGGCACCGTGTCCCGGACCGGTCCGGGCGGCGGAGCTGCGTAGAGAGGACGGGGGCCGGCACCGCGCCGGCACCGCGGCCGAGGAGGCACCACCGTGAAGCACTACCTGCTCAGCGTGATCACCCCCACCGACGGCGTCCCGCCCTCCCCCGAGGAACTGGAGCAGATCATGCGCCGGGTCGGGGCGTTCCACCAGGAACTGCTGGACTCCGGGGCCCAGGTATTCGACGGCGGGCTCGCCGCACCCGACACCGCCACCGTCGTCCGCGCGCGGGACGGCGGCGGCACGGTGCTCGACGACCGTCCGTGGACCGAGGGACCGCAGTACGTCGGCGGGATCAGCATCGTGCGGGCCACCGACCGGGAGGAGGCGCTGGACTGGGGCCGCAGGGCCGCGCTGGCCATCGGGCTCCCGGTCGAGGTCCGCGCCTTCGAGGGGGACGCGGAGGGGTGAGCCCGGTCAGCCGTTGACGGCCGTCAGCAGCACCACGGCGTCCTCCAGGGCCAGCAGTCCGTGCCGCTCCTGGGGGATGGGGTGCAGCCGTCCGCCCGCGAGGTCCACGTCCCCGGAGGGGGCGGTGAGCCGGACCGCGCCGCGCAGCACCTGGAGGGTGGCCGCGGGCGGGGCGTTGTGCTCGTCCAGCGCGCTGCCCTCGGTCAGCGCGATGACGGTCTGGCGCAGCGGGTCCTCGTGGAGGAGCAGATGGGCGCTGCGGCCGTGCGGCGAGGTGCGGGCCTTCGCGAGGTGTTCGTCGGCCAGGGCGTTCAGGTCATGGGGTGCGTCCATGTGCCCACTGTGCCGCAGCCCCCGCTCCCCCGCGATCCTGCCGGGCCCGGCCGTGCGCGGGGCACGGCCGGACCGGCGGGTGCGGGCGCGGCGGTCAGACGCGCAGCCAGACGGCGGTGTCCCGGGGCAGGCGGCCGTCCTCGTCGAGCGGGCCGCTGGCGAGCAGGAGCGCGCGGTGGGGCGGCAGCCCGGCGGGTTCGGCGGCCAGGTTGACCACGCAGACCAGGCCCTCGGTGCGGGCGAAGGCGAGGACGCCGGGCGCCGCGTCCAGCCAGGTCAGCGTGCGGATTCCGGCCTCGCCCCCGGTGGCGAACCCGGGTTCGGTGCGGCGCAGCCGCAGGGCCTCGCGGTAGAGGGTGAGCATGGAGTCCGGGTCGCCGCTCTGCCGGTCGGCGGCGTAGGCGGACCAGCCCTCGGGCTGGGGCAGCCAGGGTTCGGCGGCTCCGCCGAAGCCGACGTGCGGCTCCCCGGCCCGCCAGGGCAGCGGGACCCGGCAGCCGTCGCGGCCGGGGTCGGTGCCGCCCTTGCGGAAGTGCATCGGGTCCTGGATGCGGTCCAGCGGGATGTCGGCCTCGGGGAGCCCCAGCTCCTCGCCCTGGTAGAGGTAGGCCGCGCCGGGCAGGGCCAGCGAGAGGAGTGCGGCGGCGCGCGCCCGCCGGGTGCCGAGGGCGAGGTCCGTCGGGGTGCCGAAGGCCTTGGCCGCGAAGTCGAAGCCGGTGTCCGCACGGCCGTAGCGGGTGACGGTGCGGGTCACGTCGTGGTTGCACAGGACCCAGGTGGCCGGGGCGCCGACCGAGGCGTGCTCGGTGAGGGTGTCGTCGATCGCGGTGCGCAGCCGCGCGGGGTCCCAGGGGCAGGCCAGGAAGTTGAAGTTGAAGGCGGTGTGCAGTTCGTCGGGGCGCAGATAGCGGGCGAACCGCTCGGTGTCCGGGAGCCAGACCTCGCCGACGAAGACCCCGTCGTACTCATCGGCTATGGCGCGCCAGGAGCGGTAGATGTCGTGCAGTTCGTCGCGGTCGACGTACGGGTTGGGGTCGCGGCCCTCGGTGAAGTCGGGCAGCTCCGGGTCCTTGGCGAGCAGGGCGGCGGAGTCGATGCGTACGCCGGCGACGCCGCGTTCGAACCAGAAGCGCAGGACGTCCTCGTGCTCCTGGCGGACGGCCGGGTGGGCCCAGTTGAGGTCGGGCTGCTGGGTGGCGAAGAGGTGGAGGTACCACTGGCCGTCGTCGAGCCGGGTCCAGGGGGTGCCGCCGAATTCGGAGACCCAGTCGTTGGGCGGGATCTCGCCGTCGTCGCCGCGCCCGGCGCGGAAGTGGAACAGCTCGCGCTCGGGGCTGCCGGGTCCGGCGGCCAGGGCGGCCCGGAACCAGGCGTGCTGGTCGGAGACGTGGTTGGGCACGATGTCGATGATGGTGCGGATGCCCAGCGCACGGGCCTCGGCGATCAGCTTCTCGGCCTCGGCGAGGGTGCCGAAGGCGGGGTCGATGGTGCGGTAGTCGGCCACGTCGTAGCCGCCGTCGGCGAGGGGCGAGAGGTACCAGGGGGTGAACCAGAGCGCGTCCACGCCGAGTTCGGCGAGGTAGGGCAGTTTCGCCCGGACCCCCGCGAGGTCGCCGGTGCCGTCACCGTCGCCATCGGCGAAGCTGCGCGGGTAGACCTGGTAGATGGCGGCGTCCCGCCACCAGTTCGTGGTGGCGTCGGACGGACGGTTGGCTGCCACGTGACGTTCCTTTCGGGCAGGTGGGACTCCGCCGCCGGCCCGTCGGGCGGGGCAGGATGGGAGAGCCGGCGGCGGAGTGCTGGGGGGAGGGCGGCCGGGCGGGGCCCCGGGTCGCGGGGCGCGGCCCGGGAAGGGGCTAGCCCTTGAGACCGCCCGCGGTGAGACCGCTCATGATGTTGCGCTGGAAGAGCAGGAAGATGAGCAGCGTCGGGATCGACGCGATGGTGAGGGCCGCGATGAGCACGTTCTCGGGCACACCGCTGGCCAGGGAGTAGATGCCCACGTTGAGCGTCTGCTTCGACGGGTCGGGCAGGGTGAGCATCGGCCAGAGGAAGTCCTTCCAGACCCCGACCACGGCGAAGATGGAGACGACGCCGAGGATCGGCCGGGAGATCGGCAGGATGATCGAGCGCAGGGTGCGCAGCGGCGAGGCCCCGTCGATGGAGGCGGCGTCCAGCAGTTCGCGCGGGATGGAGTCGAAGAAGCGCTTCAGCAGGAAGATGTTGAAGGCGTTGGTGACCGACGGCAGCCAGATCGCCCAGGGCGAGTTGACCAGGTTCCGCTGGAAGACGGGCACGTCCAGGACCGTGAGGTACTGGGGCACGACCAGCACGGTCGCCGGGATCATCAGGGTGGCCAGCATCATGCCGAGGATGGCCTTGCCGAAGACCGGCCGGAGCTTGGAGAGCGAGTAGGCGGCGGCCACGTCGAAGACGAGCTGGAAGGCCAGCGCGCCGAAGGCGTAGTAGAGCGTGTTGAACAGCAGCTTGGACAGGTCCATCACGTTCCAGGCCTGGCTGTAGTTCTCCGTGTGGACCGATCCGGGGAAGAAGGTGGGCGGACTCTGGACGACTTCCTGGGTGGTCTTGAGGCCGCCGGTGACCATCCAGTACAGCGGGCCGAGGAAGACCGCCGTGAAGACGATGATCACCAGGGCGAAGACCGTCCAGTAGACGGCCCGGCCGCGCGGCCGGGCGAGCTGGGCCGGCGAGA
Organism: Streptomyces sp. NPDC024555; assembly: GCF_055559335.1. Lineage (NCBI taxonomy): Bacteria > Bacillati > Actinomycetota > Actinomycetes > Kitasatosporales > Streptomycetaceae > Streptomyces > Streptomyces sp. NPDC024555. The sequence goes on from NZ_JBVHKV010000025.1 coordinate 96,858, forward strand.
CGAGGGTCCGCTGGCGGCCGAGTTCGGCGCGTCCCTTGGAGACCCCGCGCCGTTCCTTGCGCGCGCTCCCGCGCCGGGAGACAAACGTGTTCGATGCCATGGTCCTGGCTCCCGTCCTAGTCTTCGCTGCTGCGGCTCAGTCGTACGTACACCGCGGAGAATCCCGCGAGGACGACGAGCAGGACGAGGCCGAGTGCCGCCGCGCTGCCGTAGTTGTTGAAGTTGAAGGCGTACTGGTAAATGAGGTAGACGACGGTGGTGGTGGAGCCCTCGGGGCCGGCGCCGTTGGTGAGCAGGAACGGCTCGGTGAAGACCTGCATCGTCGCGATGATCTGCATGAGCAGGAGGAGCGAGAGGATCAGCCGGGTCTGCGGGATGGTGACGTGCCAGATCTTGCGCAGCAGCCCCGCCCCGTCCAGTTCGGCGGCCTCGTACAGCTCTCCGGGGATGCCCTGGAGGGCGGCCAGGTAGATGAGCGTGGCGCCGCCCATGTTCATCCAGGTCGCCGCGATGACGACGGAGAGCATGGCGGTGTCGGTGTCCTGGAGCCACTGCTGCGCGGGCAGGTGGAAGACGTCCAGGATGCGGTTGAAGAGGCCGTATCCGGGGTCGTAGAAGTACTTGAAGAGCAGGACGGACGCGACGGGCGGCAGCATCACGGGGAGGTAGACGAGCAGCCGCAGATAGCCCTGTCCGTGGCGGAACTCGTTGAGCACGACGGCGACGACGAACGGGACGACGAAGCCGAGGAGCAGCGCGAGGACGGTGAACAGCAGGGTGTTGCGCCAGGCCTGCCAGAAGGCCGGGTCGTTGAAGACGTAGGTCAGGTTGGACCAGCCGGCCCAGGTGGTCGTGCCGTCCTCGGTCTTCTGGAAGGCCAGGACGAATTCCCGGACCATCGGATACCAGGAGAAGAGCGAGAAGCAGAGCACCGCTCCGATGAGGAAGCCGTGGGCCGAGATGTTGCGGCGCACGGCGCGCAGGAACTCCTCCCGGCCGGAGGTCCGGCGGGCGGGGTCCGGGTGTCCGTGGCGAGGCCTGGTCGCCTTGCGCGGGGACAGGGTTGGGGCCGACATGGTGTCTCCTCGGTGCCGTTGAACTGAGCGGGGCGGGTGCGGGGCCGGGTCCGGGGGACCCGGCCCCTCGCGTCCCTTACTGGTTCGCCAGAACCTGGTTGACCTGCTGCTCGGCGGTGGAGAGCAGCTTGTCGATGTCGGCGCCCTTGTTGGTCAGCACGCCGGACATGGCGTTGTCGAGGATCTTGTAGATCTCCTGGGCCTTCGGCGGCTCGGCCTTGCCGGGGACGGGGTTGTCCATGAAGGCCTTGAAGTTCTCGACGGGCATCGTCGCGTTCTCGGCGCGTGCGGCGTCGTCCTTGGTCTTGCTGTCACCGAGGAAGAAGTTCGGCTGCGGGAGACCGACGGGGAGCTTGTCGGCCTTGGTGCGGGCCCAGTCGAACTGCCCCTTGCCGACCGAGAGGTTCTTGAAGTTGAGCCAGGCGATGGCGGCCTTGATCTGGTCGGGCGAGCTGCCCTTCTTGATCAGGTAGTTGTTGCCGCCGAAGAGGGTTCCCTTCGCGCCGGGGATCGGGCCGAGGCCGAAGTTCTCGTACGAGGCGCCGAGCTGCTGCACCATGTACGCGATGTCGTCGGGGGCGGCCAGGAACATGCCGAGCTTGTCGCTGGCGATCTGCTTCTGGAGGTCGCCCCACTTCAGCAGCTGGGTCTTGCCCATGCTGTCGTCCTCCCAGCGCATGTCGTGCAGCTGCTGGAGGACCTGCCGGCCGGTGTCGTTGTTGAAGGCGGCCTTCTTGCCCGAGGCGTCGACCATCTCGCCGCCGAGGCCGAACTGGGTGGCGGCGAAGTGCCAGCCGCCGTTGTTGCCGGCGCTGTACTCGCCGTAGCCGGAGATGCCCTTGCCGAGGCCGGCGATCTTCTTGGCCGCCGCGCGGACCTCGTCCCAGGTGGCCGGGGGCTTGTTCGGGTCGAGACCGGCCTGGGTGAACAGCTTCCGGTTGATCATCAGGCCCATGGTGTAGTTGCTGGTCGGCAGGCCGTAGAGCTTGCCGTCCTTGCGCGCCACGTCGACGACCTGGGGCTGGATGTCCTTGAGCGCCGGGACCGTCTTGTCGGTGACGTAGGCGGAGATGTCCTCGGCGCCGTCGTTGTCCAGGACCTGCTGGAGGTCGCTGAAGTAGGCGTAGAAGACGTCGGGCTGGGACTTGCCCTTCAGCATGGCGGTGAACCGGGGCGGCTCGTTGCACTGGCCGGGGGTGGACTTCCCGTTGATCGTGACGTTCGGGTAGGTCTTGTTGAACGTCTTGATGTCCTCGTTCCACTCGCGCAGCTCGGCGGCCTTGGCCGCCGGCGGCATGCAGTCGATCGAGATCGTGACCTTGGTCTTCGGGTCGAGCGGGGCCGAAGGGTCGGACGACCCCTTCGAGGTGCTGTTCGAGTCGCTGTCCTTGCTGCTGCTCGTGCCGCAGGCCGCGAGCGAGGTCAGGGCAAGGGCGGTGACAAGGGCAGCCGCGGAGGCACGGCTGATACGGCGTGTGCGGTGCAACCCGGCACTTCTCATCGATGGTCCCCTTCGGGCATGAGCGTGGAAGGCCCTCGGCCGGCTCTCTGCCGGGGCGAGGCACACTCAACCAGCGCCGACATGTGAGCGCAATATCTCGCGCAGTTTTCGTAAAAGTTTGACAGTCGTTCGCACGCGGCATGCGTCGTCCGGTGCGGGCGCAGCGCGGGGCGCCGCCCGGCGAACCGGACGGCGCCCCTGGGAGCAGGCCCTGCTACGGGTTGATGTTGATCTTCATGGTGGAGGTGGTGTTCTTCACGTCCAGCGCGTTTCCGCTGAGCCTGAGCCCGTTGAACGTGACCTCGCCGACGGCCGGGCCCTGGCCCGCCTCCGGCATCTCGTTGGCCCACAGACCGAAGCCCGACTTGGCGTCGTAGGCGTCACCGCTCTTGCGGGCGCCGGTGATCGAGATGTCGGTCAGGATCGTGTCCTTGATCGGGAACTGCGGCTGGCCCCCCACGTAGTTCGTCTGGAACATGATCCCGCTGTACGTCGGGTCGACGATGTCCACGTGGTTGATCCGGATGCCCTGGAAGACCTTGGAGGCCGAGAACAGCCAGATCCCGGGGAAGGTCTGCGACCCCCAGAAATGACCGCCCGCACGGACCACGGAGACGTTCTCGACCGTCGTCGGATCGGTCCCGAAGCCGTTCATCGGGTAGCCGAAGTCCAGCGAGCTGACCGTGATGCCCGAGTAGACGAGGGTGTCGGCGATGTGGATGTTGCGGAAGGTGTTGTTGTAGCCGCCGTAGACGGCCACGCCCGCGGCGCGCCAGGTCAGGATCGCCGTGAGGTTCTCGTAGACGTTGTTCTTCATGTCCGCGCCGCCGGAGTCGATCGCCGAGAACAGCGCGAAGCTGTCGTCGCCGGTGGCCCGCGCCTCGTTGTTGACGACGTGGTTGTCCGTCGAGCCGTTGGTCATGTTGATGCCGTCGGCGAAGGTGTCGCGGATGCGGGAGTTCTTGATGGTGATGCCGTCGGTGTTCGCACCCCAGTACAGGCACACCGTGTGCTCGTTCCAGACGTTGTCGATGACCATGTCCGAGACGTTGGAGAAGTCGAACACCTTGCCGGGGCCGTCGATGCGGGAGGTGTAGTTCCCGAAGTACGCGAAGTTCGCGAACGTCGATCCCTTGGCACTCGCCTCGGCGCGGAAGCCGATGTCGGTGTTCTCCTGTCCGGAGGGGGCGTGGAACCTGGTGTACCAGGGGCCCGCTCCGACGACCCGGACGGCCTTCCCGTAGACCTGGAACTTGCTCGCGGTCTGGTAGTCGCCGGCCGGGAGGTAGACGCCCACGAGCGTGCCCGTGGTGTCCATGCGCACCTTGTCCAGGGCGTTCTGGACGTCCTGGTGGGTGAAGCCGGCCGGAACGGCGTACGCCGCCGGGTCGGGGTTGGCGATCTGCGCCGCCTGCTCCAGGCTGACGAAGTCGATCGCGTAGGTGCTGGTGTTGGCGCTGTCCTTCTGGAGGCGGATCCTGCTGCCGGCCGGGACGGTCCGGCCCAGCATCACGTTGGCCTCGTCGTAGATGTGCCGCGGCGATCCCGCACTCGGGGAGTTGCCCGGACCGGTCTCGGCGCCGTACAGCCAGGCGTACTTCGAGGTGAGGTCAATGGCCTTGAGGAAGGTTCCGTCGACGTAGACGTTCAGCGTCGAGTCGATGCCTCCGCCGCCGGGCGCGTCCGGGATGGAGAAGCGGGTCACCAGGGTGTTGGTGCTGGCCCGGGTGGTGAACTCGACGTAGTTGCCGGTGTTGTTCAGCGTGACGGCCTTGCGGCCGGACGCCTCGCCCGCCACGTCGCCCACGGTCCGGTTGGGGCCGACGACCTGGGCCCCGCCGCCGGTGACGCCGTCCTCGGCCTCGTACATGTCGTACGGCATGTTCGCGCCGCGGCCGACGAAGAGCGAGCTGGTGGTGGTGTTGTTCTCGCGCTTGACCGGGAGTTCGTTGGCGTCGTCCGCGACGACCGTGCGCACGGTGTACGAGCCGTTGGCCGCCGTCCAGCTGCCCAGGTTCACCGGGGCGGTGGTGGCGCCCGCCGCGATGGCGCCGCTGTAGCTGCCGGTCAGGGTCTTCACGGTGGCGCCCTTGGCGTCGAGCAGGGTCACCGTGACGGCGTGGGCGCCGGCGGCGGAGGCCACCGTGCCCTGGTTCTTCAGCGCGACGGAGAAGCTGACGTCGTTCCCCGCCGAGGGCGCCGACGGGGAGGTGCTGACGCCCGCGGACACCAGGTCCGAGCTGGCGACCGGCTTGACGACCAGGCCGGTGGCGCTGGTGTAGGTGTTGTCGGTCTCGTTCTGCTCGATGACCTCACCGGCCGCGTCGGCCACCGCGCTCAGCGCGTAGGTGCCCGCGTCGCGCGCGCCGATGTCCGCGCTCACCTGGGCCGAGGCCCCGGCCGCCAGTGCGCCGACGGAGGCCGTGGCGACCTTGGAGCCGCCGAGCCGGAACTCGACCTTGCTCGCCGGGGCGGCGACCGCGCCGCTGTTGCGCACCGTCGCGGTCAGGGTCACCGGGTCGGACTCGACCGGTGCTGCCGGGGCCGCGGTCAGCGAGGTGACCTGGAGGTTCGGGTTGGGTGCCGGGGCTCCCAGGACCTGGAACTCGGCGACCTGGCCGGCCCCCGAGCCGGTGTTGGCGGTGAACTTCAGCTGGACGTCGGCGACGCGCGAGGAGACCGGAATGGTCACCGTGTTGCCGGTGGCCGGGCTGAACGCGTACTCCTTCGCGGCGACCAGACCGGTGAACGACGTGGCGCTCTGCTCGCGGCCGAGGACCTGGATGGTCTGGGTCCTGGCCCCCCAGCTGCTGTCCGGGTTGAGCTTGACGACGACGTTCTCGGTGTCGGCGTTGGCCCCCAGCTTCACCGTGAGGGTGTTGGGGTAGCTGCCGCCGGCCCCCTCCCAGTAGGTGGTCACCTGGTTGTCGTTGGCGTTCTCCGCGACGAAGGTGTGCACCACGGAGGAGGCGGTGATGGGCTTGCCGACCGCCAGGTTGGAGGCCGCGCCGGTGCTCCCGTTGCGGGTGACGGTGTTGCTGTTCCCCGAGACGTTGCCCGCCGCGTCCCTGGCCCGGACGTAGTACGACACGGTCGTGCCCGCGGACTGGGTGTCGGTGTACGTGGTGACGTCGCCCGCCACGCTCTTGCGCAGCACGTTGTTGGCGTAGACGTCGTAGCCGGTGACGCCCTTGTTGTCGGTGGACGCCTGCCAGACCAGCTTGATCTGGCCGGAGGCGGGCTCGGTGAAGCCCAGGCCGGCCGGCGCGGTGGGTGCCTGGGTGTCCCCGGTGTCCCCGGTGCGGGTGACGGTGTTGCTGTTCGCGGAGACGTTGCCCGCCGCGTCCCTGGCCCGGACGTAGTACGACACGGTCGCACCGGTGGGCCGGGTGTCGGTGTACGTGGTGACGTCACCGGCCACGCTGGTGAGCAGCTGGTTGTCGGCGTAGACGTCGTAGCCGGTGACGGCGGTGTCGTCCGTCGAGGCCTTCCAGGTCAGCTTGATCTGCCCGGTGGCCGGTTCGGTGTACGCGAGCTGCGCCGGCGCGGTCGGTGCCTGGGTGTCGCCGCCGTCGGGGCCGTAGATCTCCAGCTCGGAGAACTGGGCGCCCGGCTGGACGGTGTTGGCGCTGACGAGCACGCGCACATAGCGGGTGGTGGTGGCGTCGAAGGAGACCGTCGCCGTCTCGCCCGCGGTGGGGCTGAAGGTGTAGGCCTTGGCCTGGGTGAGGTCGTTGAAGTCCGTGCCGTTGGCGCTGCCCTGGATCTTCAGGGTCTGGCTGCGGGTCTCCCAGCCGTCGGGCAGCCGCATGACGACCCGGTCGACGCGGACCGAGGAGCCGAGGTCGGCCTGGATCCACTGCGGCAGCTCGTTGTTGCGGCTCTCCCAGTAGGTCGCCGTGTTGCCGTCGTTGGCGTGGGACTCGACGTAGTCCTGGGTGTGGCTGCTGGCGGTGAGGGTCCGGCCGGCCGCGAGGTTCACCGAGGACTCGGCGGCCGCGCGGACCTCCATCTCGGCGAGCTGGCCGTTCTTCGCGACCGTGTTCGCGGTGATGTCCGCCCGGACGTAACGGGTCCGGGTGGCCGGGATGTCGATGGTCACCGTGTTGGAGCTGCCCGGTGCGAAGGTGTACGCGGCCGAGGTCTTCAGGGTGGTGAAACCGGTGCCGTCGGCGCTGCCCTGGAGCGAGAGCGTCTGGCGCCGGCTCTTCCAGCCGGCCGGGAGCTTCAGCGTGACCCGGTCGATGCGGGTGACCTTGCCCAGATCGCTCTGGACCCACTGGGGGAGGTCGTTGCCGGAGCCCTCCCAGTACGTGGAGGGGTCGCCGTCGGCGATGTTCCCGGCGCTTCTGCCGCTCAGCGCGCTGCTGGCGGCCGTCCGGTGCCCCGCGGCGATATCGGGCCCGCCCGCCGCCGACGCCTGGAGCGCCGGCCAGCCGACCATCAGCAGGCTCGTGGTGACGGTGGCGGAGAGGACCCGCCATCGCCGGCGTTGCGTTCTCATATGTCCCCGATCTTCGGCCTCGGCGCAGGGGACGGCCGAGGCGCGGCTCTGTCTGCTTCCCTGCTGGCATGGATTCCTGCAACCAGCAGGATGGACTTTTGCGTTTTGCGGTCAGAGAGTTGCAGAGAATTGAAGGGGAGTCCACTGTTCCGACAGAAGAAGAAAGCACGGGCGATGGCGGTGTTCCGCCTCAACCTCCGGCACATTCAGGGCATTTGACACCACGCTGACCAGGGCCGATCCCCGGTCCGTGAATGCAAGAAATTTGCGTCATGATGAAAGGCGCTGAAAGCTCCCAGCTCGGAGGCGCGGCCCGGCGACGCCGTATCCGGGCATACGAAGGGGCGGGGTCCACGTCCGCGGACCCCGCCCCTTTCTCCGTTCCGGTACGTCCTCCGGTTCAGCCGGAGGGACTCCAGCGGTAGCGGACGTCCGGTTCGTTCTCCTCGTTGCGCCCGCCGTCGTCGAAGGCGACGGCGGTGAATCCGTGCCGCTCGTAGAAGGAGCGCGCCGCCGTGTTGCGCTGGAAGGTGTGGAGGGCGAGCCCTCCGGGGCTCAGCTCCCTGGCCTTCTCCAGCAGCAGGGTCCCGATGCCCCGCCGGCGCACATCGGGCCGGAGGTAGAGGTGTTCGAGTTCCTGGCCGTCGAGCGAGACGAAGCCGGCCGGTTCCCACGCTCCCCCGGCCCCGGGGAGTTCGGCCACCCACACCTCGGTGCCGGGCAGGACGACGTGCTCCATCCACGCCCGGGTGTCCGCGTCGCTGTGCACGCGCGGCAGATACGGCAGCGCGGTGGCGCGGGCGTCGAGGAAGACACGGGTGAGGGCGTCCGCGTCGTGCGGCCGCCCCTTCCGCAGCCGTGCGGGGCCGTGCGAGGGCATCGGTTCTCCTGTCCGAGGGGGGCGGTGGCCGGCGCGCCTCCGGAACTCCCGTACGTCCGGGGCGACTCGGCCGTTCGGGGCCGACCGTACGCCGGACACCCCGCGGACCTCCATAGGATATGACCCGGCCCGCCCCGGGCCGCCCGAGCCAGCCGTCCCGCGAAGGAATCGACGTACCGGTGTACCAGCCCGAGACTTTCACGTTTCCCGAGGACGGCCACCGGGCACCGGTTCCGCGTCCGGGCGACGGCGCCCCCTCGCTGTGGCTGGTCGACGTGGCCGCCCAGGGCGGCGCGGCGGCCCGCCTCGCCCCCGGGATCCTCGACACCGCCGAACGCGCCAGGGCCGCCCAGCTGGTGGCCCCGGCCGACCGCGCCTGCTACCTCACCGCGCACACGGCGCTGCGGCTGCTGCTCGGCGCCCGGCTCGGCGTCGCCCCCCGGGACGTGCCCCTCACCCGTGAGCCGTGTCCGTCCTGCGGCGGGCCGCACGGCCGCCCGGCGACCGGCGGCGGCGTCCACTTCTCGCTGTCGCACACCCGGGGGCTGGTCCTGCTCGCCTTCGCCGGGGTGCCGGTGGGGGCGGACGTCGAACTCCTCCAGCGGCCCTCGGTGATCGCCGAGATCTCCGGCCAATTGCACCCGGCGGAGGTCCGGGAACTGGCGGAGCTGTCCGGACCGGAGCGGCCGGCTGCGTTCGGCCGGGTCTGGACGCGCAAGGAGGCCTACCTCAAGGGCGAGGGCATCGGCCTGGCCGAGGGGCTGGCCGCCGGCTACGTGGGCACCGGCCCGGAGCCCGCCGCCGGCCCGGCCGGATGGGCGGTCACCGACGTCCGCGTCCCGGACGGCTACGCGGCGGCGGTGGCGGTCCGCGCGGCGGGGCGGGCGCCCGCCGGCCCCGCCGACCGGCGAAGATGACGGGGCGGGCCCGACCGCACCGACCGACCGATACGGAGGAGTGGCAGATGCCGCACGCACGAGCCGGACAGCAGGCGCGTCCGGAGGACCTGACCGATGTGGCACGGCTGGTGACGGCGTACTACACGCTCCATCCGGACCCGGCGGACCCCGGGCAGCGGGTGGCGTTCGGCACCTCGGGGCACCGCGGGTCCTCGACGGCCACCGCGTTCAACGAGGACCACATCGCGGCCACGAGTCAGGCGATCTGCGAGTACCGGGAGCAACAGGGCACGGACGGGCCGCTGTTCCTGGGCGCCGACACCCATGCCCTGTCGGAGCCCGCGCGGGTCACCGCCCTCGAAGTGTTCGCCGCCAACGGCGTGGGCGTGCTGATCGACTCCGCCGACGGCTACACCCCGACGCCCGCGGTCTCGCACGCGATCCTCACCCACAACCGGGGACGCACCGCGGCACTGGCCGACGGGGTCGTCGTCACCCCGTCCCACAATCCGCCGGGCGACGGCGGGTTCAAGTACAACCCGCCGAGCGGCGGGCCGGCCGGCTCCGACGCGACGGGGTGGATCCAGGACCGGGCGAACGAGATCATCACGGGCGGGATGAAGGACGTCCGGCGGATGACGTACACCCGGGCGCTCGCCGCCTCCACGACCGGCCGGTACGACTTCCTCGGCAGCTATGTGACGGACCTTCCGTCCGTGCTGGACCTGGACGCGGTGCGCGCGGCCGGGGTGCGGATCGGCGCCGATCCGCTGGGCGGTGCCTCGGTCGCGTACTGGGGCCGGATCGCCGAGCAGCACGGCCTCGATCTGACCGTCGTCAATCCGCTCACCGATCCCACCTGGCGGTTCATGACGCTGGACTGGGACGGGAAGATCCGGATGGACTGCTCGTCGCCGTACGCGATGGCCTCGCTGATCGAGGGGCGCGACCGGTTCGCGATCGCCACGGGCAACGACGCCGACGCGGACCGGCACGGCATCGTGACGCCGGACGGGGGGCTGATGAACCCCAACCACTATCTGGCCGTGGCCATCCAGTACCTCTTCGCGCACCGCGACCGCTGGCCGTCGGGGGCCGAGGTCGGCAAGACGCTGGTGTCCTCCGGCATGATCGACCGGGTGGCCGCCGATCTGGGGCGGCGGCTGGTGGAGGTGCCCGTCGGGTTCAAGTGGTTCGTCGACGGACTGGTGGACGGCTCGCTCGGGTTCGGCGGCGAGGAGTCGGCCGGGGCCTCGTTCCTGCGCCGGGACGGTTCGGTGTGGACGACCGACAAGGACGGCATCCTGCTGGCCCTGCTCGCCTCGGAGATCCTCGCGGTGACGGGCGAGTCCCCGTCCGCGCACTACGCCGCGCTGACCGAGCGCTTCGGCGCACCGGCGTACGCGCGGATCGACGCCCCGGCGGACCGTGAGCAGAAGGCGGTGCTGGCCCGGCTCTCGCCCGAGCAGGTCACGGCCGACACCCTGGCGGGCGAGCCGGTCACCGGCGTCCTCACCTCGGCACCGGGCAACGGGGCGGCGATCGGCGGGATCAAGGTGACCACCGAGAACGCCTGGTTCGCGGCGCGTCCCTCGGGCACCGAGGACGTGTACAAGATCTACGCGGAGTCCTTCAAGGGCGCCGACCACCTGGCCCTCGTCCAGGAGGAGGCCAGGGCCGTCGTCTCGGCGGCGCTCGGCGCCTGAAGCGCGGGGGGGGGGGGGGCGGGGGCCCCCCCCCCCCCCCCCCCGTGCCCCCGCCCCCCCCGGGCGCCCGGGGGGGGCCCCCCGGGCCCGGGGGGGGGGCGCGGCGGGGGCGCCCCCCCCCGGGGGGC
>NZ_JBVHKV010000026.1:0-103321 GCF_055559335.1 Streptomyces sp. NPDC024555
ACGGCTTCGAAGCACCCGTCAAGCCCGGCGTGAAGTTCCACGACCTGCTCGTCGTCTCCCTCGGCGGCCAGGGCCAGTACGAACACGTCATCAACGACACGGGTTCACCGACGTCGGGCACCTCCACGGTGCCCTCGCAGGTGGTGTCCTTCCCGTAGCGGAGCAGGGCGGTGCGCTCCCCCGCCCCGCCCGCCGCACCCTCCACCTCGTGCGCCCCGCCGGTCATCGGCGGGGCGCACCGCCGTCCGGTGCGCCGGTCCCGGGGCTCAGTGGTCGCGGCGGCCCACCGCCAGGACGGACACGGCACAGGCCGCCGACAGCCAGAGTGCGCAGACCGTCCAGGCCCCGGCCTCGCTCCACGGGAACATCTCGGGCGGTCCGTTGCGGACGGCCGTCTCGGTGAGGCGCTGCCAGGCGGTGAACGGCAGGGTGTGGGCGAGCACCGCCGTCAGGTGGCGGCGTTCGCTGAGGAACACCGGGACGAGGATCAGCAGCACCACACCCGCGACGACGGAACCCGCGGTGTGCCGGATCACGGTGCCGATCGCCAGTCCGGTGAGCGCGGCGACCGGGGCGAGCAGGGCCGAGGCGGCGACGACCTGGAGCGCGCCCGGATGACCGAGGGGGACACCCGCGCCCCGGGCGTCCAGGACCGCCTGGGTCGCGGCGAACGAGGCGAAGGAGACGGCGGCGCCGAACACGGTGGTGACGGCGGCCAGGACGAGGACCTTGGCGGCCATCACCGAGCGGCGGGCCGGCACCGCGGTGAACGTGGTGCGGATCAGCCCGGTGCCGTACTCCGCGGTGACGCCCACCGCGCCGATCGCGGCCAGGGCCAGGAGCAGCACCAGCGCCGCGTTCGCCGTGAACGCGGTGACGAGCGGGAGGCCGTCGCGGACGAACGAGGCCCGGCTCCCCTCGTCGTAGGTGTTCCAGTACCGGTACTGGTCGTACGCCGTACCGACGTTGAACGCCACGACGGCCGACGCGGTGATCACGTACATCCAGGGCGTGGACCGCAGCGACCAGGTCTTCAGCCACTCGGCGGCCAGCAGATCGCGGAAGCGGGCGGGGGGCGCGTCGCGCGGGACGGGCTCCGCGGCGGCGGGGGCGGTGGGGGCGGTGGCCGTCATCGGGGGTCTCCGGCGAGGTAGTCGACGCGGTCGGCGGTCAGTTCCATGAAGGCCTGCTCCAGCGAGGCGCGTACGGGGGTGAGTTCGTGCAGCGGCACACCGTGCCGCAGGGCGAGTTCGCCGATCCGGGCGGCCGGCAGGCCGGACACGTCGAGCAGGTCGCCCTCGGCGGTGACGTCGGCGCCCTCGCCGGTCAGGAGCGGGGCCAGGACCGCGGCGTCGGGGGTGCGCACGGTCACGGTGGTGCGGGCGGAGCGCGCGGCGAACGCGGACAGGGGCTCGGCGGCGATGAGTTCGCCCCGCCCGATGACGACGAGCCGGTCGGCGGTGTGCTCCATCTCCGTCATCAGATGGCTGGAGACGAAGACCGTGCGCCCCTCGGCGGCGAGCCGGCGGAACAGTCCCCGCACCCACAGCACCCCTTCCGGGTCGAGGCCGTTGAGCGGCTCGTCGAAGAGCAGCACCGGAGGGTCGCCGAGCAGGGCCGTGGCGATCCCGAGGCGCTGGCGCATCCCGAGCGAGTAGCCGCCGATGCGACGGCCCGCCACGGCGGCGAGGCCCACCTCCCCGAGGAGTTCGTCCACCCGGGCCCGGGGGATGCCGTTGCCGCGCGCCAGCATCGCGAGGTGCGCGCGGGCGGTCCGGCCGCCGTGCACATCGCCCGCGTCGAGCAGCGCACCGGCCTCCCGCAGCCCGCGCGCATGGGTGCGGAAGGCCCGGCCCCGGACGGTGGCCGTGCCCGAGGTCGGCTCGACCAGTCCGAGGAGCAGGCGCAGGGTGGTGGTCTTGCCGGCCCCGTTGGGCCCGAGGAATCCGGTGACCTCGCCCGGCCGTACGGTGAACGTGAGGTCCCTGACGGCCGTGGCGGAGCCGTATCGCTTGGTCAGTCCGTTGACTTCGATCACAGGGACCACTGTGGGACGCGGGACCCCGGCACGTCGTCGGACCTGCGGCGACAGCCGGCCGGCCCGGATGTCGACCCGGGCTGTACGACCGCGGTCCGATGCCGGGGCGGCGTGCGGTGGCTACGATCCCGGCATGTCCCCCTCGCCCTCCCTCCCGCTGCTCAAGCGCATGCCCCCGGCTCACTGGGTGACGGCGGCGTGGTGCGTGGGCGTCCTGCTCACCTTCCTCCTGCGGGTGCGGATGCCCGGGGAGGTGGAACCGTCCGCCAGGGCCGGTGTGCTGTTCCTGCGCTGGGACGGCATCGCCTTCCAGTTGGTCTCCTGGATGCTCGCCGTACGGGGCGCCGTGCTGCTGGAGCGGCGGCCGCTGAGGGCGCTCGCGCTGGTCCTCGCCGCCGCCGCGTTCGCCACCCTGCCGCTGAGCGTGGCGGAGATCCCGCTCGCCCAGTTCCTCGCGGCCGACGCCGCGCTGTACTTCATCGCGGCGCGGCTGCCCCGGCGCACCGCGGCCCTCGCCCTCGCCCTGGCGCTCGGCACGCTCCTCGTCTTCCTCACCGTGCGCGGGCTCATGGGATGGCCGCTGGGCACCTCGGCGGAGCTGGTCGTCGCGCTGACCGCGGTGGTCGCCTGGCTGGTGGGCCGTTCGGCGTTCGAGACGCGCCGGCACGGCGAGGCGCTGGCCGCGCGCGCGGCCGCCCAGGCCGTGGTCGAGGAGCGGCTGCGGATCGCGCGCGAGATGCACGACATGGTCGCGCACAGCGTCGGCATCATCGCCCTCCAGGCGGGGGCGGCGGCCCGGGTGGTGCACACCCGGCCCGACGCGGCGCGCGAGGCGATGAGCGCGGTGGAGACGGCGGGCCGGGAGACCCTGTCCGGGCTGCGGCGGCTGCTCGTCGCGCTGCGGGAGAGCGGGCCGGAGGACCGCGGGACGGAGCGGGACGCCTCGCCGCTGCGCCCCGCCGAGGGCCTCGACGACCTCGACCGGCTGGCGGCCGCCACCACCTCGGCGGGGGTCCGGGTGGAGCTGACCCGGCGGGGCGAACGCCGTCCGCTGCCCGCGGACATCGAGCTCTCCGCGTTCCGCATCGTGCAGGAATCGGTGACGAACGTGGTCCGTCACGCCGCGGCCGACGCGTGCCTCGTCTCCGTCGACTACGGCCCCGAGGAGCTGACGGTCCAGGTCACCGACCGGGGCCGGGGCACGGGGGCCGCCGCACGGCCCGGTTTCGGCCTGGCCGGGATGCGGGAGCGGGTCGCCCTGCTGCACGGCGAGTTCAGCGCGGCGCCGCTCGCGGAGGGCGGATTCCGGGTGACGGCCCGGCTGCCCGTGCCGACGGGCGCGTCCGTATGAGCGGGGAGGCGCCCGCGCCGGTCCGGGTCCTGCTCGCCGACGACCAGCCGCTGGTGCGGACCGCGCTGCGCATGGTGATCGCCGACATCGAGGACATCGAGGTCGTCGGCGAGGCCGGAACGGGCGACGAGGCGGTCCGGCTGACGGCCGAACTGGCCCCCGACGTCGTCGTGATGGACATCCGGATGCCGGGAACGGACGGCATCGAGGCGACCCGCCGGATCACCACGGGCACGGCCGCGACGCACGTCCTGATGCTCACGACGTTCGACGACGACGCGTACGTGTACGGGGCCCTGCGGGCCGGCGCGGCCGGGTTCCTCGTCAAGGACATGGCCCTGGACGACATCCTGGCGGCGGTCCGGGTGGTGGCGGCGGGTGACGCGCTGCTCGCCCCGGGCGTCACCCGGCGGCTGATCAGGGAGTTCGCGAACCGCCCCGCCGTCGCGCCGCCGCCCGGGCCGCTGCCGGCGATCACCGACCGGGAGCGCGAGGTGCTGGTGCTGGTCGGCAGCGGGCTCTCCAACGCGGAGATCGCCGAACGGCTCGTCATCAGCATCGCCACCGCCAAGACCTACCTCACCCGGCTCCTGGCCAAGCTCGGGGCCCGGGACCGCGTCCAACTGGTGATCATGGCGTACGAGGCGGGGCTGGTGTCCACCTCCCGGTGAGGGGCGGGACCCGGGGCGTGCCGGGCGTCACCGGGCGGGCGGGACTCTCCGGACGCGCTCCCTACAGCCAGCCCTTCTCCCGGGCCAGCCGGACCGCCTCGGCGCGGTTGCGGGCGGCCATCTTCTGGATGGCCATGGAGAGGTAGTTGCGGACCGTGCCCTGGGACAGGTGCAGGGCGGCGGCGATCTCCGCGTTGGTCGAGCCGTCGGCGGCGACGCGCAGGACGTCGCGTTCCCGCTCGGTCAGCGGGCTGGCTCCGTCGGCGAGGGCGGCGGCGGCGAGGGTCGGGTCGATGACGCGTTCCCCGGCGAGCACCTTGCGTACGGCCGCGGCGAGTTCGGCGGCCGGCGCGTCCTTGACCAGGAAGGCGTCGGCGCCCGCCTCCATCGCCCGGCGCAGATAGCCGGGGCGGCCGAAGGTGGTGACGACGACGACCTTGACCCCGGGGTGGGTCCGGCGCAGTTCCGCGGTCGCCTCGATACCGGTCATGCCGGGCATCTCGATGTCCAGGAGGGCCACGTCGACCTCGTGCGCGCCGGCCGCGGCGACGACCTCGTCGCCCCGGGCGACCTGGGCGACGACCTCGATGTCCGGTTCCAGGCCGAGAAGGGTCGCCAGGGCCTCGCGGACCATGGACTGGTCCTCGGCGAGGAGGAGTCTGATCATGCTCATTCCCGGGATCCTAGGCCGGATTCCAGAGGAACGGTGAGGACGGTGCTGAAGCCCCGGCCGGAGCGCGGATCGGCGGAGGTGCTCAGGGTTCCGTCGACGGCGGCCAGGCGCTCGGACATGCCGGTGAGGCCGTTGCCCGGTTTCGTACCGGAGGAGCCCCGGCCGTCGTCGGTGACGGTCAGTTCGAGGATGCGTCCGCCGAGGGTCTGGCGGGGCGTCAGGGTGACCGCGCAGCGGCGTGCGCCGCTGTGCCGCACCACATTGGTGACGGCCTCGCGCAGCGCCCAGGCCAGGGCCTCCTCGGCCTTCTCCGGGACGTCGTCGGGGGCCTCGGCCGGGACCTCGGCGGTGATGCCGGCGGCGGCCAGCGCGGTGCGGGCACCGGCCAGTTCGCCGGGGAGCGTGGGGCGGCGGTAGCCGGTGACGGCGCTGCGGACGTCCACCAGGGCCTGGCGGCTGACCTGTTCGATGTCGGCGACCTGGGCGGCGGCCTGTTCCGGATGGTCGGGCAGCATCCGCCCGGCCAGCTCGCTCTTGAGCGTGATCAGCGAGAGGGAGTGGCCGAGCAGGTCGTGCAGATCGCGGGCGAGGCGCAGCCGCTCCTCGTTGGCGGCGAGCTGCGCCACGGTGGCGCGGGCCTCGCGCAGTTCGATCGTGGTGCGGATCAGCTGCCGTACGCCGGTCATCGCGAAGCCGCCGATGAGCGCGGGGACGAGCAGCGCCGGGATGATGGAGCGCGGATGGTCGCCGGCCAGCGCGATGCCCACCAGGACCGCGCCGACCACGGGGATCAGCCACCGCGCGTCCCGTATCGGCAGGGTGGCGCCGACGGAGACCGAGACGTACACGAACAGGACCAGCCAGGGGGTCCCGAAGGTCAGCGAGAGCAGGACGGCGAGCGCCCCGAGGACGAGGAGGGTGGCCCGGACCCGCAAGGGGTCGAGCGCCCGCGAGGTGTGGCGGAAGACGAGGACCAGATAGGTCCCGACGAAGACCAGCAGCCCCAGGGTGCCGAGGGCGGTGGCCCAGGGCGTGTGGTTGCCCTCGGCGAGATCCTTGACGGGGGCGCTCATGAAGGCCAGCCAGACACAGATCCACAGCAGTTTGATCCGGGTCTGCCGGGCGTTCGTGGGCGGTCTGCCGATGCCGGGGGACCGCTCGTTCTCGTCCTCGTTCACCTTGATTCTCCCAGGATGCCCCGTCCTTCAGGGCGGGCAGGAATGGGTTCTTGGTGCGGAGCCGCGAAGCGGCGGAGTTCGCTGCGCATCGGTCTTGAGCTGCACTTTCCTTCGTTGTCAGTGGGGGCTGTTAGGTTGCGGATCATGGCGGCAAAAGCGGCAGTTGAGCAGGTTTCCGGGCTTGCCCGGTACACCTTCCGGCTGCGTGTGTCGTCTGCCGCGCTCGCTCGGCTTGAGGGTGAGTGGGCGCGGTGCCGGTGGGTGTGGAACGAGTGCGTGGCGATGTCCCGCAAGGTCCACGCCGCGAACCGGGACGCGGCTGAGAAGGCGACGTGTGGTCCGGGCCGGCTGGACAGACTGCTGACGGAGGCGCGGCGGTCCATGGCGTGGCTGCGTGCGGGTGCGTCGGTGCCGCAGCAGCAGACCATCCGTGATTTCGCCACGTCCCGGGCCAAGGCGGTCAAGGACGTCAAGGCGAAGCTGCCGGTTCGGCGGCGGGCCGGGATGCCCCGGATCAAGCGCAAGCGGGACGCACGGCCCACGCTGAACTACACCCAGCGCGGCTTCCGTCTGAAGGAGGGCCGCCTGCACCTCGCGGGCGGCATCGTCCTGACGGTCGTGTGGTCCCGCGAGCTGCCGTCCGTACCTTCCAGCGTGCGGGTGTACCGGGACAGCCTCGGGCACTGGTACGCGTCGTTCGTCGTCACCGCCGAACCCGAACCGCTCCCCACCACGGGGCGCGTGCTCGGCGTGGACTGGGGTGTGAAGGAGACCGCCACCACCACATCCGAGGCCCACGACCTGTCCCACCCCGGACACGGGAAGAGTGCGGCGCGGAAGCTGGGGCGCTATCAGCGGATGATGGCCCGCCGCCGCCCCGCGAAGGGCAGGGCCGCGTCCAAGGGCTACCGCAACGCCCGACGCCAGGCGGCGAAGCTGCACAAGAAGGTGGTCCGGCAGCGGCAGGACACCGCCCGCAAGTGGGCCAAGTCCGTCGTCCGCGACCACGATGCCATTGCCGTCGAAGACTTCCGCCCGAAGTTCCTGGCGAAGACCACCATGGCCCGCAAGGCCGCCGACGCCGCGATCGGCACCACCAAGACCGCCCTCATCGAAATGGGGCGTAAGCACGCACGGGACATTCGTCTCGTGCATCCCGCGCACACCACCATGGAGTGCGCGTCGTGCGGAGCGAGAACCAAGCACGCACTTCCTCTTTCGGAACGTACCTACACCTGCACCGCGTGCGGAGCCGTGTCCCCGAGGGACAAGAACTCCGCGCGCGTGATGCTGGTCCGGGCTGGTCTCAACCCGGCTGGTGCCGATCGTGTAAGAACCGGTGGACCGCTGGTCCCCGGCCAACGTGAGCCAGGAATCCCCGCGCTTCTTCAGGGCGGGGAGGATGTCAAGCCTTCAGGGTGTCCTTCCGGTAGAGCCAGGCCGCGCCGCCCGTGAAGAGCAGGAAGTAGGCGCAGAGGACGGCGATGTCCCTGGCGTGGGGTGCGCCGCCGGTCTCGACGGCTTGGCCGAGTGCAGCGTACGCGTGGGTGGGCAGCCACTGAGAGATGTTCTGGAGCCACTGGGGGAAGGTGGTGCTGGGCATCCACAGTCCGCCGAGGATCGACAGCCCGAAGTAGATGATCATGGTGATCGGGCGGACGGCGTCACCGCTGGCGACGTAGCCGATGGCGACCCCGAGCGCGGCGAAGACCAGCGAGCCGGCCCAGATGACGCCGGTGAGCGCGAACCACTGCCAGGCGTCGACGCGGACGTGCTTGACCGTGGCGGCGACGAGGAAGACGACGACGATGCAGGGCAGCGTCACCATGGCGGCGCCGGCGATCTTCGCCAGGACGTAGCCCCGGCCGGGCAGGGCGGTCAGGCGCAGCTGGCGCACCCAGCCCTTCTCGCGCTCCTTGGCGATGCGTTCGCTGTTGCCCATGAGAACGGCGGTCAGCGCGCCGAAGGAGGCCATGGAGACCATGAAGAAGCCCTGGAGGGTCAGATCGGAGCCGGGCACCGTGTCGGTGGTGTTCCGGGTGCTGGAGATCAGCAGGTAGATCACCGACGGGTAGATGACCGAGAAGAACATGAACTTCTTGTTCCGCAGGGTGCGGGTGACTTCGAGCCGGACGAGCGGCCACGAGAGAAGCTGGTTCATGCGGTTCTGGCCTCCTCGGCCTCGGTGAGGGCGACGAAGGCCTGTTCCAGGCCCAGTCCGGCGACTTCGAGCTCGCGCGGGTAGAGCCCGAGGCCGTAGAGCGCGTGCACGGTGGCGTCGGCGTCGTGCGACTGGATGCGGACGCGGGAGCCGCTGACGTCGAGCCGGGTCAGGTGCGGCAGGGCGCGCAGGGCGTCCTCGTCCACGGGGGTGTCCAGGGCGAAGGAGATCCGGCGGGCCCCGGCCCGTGCCTTGATCTCGGCGGCGGTGCCGTCGGCGAGGATCCGGCCCTTGTGGAGGACCAGGACGCGGTCGGCGATGGCGTCGGCCTCTTCGAGGTAGTGGGTGGCGAACAGCACCGTGCGGCCCTGGTCGGCCTGTTCGCGCATGGTGGCCCAGAAGGCCTGGCGGGCGGTGACGTCCATGCCGGTGGTCGGCTCGTCGAGGACGATCAGGTCGTTGGCCCCGGCGGTGGCGAGCGCGAAGCGGACGCGCTGCTCCTGGCCGCCGGAGAGCTTGTTGACCAGGCGGTCGGCGAGGGAGGTGATGCCGGCGCGGGAGAGCACCTCGGCGACCGGATGGGGCCGGGGGTGCAGTTCGCAGGCGAGCCGGACCAGTTCCCCGACGGTGACGTCCTCCATCAGTCCGCCGCTCTGGAGCATGGCGCCGACCCGGCCCGCGGCGATGGCCGCCTCCGGGGTGGTGCCGAAGAGCCGCACGGTGCCGGTGTCGGCGGTGCGCAGCCCGAGGAGGAGGTCGAGGGTGGTGGACTTGCCGGCGCCGTTGGGCCCGAGGAGCGCCACGGTCTCGCCGGGGTGCAGGTCCAGGGTGAGCCCGTCGACGGCCCGTACGGCTCCGAAGGCCTTGCCGACCCGGTCGAAGCGGACGGCCGCGGTCCGGGCGGCCGTGGCTTCGGTGGCTGTCGTTGTCATACGCCAAGACTGGCGCGGCGGGGGGTGTCCCCGGCAGGGCCGGGGATCGTGGATCCGCGATGACAGATGTCATGCCCCGGGGGTGACGCCGGTGTGCGGCCGGGGGTACGGCTCCGCCCCCGGCCGGGTGGGGCCGGGGGCGGAGGCGTGCGGTGCGGGTGGGGTCAGCCGTTGCCGCCGAGGTCGATCGTGACGGTCCGCTCGGCCTGGGTCTTGCCGAGCAGCGCGCCCTTCATGGCGAAGGCCACGTCGTCCGGGCCTACCTCGTGCTTCGTGCCGTTGCCCTTGGTGATCATGATGCCGTCGAAGACTCCGGCGCAGAGTTCCTCGATGGCCTTCTTGTCGTAGTGGTCGACGAGCTTTCCGTCGACCGGCACCATCGAGAGGATCTTCGGCAGGGACTTGGCCGGTCCGAAGGGGATCTGCTTGGACCCGGCCTTGATGGTGATCAGACCGGACATCGCGGGCTCCGCGAACTCCTTCATGGCCCGGTCCAGTTCGGCCTTGGTGATGGTGGGTTCGCGGGTGGTGACGGGCAGTTCGACGGTCTTCGTCCGCCCCGTCTCGACCTGCGCCCGGTACGCGTCGCGCACCGAGACCATCGACTGGTTGACGTCGAGGGTCTTGCCCGCCTTGCCCGGTACGGCGACGGCCTTGCCGGGGACGAACTCGATCCGGCCCTCGGTGGCCGTGCCGGAGGCGCCCGCCAGGTCCTTCAGGGCGACGCCGAGCTTCTCCTCGTCGACCGGGATGACCGGGTCGACGGTGCGCGCGCCGCCGAAGAGGGAGCCGATGACGGAGACGGGGTTGTAGTCGCTGCCCGCCGCCGCGCGGACGGTCGCCTGGCTGTCCAGGGAGAGGCCGGCCTTGTCGGGGGCGAGCTGGGTCTCCTTGCCGTCCACGGTCAGCTGGAGCGGGGCCTTGGACCGCTCGCCGAGGGCGGCGTCCAGCTTCTGGACGGCGTCGTCCCGGGTGCCGCCGCCGATGTCGACGCCGAGCACGGTGGTGCCCTTGGCGACGTCGGAGTGGTTCATCAGCAGCCCGGCGCCGTAGGCGAGGCCGAGCACGCAGACGGCGGCCACGCCGAGCATGACCAGCTTGGAGCGGCCCTTCTTCGCCGGGGCGGCCGGGGCCGCCGGGGCGGGGCGGGCGGTCTGCGGGGCCTGGGCGGCGAATCCGCCGGGGCCCGCGGGGCCGGTGCCCATGGCGCCGTCCGAGGTGCGCGGACCGGTGTCGGCGCCGGGGAACGGGGACGGGCCCCCAGAGGGTCCGCGGTCCGCGGGCACCACGGGGATGCCGCTGTTCAGCGTGTCGCCCGAGACATGGGCGGCCGGGGGCGCCGGGGCCTGCGGGGTGAGCACGGCGGTGTCGTCGGACATCCGGGGCGGCACACCGCCGGGTCCCTGCGGACGGCCGCCCGGCCCCTTGGGACCGGTCGGCGCGAACGGGGAGCGGGCGTCCAGGTCCGGGGTGAGCGGGGAGGTGCCGGTGGCCGGGCCCGTGGTGGGGCCGGCCGGGCCCGGCGTACGGACCCCGAGGTTCGGCGTGGAGCGCGGCCCGCCGGGGCCGTCGGGGCCGAAGCCCTCGGGTCCGGGTGCGGCCGGGCCGTCGGAGTGCTGCGGACCGTCGGAGAAGTAGGGCAGGTCGACGCGGGGGCCGCCGGGCGGGGTGACCGGGCCGGGGCCCCGTCCCTCGCCGGGACCGCCGGGCGCGTCCGGTCCGGACGGACCGTCACCGAGGGCCGAGGCACCGTGCGCGGAGAAGCCCGCACCGTCCGTGCCACCGGGGCCACCGGCGCCGTTGACGGAGAAACCGGCACCGTCCGTGCCGCCCGCCCCGTTGACGGAGAAGCCCGCACCGTCCGTGCCGCCGGGACCACCGGCGCCGTTCGCGGAGAAACCGGCGCCGTCCGTGCCGCCCGGACCGGCCGGCGCGGTGCCGGCGGGCGCGGGGGCCGCGGCCACGGGCTTGCGCGGGGCGAACCAGTCGCTGCCGCTCTTCTCCTTGGCCGGCTTCTCGGCGGGATCGGTCACCACCGCGGTCTCACCGGTGTCCTGACCGGCCGTCTCCGACGCCGGGGCGCCGTCGGCCGCGGCGGTGCCCGGACGCGGGGTGGAGCCGGTGCGCTCGGCACCGCCCTCGCCCTCCGTCATGGGCGTACGCATGACCACCGGCGGGATGGGGCGGGACCCTGGAATGTTGATCCGGATCCGCGTGGTCAGGGTCGTCTCGGTCTTCGGTTCCCCGGCCGCGGACGGCTCGCCCGGCTCCGGGGAGTCCTCGGGGGCGTCGGACGGGTGCAGCGACGGATACTGGCGGGATCCGTACGGCGGCGTACCCGAGGGGTACGCGGCTCCACCGCGCCCCTGGGGCCCGGAGGACGAACTGTCAGTTTCACGACTCAAAGCAGGTTCTCCCGATTGGCTCGCCGCCCGTACTCTCCCCGTGCCACGGCACGGGGGACGACCAGAAGGTTGCCGGAGATCTTGGCCGGATCAGGAAAGCGGCCGCTGGCGCGTGCAGCTGCGAGGCGCCGGAGCGTCCTCATAGCGGAGCTATTAGGGCGTTCGGTGACGCCGCAGATGTGCGTGCCGGGCCCGCGAGCCCGGTCAAGATCTTCAGCACCCGACTAGGCGCGCGGACCACCATACTGTCCGCCGCCGACAGACACCCCGCGACCGGGGGAAACGAGTGCGCACCGGCCGGGCGGGACAGGGGCGCGACGGGAGGGGACGTGGCACGTCACTTGCCGGATGGGCCGCCGTCCGCCCCCGGCCGGGGCACCCGCCCCATGGTGGCGCAGATCACAGCGATGGCCATTCCCCCGAGCATGAAGAGGATCAGACCCAGCTCGTTGCCGAAGACGTAGTCGCCCTCCGGGCGGCCGCCCAGCAGAAAGATGACCGAAATCAACCAGCCCGCCGCGGGGGCGACGGCCCCGGGCTGGGTGCCCGTCAGCACGCGTCCGCCGTAGAAGAGGCCGCCGGCCGCGAGCAGGGCCAGCAGCAATCCGCCCGGGAACCAGGCCGCTTGGACCAGTGTCCCGGCGATGCCGGTGCACGCGCCGATCACCGCGAGGACGAGCAGGACGGCGATCCGGCGGGGGTTGAGGGGCGCGGCCAGTCCGGTGGCCGGAACGTCCCGGGGCGGGGCGTTGGTCCGGGCCGCGGCCCGCGAGCGGTCGGTGCTCACAGGTCGGCCTCCGTCAGGCCCGCGAAGAGGTCGGTCTCGCGGGCGCCGCCGGTGGCCCCCGGGGTGCCGTCGGCCAACTCGTAGTACTCGGTGGTGAACAGCGGCTGGCCCAGATCGTTGGAGAGCGCGAACCAGGGGCCGTCCACCGTGATCTGGGTGGCGTGCGCGCGCATCGCGGCGGCCTTGGCCCCGCCGTACGCGCCCGCGTCGATCTCGGTGGTGATCAGGGCGTCGTCCACCACACCGGGGACGTCGCCGACGGCGGCGACGCCGGGGAACGGGGCGGGGTCGGCGGCCCGCAGCCGGGCGAAGCCCTCCTCGGCGACCGTGCGCGGCACCCGGTTCCAGTAGATCTTGGCGATGGTGTGCGGGGCTCCGGAGCCGGGGCGGTGGGCGGGGTCGGCGGCCAGTGCGGCGGCGCGGGTGGCGACCCGGTGCGCCTGGATGTGGTCGGGGTGTCCGTAGCCGCCGTCGGGGTCGTAGGTCACGAGCACCTGGGGGCGGACCTCGCGGATGACGTCCACGAGGTGCCCGGCGGCCTCGTCGAGGGAGGCGGACCAGAAGGCGCCCGGCCGGTGGTTCGGCGGGGTGTCCATCATGCCGGAGTCGCGGTAGCGGCCGGCGCCGCCGAGGAAGCGGTGGTCGGTGACCCCCAGCTCCTTCATGGCGGCGGCGAGTTCGCCGCTGCGGTAGGGGCCGAGGGAATCGTCCCGGTCTGCCGTGAGATGGGCGAGTCCGGGCGGAATGACCTCGCCCTCCTCGCCGAGGGTGCAGGTCACCAGCGTGACCCGGGCGCCCTCGGCCGCGTACCTGGCCATGGTGGCGCCGTTGTTGATCGACTCGTCGTCGGGGTGCGCGTGCACCAGGAGCAGACGCCGGGCGGGAAGATCCGTCATGGGGACCACCCTACGAGCCGGTGGCCCCGGTGGCGGACGGCGGCGCCGGACGGCGCCGGGCGGCCGCGGGCGTCAGAACTTGATGCCCCCGATCATTCCGGCCACGTTGGTGGTCAGCTCGGAGATGGTGGGGGCCACGGACGAACTGGCGAGATAGAAACCGAGGAGCATGCAGACGACCGCGTGACCGCCCTTCAGTCCGGCTTTCCGGATCAGCAGGACGACGACGATCGCCAGCAGCACCACCGCCGAAATCGAGAGCGCCACGGCGGTCACCTCCATCTGTACGGTCGGAACGGGCAGCACGCGTGGAGCCAGCAGGTTCATACCCACCGAGCGCTACGGATCATAACTATGAGTGCGAAGGCATTGGTCGGCGCACGGCAGCACGAGGGGGGCACGGACCGGTGTTCCGGCCGATAGGTTCGGCATATGACTACGCCAGAGATCACCTTCCCGTCGCAGTCCGCCCGGACCATGCGATTCACCCTCGGTGCACCGCGCGCGTTCACGGTGTCGCCCGACGGTGAGCGCGTGGTCTTCGTCAGGACGGGGTCGGGGACCGACCGGAGCGGCAGGCTCTGGGTGCTGGACCTGAGCGGCCCCTCGGGCCCGCGGGAGCGGCTCGTGGCCGATCCGGAGGTCCTGCTGGGCGGTTCCCGGGAGCGCCTGTCGGCGCAGGAGCGGGCCCGCCGCGAGCGGAGCCGCGAGGGCGCGTCGGGCATCGTCGGCTACGCGCTGGACGGGGCGGCCGAGTTGGCGGCCTTCGCGCTCTCGGGGAAGGTGTACGTCGCCGGGCTGCGGTCCGGTACGGCGCGCGCCCTGCCCGTGCCGGGTCCGGTGATCGATCCGCGCCCCTCCCCGGACGGACGACACGTCGCATACGTGTCCAAGGGCGCGCTGCGGGTCGTGGGCTCCGACGGCGAGGGCGACCGGGCGCTGGCCGAGCCGGAGGACGGCCATGTCTCCTACGGTCTGGCGGAGTTCGTCGCGGCGGAGGAGATGGCCCGCACACGCGGCTTCTGGTGGTCACCGGAGTCGGACCGGCTGCTGGTGGCCCGCGTCGACGACAGCGCGGTGCGGCGCTGGTGGATCTCCGATCCGGCCAACCCGGAGCAGCCGCCGGCCGAGGTCGCCTATCCGGCGGCCGGCACCCCCAACGCCGAGGTGCGGCTCTTCGTCCTGGGGCTGGCCGGGGAGCGCACCGAAGTGATCTGGGACCGTGGCCGGTTCCCCTATCTGGCCCGGGTGCACTGGTCGTCGGACGGGGCGCCGCTCCTGCTGGTCCAGGCCCGTGACCAGCAGAGCCAGCTCTACCTCGCGGTGGACCCGGAGAGCGGGGCGACCCGGACGGTGCACGCGGACGAGGACCCGGACTGGCTGGAACTGTTCCCCGGGGTGCCGGGCTGGACGCCCGACGGACGGCTGGTGCGGATCGCGGACGAGGGCGGTGCGCGGGTCCTCGCGGTCGGCGACCGGCCGCTGACCGGGGCCCAGTTGCAGATCCGCTCGGTGCTGGACATCGGCGCCTCGGACATCCTGGTGACGGCCTCGGCGGGTGAGCGGGCGAGCGCGCCGGAGACCGGCGAGACCCATGTGTACCGGGTCAACGAGCTGGGCGTCGAGCGGGTCTCCGAGGGCGTCGGCGTGCACACGGCCGTCCGGTCCGGCGGGGTCACGGTGCTCGTCTCCACCTCGGTCGACGCGCCCGGATCGACGGCCCGGGTGCTGCGCGACGGCAAGCCGGTGGCGACCGTGGCCGACCACGCGGAGCGACCGGTGCTGTCCGCCCGGCCGGTCCTCACCGAGGGGGGCGCACACCGGATTCCGTGCGCCGTGCTGCTCCCCACCGGGTACCGGGACGCGGACGGTCCGCTGCCCGTGCTGATGGATCCGTACGGCGGACCGCACGGCCGCCGGGTCCTCGCCGCCCACAATCCGCATCTGACCTCGCAGTGGTTCGCGGACCAGGGCTTCGCCGTGGTGGTCGCAGACGGCCGGGGCACCCCGGGCCGCTCCCCCGCCTGGGAGAAGGCGGTCAAGCACGATCTGGCGCTCACCCTCGACGACCAGGTCGAGGCGCTGCACGCCCTCGCGGAGCGGTTCCCGCTGGATCTGGACCGGGTGGCGATCCGGGGCTGGTCGTACGGCGGCTTCCTGGCCGGGATGGCCGCGCTGCGGCGCCCCGAGGTCTTCCACGCGGCGATCGTGGGCGCCCCGGTGACCGATCAGCGGCTCTACGACACCCACTACTCGGAGCGCTATCTGGGCGACCCGGCGGAGCGGCCCGAGGTGTACGCGGACAACTCACTGGTCACCGACGAGGGACTGTCCCACGCCGCCGGGCAGGCCCGCCCGATGATGATCATCCATGGTCTGGCGGACGACAACGTGGTCGTCGCCCACACCCTGCGGCTCTCCTCGGCGCTGCTCGCGGCGGGCCGGCCGCACGAGGTGGTGCCGCTGAGCGGGGTCACGCACATGACCCCGCAGGAGAAGGTGTCGGAGAACCTGCTGCTGCTCCAGGTGGACTTCCTGAAGCGTTCCCTGGGGCTCTGAGCGTCACCAGCCGGGCGGCGGCTGCGAGGGCGGCGGGGGCGGTCCGAACCCCCCGCCGCCCTGCGGATAGCCGTAGCCCGGTGTGTGCGGCTGGGCGCCGGGGTCGCGCGCGTAGGAGGAGGGGCCGGCGGGCGGGTAGCCGTAGCCCGGGGAGTCGTAGCCGGGGGTCCCGTAGCCCGGCCCCGGGCCGTAGGGGCTGTTGACCTCGGGCAGGCCCCGGGGACTCAGGACGAGCAGGACCACCAGCGCGACGAAGGTCTCGAAACCCCAGCTCGCGACCATCAGCTGGTCCTCGGTGCCCAGCGAGCCGAAGTGGTCGAAGACGTCCTCGTGCACCGCCCAGATCAGCTGCAGTCCGCCCGAGACCAGCAGCAGCGCCGCGGTCATCAGGCCGAAGGGGCGGGTGTGCACGGCGGGGGCCAGCGCGCTGCCCGCGATGTAGAGCGCGAGGAGGGCGGGGGCGACGGCCGCCCAGCCGGGCGGTGGATCGGTCAGCGCCTGCCCGTAGCCTTCTCCGCCCACGTACCAGTGGGGGAAGAGGTCCGGCCGCACGACCACGTGCCGGATCTCCCAGGCGAGCAGGACCGCGCCCGCGGCGCCGAGCAGCAGGAACGTGGTGACGGCGGCGCCCGGTCCGGGCTTGCCGGGCAGTTCCTCGGTGGTGTCGAACGTCGGCCGCCGTCCGGCCCCGGCGGTGACGAACAGTCCGATTCCGGCGGCGAGGGCCACGAAGGCGCAGATCAGGGCCCGGGAGCGGAGTTCGTCGGAGTAGGCCTGCTCCATCTGCGCACTGCCGATGGTCCAGACGCCCGGCAGGCGCACGGCGAGGGTGACGACCCCGGCGGCGACGAGCGCGCTGCCGGCCGCGGCGGAGCTGAGAGCGGCGACCGCGGTGGCCGCGTACACCACGAGCAGGACCACGTCGGACGCAGAGGTGGTGGGGACGCCGGTGCGGCCGGAATCGCGCCACCCGGCCCAGTAGCGCCACAGATGGTCGATCTCCACGGCCCTGACGTCCCGTACGAGCCAGCACGCGACGATCACGGCGAGCACCGCGCAGAGAGCGGCACCGGTCACTCTTGCACCACGGGTGAGTATCACCCCAGCGATACTCCACGGCACCGGCCCCGGCGACAAGAGGGCGGCCGGTACGGCCCTTTCGGGCAACCGGCCGGCGGGACCCACGTCCCGCCGGCCGGTCCACGGCACCCGCACGGCCGTACGCTCTTCATGCTGACGGGTCCGTATATCGGACGTGCGTCGGGCGGGTTGCCCCCGCGTTAACGGAGGCCGCGGCTCAGATCACCCGGCTGCTGCCGGAGGGCGGCGGCCCGTCGTCCCCGCCCCCGTCCCCCTCGGCCGGCGGCGGCTCCTCGGCGGACGGCTCCCCGGCGGGGGCCTCGTCCTCCGGGGCCTCCCCGGCCGCCGGCTCCTCGGCCGGGGCGGGTTCCCCGGTCGTCGCGGGTTCCCCGGTCGTCGCCGGTTCCCCGGTCGTGGCGGGGGCGGCCGCCCGTGTGGTCTCCGCCAGTTGCTCCGGGTGGTCGACCAGTTCCTCGCCGACCGTCTCCAGGGTGCCCTCGGGGGGCACCACCCGCTTCTCCTCGGCGAAGTGACAGGCGGAGGCGTGCTTGGCAGGGGTGTCGGTGAGCCGGAAGACCGCGGGGACCGCGAGGAGCGGCACCTCCAGCTCGCACCGCTCCTGGGCCTTCCAGCAACGGGTGCGGAAGCGGCAGCCGGACGGCGGCTTGGCGGGCGAGGGCACGTCGCCGTGGAGGATGATCCGCTCCCGGTGCTCGCGCGCCATCGGGTCCGGCACGGGGACGGCGGAGAGCAGCGCCTGGGTGTACGGGTGCGTGGGGTGGTCGTAGATCTCCGCGTCCGTACCGATCTCGGCGAACCGGCCGAGGTACATCACTCCGACCCGGTCCGAGATGTGGCGGACGATGGAGAGGTCGTGCGCGATGAAGACGTAGCTCAGGTGGAACTCGGCCTGGAGCCGGTCCAGCAGGTTGACGACCTGGGCCTGGACGGAGACGTCGAGCGCGGAGACCGGTTCGTCCGCCACGATGATCTCGGGGTTGAGCGCGAGGCCGCGGGCGATGCCGATGCGCTGGCGCTGGCCGCCGGAGAACTGGTGCGGATAGCGGTTGATGTACTCCGGGTTGAGCCCGACCACGTCCAGCAGGTCCTGGACCTTGCGGCGGCGCTCGCCCTTGGGGGCCACCTCGGGGTGGATCTCGTACGGCTCGCCGATGATGTCGCCGACCGTCATGCGCGGGTTCAGCGAGGTGTACGGGTCCTGGAACACCATCTGGATGTTGCGGCGCACGGCCTTCAGCGCACGGCCCGAGAGCTTGGTGACGTCCTCGCCCTTGTAGCGGATCGCACCGGCCGTCGGCTGTTCCAGATGGACGAGCATCCGGGCCACGGTCGACTTGCCGCAGCCGGACTCCCCCACGATGCCCAGGGTCTCCCCGGCGGCGAGGTCGAAGGAGACCCCGTCGACCGCCTTCACCGCGCCGATCTGCTTCTTGAAGAGGATGCCCTGGGTGAGCGGGTAGTGCTTGGCGAGGTCGCGCACCTCCAGGATCGGCTCGCCGCCCGCGTACGCGCTCTCCTGCCGCGACTTGGCGAGCAGGTCGCGGGCCGTCTCGCCCTCCTCGCGGGCTTCCCTGCGCCCCGAGTGGTCAGCGTGCATCGAGCGTCTCCTTCCAGAAGTAGCAGGCGCTCTGACGGTGCTCGGCCACGTCGAACAGCGGGGGCACGTCGGTGCGGCAGACGTCCTGGGCCATCGGGCAGCGCGGGTTGAAGGCGCAGCCCGGCGGGATGTGCAGCAGGTTGGGCGGCAGGCCCTTGATCGCGTACAGCTCCTGGCCCTTCTGGTCCAGGCGCGGGATCGAGCGGAGCAGCCCCTTGGTGTAGGGATGAGCGGGAGCCTTGTAGATCTCGTGGACGGGGGAGGTCTCGACGATCCGGCCCGCGTACATGACGGCGATCTTGTCGGCGACGTCGGCGACCACGCCGAGGTCGTGGGTGATGAGGATCAGGCCCATGTTCAGCTCGCGCTGGAGCTCGGCGAGGAGGTCCATCACCTGGGCCTGGACGGTGACGTCGAGGGCGGTGGTGGGTTCGTCCGCGATGATCAGCGAGGGCTCCAGGGCCAGCGCCATGGCGATCATGATGCGCTGGCGCATCCCGCCGGAGAACTGGTGCGGGTAGTTGCCGACCCGTTCCTTGGCGGCCGGGATCCGTACCCGGTCCATGAGTTCGACGGCCTTGGCCTTCGCGTCCTTGCGGGAGAGCCCGCGGTGCACGACGAACATCTCGCCGAGCTGTTCACCCACGGTCAGCACGGGGTTGAGGGAGGAGAGCGCGTCCTGGAAGATCATGGCCATCTCCTGGCCGCGGATCTTCCGGC
Source organism: Streptomyces sp. NPDC024555 (assembly GCF_055559335.1). Lineage (NCBI taxonomy): Bacteria > Bacillati > Actinomycetota > Actinomycetes > Kitasatosporales > Streptomycetaceae > Streptomyces > Streptomyces sp. NPDC024555. The sequence goes on from NZ_JBVHKV010000026.1 coordinate 19,070, forward strand.
GCTCCTCGGCCTTGAGCTTGAGCAGGTCGCGGTCCTTGAAGAGGATTTCGCCGCCGCTGATCTTCCCGGGCGGCATGTCGAGGATGCCCATGATCGCCTGAGCGGTGACCGACTTCCCGGACCCGGACTCGCCGAGCACGGCGAGCGTCTCCCCTTCGGACACCGAGTAGTTGACTCCGTTGACGGCCTTGGCGACCCCGTCGCGGGTGTGGAACTCCACGTGCAGATCGCGTACTTCGAGCAGCATGGCAGCGGACTCCTCAGCGCAGCTTGGGGTCGAGGGCGTCGCGCACCGCGTCGCCGAGCATGATGAACGCGAGCACGGTGACCGCCAGCGCGCCGGCCGGCCAGAGGAGCATGTGCGGGGCGTTGCGGATGTACTGGGACGCGGCCGAGATGTCGATGCCCCAGGAGACGGCCGGCGGCTTCAGGCCGACGCCGAGGAAGGACAGGGTCGCCTCCAGGGAGATGTACGTGCCCAGCGCGATGGTCGCCACGACGATGACCGGGGCGACGGCGTTCGGGGCGATGTGGCGCAGCATCATCCGCCCGTTGGAGGCGCCGAGCGCGCGGGCCGCCTGGACGTAGTCGTTGTGCTTGGCGGTGATCACGGAGCCGCGGGCGATACGGGCGATCTGCGGCCAGCCCAGCAGCACGATGAAGCCGATGACCGGCCAGACGGTGGAGCTGGTGACCACGGAGAGGAAGACCAGACCGCCGAGGACGACCGGGATGCCGAAGAAGATGTCGGTGAGCCGGGAGAGGATCGCGTCCCACGCGCCGCCGAAGAAGCCGGCCAGTCCGCCGAGGACGCTGCCGATCAGGGAGACCCCGATGGTGGAGCAGACGCCGACGGTCACGGAGTTGCGGGCGCCGTAGACGACGCGGGTGTAGACGTCGCAGCCCTGGCCGTCGAAGCCGAAGGGGTGGCCGGGCTGGGAGCCCTGCTGGGCCTTGCCGAGGTCGCAGTCGAGCGGGTCGCCGGAGGCGATGAGCTGTGGCCAGATCGAGATGATCACCAGGAACAGGATGATCAGCGCGGAGATGATGAAGACGGGGTTGCGGCGCAGATCGCGCCAGGCGTCGGACCACAGGCTCTGCGGTTTGGTCTCGGGGCCGGTGCCCTCGGGTCCGCCGGGGCTCTTCTCCAGGGTGTCGCCCTCGTCGAGGGCGAGATCCATCGTCGCACCCGCTCCGGCCGGTGAGATCGCCTCGTCCGGTGTCTGGTCAGGCATAGCGGATCCTCGGGTCGAGTACGGCGTACAGGAGGTCGACGATCAGGTTCGCGGCGAGGAAGACCAGGACCAGGACGGTGACGAAGCCGACGACCGTCTGCGAGTTCTGGCGCAGGATGCCCTGGTAGAGCTGGTAGCCGACGCCGTGGATGTTGAAGATCCGCTCCGTGACGATCGCGCCGCCCATGAGGGCGCCGACGTCCGTGCCGATGAAGGTGACGACGGGGATCAGCGAGTTGCGCAGCAGGTGCCGGACGATGACGCGGCGCCGGGGCAGGCCCTTGGCGACGGCGGTGCGGACGTAGTCGGCGCGGGCGTTCTCGGCGATCGAGGTGCGGGTGAGCCGGGTGACGTAGGCCAGGGAGACGGAGGCGACGACGAGCCCGGGGATGAGCAGTTCGTTGAGCGGGGCCTCGGGGGACACGGACGGTTTGATGACGCCCCACTGCACGCCCAGCAGGAGCTGGAGGAGCAGACCGGTGACGAAGGTCGGGATCGAGATGACGATCAGGGTGAGGATCAGCACGGTGGTGTCGACGGGCCGGCCGCGGCGCAGGCCGGTGACGACGCCGAGGCTGATGCCGATGACGATCTCGAAGACGATCGCCACGAGGGTGAGGCGGATGGTGATGGGGAAGGCCGTCGACATCAGTTCGGTGACCTTCTGACCGTTGAACGCGGTCCCGAAGTCGCCGGTGAAGACGTTCCCCATGTAGGTCAGGTATTGCTGCCACACGGGTTTGTCGAGGCCGAATTCCGAACGGAGTTGGGCGGCGGTCGCCGGGTCGCACTGGCGGTCGCCGCAGAGACCCGCGATGGGGTCACCCATCACGTTCACCATGAGGAAGATCAGCAGCGTGGTGCCGAAGAAGACCGGGATCATCTGCAGCAGCCGCCGGATCACATAACGTCCCATGAAGGGCTCCGGGGGTCGCGGGGTCGGGGGCTCGGGGGGTCGGGGGCGGTCACGGGGACGGGAAGGCCGGGTGGCCGGTGCTCCGGAGGGACCCGGGCACCGGCCACCCGGCCCGGTCCGCTACTTGACCTTGATCTGCTCGTACACCGGGACGCTGAACTGGTTCAGCGAGACGTTGGTGACCCTGTCCGAGTAGCCCGCGCTGCCGTTCTGGTACCAGAGCGGGATGACGGGCATCTGCTCGACCATGACCTTCTCGGCGTCCTGGAAGGTGGAGACGGCCGTCGCCTTGTCGGACTCGGCGTTGGCCTTGTTGACGAGGTCGTCGAACTGCTTGTTGCTCCACTTGCCGTCGTTGGACGAGGCGTTGGTGTAGTAGACGGGCTGGAGGAAGTTCTGGATGAGCGGGTAGTCCATCTGCCAGCCCGCGCGCCAGGCGCCGTGCAGCTTCTGCTGGGAGACCTGGCTGCGGAAGTCGGCGAAGGTGCCGACGGGGGCGCCGACGCAGGCCTTGTTGTTGCCCATGACCTTGTTGATGCTGTTGCAGACGGCGTCGACCCATTCCTTGTGGGAGCCGGTGTCCGCGTTGTACGAGATCTTGAGCTGGCCGCCGGGGATGCCGCCGCCGTCCTGGATCATCTTCTTGGCCTCGGCGGCGTTGTACGTGCACTCCTTGCCGCACAGGCCCTTCTTGAAGCCGCCGTCCTCACCGAGGACCGGGGAGGTCCAGTCGGAGGCGGGGGTGCGGGTCTGCTGGAAGATCTGGTCGGTGATCTGCTGGCGGTTGATCGCCATCGACAGGCCCTGGCGGACCTTCACGGCGCCCGGGGTGTTCCACTGCGGGTCGTAGAACGGGAAGGCGAGCGTCTGGATGATGCCGGCCGGGGTGTTGATGTAGCGGTCGCCGAGGTCCGACTTGACGTTCTTGAGCTGGGAGGCGGGCACGTCGTCGACCAGGTCGAGGTTGCCGGCCGTCAGGTCGGTGTAGGCGGTGTTGTTGTCGGTGTAGACCTTGAGGTCGATGCCGCCGTTCTGCGCCTTGTCGTCGCCGGGGTAGTCGTCCCACTTGCGCAGGCTCATCGAGGAGCCCTTGGTGTACTTGTCGATGGTGTACGGGCCGTTCCCGACCGGCTTGGACACCCAGGCGGCGTGGTCCGTGAAGAAGGCCTTGGGCAGCGGCGCGAAGGCGGGGTAGCCGAGGGTGTCGGGCCAGAGCGAGAACTTCTGCGACAGCTTGACGGTGAAGGTCATGTCGTTGACGACCTTCAGGCCCGACATCGTGGTGGCGCTGGCCGAGCCGCTGTCGGGGTGGACCTTGGTGTAGCCGTCGATGTAGCCGAAGAAGTACGCGTTCTTCTGGTTGTTCTTCAGCAGGGCGCCGTAGTTCCACGCGTCGACGAAGGACTTCGCGGTGATCTTCTCGCCGTTGCTGAAGGTCCAGCCGTCCTTGACGGTGATGGTGAAGTTCTGGTTGTCCTTGGTCTCGATCTTGTCGGCGAGCATGTTCGTCGCCTCGCCGGTCTTCGGGTCGTACTTCTTGAGGCCCCGGAAGATCATGTCGAGGACCTTGCCGCCCTGCACCTCGTTGGTGTTGGCCGGTTCCAGCGGGTTCTGGGGGTCACCCCACGAGGAGCTCACGATCCCGTCGGCGCCACCACCGCCACTGCCGCTGTCCCCTCCGCCGCAGGCCGTCGCCGCCAGGGCTACGGCCACCGCGCATGCGGCCCACTTGACCTGTGTGGCTCCGCGCATGGAGTGCCTCCTCTTAGTGCTCGGTCTCACGTAGAGTCAAATATCACCTCATAGCGGAATCAATGCATCTGTACTACGGCCGAATGTGTCGTTGCGCCGGACGGGTGACCGGACGCCTTTTCAGGGAAACGCGCGCCCGTGCCCCGCTCCGCCGCACGCACACCTGAACCCGGATAACGAAACGGATACACCAGGGATCGGACACCGTGGTCCGGATTGGGTGGATGCGCCGGGTCCGCCGCAGCGCTGTCCAGATGACGAACGATCAAGTTTTGACAAGTTCGGGTCAAGAACTTAAAGACCGGGTATGGACTTGCCTAGCCGATTGACCGCTGTCAACTCGATTGATTGGGTCCAACTCAACCTCTTCTTCACACTCCTCCCACCTGGAGGAAATGTTCGTACGGGGACAGGAGCACGATGACCACGCCATCCCCGACGCCCAGCCTGTCGGTGGAACTGACACCCACCGAAACGGGCGGGGAGTCCCGGCTTACCGAAGGCGCCGGCAAGGGATCCACATCCAGGAGCCCCGGCCGTCTCGCCTGGATCCGCTTCAAGCGTGACAGGACCGGCGTGGTGTCCGCCTGGATCGTCGCGTTCTTCTTCGTGGTCGCGCTGGCGGCGCCCCTGATCGCGAAGCTGTACGGCAAGGACCCGTACACCACCTACGCGAGCGACCGGCCCGAGCTCCTGGACGCGTTCGCCTACCCCTCCGGTCCCAACGGCGGGATGAGCTCCGAGTTCTGGTTCGGCATCGAACCCCAACTGGGCCGCGACGTCTTCACGTTCCTCCTGTACGGCATCCGCACCTCGCTGAGCGTCGCGCTGGCCGCCACCCTGCTGACCACCCTCGTCGGGGTGATCGTCGGGGTCACGGCGGGGTACCTGGGCGGCCGGACCGACTACTTCGTCGGCCGGATCATCGACATCCTGTTGTCGTTCCCGTCCACGCTGTTCTTCATCGCCTTCATGCCGGTCGTCTACGGGCTGTTCGTCGCCCCCGACGAGAACATCCCCACCGCCCTGCGGGCGATCTCGCTGATCCTGGTCCTCTCCGCCTTCGGCTGGGCCTCCATCGCCCGGCTGCTGCGCGGCCAGGTACTGGGCCTGCGTGAGCGGGAGTTCGTCGAGGCGGCCAAGGTCACGGGGGCATCGCCCCGGCGCATCGTCTTCAAGGAACTGCTGCCCAATCTGTGGACCCCGATCATCATCCAGTCCACCCTGATGCTGCCCGCCTTCGTCACGGCGGAGGCCGGACTGGCCTTCCTCGGCGTCGGCATCATCGACCCGACCCCGGACTGGGGCGTCATGATCCAGCGCGGGGCGCAGTTCTACACCGAGGACCTCACCTTCATGCTCTTCCCGGGCCTGTCGATGGTGATCTTCGTCCTCGCCTTCAATCTGCTCGGCGACTCGGTGCGCGACGCGCTCGACCCCAAGTCCAAGCGGTAACCACCTCGTTCCACCCGGCCGCACCACGTCCGTCCCGGCCGGGCCATCCGTTCCGACCGTCCCTGTGAGGCAGGATCACCCATGTCTTTCTCCCGTAGAAACTTCCTGATCGCCACCGGCGTGGTGGCGGCCTCGTCGTCCGTCCTGACGGCGTGCGACAGCGGCGGCGGCAGCGGCAGCAACGGCAAGAAGAGCGCGCCCCCGAAGGTCAGCGACGCCAAGACCCAGGCGATTCCGGTCGGCACCAAGGCCGACTCGACGGGCCCGGCCGCCGAGGTGCCGGGAGCGGTCAAGGGCGGGACGATCTACTCGCTCGACCAGTTCGACATGGACCACATGGACCCGGCGCAGATCTACGTCTCCACCGAGGCCGCCATCACCGTCCCGATCCTGCGCGGTCTGACCGGCTACAAGATCGACAACAAGGGCGGCGCGGTCCTGGTCGGCGACCTCGCCACCGACGCCGGCACCATGAAGGACGGCGGCAAGACCTGGACCTTCACCCTGAAGGACGGCGTCAAGTGGGAGGACGGCTCGGAGATCTCCGGCGAGGACCTCCGCCACACCTTCGAGCGCCTCTTCGCCTCCTTCGTCACCGAAGGCCCCCGCTACGTCCAGCAGTTCATGGTCGGCGGCGACAAGTACAAGGGCCCGTACGACGGCAAGAAGCTGGACTCCCTCGAGGTCGAGGGCAAGACCATCACCTTCCGCCTGAACGAGCCGCGCGCGGACTTCAACTACACGCTGGCCATGCGTGGTTACGCCCTGGTGAACAAGAAGCACGACACCAAGGAGAAGTACGACAAGCAGCCGTTCTGCAGCGGCCCGTACCGGATCGAGAGCCGGAGCATCGGCAAGTCGCTGACCTACGTGCGCAACGAGCACTGGGACCCGGCCACCGACTCGATCCGGAACAACTACCCGGACAAGTACGTCTTCCAGTTCGGCTTCCAGCCGCTGGCCGCCACGGACCGCTTCATCGCGGACTCGGGCAAGGACCAGTACGCCATGGCGATCTTCAACGAGGTCGCCGCCGAGCGCATCGCCCAGGTCCTCACCAACCCGCAGTACAAGAAGCGCGTGCTCAACGCGGTCGACACCGCGACGTACTACTGGCCGATCAACACCACCCGCATCACGGACGTCAAGGTCCGCCAGGCGATCAACTGGGCCTGGCCGCACCAGCAGCTCCAGACCATCCGCGGCGGTGCCTCCAGCACCGAGATCGCCACCACCATCCTCTCGCCGGTGACGCCGGGCTACGAGAAGTTCGACCTGTACGGCGCGACCAAGAAGCCCGGCGGCGACCCCGAGAAGGCCAAGGCCCTGCTCAAGGAAGCCGGCAAGGAGGGCCAGAAGCTGGTCATCGCCTGGCAGACCTCGGACAACGCCCTGAAGCAGGCGGTCGCGGTCAAGAACGCGCTGGAGAAGGCCGGCTTCACGGTCGTCAACAAGCAGATCGACAAGTCGACCTTCTACACCCAGATCGGCAAGATCGACAACGACTTCGACATGTTCGCCGCGGGCTGGAGCCCGGACTGGCCGAACGGCTACTCCGTCTTCTACCCCTGCTGGAGCGGCAAGAACGTCGGCGACGGCCGCAGCAACTACGCGCAGCTGAAGGACCCGAGCGTCGACAAGGCCATCGACGCCGCCTCCGCGATCGCGGACGTCGACGCCGCCAACAAGGCCTGGGGCGCCATCGACCGGCAGATCATGGAGCTGGCCGCGACCGTCCCGGACTACCACCCGCTCCGCAACTGGATGTACGGCTCCAAGGTCGGCAACGTCATCTACGACAGCGCCAACACCTGCGTCGCGCTCTGCAAGCTGTACGCCATGAAGTAGGCCGTACACCCGGGTCCCGCCGTCGGACTCCGCCGCCCCCTGCCCATGGCGCGGGGGCGGCTTCGACGGCGGGGCCCCGGGGCAGCCGCTCTCCGGCCTCCCCTCCCGGCCCTATTCCCTTCACGCCCCGGCGACGGCGCCCCGTCCGGAAAGTCACGCCCCATGACCCGCTTCCTCGTCCGCCGCATCCTCGGTGCACTGGTCATCCTGCTGATCGTCAGTGCCATCACCTTCGCCCTCTTCTACGCCGTCCCGCGTGACCCGGCGATGATGTCGTGCGGCAAGAACTGCACGCCGGACGCCCTCGCGCAGATCCGGCGCAACCTGGGCATCGACTCACCGGTCCCGGTGCAGTACTGGCACTGGCTGGTGGGGGTCTTCGCGGGGCGCGACTACGCCAGCTACGGCCACTGCCCCGCGCCGTGCCTCGGCTACTCCTTCGCCAACCGCGAGCCCGTGCTCGGCACCATCATGGACCGCCTCCCGACGACCCTGTCGCTCGCCCTGGGCGCGGCCGTGGTCTTCCTGATCTTCGGCATCGGGGCCGGCATGCTGGCCGCCGTCAAGCAGGGCAAGTTCCTCGACAAGCTCGCCAGCTCCGCCTCCCTGCTCGGTTCCTCGCTCCAGATCTACTTCGTCGGCTACATCGCGATGTTCTTCCTGGTCACGAAGCTGGGGATCTTCGCGCAGCCGTCGTACACCCCGCTGACCGAGGACCCGGCCGCCTGGTTCTCCGGGCTCCTGCTGCCCTGGTTCGTGCTGGCGATCATCTTCACCGCCAACTACACCCGTATGACCCGCTCCCAGCTGGTCGAGGAGCTCAGCGAGGACTACGTCCGCACGGCCCGCGCCAAGGGCCTCTCGCGGACGAACGTGTTCTTCCGCTTCGCCTGGCGCGGCGCCATGGGACCGATCGTCACGGTCTTCGGCATCGACCTGGGCGTGCTGATCGGCGGTGCGATCATCACCGAGACCACCTTCAGCATGCAGGGCATCGGCCGCCTCGCGGTGGACTCCACCATCAAGAGCGACCTGCCGATGCTCCTCGGCGTCACCGTCCTGGCGGCCGGCGCGATCGTTCTGATGAACATCGTCATCGACGCCGTCTACGCCTTCATCGACCCGCGGATCCGGCTCGCCTGACCCCGGGCGCCCCGCCCTCGACAGCTACTCCGGCATCACCCCCTCAGGAGCGTCCCCGTGACGAGCACCGACCAGCAGCCCTTCCTGTCCGTCAAGGACCTGAAGGTCCACTTCTCCACCGAGGACGGCGTCGTCAAGGCCGTCGACGGTCTCTCCTTCGACCTGGCCAAGGGCAAAACCCTCGGCATCGTGGGCGAGTCGGGCTCCGGCAAGTCCGTCACCAACCTGACGATCCTGGGCCTGCACGACCCCGCCCGCACCGCCATCGACGGCGAGATCCTGCTCGACGGCCAGGACCTGCTGACCTCGACCGAACGCCAGCTGGAACGGCTGCGCGGCAACACCATGTCGATGATCTTCCAGGACGCGCTGGCCTCGCTCTCGCCGTACCACACGATCGGCCGCCAGATCGGCGAGACGTACCGCAAGCACACGGGCGCCTCCCGCAAGGAGGCCCACGCGCGGGCCGTCGAGATGCTGCGGCGGGTCGGCATCCCGCAGCCCGACATGCGCGCCAACGACTACCCGCACCAGTTCTCCGGCGGTATGCGCCAGCGCGCGATGATCGCCATGGCGCTGGTCTGCGACCCCGAGCTGCTGATCGCGGACGAGCCCACCACGGCGCTCGACGTCACCGTGCAGGCCCAGATCATGGACCTGCTCAAGGACCTCCAGCAGGAGTTCGGCACGGCGATCATCTTCATCACCCACGACCTCGGGGTCATCGCGGACATCGCCGACGACGTGCTGGTGATGTACGGCGGCCGGTGTGTGGAGCGCGGCACCAAGAAGGAGGTGCTGGGCGCGCCCCAGCACCCGTACACCTGGGGTCTGCTGGGGTCCATGCCGACGCTGGACGGACCGGTCGACGTGCCGCTGTCCCCGATCCCCGGAGCGCCTCCCTCGCTCCTCAACCCGCCGTCCGGTTGCAGCTTCCACCCGCGGTGCGGCTTCACCGAGCGGACGGATCCGGGGCTCTGCTCGGGAGAGCTGCCGCTGCCGACCGGCGTCGGCGGCCACACCGCCGCCTGCCACCTCACAGCCGACCAACGCCGCGACTTCTTCGCCGCCTACGCGACGAGCCAGTCGCACTGACGTACACGAGACGGGATTTCACGATCATGAGCAGCACGAGCCCCCTCCTCGACGTCAGAGGCCTGACCAAGCACTTCCCGGTGATGGGCGGATTCCCCTTCAAGCGGCAGGTCGGCGCGGTCAAGGCCGTGGACGGTCTGGACCTCCAGGTCGCCGCCGGTGAGAGCCTGGGTCTGGTCGGCGAGTCCGGCTGCGGCAAGTCCACGACGGGCCGGCTGATCACCCGGCTGCTGGAGCCGACCGGCGGGACCATCAGCTACCAGGGCCAGGACATCACCCACGCCGGCCGCCGGCAGCTGGCACCGATCCGGTCCGAGATCCAGATGATCTTCCAGGACCCGTACGCGTCGCTGAACCCGCGGCAGACCGTCGGGAAGATCATCTCCGCCCCGATGGAGATCAACGGCATCAAGCCGGCCGGCGGATTCGAGAAGCGGGTGCGCGAGCTCCTGGAGACCGTCGGTCTCAACCCGGAGCACTACAACCGCTTCCCGCACGAGTTCTCCGGCGGTCAGCGCCAGCGCATCGGGGTGGCCCGCGCCCTGGCCCTGGAGCCGAAGCTGATCGTGGCCGACGAGCCGGTCTCCGCGCTCGACGTGTCCATCCAGGCCCAGGTCGTCAACCTGCTCCAGCAGCTCCAGCAGGATCTGGGCATCGCCTTCGTCTTCATCGCCCACGACCTCGCGATCGTCCGGCACTTCTCGCAGCGCGTCGCCGTCATGTACCTCGGCCGGATCGTGGAGATCGCCGACCGCGAGGACCTGTACGGCAGCCCCCGGCACCCCTACACCCGGGCGCTCCTGTCGGCCGTTCCGGAGGCCACCGCCGACGACGTGCCCGCGCGCGAGCGCATCCGGCTCACCGGTGACGTCCCCTCCCCCGTCAACCCGCCCTCGGGCTGCCGCTTCCGCACGCGCTGCTGGAAGGCCCAGGACAAGTGCGCGACCGACGTGCCGCCGCTGGTCCGGGTCGAGGGCAACCGGGAGGGCCATCTGACGGCCTGCCACTTCCCGGAGGAGACCGGCACCGCCCAGGCCGTGCCGGCGGCGCGCAAGGCGCCCGCCGGCCCAGTGCCCGGCCCGACGAAGGAATAGGACGCGCCGGCCTGTTGACCCGAGCCCCTGCGAGCCCTGTTCCCCGGGTACGGGGAGAGGCGCCCGGAACCCCACGGTTCCGGGCGCCTTCGCGGTTGCGGGCGCCCCGCAGCGGGAAGCACCGGACCCCCGGGGCCGCGAGGGGCTCCGGGGGTCCGGTGGTGGGCCGGGGACGGCGGGCGGGGGCGTCAGGCCGCGCCCACCACGTCCTTCTCCTCGGCGAAGTGGCACGCCGACTCGTGGGCGGCCGGGGTGTCCTCGGACTTGAAGCGCTCGGGGATCGCCAGCAGCGGCATCTCCGTGGCGCACTTGTCCTGGGCCTTCCAGCAGCGGGTGCGGAAGCGGCAGCCCGACGGCGGGTTGGCCGGGGACGGGACGTCGCCGGTGAGGATGATGCGCTCGCGGCCCTCGCGGGCGTCCGGGTCGGGGACCGGGACCGCCGACAGCAGCGCCTGGGTGTAGGGGTGCGTCGGGTGGTCGTAGATCTGCGTGTCCGTACCGATCTCGGCCATCTTGCCGAGGTACATGACGCCGACCCGGTCCGAGATGTGCCGGACGATGGACAGGTCGTGCGCGATGAAGACGTAGGAGAGCTTGAACTCGTCCTGGAGCTTCTCCATCAGGTTGATGACCTGCGCCTGCACCGACACGTCGAGCGCGGAGACCGGCTCGTCGCAGATGATGATCTCCGGGTTGAGCGCGAGGCCGCGGGCGATGCCGATGCGCTGGCGCTGACCGCCGGAGAACTGGTGCGGATAGCGGTTGATGTACTCCGGGTTGAGGCCCACGACGTCCAGGAGCTCCTGGACCCGGCGGCGCCGGTCGCCCTTGGGAGCCACCTCGGGGTGGATCTCGAAGGTCTCCCCGATGATGTCGCCGACCGTCATGCGCGGGTTCAGCGAGGTGTACGGGTCCTGGAACACCATCTGGATGTTGCGGCGCACGGCCTTCAGCGCGCGGCCGGACAGCTTGGTGATGTCCTGGCCCTTGAAGAAGACCTCGCCGGCGGTGGCCCGCTCCAGCGTCATCAGCAGCTTGGCGACGGTGGACTTGCCGCAGCCGGACTCGCCGACGATGCCGAGGGTCTCGCCCGCGTACAGGTCGAACGAGATGCCGTCCACGGCCTTGACCGCGCCGACCTGCTTCTTGAACAGGATGCCCTGGGTCAGCGGGAAGTGCTTCACCAGGTTGCGGACCTGGAGGATCGGCTCGCCCTGCGAGACGGGCGCGTCGATGGCGGCGACGGCCTCCGCCTCGGTGGCCGCGTCGACGGTCTCCACTTCGGTGACGTTCGGGGTGGCGTCCACGGAGTCCTTCTTGATGTCAGCCATGGATCGTCTCCTTCCAGAAGTGGCAGGCGCTGCCGCGGCCGGCCAGCTCGGTGCCGTCCTTCTCGGTCACCGGGCTGAGCGCCGGAATGTCCGTACGGCAGATGTCCTGCGCGGCCGTGCAGCGCGGGTTGAACGCGCAGCCCGAGGGCACGTTGAGCAGGTTGGGCGGCAGACCCTTGATCGCGAAGAGCTCCTGGCCCTTCTGGTCCAGGCGCGGGATCGACGCCAGCAGACCCTTGGTGTACGGGTGCGCGGGGCGCTTGTAGATCTCGTGCACCGGAGCGGTCTCGACGATCCGGCCGGCGTACATCACCGCGATCTTGTCGGCGACGTCCGCGACGACACCCAGGTCGTGGGTGATGAGGATCAGGCCCATGTTGTACTCGCGCTGGAGCTCCGCGAGCAGGTCCATGACCTGGGCCTGGACGGTCACGTCGAGCGCGGTGGTCGGCTCGTCCGCGATGATCAGGTCCGGCTCCAGGGCCAGCGCCATGGCGATCATGATGCGCTGGCGCATACCGCCGGAGAACTGGTGCGGGTAGTCCGAGACCCGGGCCGCGGCGGCCGGGATCTTCACCTGGTCCATCAGCTCGATGGCCCTGGCGCGGGCCTCCTTCTTGGACAGGCCCTGGTGGACCCGGAACATCTCGCCGAGCTGGTAGCCGACGGTGAGGACCGGGTTCAGCGAGGACAGCGCGTCCTGGAAGATCATCGCGATCTTCTGGCCGCGGATCCTGCGGCGCTCCTCGTAGGACATCTTGAGCATGTCCTGGCCGCGGAACATGATCTCGCCCTGCGGGATCTTGCCGGGCGGCATGTCGAGGATGCCCATGATGGCCTGCGCCGTCACGGACTTGCCGGAGCCGGACTCACCGAGAACGGCGAGGGTCTCACCGGCGTTCACGCTGTAGTTGACTCCGTTGACCGCCTTGGCCACACCGTCGCGGGTGTGGAACTCCACGTGCAGATCACGGACTTCGAGCAGCGGGCCGACGTAGTCGTCACCCGAGCGCGGGGACGGGACTGAGGCCGTCTTGTCGATGGTGGTCACGTTCGCCCTCCTTATCGCGACTTGGGGTCGAGGGCGTTGCGGACGGCTTCGCCGAGCATGATGAACGCCAGAACGGTGATGGAGAGCATGATCGACGGGTACAGCAGGATGTGCTGCGCGACGCGGATCTGAGCCGCGCCACCCGAGATGTCCATGCCCCAGGAGACGGTCGGCGCGGCCAGACCCAGACCCAGGTAGGACAGGGTCGCCTCGGCCGAGATGTAGACGCCGAGGGAGATGGTGGCGACGACGATCACGGGGGCCATGGCGTTGGGCAGGATGTGCCGGAAGAGGATCCGGCCGGTTCCCGCGCCGAGCGCCCTGGCGGCCTGCACGTAGTCCGACTGCTTGATCACGATCACCGCGCCACGCATGACACGCGCGATCTGCGTCCAGCCGAGGAAGGCCAGGGCGAAGATGACCACCCAGATCGTCCGGTCGGTGAAGGACTGGAGCACGACCATGGCACCCAGCAGGAAGGGGATGCCGAGGAAGACGTTGGTGAAGAAGCCGGCGAGCAGCGCGTCGACCCAGCCGCCGAAGTAACCGGCGAGCATGCCGATCAGTCCGCCGAAGAGCGTCACGAGGATCGTCACGCAGATGCCGACGGTGACCGAGGCCCGGGTGCCGTAGATGACGCGGGCGTAGACGCTGTGGCCCTGGCCGTCGTAGCCCAGCCAGCCCTCGGAGCCGATCTTGCCCAGCTCCGGCTTGCCCAGGTAGTGGTGCACCAGGTCGGCGGAGGTCGGCGAGGCGCTGGTGAACAGGCCCGGGAAGATCGCCATCACGACGAGGATGACGATCAGCACCGAGGAGATGATGAAGTACCAGTTGGAACGCAGGTCCCGCCAGGCGTCGCCCCACAGGCTGCGGGCCTTCTCGGCCTTCACGGGCGCGGACGGGTCCACCACGGGCGTGGCGTCCTCGGGCGCGGGAGCGGTCTTGGTCACGTCAGGCATAACGGATCCTCGGGTCCAGGACCGCGTACAGCAGGTCGACTATGAGGCTCATGAGGAGATACACGAGCACCAGGATGGTCACGAGGCCGACGAGCGTCGTGCCCTCGCGCTTGACGATGGACTCGTAGATCGTGCCGCCGACGCCCTTGACGTTGAAGAGGCCCTCGGTGACGACCGCGCCGCCCATGAGGGCGCCCAGGTCCGTGCCGAGGAAGGTGATGACGGGGATCAGCGAGTTGCGCATCAGGTGCACACCGACGACGCGCCGCTTGGGCAGACCCTTGGCGATGGCGGTGCGCATGTAGTCGGAGCGCAGGTTCTCGGCCATCGTCGTACGGGTGAGCCGCGCGATGTACGCGAGCGAGAGGGAGCCCAGCACGATGGCGGGCGCCAGGAGTTCGCCCCACTTGGCGTCGCCCGAGACGTTCGGGTCGATCCAGCCGAGCTGGAAGGCGAACACCGTCTTGACGATGAAGCCGAGGACGAAGACCGGGATCGAGATGATCAGCAGCGTGAAGACGAGGATCACGTTGTCGGTCAGCCGGCCGGCGCGCAGACCGGCGACGACGCCGAGCGCGATGCCGACGACGATCTCGATGACGAACGCCATTCCGGCCAGCCGGAGGGTGACGGGGAACGCGTCGCCGAGCACATCCGTGACGGGACGCCCACTGGCTATCTGCTCACCGAAATCGAAATGCAGGACGATGCCTGTCATGTAATTCCAGTACTGCTGCAGGATCGGAAGATCCAGACCCTTCTCGTGGCGGAGTCTCGCCAGAGTCGCCGGGTCGACTCCCTTGTCCCCGAAGAGCCCGCGCACGGGGTCGCCGGGCAGCGTGTAGACCATCAGGAAGATCAGCAGCGTTGTCCCGAGGAAGACCGGGATCATCTGGAGCAGTCGTCGTGCGACATAGCGCCCCATCATGCCTCCATGTAATAGGCAGGCGGCAGCCGACGGGCCCTCCCCCGCTCCGGCTCCCCCTGTGGGGTCGTCGGACACGTGGAAGGGCCCCCCGGCCACTGCCGTGCGGGCAGACGCGGACCACTTGTCAGTGGCGGCCGCGCGTCTGCGCGCGGACTACGTAGGTGTGGTTACTTCTTGACTTCGATCTGGGTGAGGATCGGGTCGCCGTCCTGCGCGTAGTCCACGTTCTGGACCTTCTCCGAGTAGCCGGCGTTGACCTTGTAGTACCAGAGCGGGATGGAGGGCATGAGGTTCACCAGCTCCTTCTCGATCTTCTGGTAGGCCGCGACGGACTCGTCGAGGGAGGCGGCGGAGTCGGCCTTCTTGATCTCCGCGTCCAGTTCCTTGTTCGAGAAGTCACCCTGGTTACCGGCTGCACCGGTACGGAACAGGTCCGAGATGAAGTTCGCGTTCACCGGGTAGTCGAGCACCCAGCCGGAGCGGTACAGGGACTTGACCTGCTTGGCGTCACGGGCGTTGGTGTCGGCCTGGAAGTCGGCCTTCGAGTCACCGACGCACTGGACACCGGTCGACTGCGTGATGCTGTTGCAGACCGCCTCGACCCATTCCTTGTGGCCGCCGTCGGCGTTGAACTGGATCGAGATCTTGTTGCCCGGGACGCCGCCGCCGTCCTTGATGAGCTGCTTGGCCTTCGCCGGGTCGTACTTGGTGACGTCGCCCGTGGCGTCCTTCTGGAAGCCGAGCACGCCCTGCGCGACCCAGCCGGTGGCGGGCTCACGGGTGCCCTGGAGCACCGTCTTGGTGATCGTGGCGCGGTCGATGCCCATCGACAGACCCTGGATGACCTTGGGGTCGATCTTCTTGAACTGGTCCGTGTAGTACGCCACGGCGATCGTCTGGATCGCGGAGTACGGCTTGTCCACGGCGCGGTCACCGAGGTCGGACCGGTAGACCGGGAGGTCCTTCGGGCCGATCTGGCGCAGCACGTCGACGTTGCCGGACTTCAGGTCCTCGTAGGCGGTCTCCAGGGTGGTGTAGTTCTTGAAGATCACACCACCGTTCTTCGCCTTGTCGAGACCCTTGTAGTCGTCGTTGCGGACGACCTTGATCTGCTTCTTGTGGTCCCAGCTGACGAACTTGTACGCGCCGTTGCCGACCGGCTTCTCACCGGCGGCCTTCGGGTCCGCGTAGAAGGACTCGGGCAGCGGCGAGAAGACCGTGTAGCCGAGCTTGTACGCGAAGTACGGCAGGGGGGCGTTCAGCTCGATGGTGAACGTGTAGTCGTCCACCTTCTTCAGACCGGACATGACGTCCGACTTCGGCTTGGCCTTGGCGTCGTCGGGGTGGACGTCGCTGAAGCCCTTGATGTCGCCGAACCAGGACGCGTTGGTCTGGTTGTTCTTGCTGTTGGCGGCCCAGTTCCACGCCTTGATGTAGGACTCGGCGGTGACGGGGGTGCCGTCGTGGAACTTCCAGTCCTTCTTGAGCTTGACCGTCCAGAGCTTGGAGTCCTTGCTCTCCACGGACTCGGCGTTGATCATCTCAAGCTTGCCGGACGGGTCGTAGTCGACCAGCTGCGAGAAGATCGCGTCGGTGACGATGCTGCCGTTCGACTCCATCGTGTTGGCCGGCTGCAGCGGGTTCTGCGGCTCACCGACCTCGACGGAGAAGATGCCGTCGGCGTTGACAGCGCCCTTGGCGCTGCCCTTGCCCTTGTCGGCGTCGTCGTCGCCGCCGCCACAGGCAGTCGCAGCCAGGGCGATGATGGCCGCTCCCGCGACCCACTTGGCGCTCTTGGCACCACGCATGGGTTTCCTCCTCATGAGTCCACTTTTGACTACAAGAAGGGCACTGGGTCGAATCACCGACACCCCTGACGGTGATCGTTTCAGTGCCCTTAGTGTGCTCGTGAGTCGGCACTCCCCACAGTGCGTGACCCATTGACCCGAGCTCAATGGAGCCAACTATTAAGTACGACTGGGCCGTAAACCACACTTAAAGGGTCTCGGTTTGACAACATCCACCGGCCACGAGGATCAAAATCCGGACAAACTGATCCCAGACAGACACCCCCGAAACGGACTGTTAACACACGTTTCGGAGAGCTACCTCCGATAATCGGACGGATTTGTCTCAGATCGTGGACAGCGGTCCTCAAAACCGCTTGACCAAGGCCCAGGGCCCCCACAGTGTCTGTGAGGGCCCTGGGCTTCGGCAATGCCTGGCGCTGACGGATCGTCGGCCGGAAACGGCCTACCCGTGGCGGGTCAGTTGTGCTTGGCGCGCGAGGCGGCGCGACCGCGGTCCTTCTGGTCCAGGACGACCTTGCGGATACGCACGGTCTCCGGGGTCACCTCGATGCACTCGTCGTCGCGGCAGAACTCCAGGGACTGCTCCAGCGACAGCTTGCGGGCCGGGACCACGTTCTCCGTGGTGTCCGCGGAGGCCGCGCGCATGTTGGTGAGCTTCTTCTCCTTGGTGATGTTCACGTCCATGTCGTCGGCGCGCGAGTTCTCGCCGATGATCATGCCCTCGTAGACCTCGGTGCCGGCCTCGGTGAAGATGACACCGCGCTCCTGGAGGTTGACCATCGCGAACGGCGTCACCGTGCCCGCGCGGTCCGCGACCAGGGAGCCGTTGTGACGGGTCCGCAGCTCGCCGAACCACGGCTCGTGGCCCTCGAAGATGGAGTGCGCGATGCCGGTGCCGCGGGTCTGGGTCAGGAACTCCGTACGGAAGCCGATGAGACCGCGCGAAGGAACGATCCACTCCATGCGGACCCAGCCCGAACCGTGGTTCGTCATGGTCTCCATGCGGCCCTTGCGGGTCGCCATCAGCTGCGTGATGGCGCCGAGGTGCTCCTCCGGCGAGTCGATCGTCATGCGCTCGATCGGCTCGTGGGTCTTGCCGTCGATCTGCTTGGTGACGACCTCGGGCTTGCCGACGGTCAGCTCGAAGCCCTCACGGCGCATCTGCTCGACCAGGATGGCGAGCGCCAGCTCACCACGGCCCTGGACCTCCCAGGCGTCGGGGCGCTCGGTGTCCAGGACGCGCAGCGAGACGTTACCGATCAGCTCGCGGTCCAGACGGTCCTTGATCTGGCGGGCGGTGACCTTGTGGCCCTTGCCGCCCTTGCCGACCAGCGGCGAGGTGTTGGCACCGATGGTCATCGAGATGGCGGGCTCGTCGACCGTGATCAGCGGCAGCGCGATCGGGTTCTCGGTGTCGGCCAGGGTCTCGCCGATCATGATGTCCGGGATACCGGCGATGGCGCAGATGTCGCCCGGACCCGCCTTCTCGGCCGGCTTGCGGGTGAGCGCCTCGGTCATGAGCAGCTCGGTGATGCGGACGTTGGACTGCGTGCCGTCGCGCTTGATCCAGGTGACCGTCTGGCCCTTGCGCAGCTCGCCCTGCTCGACGCGGCAGAGCGCGATACGGCCGAGGAAGTTGTCGGCGTCCAGGTTGGTGACGTGCGCCTGGAGCGGGGCCTCCTCGTCGTACTCGGGGGCCGGGACGGTGGAGAGGATGGTGTTGAAGAACGGCTCCAGGCTGGTGCTGTCCTGCGGGACCGTGCCGTCCTCTGGCTTGGTCAGCGAGGCGACACCGTCACGGGCGCAGGCGTAGACGATCGGGAACTCGATCTGGTCCTCGTCGGCGTCCAGGTCCAGGAAGAGGTCGTACGTCTCGTCGATGACCTCGGCGATCCGGGAGTCCGGCCGGTCCGTCTTGTTGATGCAGAGGATGACCGGCAGCTTGGCGGTCAGCGCCTTGCGCAGCACGAAGCGGGTCTGCGGGAGCGGGCCCTCGGAGGCGTCCACCAGCAGCACGACCGCGTCCACCATCGACAGACCGCGCTCGACCTCACCACCGAAGTCGGCGTGGCCGGGGGTGTCGATGATGTTGATCGTGATGACGTCGCCGCCATCCTTGGGGTGGTACTTCACGGCCGTGTTCTTGGCCAGGATCGTGATGCCCTTCTCACGCTCCAGGTCGTTCGAGTCCATCATGCGGTCGTCGAGGGACTCGGCAGCGTGCGCGGCGAAGGAGCCGGCCTGCTTGAGCATGGCGTCGACCAGGGTGGTCTTGCCGTGGTCGACGTGGGCGACGATGGCTACGTTACGGATGTCGTGGCGCGTGGGCATGGGTGGCTTGCGCTTCTCTCGGATCGGGGATTCAGGCGTCTTAGTCGGTCTTGAGTCCTCGTACGCCCGCCGGGCGGACGCGCCACGGCTCCTCCCATGGTACGGGGCTGCCGCCCCTGCGGCTTCCCGGGCAAGCGTTACCGGCCATGGGGCACCTGATCCGCGCGGCCCGGAACGGTGTCCGGCCCGGCGACTCCGGAGGTGGGGCTCCGAAGTCACGGCTCCGTCGTGGGGGGGGTGTGGGACGGAGCGGGGCTCCGCGGCGCGGTCCTCGGGGTTGGGGCCCCGGGTCCTGACAGGCGGCGGAGTGGTCACCCGGGTCGACGGGTGCGCACAGCCTTGCCCGCCGGCAGGCCGGCGGGCAAGGGACTTGAGCTGCTTCTGAGCTTTCGATCAAGCGTTGACCTGCTACTTCTTCGGATGCGCGGGGGCTCCGGCCGACTGCGGGGCCTTGAATCCGATGTCCTGGTAGTGCGGCGTCCCGAAGCCGAAGGCGCCGGCGTTGACCAGCGTCCGGCCGGTCGCGACCAGCTGCGGGCGCTGATAGAGGGGGATGGAGCCCGCGGCGGCCCAGATCCGGGCGTCGGCCTGCTTCATCAGCCGCTGGGCGGCGTCCTCGTCGAGGGTCGAGACGGCCTCGTCGAAGAGCTGGTCGATGTGGTCGGTGCCCACCCGGGTGTAGTTCTGCTCGACGAGCAGGGATCCGTCACTGGCGGGCACCGGCTTCGCGAAGACGGGGCGGTCGTCGGTGGCCGGGTAGGCGGTGGCCGGCCAGGAGTACAGCGCCAGGTCGTAGTCGCCGGAGGCGACGTGGTCCTTGAAGTAGCTGTCGTCGGCGACCTTGGTGATCACGGTACGGATGCCGATGGTGTCGAGCATCGAGGCGATCCGGTCGCCGACGGTGCGCAGGGTCTCCGAGCCGGGTCCGGACGGCAGGACGAAGCGGAGGGTCAGCGGCTTGCCGTTCTTGCCGAGCGGTCCGCGCGCCGCGTCGGCCGCCGGGGACGGGGCCGCGGTCCCGACGGGGGCGTAGGCACCGGCCGCGCCGCCGGGCTGCCGGTCCTGGGCGGTGATCCGGACCGGGGCGTCCTCGGAGGTGCCGGTCCCGCCGAGCCGGCCGGCCTGGCGGAGCAGGGCCTCGCCCTGGAGGGCGGCGGCGGGGGCGGGCGCGATCACGTGCCGGGCGGGGTCGCGGGGCTCGCCGGGCTTGCCGTCGTCGCCGACGATGTAGAGGCCGTCGTCCTTCGACGGTTCGCGCCCGGCCGTGTCGCGGGTCTTGCCGTCGTCCTCCTTGCCCTTCTCCTTCTCCTTGTCCTTCTCCTTGTCCTTCTGGTGGTCGCTCTCGCTGCCGGCCTTCGTGCCGTCGGTCTTCGCCGCGCCCTCGCGGGTCCAGCCGGCGGCGGCCAGCAGCGCCTGGGCCTTCTCGGTGTCCTGGCCGCCGAGCGCGTCGCTGCCGTCCGTGTACGCGGGCTGCCCGGCGAGGGCCAGATGGCTGCCGAGCGGCTGGGCGGGCAGGCCGAGCGGCCCCAGCACCAGGTCGACGAGCTGCTGGCGGTCCAGGGCGCGGGCGACGGCGCGCCGGACCCGGTCGTCGGCGAGCGGTCCGGACTCGCCGTTCAGCGCGAGCTGGGTGTAGGCGGGCTCCAGGGACTTGCGGACCACATAGGACCGCAGGTCCTTCTGCTCGGCGGCGTACGCCTCGGCGGCCTCGGCCTTCTCGGCCCGGTCCGCCCGCGCCTCCTCGGCCGCGTCCTCGTCGGATCCGTGCGCGAGCGCCCAGGACCGCAGGGCGGCGGCCGGGGTCAGCTCGGCGCCGGGGCCCGCGGCGGGGGGCGCGCCCGCGGTGGTGCCCCGGGCGGCCTCGGTGATGCGGCGGGCGACGGCCGGGTCGACGTCGGCGATGTCGACGGCGCCCTCGGTCAGCGCCTCGGCCCGGTCCTTCGGCGCGACCGCCGTGAAGACCAGCTCGTCCAGCTTGGCCCGGGAGCCCCACCAGCGCGGGTTGCGGACCAGGGTGACGGAGCCCGCCTTCGTGTCGACCGTGCGCAGCCGGAAGGGGCCGGCGGTGGCCTTGAGGGTGGTCCGCGCCCCGTCGTTGAAGGCGTCCGGGGAGCCGGTGACCTGCTTCGGGTAGAGCGGGGAGAAGAGGGAGCGCCAGTCCGCGTAGGGCTTGGCGAAGGTGACCTTGACCTCCAGGTCGTCGGCGCCGCGCTCGATCTTCTCGATGCGGTCGTACCCGGCGTTGCGGGCGGTCCAGAACGCGGAGTCCTTGCCGCTCAGCGCGCGCCACTGGGCGACGAAGTCGGGGGCGCCGATCTCCCGGCCGTCGCTCCAGACGGCCTGCTGGTTGAGCCGGTAGAGCACGACCTGCCGGGGCTCGGTGGAGACCACCTTCGCGGATTCCAGGTAGTCCGGGTTGAGCTGCGGCCGGCCGCGGGCGTCGAGCGGGAAGAGGGTGGGCAGCAGGGCGCCGGTGATCCGGGTGGTGGCGGCGTCGGCGTCGGCCTGGAAGGCGTTGAGGGTGGCGGGCAGCGCGTCGACCGCCCAGGTGACCGTACCCCCGTCGGCGACGCGGGCACGGGCGGCGGGCGCGATGTCCTGGGGGACGACGGTGGCGGCCGCGGTGTCGTCGTGGTCCGCGCTGCAGCCGGCCAGGACGGGGAGGGTGAGCACCCCCGTGGTGAGCAGGGCGAGCGAGCGCCGCTTTCGGGATGTCCCGCGCGGGACGCCGACGTGGGACATGACTGACTACCTCCGGGGACGGCCCGGCCCCTCTGCCTGCGCAGAGGTGCCGGATGATGCGTATGGGTCGATTTGCAGCTGATCACACCTATTCCGTCCGTCCACTGAAGGCGCCCGCGCGCGGGAGCGCACGGGGACACGGCGCGAACCGCGCGAAGCTCACCCGGGCGGCGGAGTGCGGGCGGCGGCCGGAAAGCGACGCGCCACGGAGCCGTACCGCCTCCTCGCACAAGCCCGTGCGGCCCGCTCTCTTCCCAACCGGGATGTGACGCGCGACACTCTCAGGCGCATGAACATGACCACCCGCGCCGGCGGAAGTGAGAGCAAGTCATGTCACTGCACGATGAGTTGACGGATGTTCAGCACTGTCTCGACGATCTGGTCCGCACCGTCGCACGGCTGGAGCGGAGCATCGCCCGGCTGCGCGAGACGGACCGGGCCGCGGACCCGCTCGCCCGCGACGACGTCATCACGATCACCGAGGCGCCCTACGACTCCAGCCTCTGGACGGACGCGGACGACGAAGGCCTGGGGGTCCCCGGCCGGCACGCACCGTAAGGCGCATCAACCGAATCCAGGAGAGTTCCTTTGGCCACCGGTACAGAACCAGGAACCGAACCGGGAACGGGCACCGGCCGCGCCACCGGGGTGCGTCACCCCGGACGGGCCGCCATCGCCGCCCGCCATCTGCGCACCGACCGCTGGTGGCTCCAGCCCGCCGCCACCGCGGGCGGGCTGCTCGCCTTCATCGTCTACTCGACCTGGCGGGCCTTCTCGGACGCGCACTACTACACCGCGCCCTATGTCTCGCCGTTCTACTCGCCCTGTCTGGCCGACAGCTGCGTGCCCATGCGCGACGGCCCCAACTGGGCGCTCTTCGGCAGTTGGTGGGTCCTGTCCCCCGCCCTGCTGATCCTGGTCTTCCCGCTCGGCTTCCGGCTGACCTGCTACTACTACCGCAAGGCCTACTACCGGGGCTTCTGGGCCTCGCCCCCGGCCTGCGCGGTCGCCGAGCCGCACGCCTCGTACAGCGGCGAGACCCGCTTCCCGCTGATCCTGCAGAACATCCACCGGTACTTCTTCTACGCCGCGCTGCCGGTCGCCGGGATCCTCACCTACGACACCGTGCTCACCTTCCGCGACCCGGACTACAGCTGGGGACATATGGGCCTCGGTTCGGTGTTCTTCCTGGTCAACACGGTGCTGATCTGGGCGTACACCCTGTCCTGCCACTCCTGCCGGCACATCGTCGGCGGCCGGCTCCGGCACTTCTCGAAGCATCCCGTGCGCTACCGGCTCTGGGGCTGGGCCGGGCGGCTGAACGGCCGGCACGCGCCGCTCGCCTGGGCGTCCCTGGTCAGCGTGGCGCTCGCCGACTTCTACGTGTATCTCGTCTCCTCCGGCGCCTTCGACGATCCGAGGTTTTTCTGAATGACTGAGCTCGAACGACAGCAGTGGGACGTCGTCGTGGTCGGTGCCGGGGGCGCCGGACTGCGGGCCGCGATCGAGGCGCGCGAGCGCGGCGCCCGTACCGCCGTCATCTGCAAATCGCTCTTCGGCAAGGCGCACACGGTCATGGCGGAGGGCGGGATCGCCGCCTCCATGGGCAATGTGAACTCCGGCGACAACTGGCAGGTGCACTTCCGCGAC
Source organism: Streptomyces sp. NPDC024555 (assembly GCF_055559335.1). Classification (NCBI taxonomy): domain Bacteria; kingdom Bacillati; phylum Actinomycetota; class Actinomycetes; order Kitasatosporales; family Streptomycetaceae; genus Streptomyces; species Streptomyces sp. NPDC024555. Next base: position 42,411 of record NZ_JBVHKV010000026.1, read on the forward strand.
ACCCTGCGCGGCGGCAAGTTCCTCAACCAGTGGCGGATGGCCGAGCTGCACGCCAAGGAGGCCCCCGACCGGGTCTGGGAGCTGGAGACCTGGGGGGCGCTCTTCGACCGCACCCCCGAGGGGAAGATCTCGCAGCGCAACTTCGGCGGCCACGAGTACCCCCGGCTCGCACACGTCGGCGACCGCACCGGCCTGGAACTGATCCGCACCCTCCAGCAGCGGATCGTCGCCCTCCAGCAGGAGGACGAGCGCGAGTTCGGCGACTACGAGGCCCGCCTCAAGGTCTTCCAGGAGTGCACGGTCACCCGTGTCCTCAAGGACGGCGAGCGGGTGGCGGGCACCTTCTGCTACGAGCGCGAGAGCGGCCGCTTCTTCGTGCTGGAGGCCCCGGCCGTCGTCCTGGCCACCGGCGGCATCGGCAAGTCCTTCAAGGTGACGTCGAACTCCTGGGAGTACACCGGCGACGGCCACGCCCTGGCCCTGCTCGCGGGCGCGCCCCTGATGAACATGGAGTTCGTGCAGTTCCACCCCACCGGCATGGTCTGGCCGCCCTCGGTCAAGGGCATCCTCGTCACCGAGTCGGTGCGCGGCGACGGCGGGGTGCTGCGCAACTCCGAGGGCAAGCGGTTCATGTTCGACTACGTCCCGGACGTCTTCAAGGAGAAGTACGCGCAGTCCGAGGAGGAGGGCGACCGCTGGTACGAGGACCCGGACCACAACCGCCGCCCGCCCGAGCTGCTGCCGCGCGACGAGGTCGCCCGCGCCATCAACGCCGAGGTGAAGGCGGGCCGGGGCTCCCCGCACGGCGGGGTCTTCCTCGATGTGTCGACCCGGATGCCGGCCGAGCGGATCAGGCGCCGGCTGCCCTCGATGTACCACCAGTTCAAGGAGCTGGCCGATGTCGACATCACCGCCGAGGCGATGGAGGTCGGCCCGACCTGCCACTACGTGATGGGCGGCGTCGCCGTCGACTCGGACAGCGCCGCCGCGCTCGGGGTGCCCGGACTGTACGCGGCGGGCGAGGTGGCCGGCGGGATGCACGGCTCCAACCGGCTGGGCGGCAACTCGCTGTCCGATCTGCTGGTCTTCGGCCGGCGGGCCGGTCTGCACGCCGCCGAGTACGCCGCGGGCACCGGTGACCGGCCGCCCGTGGACGCGGCGGCGGTCGACGCGGCCGCGGCGGAGGCGCTGCGCCCCTTCGGGGCGGAGGAGCGCGCGGACGGCGGCCCCGTCGAGAACCCGTACACCCTGCACCAGGAGCTCCAGCAGACGATGAACGACCTGGTCGGCATCATCCGGCGGGCCCCGGAGATGGCCGAGGCCCTGGAGAGACTGGCCGGGCTGCGCGAACGGGCCGCGCGCGCCGGTGTCGAGGGCCACCGGCAGTTCAACCCCGGCTGGCACCTCGCGCTGGACCTGCGGAACATGCTGCTGGTCAGCGAGTGCGTGGCGCGGGCCGCGCTGGAGCGCACCGAGAGCCGGGGCGGCCACACCCGGGAGGACTGCCCGGACATGGAGCGCTCCTGGAGAGCGGTCAGCCTGCTCTGCCGGCCGTCGGCGGAACCGGACGCCGGGGGCGGCCGGATCGCGCTGGAGCGCGTGGCGACCGAGCCCGTCCGTCCGGACCTGCTCTCCCTCTTCGAGAAGGAGGAGCTGGTCAAGTACCTCGCCGATGAGGAGCTTCCCGAATGAGCGGCTACCAGGCACGGTTCAGGGTGTGGCGCGGGGACGCCGGGGGCGGCGCGCTGGAGGACTTCGACGTCGAGGTCAACGACGGCGAGGTGGTCCTCGACCTCATCCACCGCATCCAGTCCACGCAGGCCGGCGATCTGGCGGTGCGGTGGAACTGCAAGGCCGGCAAGTGCGGGTCGTGCAGCGCCGAGATCAACGGCCGGCCCCGGCTGATGTGCATGACCCGGATGTCGGTCTTCGACCGCGACGAGACGATCACGGTCACCCCGCTGCGGGCCTTCCCAGTGGTGCGCGATCTGGTGACGGACGTGTCGTTCAACTACGCCAAGGCGCGGGAGGTGCCCGCCTTCGTGCCGCCGGAGGGCGTGGCGCCGGGCGAGTACCGGATGCAGCAGGTCGATGTGGACCGCTCGCAGGAGTTCCGCAAGTGCATCGAGTGCTTCCTGTGCCAGGACACCTGTCATGTGGTGCGGGACCACGAGGAGAACAAGACCGCGTTCGCCGGTCCGCGCTTCCTGATGCGGGTGGCCGAGCTGGACATGCATCCCCTGGACGCGGCGGCCGAGGCCGGTCTCGACCGGAAGGCCACCGCCCAGGAGGAGCACGGGCTCGGGCTCTGCAACATCACGAAGTGCTGTACGGAGGTCTGCCCCGAGCACATCAGGATCACCGACAACGCGCTGATCCCGCTCAAGGAACGGGCCGTGGACCGGAAGTACGACCCGCTGGTCTGGCTGGGCAACAGGATCCGGCGCCGCGACGCCTCGTCCTGAGTCCGTACGGCCGTGGGGGGGGGGGGGCCCCGGGGGGGGGGGGCCCCCCCCCCCCGCGGCCCCCCCGCCCCCCCCCCCCCCCCCCCACGGGGGGGGGGGGCCCCCCCCGCGGGGGGGGGTTTCCCCCCGGCCGGCGTGCGCGGGGGGGGGGGGGGGGGCCCCCCCCCCCCCCCCACGACGGCACCGGGGCGGACGCGGGGCGCTCACAGCGGTACGCGCAGCGCCCCCTCGACCAGAGCGGCGGCCCGTCCGGCCTCGGCGCTGCCGCTGGCCACCAACTGTCCGCGCACCTCGCGCAGCCGGTCGCGCAGCCGCCGCGACTCCATGCCCCCGGCACGCTCCGCCATCTCCGTCGCGATGACCGCGGCCCGGTCGGCCTCGCCCCGGCGCAGTTCGATCGTGGTGAGGATGGCCAGTCGGTGGACGCGGCCCCGGTCGTGCGCCGGGGTGCGCACCGCGGCGGCGGCGTGCTCGACGGCGGCCGGCAGGTCCCCGAGGCCGAGGAGCGCCTCCGCCACCTGGACGTCGACCAGCCCCGGCTGCACGTACCCGGTCTCGTCCGGCTCCCGCTCGGGGCGGATCCGCGCGGCCTCGGACTCGGCGTGCCGGATGCACCGCCGGGCGTTCGGTCCGTCGCCGAGATGGGCGTACGCCTTGGCCTGCATCGCGTGGAGATCGGCGGCCAGTGCCGGGGTGATCTCGCCCCCGGCGGCCCGCAGCGCGGACTCGGCGAAGGCGACCGACTGCCGGTACTCGGCCAGGAACAGCGACTGGTTGACCAGCAGCGCGATCACATAGCCGCCGAGTCCCCGGTCGCCGCTCGCCTTGGCCAGCCGCAGCGCCTGGTGGAAGTAGCGCTGGGCCAGTCCGTGCGCGTCGGAGTCGTAGGCGCAGATCCCGGCGACGGCCACCAGCGCGCCGGTCGCGCGGTGCAGTTGACGCCCCGTCGCGTCGCTGTAACCGCCGCGCAGCAGCGGGGCCGTCTCGGCGTTGAGGAAGCCGATGATGCGCGAACGCGTCGCGATTCCGCCCGCCTTGCGATACATCAGTTCGTAGTGGGCGCGGGCGGCCCGCAGCATCGCTATGTCGGCCGTGCCGACGCGGCGCGGCCCGGTCCGGGAGACATCGGCGTCCTCCGGCGGGTTCTCCCATTCCCAGACGGGCATCACCGCCGTGGTCCCCGTGGCGGCCGGGGCGGCGGCCAGTCCGTGGCGCTGCTGCTCGTCCGAGCGCCACAGGGCCGTGGTCCGTTCGACGAAGCCGGTGAGCGAGGAGGCCGGGGCGGCCGGACCGCCGGCGGGGAAGGCCATGCCGATGTCGTCGAGCGAGAGCGCCCTGCTCAGACGGTGGCCCAGCACCTCGCAGATGAGGTCGGGGACCTGGCCGCGCGGGCGCTGGCCCTTCAGCCAGCGGGCCACCGCGGTGTGCTCGTAGCGCAGGCACAGCCCCCGGTCCCGCCCCGCCCGGTTCACATGGGCCGCCAGTCCGGCCCGGGAGACACCCGCCTCGTCGATCAGCGCCTCTAGCAAGGTATTGGGCTCCATTGCCCCCATCGCCCCCTCCGGGTGGATCGGCACGCCACGGACGTGTCGCCCCAGTGGAGCACGATTCACACGGGGTGTGAACGGAATGCCCGAACCGTCCCGTCGCGCACGCTGTCGCGGCGGTGCGCGGATGGTTTGAATGGGTCTCCTCGCAAGAGGCGGCCGGGTCGTCTGCTCCCCCTCGTACAGCACGACGGCCCGCTCCCGCGCCGTCCGCCCTGCCGACCTGCCCGACACTCCGCGGCAGCGCGGGCGGCGCCGGATCGCACGACCCACTGCCCAGGGATCGGAGGGTGGCCACGGGGTCGGCCGACGGCCGGGGTCGCCCCCCGGCCCGTGCCGGGCCCCGTGTGCGGTCCGTGTCGCCCGGCGAGTACGGAGGAGGGGCGTGTCCGGTGGCCGGACACGCCCCTCCCTTCGCTCTCCGCGTGTGTGCTACGCGCCGCGCAGCACCGCGCCGGTGCGCTCGGCGGCCAGCGCGACCGCCGCGTCGCGCGCGGCGCTCGCCTCGTCGACGGTCAGCGTGCGGTCGCCCGCGCGGAAGCGCAGCGCGTACGCCAGGGACTTGCTGCCCTCGCCGATCTGCTCGCCGGTGAACACGTCGAACAGCCGCAGCGATTCGAGGAGTTCGCCGGCGCCCTCGCGCAGGGCCCGCTCCACGTCGGCGGCCGGGACGGACGCGTCGACGACGAGCGCGACGTCCTGGGTCGCCACCGGGAAGGTGGAGATCCGGGGCGCCTGGAGCACGCCGTCGGCGGCCTGCTCCAGCAGGTCGAGCCGCAGCTCCATGGCGCAGCTGCGCGCCGGCAGGTGGAGCACCTTGATGACGCGCGGGTGCAGTTCGCCCGCGTGCCCGACGAGGGTCTCCGCTCCGTCGGCCGTCACGTACAGCGCGGCGCAGCGGCCCGGGTGCCAGGGCGCGTGCCGGTCGGCGCGGACGGTCAGCTCGACGCCGGCCTCCCGTGCGACGGTGCGGGCGGCCTCGATGGCGTCCGCCCAGTCCGCCGGGCGGCCCTTGCCCCACCAGCCGGCCTGCTCGCGGGCGCCCGCGAGGACCACCGCGACCTGGCGCGGCTGGTACGGCAGGGCGGCGTCGAGCGTGGCGAGCTCCTCGTCGGAGGGGCGCCGGTCGACGGGCAGCCGGACGGGCTTCGTCTCCCGGCCGGTGGGCCGGAAGACCAGACCGGTCTCGAAGAGCGCGAGGTCGTGGCTGCCCCGGCCGTCGTTGCGCCGCAGCGCGCCGAGGAGGCCCGGCAGCAGCGTGGTGCGCAGCGAGGGCTCCTCGTCGGAGATCGGGTTGACCAGCTTGACCGTGCGGCGGCGGTCGTCGTCCGCCTCCAGGCCGAGCTGGTCGAGGACCGCCTCGCCGATGAACGGGTAGTTCAGCGCCTCGACGTATCCGGCGCCGGCCAGGGCGCGACCGACGCGGCGGTGCAGCCGCTGGCGGTCGGTGAGCCCGCGGCCGGAGGGCGGGGTGGGGAGGGTGGAGGGCAGGTTCTCGTAGCCCTCCAGCCGGATGACCTCTTCGGCCAGGTCGTTCGGCTCGTTCAGGTCGGGGCGCCAGGAGGGCGCGGTGACCAGCAGCTCGTCCTGTCCGTAGACGTCGCAGCCGACCTCCTGGAGGCGGCGCACCACGGTCTCGCGGCCGTAGGCGACACCGGCGACCCGGTCGGGGTGGTCGGCCGCCATGGTGATGGTCCGGGGCGCGGACGGGGCGCTGATCTCGGTGACGCCCGCCTCGGCGGTGCCGCCGGCGAGCAGCACCAGCAGGTCGACGGTGCGCTGCGCGGCGGCGGCCGCGGCCTGCGGGTCGACGCCGCGCTCGAAGCGCTTGGACGCCTCGGAGGACAGCTTGTGGCGGCGCGCGGTCCGGGCGATCGAGATCGCGTCGAAGTGCGCGGCCTCGATGACGACCTCGGTGGTGTGCGCCTCCTCCGAGGCGTCGGCGATCTCGGTGTTCGCCCCGCCCATGACGCCCGCGAGGCCGATGGGGCCCCGGTCGTCGGTGATGACGAGGTCGGCGGCGTCCAGGACGCGGACCTGCCCGTCGAGGGTGGTGAGCTTCTCGCCCTGCTCGGCGCGGCGCACGCCGATCGGGCCCTCGATGCGGCTGCGGTCGTAGGCGTGCAGCGGCTGGCCCAGTTCGAGCATCACGTAGTTGGTGACGTCGACGGCGAGCGAGATCGGGCGCATGCCGGCCTTCTGGAGGCGGCGCTGCATCCAGATCGGGGACCGGGCCTCGGGCTGGAGGCCGGTCACGGTGCGCGCGGTGAAGCGGTCGCAGCCGATCGGGTCGGAGACCTCGACCGGGTAGCCGTACGCGTTGGGCGCGGGCACGTCGAGGAGCGCGGGGTCGCGCAGCGGCAGCCCGTACGCGGTGGCGGTCTCGCGGGCGACCCCGCGCATCGACAGGCAGTAGCCGCGGTCCGGGGTGACGGCGATGTCGAGGACCTCGTCGACGAGCTGGAGCAGCTCGATCGCGTCGGTGCCCGCCTCGTGCTCCGGCGGGAGCACGATGATGCCGTGCGTGCCGTCGTCGCCCATGCCCAGTTCGTCGGTGGAGCAGATCATGCCGTGCGAGGTCCTGCCGTACGTCTTGCGCGCGGCGATGGCGAAGTCGCCGGGGAGCACCGCGCCGGGCAGGACCACGACGACCTTGTCGCCGACCGAGAAGTTACGGGCGCCGCAGACGATCTCCTGCGGCTCGCCGGTGCCGTTGGCGGTGCCGACGTCGACCGTGCAGAAGCGGATGGGCTTCTTGAAGCCCTCCAGCTCCTCGATGGTCAGCACCTGTCCGACGACCAGCGGGCCCTGGAGGCCGGCGCCGATCTGCTCGACGGTCTCGACCTCCAGGCCGACCCCGACGAGCTTGGCCTGCACGTCGCGGCCGGTCTCGGTGACCGGCAGGTCGACGTATTCCCGCAGCCAGGAAAGCGGGACGCGCATCAGATCTCCATCCCGAAGGGCCGGGTGAACCGGACGTCTCCCTCGACCATGTCTCGCATGTCTTCAACGTGGTGGCGGAACATCAGCATCCGCTCGATGCCGAAGCCGAAGGCGAATCCGCTGTACTTCTCCGGGTCGACGCCGCAGGCGATGAGCACCTTGGGGTTGACCATGCCGCAGCCGCCCAGCTCGATCCAGCCCTCGCTGCCGCAGGTGCGGCAGGGGCGGTCGGGGTTGCCGACGGACTCGCCGCGGCAGACGTAGCAGACCATGTCCATCTCGGCGGACGGCTCGGTGAACGGGAAGAAGTTCGGCCGCAGCCGGGTCTTCATGTCCGGGCCGAAGAGCGCCTGGACCATGTGGTCGAGGGTGCCCTTCAGATCGGCCATGGTCAGGCCCTCGTCGACGGCGAGCAGCTCGATCTGGTGGAAGACCGGGGTGTGCGTGGCGTCGAGCTCGTCGGTGCGGTAGACCCGGCCCGGACAGACGACGTAGACCGGGGGCTCGCGGTCGAGCAGGGTGCGGGCCTGGACCGGCGAGGTGTGGGTGCGCAGCACGACACCGGACTCGTCGGTCTTGGCGCCGTCGGCGCCCTCGACGAAGAAGGTGTCCTGCATCTGGCGCGCGGGGTGGTCGGGCACGAAGTTCAGCGCGTCGAAGTTGAACCACTCGGCCTCGGCCTCGGGGCCCTCGGCGATCTCGTAGCCCATGGCCACGAAGACGTCGGCGACGCGCTCCATGATGGTCGTCAGGGGGTGGCGGGCGCCGGCCGGGGTGCGGTCGTAGGGCAGGGTGACGTCCACCGCTTCCTCGACCAGGACCCGGGCGTCCCGCTCGGCCTCCAGCTCCGCCTGGCGCGCGGCCAGGGCCTTGCCCACGGCGCCGCGGGCCTGGCCGACGCGCTTGCCGGCCTCGGCCTTGGCCTGCGGGGGCAGCGCGCCGATCTCACGGTTGGCGAGCGACAGGGGGGAGGTACCACCGGTGTGCGCGGTCTTCGCCTGGGCGAGCGCATCGAGGTCACCGGCGGCGGCGAAGGCGGCGAACGCCTCGTCCCGCATGCGCTCGATCTCTTCCGGTTTCAGTGCCTCGACCTCGACTGGGTCGTACGACTTGTTCGGTGCCGACATCTCTTCCCGTACTTCCGATTGGCTGGTGGCGCGACCCCGCTCGACGACCGGAGGACGCAAAGGTGCCAATGGTCGAGTCTAAGGGTCACGGGATGAAGGAGGCGCCCGTGGGCCGCCGGGGCCGCTACTTCAGGTAGGCCGGCGCAGCCACGGGCAGCATAAATCGGAACTCGGCGCCGCCCCCGGGCCCGCGCCCGACCGTGATCGTGCCGCCGTGGGCCTCGACGATGCCCTTGACGATGTAGAGGCCCAGGCCGGTGCCGCCGCGCTTGCTCCCCCGCCAGAAGCGGGTGAAGACACGGCCCATCGACTCCTCGGGAATGCCGGGACCTTCATCACTCACGGTGACCGCCGTTCCCTTCTCGTCGATCGATGCCGTCGCGGGGGCCACTTCGATGGTGACGGTTCCCTCGCCGTGGCGCACCGCGTTTTCCAGGAGGTTGCCGAGGACCTGGTCGACCTTGTCGGGGTCGGCCCACACCTGGGGCAGCGGCTGGCAGGTGCGGACGAGGAAGCGGCCGGGGTCCTGGCCGGTGGCGGTGAGGGCCTGGACGTGGCGTTCGACGGCGGCGGAGAGGTCGACGGGCTGGCGGCGCAGTTCCAGCCGGCCGGAGTCGATCCGGGAGATGTCCAGCAGTTCGGCGATCAGCCGGGTGACGCGGTTGGCGTCGGCGTCGACGGTCTCCAGCATCAGCCGCTTCTGGTCGTCCGTGAAGCGCTCCCACTTGGCCAGCAGGGTGGCGGTGAAGCCCTTGACGGAGGTGAGCGGCGAGCGCAGTTCGTGGGCGACGGTGGCGATGAGTTCGGCGTGGCTGCGCTCGTTGCGGCGGCGGGCCTCGGTGCCGCGCAGGCTGATCACCAGCCGGCGCACGGGTCCGGTCGGGCTCTCCCGTACGTAGCGCGCCGAGACGAGGACCTCGCGGCCGCCGGGCAGCAGCAGATTGCGCTCGGGCTGGCCGACGCGGGTGGCGAGGCCGCCGTACGGGTCGGTCAGCTCCCACCAGCGGCGGCCCTTGAGGTCCTCCAGCGGCAGGACGTGCTGGAGCGGGCGGCCCAGCGCGGCCGCCGGGGACAGTGCGGTGATCCGGGCGGCGGCGGCGTTGAAGCAGATGACCCGGCCGGTCCCGTCGGCGACGACGAGCCCGTCGGGAAGGTCGTCCGGGTCCAGCGCGCGGCCGCCGGGGCCGATGTCCGCGACGGTCACCCCGTCCGGGTCCCCGGCGGGGCGCGCGACGGCCGCCCCTGTCGCCCGCGACCCGCTCATGCCGACAGCCATGTCCCGTACCCCACCTCTCGAACCGGTGCAGTGGGCCCCCGAGTTCGTCACCCTACTAGGGCCCGTACGGAGTTGTCCCGTGGGAGCGGGAGCGGGGCCGGGGCGGGCGGGTCAGCCCGTGGTACGCCGGGGGCGCTGGGCGCGGGCCGAGGCGTAGAGGCAGACCGCGGCGGCGGTGGCGAGGTTGAGGCTCTCGGCCCTGCCGTGGATGGGCACCCGGACGACGGCGTCGGCCAGGGCGCGGGTCTCCTCGGGAAGGCCCCAGGCCTCGTTGCCGAAGACCCAGGCGGTGGGGGTGCCCATGGTGCCGGCGTCGAGTTCGTCGTCCAGGTCCCTCTCGCCCGCTCCGTCGGCGGCGAGGATCCGCACGCCCGCCTCCCGCAGTCCGCTCACCGCAGTCTCGACGGGTACGCCGACGGCGACCGGCAGATGGAAGAGGGAGCCGACGGAGGCGCGGACCGACTTGGGGTTGTACAGGTCGACGGAGGCGTCGGTGAGGACGACCGCGTCGGCGCCCGCGGCGTCGGCGCAGCGCAGCACGGTGCCGGCGTTCCCGGGGTCGCGGACGTTGGCGAGGACGGCGACGAGCCGGGGCCGGGCGGCGAGGACGGCGTCGAAGGGCGTGTCCAGGAAGCGGCAGACGCCGATCAGGCCCTGCGGGGTGACGGTCTGCGAGACATCGGCCAGGACCTCGCTGTCGGCGAGGTGCACACGGGCCCCGGCGGCGCGGGCGGCGTCGACGATGGCGGTGTGGCGCTCGGCGGCCTCGACGGTGGCGAACAGCTCGATGAGGGTGGGTTCGCCGTCGCTGCCGCGGTGGTCCGCGGCCTCGCGCACGGCCTGCGGCCCCTCGGCGATGAACCTGCGCTCCTTGCCGCGGAAGTTGCGCCTGGCCAGCCGTCTCGCGGCGGCGACCCGGGGCGAACGCGGGGAGATCAGTTCGGGGGTGCCCATGTCGGCGGCGCGCCTCTCTTGCGGGACGAAAAAGGTCCGGACGGCGGGGTCCGGGGGTGCAACGCACCGGACCCGCAGACGGCGCGCGCCTGCGGGTCCGGCTCAGAAGCCAAGAAGTGCGGCCTGGATCAGGCGGCCTTCGGGGCGTTGACGTCGCTCGGAAGGGCCTTCTGGGCGACCTCGACGAGGGCGGCGAACGCGTTGGCGTCGTTGACCGCGAGCTCGGCCAGGATCTTGCGGTCCACCTCGATGTTGGCGGCCTTCAGACCCTGGATGAGGCGGTTGTACGTCATGCCGTTCTGGCGGGCAGCGGCGTTGATGCGCTGGATCCACAGCTGACGGAAGTCGCCCTTGCGCTTCTTGCGGTCGTTGTAGTTGTAGACCAGGGAGTGGGTGACCTGCTCCTTGGCCTTGCGGTACAGGCGCGAGCGCTGACCGCGGTAACCGCTGGCGGCCTCGAGGATCGCCCGGCGCTTCTTGTGGGCGTTGACTGCCCGCTTGACGCGTGCCACTTGTTAACTCCTTGTAGCGGGGCCGTGGGTGTCCTCACACGGCCCGGAAACGAATTGGTCCCGGTCGGATCGAGGGCGCGTCCCGGGTGTCACCCGGAACGACGCCTCACTTGCCGAGAAGCTTCTTGATCTTCTTGGCGTCGGCCGGAGCCACGACGACCGTGCCGGTCAGCGAGCGGGTCTTCTTGGACGACTTGTGCTCGAGCAGGTGGCGCTTGCCGGCCCTCTCGCGGAGCACCTTGCCGGAGCCGGTGATCTTGAAGCGCTTGCTGGCACCGCTGTGCGTCTTGTTCTTCGGCATCGCGCCGTTCTCTCCTCGTCAGTGGCGCCCCTCTCGGTGCGGGCACCGGACAGCAGGGGCGTCAGATCTTCATGGGTTCCGGGGTGGACCCGGGGGCGCCTGGATGGCGGCCCCCGGAGGTCACGCCTCGGAAGGTGTCTCGGCCGGAGCCTCGTCCGCGGCCGGGGCGTCGGACGTGCCCTGACGCTCGGCCTTGCGGGCGGCCTGGGCCTCGCGGGCCTCGGCCATGGCTTCGGTCTTCTTCTTGTGCGGGCCCAGAACCATGATCATGTTCCGGCCGTCCTGCTTCGGGTTGGACTCGATGAAGCCGAGTTCCTCCACGTCCGAAGCCAGACGCTGGAGCAGTCGGAAGCCCAGTTCGGGGCGGGACTGCTCACGACCACGGAACATGATCGTGATCTTGACCTTGTCACCCTGCTTGAGGAACCGGACGACGTGACCCTTTTTGGTGTCGTAGTCGTGCGGGTCGATCTTCGGCCGGAGCTTCATCTCCTTGATGACCGTGTGCGCCTGGTTCTTGCGCGCCTCACGGGCCTTCATGGCCGACTCGTACTTGAACTTGCCGTAGTCCATGAGCTTGCACACGGGCGGACGGGCGGTAGCCGCCACCTCGACCAGGTCGAGGTCGTACTCCTGTGCGAGTTCCAGGGCCTTGGCAAGCGGCACGATTCCGACCTGCTCGCCACTGGGACCGACAAGTCGCACCTCGGGCACGCGAATCCGGTCGTTGATGCGGGGCTCGGCGCTGATGGATCCTCCTCGGTAGCACCACGCGACCGCCTGGCGGACAGCCGCGTAACGTCTGTTTCAGACAAGACCAACCGCGCAGGGCCATGAAAAATGCCCCGCCGGGACACATGCGGGGCTCCTGGACAACCGGAACACCGCCACGGTCAACCGCGGGGCGCATCGGGCGGCTCCATCGTCCGTACGGAACGATGGGCGCCACCTGACCGGTGACCCGCCGTCCCGGAGGACGGTCAGGTGGGAGATCGGAGCCTCCACTTGTGGGCCGGGCGCATAGGCACCCAGCCGGTCGTTACACAAGGTTAGCAGCTTGCCCGGGCGAGCGCGAACCGGTGTGCGCATCCGCTCCCGGGGACGGAGGGGGCGGGCCGGGGGCCTATCGTATGGCGCATGAGTGACGCGACCCCCACCAGTGAGACCCCCGGCTTCGACGACATGGCCCGCGACATCGCGGAGGTGCCCGCCGTCGAGGTGATCGTGACGGTCGCCGTCAACCTGATGAGCGCCGCCGCCGTGAAGCTCGGACTGACCGAGGACGGCGACGACCACAAGGACCTGGACGAGGCCCGCAAGCTGGTCCACGCCCTGGCCGGGCTGCTGGACGCGAGCACCACGGAGATCAGCTCCTTCCACGCGGCCCCGCTCCGCGACGGTCTGAAGTCGCTCCAGCTGGCCTTCCGCGAGGCGTCGGTGGTGCCGGACGAGCCCGGTCACGGCCCCGGCGAGAAGTACACCGGCCCCGTCTTCGGCTGAGCACCGCCCGTCCCGACCGTTTCCGTACGTGAGCCCCCCGCCGCACCGGCGGGGGGCTCACGGCGTACGGGGGCGGCTCAGCGTGTGAACAGGGCCTCGCCCGGGGCCGGCGCGTCGGCCGGGAGCAGCGCGAGGTCCAGTCCGCGCACCAGCCGGGCGCGCAGCACCTCGTCGGCCGCCAGGGCGCGCGCGACGCGGCCCGCCGCCTCGGCGGGGTCGGCGCCGGCGGCCAGCACCAGGGCGAGGGTGCCGTCGGCGCGGCCGGGACCCAGATGGGCGCGGAGCACGGCGGGCTCGGCGGCGACGGCCGCGCGCACGGCGGTGGTGACGGCGGGATCGTCGAGCGGATCGGCGCTGGTCCGGCCCTCGGCCAGGGCGAGCAGGGCGGAGCCGGTCAGCTCGAAGGCCACGGGGCCCGCGAGATCGAGCACCACGGTGTCGGCCTTCTCGTGCGCGGCGGCCTGGAGGGCCTGGTGCAGGGGTACGGCGACGGGGCGCGCCTCCGGGTCCCACAGGGCCAGGGAGGCGGTGGAGGTGAAGGCGGGCAGGGCGCGGCGGTCACCCGCCCGGAGCGTGGGCACCGCCATGTCGCTGGTCTTCTCGCGGCGCAGGCCGTTCTCGTCGTGCTCGACCTCGCCGAGGACGGCGACCACGGGGACGAGGAGCCGGGCCCCCCTGAGGGCTTCGAGCACCGGGCCGACGGCCGCGCGGTCGGTGGACCAGGCGGTCAGTGCCTCGGTCAGGGCGGGGTCGGCCGAGCCGTCGTCGTCGGAGTATCCGGGGTCCGGAATGTTCTTCTGCGCCACAGGGCGAGCGTAGTGCCTGGGCTTTCTCATCCGTTCGACAGGTCGGACCCAGGCCGCTGCCAGCCTCGGTTCCTAGCATCCGGGGCATGGCCCGTCATGCTCTCCGCCGATCCGCCCTGTCCGTCTCCCTGACCGCCGCCGTCGTCCTGACCGCGTCGGCCGCCGGGGGCGCGTACCTCTCCGGCCGGTCGCCGCGTCAGGTGCCCGCCGCCTCGGCCTCCGTATCGTCCGTGTCGCCGGCGGCGTCCGCCCCGGCATCGGCGGCGGAGGGCGGGGCAGCGATGGAGGACCGGGACACGGAGCTGGCGGCGGCCCTGGAACCGCTGCTGGCGGACGCGGACGGGGAGGCGGTGTCGGTGGCCGTGCTGGACCGGGACACCGGGATCCGCGCGGTGTACGGGGGCGCGGAGGCGACGTACGACACGGCGAGCATCGTCAAGGTCGACATCCTCGCCGCGCTGCTGCTGCGCGCGCAGGACGAGGGGCGCGCGCTGACCTCGGCGGAGCGTGCGCGGGCGGTCGTGATGATCGGGCGCAGCGACAACGACGCGGCGACCGCGCTGTTCTCGGCGGTGGGCGGGGCGGACGGTCTCGACGCGGCCAACGAGCGGTTCGGTCTGACCTCGACGAAGGCCGCGCGGGCGTGGGGGCTGACCCGGACCACGGCGGCCGATCAGCTGACGCTGCTGGAGGCGGTGTTCACCGACGAGGAGGACGCCGTGCTGGAGCCGGCGTCCCGGACATATCTGCGGGGGCTGATGGAGCGGGTCCAGGCCGACCAGCGGTGGGGGGTGTCGGCGGCGGGCAGCGGCGTGGCGCTGAAGAACGGCTGGATGCCGAGGACCGCCACCGGACTGTGGAACATCAACAGCGTCGGCCGCGTCACGGTGGACGGCCATCCCTGTCTGGTCGCCGTGCTCTCCGCCGGGCAGCCCACCAAGGAGGCGGGGATCGCGCGGGTCGAGTCGGTGGCGGAGGCGGCCGTGGGTGTGGTCCGGGCCTCGAAGGACGGCTGAGCCACACCGGGTTCGACCGGCGGGGGGCGGGGCGGCGCAGATCGGGCGACGGGCGAGGCCCGGTGGCGGCGGTCAGCGGCGCGGGGAGCGGATACGGTCAGCGGCGCGGGGTGCGGATGCGGGGTCCCCGGCCGCGCCAGAGCAGGACCGCCAGGGCGAGCAGGAGCGCGCCGAGTCCGCCCGCCACCGGGGCGAGCCAGCCGGCCGGTCCGTCGTCCGGGCGGGCCGGGGCGGGGCCGGACCCGAAGTACCGCTTCTGGTAGCCGGCGGCGGAGCCGGCGTGCGCGTCCTCGGGGCGCAGCGCGGCGCCCGCCTTGATCGCGGCGGCGGGGTCGACGATGCCGTAGCCGCGTGCGTCGTCGCGGCCGCCGGACGGGGCGTCGCGCGCGGTGTCGGTGAGGAGCTTCCTGACCTGGGCCGGGGTGAGCCCGGGGTGCGCGGCGCGGACCAGGGCCACGGCGCCGGAGACGAACGCGGCGGCGGCCGAGGTGCCCCACTCCACGTAGTACTTGCGGTCCGGCGCGGGGACGACGATGTCGACGCCGGGGGCGCTCACGGTGGCGTACCAGCGCCGGGTGGAGAAGGAGGAGTGGGTGCCGTACCGGTCGACGGCGGCGACCGCTATCACACCGGGGTAGGCGGCCGGGTAGGAGATGTGGTCGCCCTTCTCGCCGCCGTTGCCGGAGGAGGCGACGACGACGGCGCCCTTCTTCAGGGCGTACTGGACGGCCGCGTCCTCGCCCGGTTCGGGGTGCGCGGAGGCGCTGTCGTCGCCGAGGGAGAGGTTGATGACGTCGGCGCCGTGGTCGGCGGCCCAGCGGATGCCGTCGGCGAGTGCGGTCCCCCGGGTCTTGCGGGCCTTGGCGCGGGCGGGGTCGCCGGCTTCGAGGATGACCCGGACGGGCAGGATCCGCGCCTCGGGCGCCACGCCGAGGACGCCCGCCTCGCGTCCGTCTCCGTGGCCGCGTCCGGCGATGATCCCGGCCATCGCCGTGCCGTGCCGGGCCCAGGAGCGGTCGCCGCGTGCGGCGCCGAAGCCGATCAGGTCCTTGCCGGGGAGGACCTGGCCCGCGAGATCGGGCAGGGTTCCGTCGACGCCCGTATCGACGACGGCGACCGTGATCCCCTTGCCCCGGGTGGTCTTCCAGGCCTTCTCGGTGTGCAGGGCGTCCAGGCCCCACTGCTGGGCCCGGATGGTGTCGGCGCCCGCGGGCGTCACGGGCAGCAGGGCGAGCGCGGTGGCGGCGCAGACCGCGCCGAGGAGTCCGCGGGAGCGGGCGCGGGCGCGGGCGCGGCGGATCATTCGGGCTTCTCCGTGAGGTCGGCGACGGTGCGGCGCAGTCCGCGTTCGATCCGGTCGGCCACGCCCCGGGCCTCGTGGCCCAGCCCGGCCTGGGCGGCGGCGGTCGTCGCGTTCGGCACCATGGCCTTGTCGGCGGGCTGCGGATCGGCGACCTTCCGCCCGTCGGCGAACCCGGAGACGGAGAACACGACGACGGGCACCTCGGTCAGCACGTGCACGGTCCAACTGGCCCGCTGCCGGTCGCCGAACCCGGCGGCCGGGGTGTCCTTCACGGCGTACGGACGGGGCATCAGGTCGGCGCGGGTGTCGAGGTGTTCGGTGGTGAAGCGGGTGTTCAGCGCCCGCATGCCCGCGGCGTCGGCCTCGGTGAACACCATCCCGACGGTGATCACGCTGCTGCGCGTCGCGTCCGTGTACGTCGCGCGCAGCAGCCGGGCGCAGCCGGCCTGCGCCAGCGTCTTGAGGAGCAGCGGGTCGAGCCCTTCCGCGCAGCCGCCGTCCGGCGCGACCGCGATCCGGGTCCAGACCCGGTCGGAGCGGCCCGGCCCCGCCCCGTCGCCCTTGAGCGTGCGCGGGAACAGGGTGTCGACCGGAATGCTGTGCCAGGCCGCGGCGCCCACGGTGTACGCGCTGTGCTCCGCCGGATCGGCCTCCGAGTCGCTGATCAGCCAACTGCCGGTGGCCGCCCCGCCGATCAGCCCCAGTCCGAGGACCACGCAGACGGCCGCCGCCGCCGTCCTGAACGGGTGCCGCACCCGCACCGGCCGCAGCCGCGCGGTCCGCTCGGCCGGCGTCTCGGCGGGCACGCCGGTGTGCGCGGGCCGGTACGCGTACGGCGCGCCGGAGGCGCCCCTGACCGGCGGCCCCCCGAGTTCCACCGCCCCCACGGGCCGCCGCCGGGTCGCCGGGGGCGGGGTGCGCGGCAGCGGCGGAGGCACGGCACCCGGCTGCGCGTTCCGCCCCGGGGCCGGCACCACCGGCGGCACGGGCCGCAGCCGCGCGGTGGTCTCGGCGGGCGACGGCAAATCGACCCCGTCCGTCACGGAGGCCCGGGACCCCAAAGGTGCGGCGGGGCCCCTCTGGGCGGCCTGCGCGGGCGACTCGGGCATGCCGAGCATGTCCGCGGAGGCGTGTCCGGAGGCGGGCGCGGCCTGACCACCGCTGCCGGGCGCGGGACTCTGCGCAGGGCCGCCGGTGCCGGACGCGGGGCCCTGTCCGGCCGGAGGGCGCGGCTGCGGAAGCGGCGCGCCGGCGGGCGACCCGGAAGGGACAGCGGGCGCCGGAGCGGGCGCCGAGGTCGGCGTCGCGGACGCGGCCGGTGGTGAGGCGGGAGGCGCGGCCGGGAGGGAGGCGGGTGCCGGAGGCGCGGCGGGCGGGGCGGCCTGAGGTACGGGCTTCCGCTGCTCGTTCCCGTCGTCGGGGACACGGGCGGCGCTCGGGGCGGGGGCCGGTCCGGAGGCGGGCGAAGGGGTTCCGGTCGGTGCGGGGGTTGCAGTCGGCGTGGGCGTTCCGGTCGGCGTGGGCGTCGCGGCGGACGCGGATGCCGGGTTCCGGCCGGGCGGGGCGGTCGGCGGCACCAAAGCCGAGGCGGGCGCGAGAGCTCCGGCCGAGGAAGGCGGCGCGACGGACGCGGACGCCGCATTCCGACCGGGCAGGGCGGCCGGCGGCTCCACAGCCGAAACGGACCCGGAAGCTCCAGCCGAAACGGGCCCGGGAATTCCGGCCGAGGCAGGCCCTCCACCGAACGCAGGAGGCGAGTGACGGTCAGGCGTGGCGGCAGGTGGCTCGGGTGCGGGCGCGGAGGCGCCGGACGGTGCCGGGGTCGGGGCGGGCGGCACGGGTGCGGGCGTGGCGGCGGGCGGTGACGTGGGCGCGGAGGCGCCGGACGGTGCCGGGTTCCGGGCGGGCGGCACGGGGGCCGGGAGAAGCGGCGCGGGCGCAGGTGCAGGGGCCGGGAAAGGCGGCGAGGGCGCCGGTGCAGGCGCCAGGGAAGGCGGCGCGGGCGCAGGTGTGGCGGCCGGGAGAGGCGGCGCGGGCGGAACCCGGGGCGGGTCCTCGGCGGGTGGTGGGTCCGCGGGGGCCGGCGGAAGAGGGGGCGGGGTGGTCGGGGGGACGCGGGGCGGGGTCGTCGGGCGGGGTGGGACGGGAGCGCGCTGCGCCTCGGTACTCATCCGCCCCCCTGGTCCGTTCCGTACCGCCCGTGCGATCCGCCCGCACGGACAGGCGCGTCGCTCGCCGCGTGCCCGTCACTCTACGGGCTGCGGCGGCCCCGGTGGGAGCGGGCGCGGTGCCGGCCGGTCCGGGGCGGCCGATCTGCGCGGATCGTCCCCCTACCCAGCGGTACGGTCGTCTGGCAAGCTGCGGCCATGACTGCCCGTGCCGCTGACCGGACCCGTTACAACCGGGCCACCGCCCATCTCGACGCCCCGATCGCCGTCGTCGATCTCGACGCCTTCGACGCCAACGCCGACGACCTCGTCCGACGGTCGGCGGGGAAGCCGATCCGGGTGGCGAGCAAGTCGGTGCGGTGCCGGGCGCTGCTGGAACGGGTGCTGGCGCGCCCCGGGTTCGCCGGGATCATGTCGTTCACGCTCGCGGAGTCGCTGTGGCTGGCGCGGGCCGGCTTCGAGGACGTGCTCCTCGCCTATCCGTCGGCCGACCGGGCGGCCTTCGCCGAGCTGGCCGCCGATCCCAAGCTGGCCGCCGCGGTGACCGTGATGGTGGACGACCACGCGCAGCTGGAGCTGATCGACGCGGCGCGGGCCGGGGGCACCGAGGAGATCCGGGTCTGTCTGGAACTGGACACCTCGCTGCGGATGCTCGGCGGCCGGGTCCGCATCGGCGCCCTGCGCTCCCCGCTGCGCACCCCCGCGCAACTGACCGAGCTGGCCAGGTCGGTGGCGCGCAGGCCGGGGTTCCGGCTGGTGGGGCTGATGGCGTACGAGGGGCACATCGCCGGGGTGGGCGACTCGGTCGCGGGGCGGCCGCTGCGGTCCCGGGCGATCCGGCTGATGCAGGCCACCGCGCGCAGGGAACTGGCGGCCCGGCGGGCCGAGGTGGTGCGGGCGGTCCGTGCCGTCGCCCCGGACCTGGAGTTCGTCAACGGCGGCGGCACCGGCAGTGTGCAGCACACCGCGGCGGAGGAGGCGGTCACCGAGATCGCCGCGGGATCGGGCCTCTACGTGCCCCGGCTCTTCGACAACTACACCTCGTTCAGCGCCCGTCCGGCGGCCCTGTTCGCGCAGCCCGTGGTGCGGCGGCCCGGGGTGGGCGTGGTGACGGTGCTCGGCGGCGGCTATCCGGCGTCCGGTGCGGCCGGTGCGGACCGGCTGCCGGTCCCGTACCTCCCCGAGGGGCTGCGCTACGACCCGCAGGAGGGGCCCGGCGAGGTGCAGACCCCGCTGCTGGGCGCCCCGGCCGACGATCTGCTGATCGGCGACAAGGTGTGGTTCCGGCACGCGAAGGCCGGGGAGCTGTGCGAGAGGTTCGACACCCTGCATCTGATCGAGGGCGACCGGGTGACGGCGACCGCGCCGACGTACCGGGGCGAGGGCCGCACCTTCCTCTGATCCGGCCGGCCCGTCGGCCGTCGGCCCGTCAGGGGGCGATCGAGCTGCCGACGCCCCCGTCGGTCGCGGTGTCGCCGATCGGCCGGATGCCCCGGGTGAGGGTGTCCATGAGGGCGAGCGGCGGCCCGTCCGGGCCGGCGTCGAAGGCGTACCGGACGACGACGGGCGACTCGCTGCCGACCGCCGAGGGGAAGGCCGTCGACTGCACGTAGCCGCCCGGTCCCTTGCCGGTGAGGACCCGCCAGCGCACCCGGTAGCCGGTGCGGCCCGCGACGGTCACCGGGCCCGCGGCGATCTGCCGGTGCGAGGTGATGCCGCCGTGGATCCGGCGTCCGACGACGTCCTCGTCGTACGCCCGGTTCGCGGCCTGCACGATGTCCTCCTCGGCGATGGCCCGGGGCGTGGTGGCGTCGGTGTTGCCGGCGGTCCGGGTGGTCACGGTGCCGTGGTAGCAGAACGACGAGGAGGCACCGGGGCAGTCGTAGGAGCCGGTGGTGCGCATCGTGAGCATCTCCTCGACGGTCTTCTCGGGGCGCTCCCAGCCGGCGGGGATCGGCAGCGTGATGCCGTTGAGCTGGTCGACGAGGACCGCCGGGTCCGATCCGTCGGGCGAGCCGTCCGGGGCGGGGCCGGACGCGGTGTCCGTCCCCGTCGGCGCGGGCCGCGGTGCGGGACCGGCGGACCGGGTCGCGACCGGGGTGTCGCCGTCGTCGCCGGTCAGCAGCACCGCTCCGGTCACGGCGGCCCCGACGACCACCGCGGCGGCGGCCACCACCGCGACGGTCCGGACGCCACCGCCGCGCGGCGCCCCCGGGGCCACCGGCACGGGCGCGGGCATGGACGCGGACGCGGCGCCGGGGCGGACGTGGGCGGTCCAGGCCGCGCCGTCCCACCAGCGTTCGGTGCCGGGCGCGGCCGTGTCCGGGTACCAGCCGGGCGGGGTCGGGTAACTCATCGCTCCACCTTAGGACCTGCCCCGGGCGGGTCAGCCGCCGGTCGCGGGGCGGGAGGCGGCGGTGCGAGGGGCGGCGTAGCGGCCGCGGAACCGGGCCCAGCCGGTCCGGGCACGGCGGGAGGGCGCCGCTTCCTTCACGGGAGTCGCCTCCTTCACGGGAGCCGCCCCGTTCACGGGCGACGGCTCCTTCACGGGCGGGGGCAGCTCCTCGCGGGCGGCCGGTTCGGGGGTGTGCAGTTCGTCGAAGCGGCGCCATCCGTCCCAGGTGCGGATGTCCGCGTCCACCCGTGGTTTGAGCGGCGCGAAGCGGCCGAGTTCGAAGTCGTCGCCGCCCAGGTCGAACCAGCGCTCGCCGAACACCTCGGTCCCCAGTCCGCCCGCCTTGGCGGTCAGCCGGACGAGCATCCGCACCGATTCGGCGCCCGCCAGATCCGTGCCCTGTATCCGGGTCATCGGCAGAGTCGGCACCGCGGCCTCGACGGGGATCCAGACGGTGAACGGGGATCCCCGGTCCATGACGAACCAGTTCCGCTCGTCCGCCGGCCGGCCCTGCTGGTCCAGCACCCTCAGCGGCTGCTTGTAGAAGACCGGGGTGCCGTCGTGCGGCGAGGTGCGCAGGTACCAGAGGTAGACGCGGGCGGTCAGGTCGATGATGGAGAGGTTCTCCATCCGGTTGTAGAACCGCACGGCGATGATCCGGTCGTCGCTCCCGGCGTGCGCCTCGGCGAACTCGCGGGCGTCGGCCTGGTGGGCGTAGCTGAGACTGACCTTGCGGCGCCAGACGAAGGGCCGTACCGAGAAGAGCTTGATGAAGACGACACCGATGAGGGTGGCGGGCACGACGGCGCCGATGACGGAGGCGACGGTGGAGAGGACCTCGTGGGCGGTGTTGCCCTCCTGCGGGCTGAGGTTGTCCGTGCCCACACAGGCCCGCAGCGACTGGAGGGTGAGGATGAGCATCTCGTGCCCGTCACCGAGCCGGTCCGCGAGGCCGCGTGGCGAGTTCAACGTCAGCGTCAGACCGGCGGCCATCGCGGCGGACAACAGCACGAGGCCGCCGATGGCCAGGGCGAACAGCATCGGCACGGTCCGTTCGGCGATCCACCACCGCAGCGAGGTACGGAAACGCGGATGGCCCCGACCGCTGATCATCGCTCGCGTGAGCATCATCAATGAGCCCCCCGTTCAAGCTACTTGGGCCGTGAGGCGTCAATTCTAGTCACGTCGGGCGGGACTTCCGGGCGGCGTGCCCGCGCGTTCACCGCCGTTGCCGTCGCCCTGTGGCAAGCTCGCCCCAGTCGACCGTGTCGCCGATAAGGAGAAGCAGGGTGCTGAACCGTTCGCTGCAAGCCCTCGGCCTTGCCACCGTTCCCGCCAAGGCCCCGCTCACCTATCCCGGACGTCCGATCACGGAACCGTCCCTCCTGCACCAGGGGTGTCTGCTGCAACTGGAGGCCGACGACGGCCCCGTCCACGGCTGGAACGTCCTCACCGGTGACGGGCCGGTCCCGCTCGACGACCACCTCAAGGCGGAGGGGCTGGCCCCGCTCGCCGAGCGGCACCCCGCGGTCTCGGTCGGTTCCAACGCCTCCCCCGCCCAGCTGAACAACAAGCTGGTGAGCCGGGGCCTGTCGGGGACGGTCCCGATGGTGCCGGTGAGCACCCGGGGCATCGCGATCGGGATGTGCGCGCACATCTACCCGGCCGGTTACGTGGCGACCGCCCCGTTCGCCGACCGGACGGCCGCGCGGACGCTCGCGGTGACCTGGCTGGACGACGACCAGTTGAAGGCGGTCGACGAGACGGAACTGCCCTTCTACACCCGGGTGGTGCTGCCCCGGGAGGCGTACCCGATGCGGCTGCCGAACGGTACGCTGCTGGACGAGGCCCATCTGTACACCAGCGCGATGGGGGTGCTGGCCGGTCCGGACGGGGCGCCGCGCCCCGCCCAGGGCGACCAGGCCGCCCTGCTCGGCGAACTGCTCGCCGCCTCGCCCCGGCTGCGGGAACTGCTCGGCCCCGATCCGCAGTCCTGGGTGGAGCGGGCGACGGAGGACGCCGCGGTGCGGGACGAGGGCACACAGGTCTTCCGCGACGAGGGCTGGGTCGTGATGCTCGACGACTTCACGCCGTACGCCGTCGGCGTCTGACCGGTCCGGCCGGTGACGCGTTACGCGGCCTCGGTGGGCCCCGCCGGATTCCGTTTCCCCGATCTGCGCACGGTGCTGGGCCGGGCCTCCCCCGCCCGCTCGGGGGACGAACTGGCGGGGCTCGCGGCCGGCAGCGACGCGGAGCGGGTGGCCGCCCGCCGGGTGCTGGCCGATGTACCGCTGCGGACCTTCCTGGACGAGGCGGTCGTCCCGTACGAGGACGACGAGGTCACCCGGCTGATCGTGGACACGCACGACGCGGCGGCGTTCGCCCCGGTCGCCTCGCTGACCGTGGGGGGCTTCCGCGACTGGCTGCTCTCCCCCGCCGCGACCACGACGGCGCTGTCCGCCCTGGCGCCGGGCGTCACCCCCGAGATGGCGGCCGCCGTCAGCAAGCTGATGCGCAACCAGGACCTGATCCAGGTGGCCCGCCGGTGCACGGTCGTCACCCGGTTCCGGAACACCATCGGCCTGCCCGGCCGGCTGTCGGTGCGGCTGCAGCCCAACCACCCCACGGACTCCCCGCGCGGAATCGCGGCCTCCGTGCTGGACGGGCTGCTGTACGGCTGCGGCGACGCCGTGATCGGGATCAATCCGGCCTCGGACGCGCCGGGCGCCGTCGTCGATCTGCTGCGGCTGACGGACGACATCCGGCAGCGGTACGAGATCCCCACCCAGAGCTGTGTGCTGGCGCACGTCACCCAGACCCTCCGGGCCATCGAGCGCGGGGCCCCCGTCGATCTGGTCTTCCAGTCGGTGGCCGGGACCGAGGCCGCCAACCGGGCGTTCGGCGTGGACCTCGCCCTGCTCGGCGAGGCGCACGCGGCGGGGCTCTCGCTGGAGCGGGGCACCGTGGGCGACCACGTCATGTACTTCGAGACCGGCCAGGGCAGCGCGCTGTCCTCGGACGCGCACCACGGCGTGGACCAGCAGACGCTGGAGGCGCGGGCGTACGCGGTCGCGCGCCGGTTCCGTCCCCTGCTGGTCAACACGGTGGTCGGCTTCATCGGTCCGGAGTATCTGTACGACGGGAAACAGATCGTCAGGGCCGGTCTGGAGGACCACTTCTGCGGCAAGCTCCTCGGACTGCCGATGGGCTGCGACGTCTGCTACACCAACCACGCCGAGGCCGACCAGGACGACATGGACACCCTGCTGACGCTGCTCGGTGTGGCCGGGTGCACCTTCGTGATGGGGGTGCCGGGGGCGGACGACGTGATGCTGAACTACCAGA
This sequence comes from Streptomyces sp. NPDC024555, assembly GCF_055559335.1. Taxonomy (NCBI): domain Bacteria; kingdom Bacillati; phylum Actinomycetota; class Actinomycetes; order Kitasatosporales; family Streptomycetaceae; genus Streptomyces; species Streptomyces sp. NPDC024555. Next base: position 66,069 of record NZ_JBVHKV010000026.1, read on the forward strand.
GCACCTCGTTCCACGACGCCCTGTACGTGCGCGACACCCTGAATCTGCGCCCCGCGCCGGAGTTCGAGGCCTGGCTGGAGCGGATGGGGATGTACGACGACGCGGGGGCGCTGCGGAGCCCGGTGCCGCACTCCGGGCTGACGGCCGGGATGGCCGCGATGATCGAGGGGGCGTGATGGACGGGGAGGTGCCGCCGGAGCTGTGGGAGCCGTTGCGCCGGCACACCCCGGCCCGGATCGGGCTGGGGCGCACCGGGGCGGGGCTGCCGGCCGGCCGGCTGCTGGAGTTCCAGGCGGCGCACGCCCTGGCACGGGACGCCGTGCACACGCCGGTGGACTTCTCGGCGCTGCGGGCGGGGCTGACCGGGCACCGGGTCGTGGAGGTGCGCAGCGCCGCCCCCGACCGCGCCACGTATCTGCGCCGTCCCGATCTCGGGCGGCGGGTGCGTCCGGACGATGCGGGGCTGCTCTCCGGGGTCCGGGCCAAGGAATTGGTGTTCGTCGTCGCGGACGGGCTGTCGGCCACGGCGGTCGGGGCGCACGCGCTGCCGCTGCTGACCGAACTGCGCCCGCTGCTGGGCCCGTTGGGCACCGCCCCCGTGGTGCTGGCGTCCCAGGCGCGGGTGGCCCTCGGCGACGAGGTGGGCGAGCTGACCGGTGCCCGGCTCGTCGTCGTCCTGATCGGGGAGCGCCCCGGACTGAGCGCCGCCGACAGTCTCGGGGTCTATGTGACGTACGCGCCCCGGGTGGGCCGCCGGGACGCCGAGCGCACCTGTCTCTCGAACATCCACCCGCCCGGGGGGCTGGGCCACCGCGCGGCGGCGGTGGCCCTCGCGGACCTGGTGGAGCGCGCGCTGCGGCAGGGCGCGACGGGGCTGGCGCTGGGCGACGCGGCGCTGGGACCGGCCTCGGGCGACGGGGTGTGAGCGGGCGGCGCGGCGGTTCGGTGGTCCCGCGGGAAGGGCGGCGGTCCCGGGCGGCCGTGGCCGCCGCCGCGGCGTAGCGTGGCGGACAGGAGCGTATCCGTCGCCGTCTCGTCGGGCCGCCCGCCGTGAGCGCGTCGGCCGCCTGTCCCGCCTCCCTCCCGCGGCCCGGCGGCGAAAGGAGGAACGATGTCCGTGACAGCACCGGACAAGGTGAAACAGGAGGCGTTCGCGGGCCGCATGGTCCAGGTGGTCAACGACACCTGCCTGGGGCTGATGGCGGGGCTGGGGCACCAGAGCGGTCTGTTCGACACGATGTCCGGCCGGGCGCCGGGCACCAGTGCGGAGATCGCGGAGGCCGCCGGGCTGAACGAGCGCTATGTCAGGGAGTGGCTGGGCGCGATGGTCGTCGGGGGCGTCGTCGACTACGACCCCGACCACGGGACGTACGCGCTGCCGCCGGAGCACGCGGCCTCGCTGACGCGGGCGGCGGGCCCCGACAACCTGGCCCGGATCGCGCAGGACTTCGGGATGATGGGCGAGGTGGAGCAGCAGGTGCTGGAGGCGTTCCGCACCGGGCGCGGGCTGCCGTACTCCGCGTATCCGCGGTTCCAGTCCCTCCAGGCCGAGGAGTCCGGGGAGGTCTTCGATCTGGCGCTGGTGAACGCCATCGTACCGCTGGTGCCCGGTCTGCCCGAGCGGCTGCGGGCCGGGATCGAGGTGCTGGACATCGGCACCGGCCACGGCCACGCGGTCAACGTGCTGGCCGGGGCCTTCCCGGCGAGCCGTTTCCAGGGGATCGACATGTCCGAGGAGGGCATCGCCGCCGCGCGTGCGGAGGCCGCCGCGCTCGGACTGGGCAACACCGCCTTCGACATCGGTGACTGCGCCGAGGTGGACGGTTCCTACGATCTGATCACCGCGTTCGACGTCGTCCACGATCTGGCCCGGCCGGCGCGTGCGCTGGCCGCCGTCCACACCGCGCTGGCCGCGGACGGGGTGTTCCTGATGGGGGACATCGCGGCGTCGAGCCGTCTGGAGGAGAACATCGACCATCCGCTGGGCCCGGCGCTCTACACGTTCTCGGTGTTCTACTGCATGAGCGTGTCGCTGGGCGAGGGCGGTGAGGGGCTGGGCACCGTCTGGGGCGAGCAGACCGCCCGGAGGATGCTCGCCGAGGCCGGTTTCGGCGACGTGGAGACCCGGCGCGTGGAGGGCGACATCCTGAACGTGTACTACGTGGCGCGGCGCTGAGCGGTGGCCTACGGGATCAGCCGTCGAGGCCGGGCCCCGGCCGGCGCCGCAGCCAGTCCAGCGCGGCCGCGCCCTGTGCGGCCTGGAACGCCCTGACCGTGGGCAGGCCCGGCGGGTCGGGGCGCAGTGAGTGCGCGACGAAGTAGCCGGCCAGTGCGGCGAGGACGGCGGTGACCCCGTCGGGGTCGGCGTCCCGGCCGAGCGGGTGCGCGGTGAAGACCGCCTCCGGGTCGGGGCCGCCCTGGGCGGCCACGCTCGGGAGCATGGCCAGCAGGTCGAACCAGGGTGCGGCGCGCCGGGCGTGCGGCCAGTCGACGAAGACGACGCGGTCCTCGGTGAGGAGGATGTTGTCGGCGCGCAGGTCGGCGTGGACGAGGGTGTCGCCGGTGGCGGGTGCCGCCCAGCCCGCTTCCAGGTCCGCGAGGGCCCCGAGGTGCCGGGCCGCCCAGGGGTCGAGGCGGGCGGTGTCCCCCGCCGCGTGGAGGCTCCGCCAGCCGGTGAACATCGAGTCCTCGCGTACGGCGATGTCCGGCGCGTCGAAGGGGGCGGGGGTGAGGAGCGTGCCGAGCCGGGCGACGGCGTCCAGGACGCGGTCGAGTTCGTCCCGGTCCCAGGGGACGCGCGGCTGGTGTCCGTCGATGTCCTCCAGCACGAGCGCGACCGTGGTGCCGTCGTCGTACGAGCCGAGGAGCCGGGGTACGGGGGCGTGCGGCGGCAGGGCGGCGGTGTTGCGGGCCTCCGCGCGGTGCAGACCGGGGCTGCCGGGGTTGGTCTCGGCGCTCACCGCCTTGACGAAGGCGCGGCGGCCGTCCGCGAGGCGGACCCGGGCGGCGACGCCCGGGGAGAATCCGCCGTTCTGGGTGCGGGCCTCGACGACGGGTGCGCCGAGGATGTCCGTGACGGCCTCGCGTACGACGGCGGGCAGATCGGCCCAGTGGTGGCGGACGCCTTCGGCGGGCGGGGCGGTGACGGTCATGGGCCCATCCTTCCGGTGCGGCGGACGGGCGGGCCAGCGGATTTCGGCGGACTCGGGCGAGGCTCAGTGTTCGGCCGGGCCGGACCGGGTGAGGGAGAGCAGGTCGCGGGCGGGTCCGGTGGGGCGGTGGCCGGAGGGCCAGACGGCGCGGAGCTGGCGGCGGAGCCGGACGCCGGCGATGGGCACGGTGACCAGGCGGCGGGCGGAGAGTTCCTCGCCGAGGGCCAGTTCGCTCAGGACGCAGGGGCCGGCGCCGCTCTCCGCGGCGCCCTTCACGGCGGTCGTCGAGGAGAGTTCGAGCAGCGGCGGGGCGAGCGGGCCGTGGACGGCGAGGGCGGCGTCCAGGACCTGGCGGGTGCCGGAGCCGTGCTCGCGCAGGATGAGGGGGGTGGCGGCCAGCTCCCGGGGGGTCAGCGCGGTGCGGCGGCGGGCCCAGGCGTGCGCGGGGGCGACGGCGACGACCAGGCGGTCGTGGGCGATGACGGTCCCGTCGAGCCCTTCGGGGACGGACAGGCCCTCGACGAAGCCGAGGTCCGCCTCGCCGCTCGTCAGCCGGCGGGCGACGGCGGCGGAGTTCCCGGCCAGCAGGGAGACGGCGGTGTCCGGGCGGGCGCCGCGCAGCGCTATCAGCCAGCCGGGGAGCAGGTACTCGGCGATGGTCAGCGAGGCGGCCACCCGCAGCCGGGAGTCGCGGCGGTCGCGCAGCGCCTGGGCGCCGGCGTCGAAGGCCTCGGCGGCCTCCACGACCCGGCGGGCCCAGTCGGTGACGAGCGCGCCCGCGTCGGTGAGCCGGGAGCCGCGCGGCGAGCGGTCCAGGAGGGCGAGGCCCAACTGCCGTTCCATCGAGCGGACCCGGCTGCTGGCGGCGGGCTGGGTGATGCCGAGGTCCCGGGCGGCGCGGCCGAGGCTGCCGTGGCGGGCGACGGCGAGGAGGAGTTCCAGGGCGCCGAGGTCGGGGACGCGGTGGGACAGCGGTGCGGACGGCTCACTGGACATAAACCCACCTTATGACCTCATAGGGCGGGACTCCCTGGTGGGGGACGATCCGGGCGCCGAAAATCGATGGCATGGCCACCTTTCCGCGCACCCTTCCCGCTCCCCCTCCCTCCGGGACCGTCCGCCGCCCGGCGCTGCGGCACTTCGGGCCCAACTGGTACGCCACGGTGATGGGCACCGCCATCGTGGCGAGCGCGGGCGCCACCCTGCCGGTGGACGTGCCGGGGCTGCGTCCGGTCTGCGCCCTCGTCTGGGCGCTGTCCGCGCTGCTGCTGGCCGCGGTGCTCACGGCCCGCGCCGGTCACTGGGCCGCCCACCGCGACCAGGCCCGTGCCCATCTCCTGGACCCGGCGGTGGCGCCGTTCTACGGCTGTCTGTCGATGGCGCTGCTCGCCGTCGGGGGCTCCGGGATGGTGGTGGGCCGGGACCTGATCGGGCACGGGGCGGCCCTGGTGCTGGACGTGGTGCTGTTCACCGCGGGCACGGTGACCGGTCTGGTGGCCGCGGCGGCGATCCCGTACCTGATGATCACGCGCCACCGCACCGAGCCGGGGAGCGCGTCCCCGGTGTGGCTGCTGCCGGTGGTGGCGCCCATGGTGTCGGCCGCGCTCGGGCCGCTGCTGGTGACGGAGCTGCCGGCCGGCCAGGGCCGGGAGGCGCTGCTGCTCGGCTGCTACGCGATGTTCGGGCTGAGCCTCCTGGCGACGCTGGTGATGCTGCCGCTGGTCTTCGCCCGGCTGGTCCACCACGGTCCGCTGCCGCTGGTGCTGACGCCCACGCTCTTCCTGGTGCTCGGTCCGCTGGGCCAGTCGACGACCGCGGTGAACGCGCTGGCGGACGCGGCGCCGGGCGCGGTCGGGGCGCCGTACGCGGAGGCCCTGGGTGCCTTCGCGGTGCTGTACGGGGTGCCGGTGATGGGTTTCGCGCTGCTGTGGCTGGCCCTGTCGGTCGCGCTGGTGGTGCGGGCGGTGCGCGGCGGGATGACGTTCGCCATGACCTGGTGGGGCTTCACCTTCCCCGTGGGGACGTGCGTCACGGGGGCCTCGGGCCTCGCCCGGCACACCGGTCTGGTGGCCTTCGAGTGGCTGGCGGTGGCGCTGTACGCGCTGCTGGTGGCGGCCTGGGCGGTGGCCGGGGTGCGGACCGTGCGCGGGCTGCTGGACGGGGCGCTGCTCGCCGCCCCGCGTCCGCCGGCCCCGCTCGCCGTCCGTACGGTCTGACCGGGCGCCGGAGGCTCAGCGCCGCGGGTCGAAGGTGGCGTCGATGTGCTCGGCGACGGCGACGAACAGCAGCCGGGTGCCGGGGTCCGCGGCCCGCCAGCGGTGGCGCACCCCGCCCGAGAGGAACAGCGTGTCGCCCCGCTCCAGCCGGTAGGCCTGGCCCTCGGCCTCGACCTCGGCGGCGCCCTCGACGACGTACAGCACCTCGTCGTTGCGGTGCTGGAACTCCCGCCCGGGATCGATCTCGCCGGAGAACTCCACGGCGGTGAGCTGGTGGCGTCCGCGCACCACCCGGCGCGCCCCCTCCTCCTCGGTGCCGCGCACCACGTCGACGGCGCGGGCCGAGTCCGCCGCGGCGCGCAACCGGGCGGTGGTGGTCTCCAGTGCCTCGGCGACGCGGTCGAGGGAACGGGGGCTGGGTCTGGCCCGTTCGTTCTCGATCTGGCTGAGGAACGGCACGGACAGGCCGCTGCGCGCGGCGACGGCGGCCAGGGTCAGTCCCAGGGACCTGCGCTGTCGCCGGACCGCGGCACCCACCCGGAGTGTTTCCTTCTCGTCCATAGTCCCGCTCCCTCCCGACTCGCCATCCTCCCGGCTGCCAGCACCTTACGCACTCCGTTGCGCGAGGACGGCGGGTAATGGTGGGTCCGGACACGCCGGAAGGGGTGGGCTCCGCCGTCGGCGGTGCCCACCCCTTCCTTCGTCCGGGGGCCGGTCAGCTCTGCGGCGCCAGGGTGTCCGCGATGCCGGGGTTCTCGTCCATCCAGGCGCGCACCGCTTCGGCCTCGTGGCCGCTGCCGCGCTTCTGGATCTCGTTCTCCAGTCCGGCGAGCTGGTCCTCGCTGAGCTTGAAGTCCTTGAACCACTCGGTCAGCCGCGGGTACAGCTCCGGGAACTGCTTGGAGGCGATGGTGTGCAGCCGGTCACCGTCGCCGAAGGCCTTCTTCGGGTCCTTCAGCTTGGTCATGGAGTACTCGCTGTACGCCCAGTGCGGGGTCCACAGCAGGACGGCGATGGGCTCCTTCTTGGCGTACGCGCGCTTCAGCTCGGCGAGCATGGCCGGGGTGGAGCCGTCGAGGACCTTGTACTCGTCGTCCAGACCGTAGGCCGGGAGCACGTTCTTCTTCAGGTTCTCCATCGTGGCCGTGCCCGGCTCGATCCCGACGATCCGGTTCTTGAACCGCGAGCCCTTGCCCTTGAGGTCGGCCAGGGACTTCACGTCCTTGACGTAGTCGGGCACCGCGACCTCCAGCGAGGTCGGGCCGTACCAGGAGCCGATGTCCGTCAGCTTCGTGCCGTACTTGTCCCAGTAGTTCTTCTGGGTGTACGGGAGCCAGCCGTCGAACTGCACGTCGATCTGGCCGCGGGACATCGCGGCGTACATCGGGCCGACCTCGAACTGCTTCAGGTTGATCGTGTAGCCGCGCTCCTCCAGGACGGCCTTCCACAGGTACGTGGCGGCGATGTCCTCCTCCCAGGGGAACCAGGCCATCTCGATGGGACGGTCGCGCTCGTCCTTGCCGTTCGCGCCCTTGGCGGCGGCCCCGGCGACCGGGGTCCAGGCGTCGGCGGCGTCCGGGTTGGCCTTCAGCCAGGTGCGGACGGCCTCCTGCTCCTTGCCGGTACCGCTCTTCTGGATCTGCGCCTCCAGACTGGTGAGCTGGTCCTCGGTCATCTTGAAGTTCTTCAGCCACGCCCCGACCTCGGGGTTGTCGGCCGAGAAGCCCTTGCGGGCCAGCGTGTGGATGCCGTCGCCCTTGCCCCAGAGGTTCTTGGGGTCCTTGAGCTTGGTCAGCTCGTACTGGTTGTACGCCCAGTGCGGCGACCAGAGCGGAACGACGATCGGTTCCTTCTTGCCGTACGCGCGCTTCAGCTCGGCCAGCATGGACGGCGTGGAGCCGTCGACGACCTTGTACTCCTTGTCCAGGCCGTAGCCCGGCAGGATCTTGTCCTTGAGCAGCCCCGACTCACCGGCGCTCGGCTCGATGCCGACGATCCGGCCCTTGAAGTCGGACGCCTTCCCCTTGAGGTCGGCGAGCGATTCGACGCCCTTCACGTACGAGGGGACGGCCAGCTCCAGCGAGGTGGGGCCGTACCAGGAGCCCATGTCCTCCAGGCGGTCCTTGTACTTCTTCCAGTACGCGGCGTGCGTGACCGGCAGCCAGGAGTCCGTCTCGAAGTCGATCTGGCCGCCCGCCATGCCGGTGTACAGCGCGCCGGCCTCGTACTGCTTGACCTCGACCTCGAAGCCGCGCCGCTCCAGCAGCTCCTTCCACAGGAACGTGGAGGCGATGCCCTCGTCCCAGGGGATGTAGCCCATGCTGATCTTCTTGCCGGCACCGATCTTCGCCGGGTCCGAGCCCGCGGTGTCGTCCGTGTCGGAGGATCCGAACAGACCCATGCCTCCGGCGACGAGGGCGAGGACCACGACGCCGACCACGGCCACGACGGGCTGCGGGCGGTGGTTCCACACCTTGAGTCCGCCGGCCATCGCCTGCGCCTTGGCGACCGCGCGCCGGCCGAGCGGGGAGACCTCGCGGCCCAGCGCACCGGTCATGCGGTCCAGGTACATCGCCAGGATGACGATGGAGACGCCCGCCTCGAATCCGAGGCCCACGTCGACGTTGCCGATGGCGCGGTAGACGGAGCCGCCGAGGCCGCCGCCGCCGACCATGCCGGCGATGACCACCATGGACAGGCCCAGCATGATGACCTGGTTGACGCCCGCCATGATCGTGGGCAGGGCCAGCGGCAGCTGGACCTTCAGCAGGGTGTTGCGCGAGGTGGTGCCGAAGGCCTCGGCCGCCTCGACGAGTTCGCCGTCCACCTGGCGGATGCCGAGTTCGGTCATCCGTACGCCCGGGGGCAGCGCGAAGATGATGGTGGCGATGATCCCGGGGACCACGCCGACGCCGAAGAAGATGACGCCGGGGATCAGGTAGACCATGGCCGGCATGGTCTGCATGAAGTCCAGGACCGGCCGGGTCACCGCGCTGACGGCCTTGGACCGGGAGGCCCAGATGCCGAGCGGGACGGCCAGCACCAGCGTCACGATCGTCGCGACGAGCACCAGGGTGAGGGTGTCCATCGCCTCGTCCCACAGCTCGACGGAGTCGATGAGGGCGAAGCCCGCGAACGCGAGGACACCGGCGAGCAGACCGCGCAGCCACCAGGCGATGACGGCGACGATGCCCGCGAAGAGCAGCGGGGCGGGGGCGGAGAGCACGGCGGCGATGCCGTCGAACATGCCGCTCACCACGGAGCTGATGGCGTCGAAGAGCCAGGACAGATGGGACTGGAGCCAGTCGACGGCGGAGTCGACCCAGTCGCCGAGGTGGAGCCTAAACACCGGCCACCTTCTTCGTGGAGATCGGGGCGGACGGTGCGGCGTCGGCGGGGGTCATGGGCTCGCCGAGGACGGCGAGCAGGCGCTCCCGGGGGACGACGCCGAGCAGCTTGCCCTTGTCGTCGGTCACGGCCACCGCGACCCTGCTGCGCGAGCAGGGCGTGAACAGCTCGATGATCGGTGTGGACTCGGTGACGGTGGCCGGGGTGGCCCGCAGCACGTCGTCCGCGCTCCTCAGTTCCTTGCCCTGGTCGCACAGGGTGCCCATGACGGTCTGCGTCTCGGCCATGATGGCGCCGGCGGTCAGCACCCGGGTGCGGTCCACGTCCTGGGTGAAGGAGGCGACGTAGTCGTTGGCGGGCGTGACGAGGATGTCCTCGGCGGTGCCCAGCTGGACGATCCGGCCGTCGCGCATCACGGCGATGCGGTCGCCGAGGCGCATGGCCTCGTTGAGGTCGTGGGTGATGAAGACGATGGTCTTCTTCAGCCGCTTCTGCAGCTCCAGGAGCTGGTCCTGCATATCGCGGCGGATCAGCGGGTCGAGCGCGCTGAACGACTCGTCCATGAGCAGCAGATCGGCGTCGGTGGCCAGCGCGCGGGCCAGGCCGACGCGCTGCTGCATGCCCCCGGACAGCTCGTCGGGCCAGGACTTCTCCCAGCCGGCGAGGCCGGTCAGCTCCAGTGCCTCGGTGGCGCGGCGCTCGCGCTCGGCGCGCGGGACGCCCTGCACCTCCAGGCCGTACGCGGCGTTCTCCAGAACGCTCCGGTGGGGGAAGAGCGCGAAGTGCTGGAACACCATGCTGATCTTGGTGGAGCGGACGTGGCGGAGCTCCGCGGGGCTCAGGGCGGTCAGGTCCTGGCCGTCGAAGAGCACCTGGCCGGCGGTGGGCTCCAGCAGTCCGTTGAGCATGCGCAGCAACGTGGACTTGCCGGACCCCGACAGACCCATCACGACGAAGATCTGGCCGGGCTCCACGGTGAACGAGGCGTCGATCACCGCGGCGGTCGTTCCGTCGGCGCGCAGTTCCTCGCGGTCCGTGCCGCTCTCCAGCATTCGTACGGCTTGATCGGGTCGTCTGCCGAACACCTTGTACAAGTGCTCGGCCTGCAGCCTTGACACATACACCTCACGCGTTGAACCGAATACGCTCTGCCACCCCCTCCGGCAGACCGTGGAGCGGTGCGGGTTCGGCCCGCATGGCACATGCATTAGTTGAAAATGCGACGTGGTTCGCTCCGATGCCGCGCCTGCCCCCGCTTACACGGAGCAAACACAAGAGTGAGCCAGGTCACAGAAGAGCGGCCTCGATCCGGGAACCGCGTCCAGGGGCGGCGGTGTCGGTGGGGTGCGGCATCATCGGGGTGTGACGCGACGCCTGATGCTCCTCGACACCGCCTCCCTCTACTTCCGCGCCTACTTCGGCGTCCCCGACTCGGTGCGCGCACCGGACGGGACCCCGGTCAACGCCGTGCGCGGACTCCTGGACTTCATCGGCCGGCTGGTGCAGGACCACCGCCCGGACGACCTCGTGGCCTGCTGGGACGCGGACTGGCGTCCGCAGTGGCGGGTCGACCTGATCCCCTCGTACAAGGCGCACCGCGTCGCGGAGGAGACGGACCGGGGCGTGCCCGACGAGGAGGAGACGCCGGACACGCTGGCCCCGCAGGTGCCGGTGATCGCCGAGGTGCTGGACGCGCTCGGCATCGCCCGGGTGGGTGTCGCGGGGTACGAGGCGGACGACGTGATCGGGACCCTGACGGGCCGCGCGACCGGCCCGGTGGACATCGTCACGGGCGACCGGGACCTGTACCAGCTGGTGGACGACGCCCGGGAGGTGCGGGTGCTCTACCCCCTGAAGGGCGTCGGCACCCTTCAGCTGACGGACGAGGCGTGGCTGCGCGAGAAGTACGGGGTGTCCGGTCCCGGGTACGTCGACCTCGCGCTGCTGCGGGGCGACCCGAGCGACGGGCTGCCGGGGGTGCCCGGGATCGGCGAGAAGACGGCGGCGAAGCTGCTGGACGCCTTCGGCGACCTCGCGGGGATCATGGCCGCCGTCGACGACCCGGCCGCCGGGCTCACCCCCTCGCAGCGCAAGCGGCTCGACGAGGCCCGCGACTACGTGGCGGTGGCCCCGAAGGTGGTCCGGGTCGCCGGGGACGTCCCGCTGCCCGCGTTCGACGCCGCCCTGCCCGCCGCGCCCCGCGATCCCGCCGCGCTGGACGCGCTCGCGGAGCGGTGGGGGCTGGGTGGGGCGCTGCAGCGCCTGCTGTCCACACTCACCGTCTGAGGTGTTAGGTTAGGTAACCCTAAGACTGATGGGCCGTTCGGGGTTCCTCGGTCCGGTTACCGGCAGCAGGGAGACGACCCGTGGCAGAACGACCGGCACGCCAGGCACCCCGTGCGCGGGGTGCGGAGGTCCTGCGCACCGAGCGGATCACTCCGCACATGGTCCGGGTGGTGCTCGGCGGTGACGGCCTCGCCGACTTCGCCCTCTCGGGCTTCACCGACCACTACGTCAAGCTGTGCTTCGCGCCCGAGGGCGCGACGTACGAGCACCCCTTCGACGTGGCCCGCATCCGCGAGGAGTTCCCGCGCGAGCTGTGGCCCACCACGCGTACGTACACGGTGCGTTCCTGGGACCCGGCCACCCGGGAGCTGGCGATCGACTTCGTGGTCCACGGCGACGAGGGCCTGGCCGGTCCGTGGGCGGCGCGTGCCGTGCCCGGCGACCGGGTGACGTTCCTGGGACCGGGCGGCGGTTACGGCCCCGAGGCCTCGGCCGACTGGCATCTGCTGGTGGGCGACGAGAGCGCGCTGCCCGCCGTCGCGGTGGCGGTGGAGCAGATGCCGCCGGGCGCGGTGGTGCACGCCTTCCTTGAGGTGTCCGACGCCTCCGAGGAGCAGAAGATCGCCACGCCGGACGGCGTCGAGGTCACCTGGCTGCACCGCGGCGAACGCCCGGTGGGCGAGGCGCTCGTGGCCGCCGTGCGGGAGCTGGAGTTCCCGGCGGGCGAGGTGCAGGCCTTCGTCCACGGCGAGGCGGGCTTCGTCAAGGAGATCCGCCGCCACCTCCGCCTGGAGCGCGGCGTTCCGCTGCCGCAGCTGTCGATCTCCGGCTACTGGCGGCTCGGCCAGAACGACGACGCCTGGCGCTCCGTCAAGCGCGCCTGGAACGAGCAGGTGGAACGCGAGCAGGAGAACGCCGCCTGACCCACGCCTTCCCCACGCCTCGACGCCCGCGCCCCGATTTCCGTACCGGGGCGCGGGCGTCGTCGTACGCGGGGCGGGGTGCGGACGACCGCGAACCGGCGAGCGCGCGGGGCGGGGGCGGGCGGACACTGTGCGGTGGCGGGGCCGGGCGGCCGCTGTGCGGCTGATCGCGGACGTCCCGGCGTACGGGAGTGGCCGACCCTCGCCGTACGCCCACGCGTGCGGGTGTCCGCAGCGCTTCTCAGCCGTCCGCCCCCTCGCCGTACGCGCGCACGGAGGCGTTCACGTGTGCGAGGCGGCGCAGGGCACCGAACATCGCCTCGCCCAGGACCGTGCCGACGACGACACTCTCCACGAGGTCCTCCCGGGCCACCCGCCGCCCGACGTAGTCGAGGTCGGCCCGCGCGATCCCCTCGGCCGCGCTCGCGTAGACGTCGAGCAGTTCGACGAAGCCGCCGTGCCCGGCCCGGCGAAGCGCGACCAGCACCTCGGCGAGCGCCTCCCCGCCCGGACTCCCCGCCCCGGCCAGCCAGCCCCGGCGCTCCAGCAGGTCCGCCACGTCCTCGCGCGCGTCGTCGAACTCGGGCCCGGCGTCGTCCGCCTGGGCCGGCGTCAGACGCTTCGCCGCCGCCCCCAGCACGTCGTGCACGGTCCGCACGGGGTCCTCCGTGGCCTTCAGCACCTCCCCGATGGCCGACAGCGACAGCCCCCCGACATCCAGCAGGGCGCGGATCAGCCGCAGCCGGCGCTCGTGCCCCTCGTCGTAGCTGGCCTGGTTGGGGCTGGTCAGCCGACCGGCGGGCAGCAGCCCCTCCCGCACATAGAACTTGATCGTCGGAACCGGAACCCCGGACCTGCGGCTCAACTCGCCGATGCGCACCGCGCGTTCTCCCCACTCCTGCTTGCCAGACCGAACCCCATCATAGATAGTTCCCCTATCGGATAGCGGTAAGCTCCACTATCTATAACTCCCTGGGGGGACCTATGCCTCAATGGCGTACCTGGCACCGTCCGTTAGTCCTCTTCGCCGCTTCCATGGCGGTCATGACGATCGTCTCGGCCGTCGGCCTGCTGGTCGACGACCGGATCCTCGTGGGGGCGGCGATCTGGGCCAAGCCCTTCAAGTTCGCCGTGTCGTTCGTGGTGTACGCGCTGGCGCTCGCGTGGATGCTGACGCTGCTCACCCGGGGCCGGCGCGTCGGCTGGTGGGCGGGGACGGTGGTCGCGGTGTCCAGCCTCGTGGAGATGGCGATCATCACGGGGCAGGTGGTCCGGGGGAAACGGAGCCACTTCAACCACGCCACGCCGTTCGACTCGGCGCTGTTCGACGCGATGGCGGTGACGGTCGTGGTCCTCTGGGCCGGCACCCTGGTCATCGCGGTCCTGCTGCTCCGGGCCCGAATACCGGACCGGGCCGCCGCCTGGGCGATCCGGTCCGGCGTGATCCTCGCCCTGCTGGGCGCGGGGCTCGGTTTCCTGATGACGCAACCGACCGAGGAGCAGCGGGCGGCGGGCGGTCTGGACACGGCCGACGTGATCGGCGGACATGCCGTGGGCGTGCCGGACGGCGGCCCCTCGATGCCGTTCACCGGCTGGTCCACGACCGGCGGGGATCTGCGCGTCCCGCACTTCGTGGGCATGCACGCGCTCCAGTTGCTGCCGCTCCTCCTGATGACGCTCATGGCCCTGGCCCCGCGCTTCGCCCGGCTGCGCGACCCCCAGGTCCGCCTGCGGCTGGTGCTGGTCGCCTCCGCGGCGTACGCGGCACTCACCGCCCTGGTCACCTGGCAGGCGCTGCGCGGTCAGCCGCTCGTCCACCCGGACGGCGCGACCCTCGCGGCCGCCGCTCTGATCGTGGCCGCCACGGCGGCCGGGACGTACGGAGCGCTGCGCCGCTCCCCCGTACCGGACCCGTCCGGCGCCCCCGAACCCCCCGCTTCCCCTTCCGTGAAGGAGTCCGTGTCATGACCGGTGCGCTCTTCGAGGCCGCCTTCCTGCTGGCGGCGCCGTTCTGGCTGATGATGATCTTCCTGCCCGGCCGGGAGGTGACGGCCCGCGTCGCCCGGTCACCGCTGACGGTGCTGCCGGTCCTGGCCGTCTATCTGACGATGGCCCTGCCCGTCCTCCCGGAGCTCTGGACGGCCGTACGGAGCCCGGACATCGACACCTTCCGCGACCTGACGGCCCTGGCGAACGGGGCCGGGGCCGTCTGGGCGCAGGTGATCGCCTGGGATCTGCTGCTGGGGCAGTGGATGTATTTGGAGGGCCGACGGCTGGGTGTCACGCCCTATGCGATGGGCCCGCTGCTGGTGCTCACCATCCTGCTCTCGCCGTTCGCCCTGCTGATCTTCCTCGCCCTGCGCGCGGCCCGGCTGCGCGGGGCCCGGTCCGCGTCGGCTCCCGGCACGGCCGGGAGCCGGTCCGCACCCGTCCGGGACACGGTTGCGGACCGGTGAGCCCCGGCGCTCAGACGGACTTCTGGTACGAGCGGAAGGTGCGGGTGGACAGCCAGACGGCAACCGCGGCCAGCGCCAGCAGCGCCGCGCCCCGGCCGAGCACGAGCCCCCAGTCGGGATTCCCGTTCAGCGCCGACCGGCCGGCGACCATGGCCCAGTTGACCGGGTTGAAGTCGGCGACGCGGCTCATCCACGACGGCATCTGGCTCGGTGCCATGAAGGACGACGACAAGAAGGTCAGCGGCAGCAGCAGGAAGGTGTTGATGCCGATGATCGACTCCCGCTGGCGCACCAGCATGCCGAGCGCGTTGGACAGCGCCCCGAAGATCGTCCCGAGCAGGATCGAGGCCGCGACGAGCACGAACAGCCCGGCGGCCCCGCCCGGATAGGCGGCTCCGGCCGCCCGGCCGAGCAGGATGATGACCAGGGACTGCAACGCCGTGCTGATGCCGGTCTGCACCACGTTGGCGTTCATCAACGCGTTGCGGCTGACCGGCGTGGTCAGGAAGCGGTTGAGCGTGCCGCGCTCGATCTCCTCCAGGGTCCCCATACCGGCCCACATGCTCGATCCGAGGGCGCTCATCACCACGATGCCGGGGATCAGGTAGTCCAGGTAGGAGGTGGTGCCGAACCCGCCGAGTTCGACGACCTTCCTGAAGAGGTTGCCGAACAGGAACAGCCAGATCACCGGCTGGATCAGCGAGATGACGACGAAGACCGGCTGACGCAGGATCTGCATCAGCTGGCGCTGGGTCATGTACCAGGTCTGGGCGAACGACTGACTGCTCATCGGACACCTCCCGCGACGGCCGGGGCGGGAGCGGAGGCGGACGGGGCGTCCGCCTCCGCCTCCGCGAAGCGGCGGCCTGCGTAGCGCAGATACACGTCGTCGAGGGACGGACGGGCCACGGTGGCCGAGGCCACGCCCGTACCGGCCCGTTCCAGGGCGGCGAGCAGCACCGGGACGGCGGCGGCGCCGTCCTCGGCGCGGACGCTGACCCGGCGGCCGTCGGCCAGGACCTCGTGCACCCCGGGCAGTCCGTCGAGCACGGCGGTCGTGCCGTCGGGGACATGGGCGGCGCGCAGTTCCAGATGGACGGCGTCGCCGCGCAGTTCGCCCTTGAGCGCGTCGGGGGTGCCCTCGACGACGACCCGGCCGCGGTCGACGATCGCGACGCGTTCGGCGAGGCGGTCGGCCTCCTCCAGATAGTGCGTGGTGAGCACGATGGTCAGCCCCTCCTCACCGGCCAGCCGGGAGATCTCGTCCCACATGGCGGTGCGGGCCTCCGGGTCGAGGCCGGTCGTCGGCTCGTCCAGGAAGAGCACCTCGGGGCGGTGGACCAGGCCGATCGCCACGTCGAGCCGGCGCTGCATCCCGCCGGAGTACCCCTTCACCAGGCGCTTCCCGGCATCGGCGAGGTCGAAGCGTTCCAGCAGCTCATCGGCGCGGCGCTGGACGGCGGCGCCCCGCATTCCGTAGAGGCGGCCCTGGAGCAGCAGGTTCTCCCGGCCGGTGGCGACCGGGTCGGCGCCGGACTTCTGGGCGACCACGCCGATCGACCGGCGGACCCGGTCGGGGTGGGCGAGGACGTCGTGCCCGGCGACGGACGCGGTACCGGAGTCCGGGCGGGCGAGAGTGGTGAGGATCTTGACGGTGGTGGACTTCCCGGCGCCGTTGGGCCCGAGGAGCCCGAAGACGGTGCCGGGCGCGACGGTGAGGTCCATGCCGTTCAGCGCGGTGACGTCACCGGGATAGGTCTTGATCAGCTGCCGCGCCTCGACGGCGGGCGCACGGGTGCTCATGGCGGAGCTCTCCTGTGGTCGGCGGGGCGCACGGTGTTCCGTGCGCCCGATGGGCCGAACCGGTCCGCGTGAGTGTCGCCGGGCTATCCTGGGTGTGCCGCACCTCGATGGCCCGCGCGCTTTCACGGCGTGTCCGGTCCGGGGTTCGAGACCCCGGCGGGTGCTGCTGCAACAGCCCCCGCCGGGGTCCTCCTCTCTTCGCCCCTCCCCCGGGTCAGTCCTCCTGGCCGGGGTCGAGGACGATGTCCTGCTCGTCGAGGTCCTTCCACTCCTCGGGCACCGCGCCCGTGTCGTGGAAGGTCCTCCACTGTTCGATGCCTTCGAGCGTGGATTCGGTCAGCTCCTTGCGGAAGCCCCTCACCCACTCCAGCTGCGCCTCGATCATGTGCAGCTGGAATTCGGTCTCGATGATGAAGATGCGGGGAAGCGTGTCACCCAATTGAGTGAGGACGCCCCGGAACGCCGCGGCCTGTACGACGAGGGTCTGCTCCCGGTCCGCCAGCAGTTCCGCCACCTCGCCCGGCGGAAGCGCCGGGAGGAGGGACAGGGCCGTCTCGAAGACGGGGAACTCGTCGGCCGGCACCGCGATCAGATCGGAGAGCCACGCGAGCATCTCGTCGCGCCCCGCCTCGGTCAGGCCGTACAGCGTGCGCTCGGGGCGGTTCCCCTCCCGCTGCACGCCCGTGACCTCGACATATCCGTGCTTCTCCAGGTTCTGGACCACGGTGTAGAGCGAGCCGAAGTTGATCTTCACGCTGTGCTGTTTGCCTCGGCGGCGGAGGGTCTGGGCGATCTGGTACGGGTGCATGGGGCCCTCGTCGAGCAGCACCATGACCGTGAGCGCCAGCGGATTGCTGAGCTTGCGCCGCTTGGCCACCGCCTCCCACCCCCTTCTCCGCCATCGAATACTCGTCCACGAACATATCGCGAATCTCTTCGGAGGGTCAACCGCGATGTATCGCGAATCTTCGAGGGCATGGAAAGATCTCGCGCCTGGACGCAACCGCCGCCCGACCGGCCCCCGGATCCCCCGGGAGCACCGCCCGTCACCCCGGAAGGAGACCCGTGTGAAGGAAGACGTACGCATCAACCGACCGCAGAGGAACGACGCGCCCCGCCGCCCCGAGGCGCGCCCCGACCGCACCGCGGACTCCGGCACCCCTCCCACCGGCGTGAACGGCACGCGAAGGGGCATCCGTTCACCGTGGGCGGCCGCACGGGAAGCCGGCCCACCCCCCTGACGCGGCGGTCGAGGCGCCCGACCGGGCCGGGTCGTCCCGGGCGGGCCACGACCGCTTCGCGGTGATCGCCCCGCACATCTGGCCGTTGGGAGGCGGCCGGTGTGCGGGGCGCACTGATGTCCGCACCTCACTCGTCGGAGTGAGCGACACATCCGGACGGCGATGGGGTACGAATCCCTTTCGTGAGCGAAGATCGAAAGCAACCGCCGGGCAAAAACGAAAGCGAAAGCAGAAACGAAAGCGGAAGTGGAAGCGAAAGCGGCAACGGAACCGGGGACGCAAACGGCCCCGACGCCGCACACCGGGACCGCCCCCGGGCGTCCCGGCCGCCGCGCCTGCTGCGTGCCGCGTGCGCCGCACTCGCCGGGCTGATCGCCGGATTCTGCGCCCTGGCCGTGGCCGAGTTCGTCGCGGCGGTGGTCCGCCCCGAGGCGGGGCCGGTCACGGCGGTGGGCGGCGCGGTGATCGATCGCACTCCCCCGGCGCTCAAGGACTTTGCCGTACGGAACTTCGGCACGCGCGACAAGCTGGTGCTGGAGCTGGGCATCGTGGTCCTGCTCGCGGTCTTCGCCGTGCTCGTCGGACTGCTGGCGCTGCGGCACCGGCGGACCGGCGCGGCGGCGGTGCTGGTCTTCGGCGGGATCGGGGCGGCCGCGGCGGTCGGCCGGCCGGAGGGCCGGCTGTCCGACGCCCTGCCGTCGGTGGTGGGTGCCGTGGTGGCGGCGGGGGTGCTGTACCTCCTCGTCGGACGGCTCGCACCGGTGCGCACGCCCGCCCCCGGGCAGACCGAAGACGCCTTCGACCGACGGCGGTTCGTCGTCGCCGCGGCGGTCACGGCCGCGGCCTCGGCCGGCGCGGGGTTCCTCGGCCGGCGGCTGACCTCCTCCGTCCAGGCCGGGGCCGAGGCCTCCCGGCGCGACCTGGTGCTCCCCGTACCGGACTCGCCCGCGCGCCCGGTCCCCCCGGGCGCCGACCTCCACATCCGCGGGCTCGGCCCGTTCACCACCCCGGCCGGCGACTTCTACCGCGTGGACACGGCCCTGGTCGTCCCGCGTATCGACGCCGACGGCTGGCGGCTGCGGATCCACGGCCGCGGCGTCCGCACCCCGCTGACGCTCACACTGCGGGACCTGCTGCGCCGCGAGACCGTCGAGCGCGACATCACGCTGGCCTGCGTCTCCAACGAGGTCGGCGGTCCGTACGTCGGCAACGCCCGGTGGCTCGGCGTACGACTGGCCGACGTGCTGCGCGAGGCCGGGGTGGAGCCGCCGTCCCGGGGCGGGCCCGCCGACCAGCTGGTGGCCCGGTCGGTGGACGGCATGACGATCGGCACCCCGGTCGAAGCCGTCATGGACGGACGGGACGCCCTGCTCGCTTTCGGCATGAACGGGGAACCGCTTTCGTTCACACACGGTTTCCCGGTGCGGATGGTGGTCCCGGGTCTGTACGGATACGTGTCGGCCTGCAAATGGATCAAGGACATCGAACTGACGACGTTCGCCGACTACGACGCGTACTGGGTGAAGCGGTCCTGGTCCGCACAGGCCCCCGTCAAGACCCAGTCCCGCATCGACACCCCCCGCCCCCTGTCCTCCCCGAAGGCCGGCCGCGTCCCGGTCGCCGGGGTCGCCTGGGCCCAGCACCGGGGCATCTCCCGGGTCGAGGTCCGGGTCGACGGCGGCCCGTGGCACACCGCCCGCCTGGCCGCCCAGGACAGCCGCGACACCTGGCGCCAGTGGGTGTGGAACTGGCCGGCCACGTCCGGCCGCCACACCCTCGAAGTCCGCGCGACCGACGGCACCGGCGCCACGCAGACCGCCCGGCGCACGGGCACCGTCCCCGACGGAGCGACCGGTCACCACACGGTGGTGCTCGACGTGTCCTGACGGACACATCCCGCCCCTCCGGGCGCGGCCTCCGTCATCCGACCCATCAGCCAAACGACCAGCCAAACGATCAGCCAAACGATCAAACGAAAAAGCCAACCGCTCAATCGACCAAACGATCAAGTGATCACACAAAGCAAAGCTTCGCTCACGCAGAGCGAAAGGGAGTACATCATGAACGTCCTGCACACCCGCCGCGCCGCTGTCGCCCTGACCGCCGCGCTCATCCTCCCCCTGGCCCTGACGGCCTGTTCCGGTGAGTCCGAGGACAGCGCAGCGGGCTCCGAGGCGAGCTCGTCCAAGGCTTCCGCACCCGCGTCCGAGGCCGCCGTCGATCCCATGAAGGCACCCTTCGGACCGGGCTGTTCGGCGGTGCCGAAGAGCGGCGCGGGTTCGTTCAACGGCATGGCCGCGGACCCGGTCGCCACGGCCGCCTCGCACAATCCCTCGCTCTCGACCCTGGTCGCGGCCGTGAAGAGGGCCGATCTGGTCGACACCCTGAACAACGCCCGGAACATCACCGTGTTCGCCCCGACCGACGCGGCGTTCGCCAAGGTCCCGAAGGCCGACCTCGACAAGCTCCTCGCCGACCGGGCAGCGCTCACCAAGGTGCTGACGTATCACGTGGTGGGCCGGAAGCTGACGCCGGAACAGCTGGCGCACGGCTCCTTCAGCACGCTGGAGAAGAGCGAACTGAAGACCTCGGGCTCGGGCGTGACGTACACCGTGAACGACTCGTCCAAGGTCGTCTGCGGGAACGTGCCGACCGCCAACGCGACCGTGTACCTCGTCGACACGGTGCTGATGCCGGCCGACTGACGCGCACGGATCTCCCGGCGGCGGCCTACGGAGGACCGGACCTCCGTAGGCTGACCGCATGAGCTCCTCGCACAGACGGGACCGAGCGGCGGGCGCCGTGGTCGGATCGGCCGTCGGTGACGCCCTGGGCGCACCGTTCGAGTTCGGGCCGCCGGGGGCCTACAGCGCCCGCTTCCCCGACGGCGCGGGCACGATGTGCGGCGGCGGTGGCTGGGATCCGGGCGAGGCGACGGACGACACGCAGATGGCGGTGCTCGTCGCGGAGTCCCTCCTGGAGTGCGGCGGCCTGGACCTGCCCGAGCTCTTCGCCCGCTTCCGGCGGTGGGCGGCCGGCGATCCGAAGGACATCGGCCTCCAGACGGAGGCGGTCCTGACCGGCGGGGACCCCTGGGACCTCGCGGCGGCGCTGCATTTCCAGGTCAACAGCCGTGCGGCGGGCAACGGTTCACTGATGCGCGCCGCCACCTCCGCCGTGCGCTTCGCCGCACCGGACCGTCCGGCCGCCGAGGCCCGGGAGCTGACCATGGAGGCCGCTCGCCGGATCGCCGCCCTCACCCACGGGGACCGTGCCGCCCGGGAGGGCACGGCCGTGCTGCACGAGCTGATCCGGGTGGCACTGAACGGCGACGACCCGCTCGCCGCCGTTCCGGACGCACTGGCCCGGGTGGACGCCGCGCACCGCGAACGGTGGACGACCGTTCTGGCCGCCGACTGGCGGCCGGAGTGCGCGACGGAGTTCAACGGTGCGGTGTGGCCGTGCCTGGGTACGGCGCTGTGGGCGTTGCGCACGACGGGGTCGTACGAGGAGGCGCTCGCCTCGGCCGTCGACGCGGGCGGGGACACGGACACCGTGGCGGCGGTCACGGGAGCGCTCGCCGGGGCCGTGTACGGCCTCGCGGCGATTCCCGCGCGCTGGACGGAGCCCCTGCACGTCCCGCTTCCCGGGTACGGCGACCGTGTGCTGCGGACGCCGGAGCTGGTCTCCCTGGCCCGGCGGCTGGACGACGCGGCGACCGGTGCGGATCCTGCGGATATTCCGACGCCTTGACCCTACACATAAGGGACATATAAGAGCAGAATGGCAGAGCAGGCCGCTTGTCGAACAGAGCAGCACCGTGGCCTGCGCGACCGAAGGAGACGAGCTTCATGTCAAACGTCTCGCATGTCGGCCATGACATGGCCGGACATCCCGATGTCTCCGAAATGCGCGACCGCTACGACCGGATGATGGGCGGGCGCGATGTGGCGCTCGTGGACGCCCCGGTCTTCCTGGTCGGTCTGTACTGCGCCGTCTCGCCGTGGGTCCTGCACTTCACGACCTCGCAGACCCCGCTGGTGACCCACAACCTGGTCATGGGCATCGCGATCGCCGTGCTGGGACTCGGGTTCACCGTGATGCCGCAGCGCATGTACGGCCTGAGCTGGGCCATCTGCGCCATGGGCGCCTGGATGATCATCTCGCCGTGGGTGGTGGGCAGCAGCCCGGACACCGGTGTCGTGCTCAACAACGTCATCATCGGCGGTCTGACCGCCCTGCTGGGACTGGTCTGCGCCGGTGCGTCCATGAGGAGCGGGAGCAGGCACGCCAAGACCTGACGTCCGGACCCGCGCCCCGCACCCGCCGCGTCCCCGGACGCACGCCGTCCGGGCCGGAGAAAGGATCCACGATTCCGTACGACCGTCGGCCGGCCCGCACAGGGACCGGCCGATCGGCGTACCCGAGGGCCCGCGGCCCGTGGGCTCAGCCCACCGAGCTGTACGCCACCACGCCGCGCAGCACCTCGTCGACGGCCTTGCGCGCGCTGCGCGCCACCGAACTCTCCTCGCGCGGCGCGGCGGCGGCGATCTGTCCGAGCACATCGATCACCTGCTTGCACCACCGTACGAAGTCACCGGCCGGCATCTCCGCCTCGCGCAGCACCTCGTCCAGGCTCCGCCCGGAGGCCCACATGTAGACGGCCCAGGCGAAGCCGAGATCGGGCTCGCGCTGGCCGACCCCCTCCGCCTGGTTGATCTTGAAGTCCTCCTCCAGGGCGTCGAGCCGGCCCCAGATGCGGACCATCTCGCCGAGCGCGGTCCGCGCGGGCCCGGACGGCAGCTTCGGGGCCACCGCGTCGTCGGACTGCCGTGCCTCGTACACCAGGGCCGAGACGCACGCGGCCAGCTCGGCCGGGTTGAGCCCCTCCCACACGCCGGCCCGCAGGCACTCGCTGGCGAGCAGGTCCAGCTCCCCGTAGAGCCGGGCCAGCCGCCGGCCGTGCTCGGTGACCTCGCTGCCCCGCAGATAGTCCAGCTCGGTCAGCAGGGCCACGATCCGGTCGAAGGTGCGGGCGATCGTGTTCGTCCGTCCCTCGATCCGCCGCTCCAGCTGCCGGGTGTCGCGCTGGAGGCGGTAGTAGCGCTCTGCCCAGCGGGCGTGGTCCTCGCGCTCGTCGCATCCATGGCACGGGTGCGCGCGCAGCTCGGTCCGCAGACGGGCGATCTCGCGGTCGTCGGCGGCGGCGGACCGCTGCCGTCGGTGCCGGTCCGGCACGATGTGCCCGGCCTTGGTCCGCAGCGCGGACGCCAGATCGCGGCGCGACTGCGGCGAACGGGGGTTGAAGGACTTCGGGACCCTCATCCGCTCCAGCGCCTCCACCGGCACCGGGAAATCGATCGAGGCCAGCCGCTTCACCTGGCGCTCCGCCGTCAGCACCAGGGGCCGCGGCCCGTCGTGGTACTCCGTGCCCCGGTGTCCGTGCCCATTGGTCCGGCCGCCCGGGAGCCCCGGGTCGAGGACCAGCGCCAGTCCGGCGAACTTCCCGGTCGGGACATGGATGACATCGCCCGGCTTGAGCTTCTCCAGCGAGGCCGCGGCCGCTGCCCGCCGCTGGGTCGCCCCCTGCTTGGCCAGCTCCGTCTCGCGGTCCTTGAGCTCGCGGCGCAGCCGCGCGTACTCCTCGAAGTCGCCGAGGTGGCAGGTCATGCCCTCCCGGTACCCCTCCAGGCCCTCCTCGTTCTTCTGGACCTGGCGGGAGATCCCGACGACCGAGCGGTCCGCCTGGAACTGGGCGAAGGAGGTCTCCAGCAGCTCGCGCGAACGGTGCCGGCCGAACTGCTGGACCAGATTGACCGCCATGTTGTACGAGGGGCGGAAGCTGGAGCGCAGGGGATATGTCCGCGTCCCGGCGAGACCGGCCAGTCCGCCCGGGTCCATGCCGCGCTGCCAGAGGACCACGGCGTGGCCCTCCACGTCGATGCCGCGGCGCCCGGCCCGACCGGTGAGCTGGGTGTACTCGCCGGGGGTGATGTCGGCGTGCTGCTCGCCGTTCCACTTGACGAGCTTCTCCAGGACCACCGAGCGCGCCGGCATGTTGATGCCGAGGGCCAGGGTCTCCGTGGCGAAGACCGCCTTGACGAGGCCGCGGACGAACAGCTCCTCGACGACCTCCTTGAACGTGGGCAGCATGCCGGCGTGGTGCGCGGCGATGCCCCGCTCCAGGCCTTCGAGCCATTCGTAGTAGCCGAGGACGTGCAGGTCCTCGGTGGGGATGGACGCGGTGCGCTGCTCGACGATCTCGCGGACCAGCCGCCGCTTCTCCTCGTCGTTGAGGCGCAGCCCGGCGTGCAGGCACTGCTGGACGGCGGCCTCGCAGCCGGCCCGGCTGAAGATGAAGGTGATGGCGGGCAGCAGCCCCTCGGCGTCCAGCCGGTCGATGACCTCGGGCCGCGAGGGGGTCCAGATCCGGCTGCGCTGGCGCCGCTCGCGCTCGCGGTCGGCCTCGCGGACCATCTTCCCGCGGCGGCGTTCGCGCGGGTTGTACCCGCGCTGGTTCTCCATGCGGGCGAGCCGGACGAGGTCGGGGTTGACCTCGCGGCGTCCCGCGCCGCGGCCGCCGTGGTCGCTCTCCTCCTCGAAGAGGTCGTACATCCGGCGCCCGGCCAGCACGTGTTGCCAGAGCGGGACGGGGCGATGCTCGGAGACGATCACCTCGGTGTCGCCGCGGACGGTGTCCAGCCAGTCGCCGAACTCCTCCGCGTTGGACACGGTCGCCGACAGGGACACCAGCGTGACCGACTCGGGGAGGTGGATGATCACTTCCTCCCAGACGGCGCCCCGGAAGCGGTCGGAGAGGTAGTGGACCTCGTCCATGACCACGTGACCGAGGCCGTCCAGCGCCTGGGAGCCCGCGTACAGCATGTTCCTCAGCACCTCGGTGGTCATGACGACCACCGGTGCGTCGGCGTTGACGCTGTTGTCCCCGGTCAGCAGGCCGACCCTGTCCGCGCCGTAGCGCTTGACGAGGTCGGCGAACTTCTGGTTGGACAGCGCCTTGATCGGCGTGGTGTAGAAGCATTTGCGGCCCTGGGCCAGGGCGAGGTGGACGGCGAACTCGCCCACGATCGTCTTGCCCGAACCCGTCGGGGCGGCGACGAGCACACCCTTGCCGGCCTCCAGCGCCTTGCACGCCTCGATCTGGTAGGGGTCCAGATCGAACTCGTACATCTCGCGGAACGGTCCGAGCGCGGTCGCCCGATCGGCGGCCCGGAGCCTGGAAGCCTGGTATCGCTCAGCTGGTGAGAGGTCTTCTGTCATCTTGTCCACGAGCCTACCCGCCGCCTCCGACAGTGACGCGATCTTTATCGAGCGGTCGCAGGCACCGCACCGAGCACCCGGGCCGCGCCGGGCACACAGGTGGCGGCGACCGGCAGGGGGCCGAGCGGCTCGCCGTCCGCGTACGCGGTGACGCCGACCGCTTCCAGTTCGATGGAGGCGGCCCGGTGCACGGTGACGACGGGGTGGTCGAGGTGCGTCCCCTTGTAGACCCGGGGGAAGACCTTGAGGAGGGTGGTGCGGCTGCAGTCGCCCACCACGGTCACGTCGAAGAGGCCGTCGTCCATGACGGCGTCGGCGCAGATCCGCATCCCGCCGCCGTAGGAGGTGCCGTTGCCGACGGCGATCAGCGTCGCCTCGATCTCCCGGACCGGCCCGCCGTCCAGCCGGACGCGGTAGGCGGTCGGGCGGAACGCGGCGAGTTCGGCGAGGATCGCCAGGTCGTACTTGAAGCGGCCGCCGATCCAGCGCATCCGGTTGCCCCGGTCGTTGACCCGGGAGTCGAAGCCGGAGGCGAGCACGGAGCCGAACCACCGCTCGCCGATCCGGCCGAGGTCGATCGTGCGCACCGTGCCCTGCTTGAGGGCCTCGGCGGCCAGCCGTCCCGCCGCGGCGGGATCCCGTATCGGCAGGCCCAGGGCGCGGGCGAAGTCGTTGCCCGTGCCGACGGCGACGACGCCGAGCGGGGTCGAAGTCCCGGCGACGGCCTGGAGGGCGAGGGACATCAGTCCGTCCCCGCCGACGGCTATGAGCGCGCCGGTTCCGCCGCCCACGGCCTCGCGGGCCCGGCGCAGGGCGTCCTCGGCGTCCTCCCCGAGGACCGTACGGACGGAGAATCCGGCGTCCCGCAACGCGGAAGCGGCCGGCTGCGCGGCACGCGCGCCCCGGCCGCTTCCCGCGGTGGGATTGACGAAGAGGGTGATCTCGCTGGTCACCCGGGGGACCTTACCGGTCAGGTGATGTCGTCGAAACCGTCTCGCCGGGAGGACCGTCCGCCGTCCCGTTCCCCGTCCGCCTGCTCGGGCAGCGAGGCGGAGACGTGCTCCATGTCGCCGAGGTCCGAGGGCGTGAGGTCCAGATCGGACGCCTCGTCGTCGTCCAGTTCGGCATCGGGGTTGCCGCGGCGCCGACGGCTGTCGTTGACCATGCAGATGCCGAGCGCCAGGAAGTACAGCAGCACGATCGGCGCGGCCAGCGTGATCATCGTGAGCGGGTCGCCGGTCGGGGTGGCGACGGCCGCGAAGATCGTGATCCCCATGACCATGGCGCGCCACCAGGAGGCGAGCCGCTTGGCCGAGAGCACCCCGGTGAAGTTGAGCAGGACCAGCAGGAGCGGGAGCTCGAAGGCCAGACCGAACACGATGACCATGCGCGTGACGATGTTGAGGTAGTCGTCGACGGGCAGCAGGTTGGTCGTGTTGTCCGGGGTGAAGCCGAGCAGGACCTCCGCGGTCTGCGGCATGAGGACGTACGCGAGGGCGGCGCCGACGAGGAACAGCGGCACTCCGGCGCCCACGAAGCTCAGCGCGTACTTCTTCTCGTGCTTGTGCAGGCCCGGGGCGAGGAACGCCCAGAGCTGGTAGAGCCAGACCGGGGTGGAGAAGACCACACCCGCCATGAGGGAGACCTTGAGCGCGATCGAGAACGGACCGACCAGACCGTTGACCGTCATCTCCGCACAGGGCCGCCCGTTGACCTGCTTGTGCTGGCCGTCGGCACAGCCGACCGATCCGAGGATCGGCCGGATCAGGAAGTCGATCAGTTCCTTGTAGAAGAAGGCCGTGATCGATGTGATCACGATGACCGCCACGACCGAGATCAGCAGTCGGTTACGCAACTCTCGCAGGTGATCAGCGAGAGGCATCCGCCCCTCGCTGTCCTTCTCCTGCTTGCGGGCAGACTTGAGCAACCCACTTCCCTCGTCTCGTGCGGCAGCTTCCGGGAGGACCCGTCGGCGATCAGCTCTGGGTGGTGGGCTTCGGCTCGCTCACCGGGCGGGAGCTGGTGACGTCGCCGGGGGCGGCCTGGATCGTACGCGCGGCGGGCTGCTGGGCGCTCTGGTCGGCGGCGGCCTCGGTGGTGGCGGTGGCCGCGGGCTCGTCGTCCTTGCGCATCGCCTTGGCCTCGCTCTTCAGGATGCGGGCCGACTTGCCGAGCGAACGGGCCATGTCGGGAAGCTTCTTGGCGCCGAACAGCAGCAGAATGACAGCGATGATCAGAACGATCTCGAGAGGCTTCAGATTGCCCATGATGTGCTTCCTTCTCGCTGAGGCGGCTGGAGGTGGGCTCACTGCCCTTGGCCGGACACCCGTCCGACCCTTCGCTGGCAGCGATCGTAACCCGCGGGAGTAAACGCGAGGCAATGCCCGTGCATACTTTCGTAGCGGCCCGCACCTCCCTGCCTGGGCCGTTCCGAGCAGCCTACCTCCCGGAACGGGGAAACTGGAGGCCGCGTCCACGGGCGGGACGGCACCGCTAGGAGCGGTTCCGGCCGCTTCCGGCGGCGAGACCGACGGCCGCCCGCTCCAGGTCCTCGGCCGCCCGGTTGATGCGCTCGGTGGTGGCGGCCACCTGCCGGCCGAGGCGCTGCGCCTCGACGAAGACCTTGACGGCCAGCACGCCCAGAACGGCGATCCCGAGGAATCCCAGGGCGATGGCGAGCATGGGCCAGAACATGCGCGGAGCCTCGATGTGTCTCGTGTACGGAGTCGGGTGGGCCGTCAGACACCGGGGTGCAGGCGGAGCGTGCGCACCCCGCCGCCGGTGAGGAGTTCCACTATCCGCTCCCCCGCCGGCCGGCGGACCGAGGCCTCGCAGGAGGGGCAGGTGAAGGAGTAGAACGTGGTCCGGCTGCTGGCGCCGATCGCGAGCCGGAACTCCGCGGCGGCCAGCTCGAACCGGGCCCGGCACTCCGGGCACGCGGCCTTGAACCGCACCGATTCGGGAACGACGACCGTCGGCACGGCCGGGACGTCCGACACCACAGGCATATGAGTCATCGCTCCTCGGTCGTCCCCCGGGCCGGTTCGTCGTACGCGGCGAGCGCCGCGCGGGCCGCGTCCCGCGCGCTGCGGGCCAGCTCCGGCGGCGAGACGATGCGCCCCTCCCGGCCGAGCCGCAGCGCCAGCCGGCGCAGCGACGCCGGATCGGGGGTGCGCAGTGTGATCCGCAGCCCGCCGTCGGGCAGCTCCTCCGCGCGGTCGTGCGGATAGTACTCGGCGACCCAGCGGCCGCCGGGGCCGACCTCGACCACGACCTCCGGGTCCTCGGCCGCGGGCTGGACGAGTCCCTCGGACAGGTCCCGCAGCTCCAGCTCCGGGGGTGCGGCGGGCTCGTCGAGGAGCCGGATCTCGGCGACCCGGTCGAGCCGGAAGGTCCGCCGGTCCTCCGAGGAGCGGCACCAGGCCTCCATATAGGTGTGCCCGACGGCGAACAGCCGGATCGGGTCCACCTCGCGCTCGGTGAGCTCGTCGCGGGCGGGAGAGTAGTAGCGCAGCCAGAGCCTGCGGCGCTCCGAGATCGCCCGGTCCACGTCGGCGAAGACGCCGCCCTCGGACTCGAAGGTGACCGAGAGCCGGGAGCTGGCGGCGCCCACCTCACCGGCGGCGGTCTCCAGCTTGGCGGTGGCGCGCAGCAGCGCCTGGCGGTCGCTCTCGCGCAGTCCGGGCAGCGTGGCCACGGCGCGGGCGGCGACCAGCAGAGCCGTCGCCTCGTCGGCCGCGAGCCGTAGCGGTTCGGCGACGTCGTCGGGGTTGTGCCACCAGATCCGGTCGCCGTCGGTGTCGATGTCGAGCAGGTCGCCGCCGCGGAAGCTGGTGCCGCACATGGGCAGCACGTCGAGGTCCGAGATCAGTTCGTCCTCGGTGATCCCGAAGGCGCGGGCGACGTCCTGGACGTGCGCCCCCGGGCGCTCGCGCAGATAGGTCACCAGGGAGAGCATCCGGCGCGTCTGGTCGATGGCGTTCGCGGCCATGAATACGGTCCCCTCAGTCCTTGGCCACGGCGCGCAGCCGGTCCACCACGTCGGCCCGCAGGTCAGCGGGACCGGTCACGACGACGTCGGGGCCGAACTCGACGAGCCAGGCGTCCAGACCGTGTCCGTACGGAATCTCCAACTCCTCCCACCCGTCTCCGAGTTCCCGGACCGATACGGCCCGTGCCCGCAGCGGGTAGCCGGAGTCGGCGCGGAGCCGGATGAGCGCGGTGCGGGTGGCGGTCTCGCCGGCCCAGCTCTCGACGGTCTCGCGGACGGTGACCACGTCGGGGACCTCGGCGGTGAAGGCGCCGGCCCGGGAGCGGACCTTGCCGCTGATCCGGGAGAGCCGGAAGACCCGCTCCGCCCCGCGGTCGCGGTCCCAGCCCGCCAGGTACCAGTGGCCGCGCCAGCACTCCAGCGTCCACGGTTCGACGTGGCGCTGCTCGGGGCGGGCGGCGTTGGCCTTGCGGTAGTCGAAGGTGACCGGGCGGCGGTCGCGGCAGGCGAGCATCAGGGGTTCGAAGGCGGCCTCGTGGACGGGGATGCGCGGCTCCAGGGCGCTGTGCACCTCGTAGGTGTCCTCGGTCTCCGGCATGCCGGCGGCGCGCAGCTTCTGCAGGGCGCCGCTGGCGGCGCCGGCGAGCCGGGCCTGCTGCCACACCTTGGCGGCCAGTCCCAGGGCGGCGGCCTCCTCCGCGTCGAGCGTGATCGGGGGCAGCCGGTTGCTGTCGCGGCGGGCGAGGTAGCCGGTGTCGCCGTCCAGGTTCTCGACGGTCTCGATGACCAGTCCGAGTTCGCGCAGATCGTCCTTGTCGCGCTCGAACATCCGGTTGAAGGCGTCGTCGGAGGCGGCTTCGAGGTAGGCCTCGATGGATCCGCGCAGCTCGCGCTTGCTGAGCGGGCGCCGGGTCCCGAGCAGACACAGTGCCAGGTTCATCAGCCGCTCGGCCTTGGCAATCGCCATCGACGCCCTTTCTGTTTCGCTCTACGACCGTCGACCGTACCGCCCCGGAGTGCCGGGACAAAAGCGAGGGCCCGCGCCTTGCGGCACGGGCCCTCGGAGCGGTACGCGCGCCGGTCAGACGGCGACCAGGTCGCAGACGAAGATCAGCGTCTCGCCCGGGGCGATCGCGCCGCCGCCGGCGCCGCGCTCGCCGTACGCGAGGTGCGAGGGGATGGTCAGCCGGCGGCGCCCGCCGACCTTCATGCCCTGCACGCCCTGGTCCCAGCCCTTGATGACCTGGCCGGCGCCGAGCTGGAACTCGAGCGGCCTGCCGCGGTTCCAGGAGGCGTCGAACTCCTCGCCGGTGGAGAAGGCGACTCCGACGTAGTGGACGGAGACGGTCTGGCCGGCCTTGGCCTCGGCGCCCTCGCCCACCCAGATGTCCTTGATCTCCAGTTCCGTCGGCGCCGGGCCTTCCGGGAAGTCGATCTCCGGCTTGTCGATGCTCACTGACTCGCTCCTCTTTACTGATGAACTGCGCAACCGGGACAGTCTTACATCTTCGCGAGGACGTCCACGGCGAACACGAGCGTGGAGTTCTTGGGGATGGTCTGCTGCTCCTTGTCGCCGAACGCCTGGTCCGGCGGGATGACGAGGAGCACCCGGCTGCCGATCTTCTTGCCGATCAGCCCGTCCTTGAGGCCCTTGAGCGTGACCTGGGCCAGCGGGAAGGTCTGCGTCTTGCCGGTCGCGTAGGTGCTGTCGAAGGTCTTTCCGTCCTTCCACAGCAGGCCCACGTAGTTCACGATGACGCTGTCGGTCTCCTTGATGACGTCGCCCTTGGACTCCAGGACGTAGTTGGAGACGAGCTTCTTCGGCGGGTCCGTCTTGGTGGGGATCTTGACGGTGGGGGCCTTGCCGTCGGTGTTGGTGCCGACCTTGGGCAGGGCCGCGTCGGTCTGCGGGACCTCGGTGCCCTTGGCCGACGTGGGGATCTGCTGCGCCTTCAGGACGTCGACGACGAAGACGAGGGTGGCGTTGGGCTTGATGTCGCCCTGGCCCTGGGCGCCGTAGCCGAGGTCCGGCGGGATGACGAGCTGGACCCTGCTGCCGACCTTCTGGCCGACCAGGCCCTTGTCCCAGCCCTGGATGACCATGCCGGCGCCGAGGGTCAGGTCGAACGGCTGCTTGCGGTCGAAGCTGTTGTCGAACGGCTTGTCGGAGTCCCAGGACTGGCCCAGGTAGTTGACCTGGATCGCGTCGCCGTTCTTGAGCGTCGCGCCGTCCCCTTCGCTGATGACCTTGGTCTTCAGCTCCTTGGGCGGGGTACCCGTGCCCTTGGCCAGGGTGGGCTTCTCACCGAACTTCGCGCCCGCGGTGATGGCGGGGAAGCCGCCCTTGCTGGGGGCGGACGCGGAGGCGGAAGCGGAGTCGGAGCCCTTGTCGTCGCTGCCGCAGGCCGCTGATACCAGCAGCAGGGGGACGACGAGAAGGCCGGCAAGTCGGCGCACTGGTTCCTCAGATCTCAGACGACACATTAGGGGGTCCCCGACACTCTAGGGCGTGCGCAGGGCCCCGTACGAGGAACGTACGGGGCCCGCGTCGCGCGTGGGGCCGGGGGACGGCCCGGAGTGGTCTCACATACCCGCGATCAGCTTCTCCACCCTGTCGTCGACCGAGCGGAACGGGTCCTTGCAGAGCACGGTGCGCTGCGCCTGGTCGTTGAGCTTGAGATGGACCCAGTCGACGGTGAAGTCGCGGCGCTGCTCCTGGGCCCGGCGGATGAAGTCGCCGCGCAGTCGCGCCCTGGTGGTCTGCGGGGGCACGGACTTGCCCTCGAAGATCTTCAGGTCGTTGCAGACGCGGGCCGCCTGCCCCTTGCGCTCCAGGAGGTAGTAGAGGCCGCGGCGACGGTGGATGTCGTGGTAGGCGAGGTCTATCTGGGCGACCCGCGGGTTCGACATCGTCATGTTGTGCTTGGCCCGGTACCGCTCGATGAGCTTGTACTTCATGACCCAGTCGATCTCGGTGTCGAGCCGGTCGAGGTCCTGGGCCTCGATGGCGTCGAGCGTGCGGCCCCACAGTTCGAGCACGCGCTCGACGTTGCCGGTGCGGATGCCGCGGCGGTCCACGAAGTCCACGGCCTTCTCGTAGTACTCGCGCTGCACCTCGATGGCGGAGGCCTCGCGACCGCTGGCCAGGCGGACCTTGCGCTGCCCCGTGATGTCGTGGCTGACCTCGCGGATCGCCCGGATCGGGTTCTCCAGCGTCAGATCGCGCATCACCGTGCCCGCCTCGATCATGCGGAGCACGAGGTCGGTGGCCCCGACCTTGAGGAGCATCGTCGTCTCGGACATGTTGGAGTCGCCGACGATGACGTGGAGGCGGCGGTAGCGCTCCGCGTCCGCGTGCGGTTCGTCGCGGGTGTTGATGATCGGACGCGAACGGGTGGTCGCGGAACTGACGCCCTCCCAGATGTGCTCGGCACGCTGGCTGACGCAGTACACGGCGCCCCGGGGGGTCTGCAGCACCTTGCCGGCGCCGCAGATCAGCTGCCTGGTGACGAGGAAGGGAATGAGGATGTCCGCGAGCCGGGAGAATTCTCCGTGCCGGGCCACGAGGTAGTTCTCGTGGCATCCGTAGGAGTTTCCCGCGGAGTCGGTGTTGTTCTTGAAGAGATAGACGTCGCCCGCGATTCCCTCCTCGTGCAGGCGGCGCTCGGCGTCGACGAGCAGGCCTTCGAGAATGCGCTCACCGGCCTTGTCGTGGGTGACCAGTTCGGTCAGGTTGTCGCATTCGGGGGTTGCATATTCCGGATGCGATCCCACGTCGAGGTAGAGGCGGGCGCCGTTCCGCAGAAAGACATTGCTGCTGCGGCCCCATGACACAACACGGCGGAAGAGGTAGCGCGCCACTTCATCAGGGGACAGTCGGCGCTGTCCCCTGAACGTGCACGTGACGCCGTACTCGTTCTCCAGCCCGAAAATGCGGCGGTCCATGACTGAACATTACGCCTGATGGCCCGAGCTGAAACCGGGTTCGACGGCACCGTTTCGATCATTTTCCGATCCTCGCACCGCGACGGCAGTACGCCCGGGAGCTGCGAGGACCTTTCCGGTGGCCAGCAGGACGAGCAGCGCGGCCACTCCCCCGGCGCCCGCGACGGCGAAGCTCCACGAGGTCCCGCCCAGTTCCACGGCCGGGCCCGCCACGGCCGTGCCGGCCGCCGCGCCCACCCCGAAGGTCGTCACCAACCAGGAGAACGCCTCGGTCACCGTGCCGCGCGGGGCGTGCCGGTCCACCACGATGAACGAACAGGCGACGGCGGGGGCGAGGAACACTCCGGAGACCGCGGCCAGCGCCGTCATCGCGACCGGCCCCGGGGTCAGCACCAGGGGCAGATAGCCCAGCGCCAGCAGCGCCACGATCACCCGGAGCCGGCGCTCGGGCGCCCCGGACCACTGCCGCGCCCCGTACACGGCCCCGCCGATCAGCGCCCCCAGTCCCAGCGCCGCCATCAGCCAGCCGTAGACGGACGCGCGGCCGTGGTCGTCGGCGTAGGCCACGCCCGCGACGGTGATCGAGCCGAGCGCGAGCCCGACGAAGAAGAACGAGCCCAGCAGGGCCAGCAGCCCGCGCGAGCGCAGGGCGCCGAGCCAGTGCGCCTCGCGCGGGGCGGAACGCCACTCCCGGGAGGGCCGGGAGACGACGACGGAGAGGGCGCCGAGGACGCCTATGGCGTTGATGACGAGCAGGGCGGCGGCCGGGGACCAGAGGGAGACCAGCAGGGTCACCAGCAGCGGTCCGACGGTGAACATGACCTCCTGGGCCACCGCGTCCATGGCGTACGCGCGGTGCACCCGCTGTTCCTCGCCGCCCAGCACGCTCGGCCACAGGGCCCGCAGTCCGCCCTCCAGCGGCGGGGTGAAGAGGCCGGCCACGGTCACGGCCGCGTACGCGAGCGGCAGCGTCCCGAGCCCGGCCGCGGCGAGGAGGGCCATGCCGAGGGCGGAGACGACGGCGGCCGGGAGCTGGACCCGGGGCTGCCCGTACAGGTCGACGGCCCGGCCCAGCAGCGGCTGCCCGACCGCCGTGGCCAGGCCGTAGACCGCGGCGAGCGCCCCCGCGAGGGCGTAGCTGCCGCCCTCGGCGCGGATGAACAGCACGATGGCGATGTTGGCGGTGCCGTTCGGCAGCCGGCCCACCAGGGTGCCCGTCAGCAGCCGGGCGGCATGCCGCGCCCGGAGGATGTCCAGATATCCCGCGGCCATGGCCCGCCCCTCTTCCTGGGAGCGCCGGTCGGAGCACCCGAAGTTTTACGTATAACTTCCGGGTTCATACGTACCATGAGGCCAGTCCGCAGGTCCACCTCAGCGCGCCTGCCCGAGCGGCCCGGAGGCCCGCGTGACCACCCCAGCACCGCCCGGCCCGCCCCGCCCCACCAGTCGCGACGTGGCACGGGCCGCCGGTGTCTCCCAGGCGACCGTCTCCCTCGTCCTCGGCGACAAATGGCGCGGCCGGGTCTCCGAGGCCACCGCGGGCCGGGTGCGGGACGCCGCCCGCGGGCTCGGCTACCGGCCCAATCTCGCCGCCCGAAATCTGCGGCTCGGCCGCACCCGCACCGCGCTGCTCGTCGTCCCCGCGCTGACCAACGAGTTCTTCGCCCGTGTCTACACGGGTGCCGCCGCGGTCGCCGCCGCCCATGAGTTCGGGGTGGTCCTCTACCCCTCGCCGGACGGGGTCGGCCCGGCCCGGGACCCCTTCGCCTCGGCCCGCGCGGCCCTGGACGGCGTGATCGCCTCCTCCATGGCGGCCGACGCGCTCGGCGCCCTGCACGGGGCCGGGCTCCCCCTCGTGATGCTCGACAGCGATCCGGCCGCGCCCGGTCCCGCCGCCCGGGTCAACCTGGACATCGCCGACGGCATGCGGCAGGTGATGGACCATCTCCTCGGGCTCGGACACCGCCGCTTCGTCCACCTCGCCTCGGCGGTCGGCTCCTGGACCTTCGCCGTCCGGGCCCGCGCGCTGCACGAGGCGGTGCGCGCGGTCCCCGGCACCGAGGTCGTCACCGTCCCCGCCGCACTGGACGTCCGGGCCGGACGGCGGGCCGCCGAGGAAGCCCTGGCGGGCCCGGGACCGCGCCCCACCGCGCTGGTGTGCGACGACGACATCCTGGCCGCGGGAGCCTGCAAGGCGGCCCGGCGGCTGGGACTGCGGGTCCCCGACGACCTGTCCGTCACCGGCTTCGACGATCTGGCCCTGGCCACGGCCGTGGAACCGGAGCTCACCACGGTGCGGCTGCCCGCCGAGGAGGTCGGGGAACGCGGGATGCGCGCCCTGCTCGCCGTGCTGGACGGCCGGCCGGCAGAGACCGGCAGCCTGCCCGTGCGGCTGGTGGTCCGGGGCTCCAGCGCGCCGCCACCGGTCCGCCCCACCGCATGACGGTGCCCCGGCCCGCCGGAAGGGCGGACCGGGGCACCACGGGCCGGGGCGGGCCGGCTACTCCACGTCGCCGCCCGAGTCGGTGGACCCGCCGGCGTCGGGGGCGGCCTTCTTCTTGTCCGTGCCGCCGGACTCCGGCGTGGCCGCGGAGGTGTCCGCGCCCTCGCCGTCCTCGGCGTCCGACGGCGCGTCCGTGGGCGTGGAGCCCGCACCGTCGGCCTCCAGCAGCCGGGCCAGCTGCCGCCCGACGATCCGCTTGAACTTGCGCTGCTGCGGTCGCGTGCGGTCCAGGACCGCGACCTCGAGACGCTCCGCGGGGATCTCCCGCTCGCTTCCGTTGGGATCGCGGGAGAGCGCCTGCACCGCGAGCTTCAGCGCCTCGGCGAGCGACATTCCGTCACGGTGCCGCTGGTCCAGGAAGGTGCTGATCTGCTCGGCGTTGCCGCCGACCGCGACCGAGCCGTGCTCGTCCACGATGGAGCCGTCGTGCGGCAGCCGGTAGATCTGGTCCCCCTCCGGCTCGGCACCCACCTCCGCGACCACCAGCTCCACCTCGTACGGCTTCTCGGCCGCACTGGAGAAAATGGTGCCGAGCGTCTGCGCGTAGACGTTCGCCAGTCCACGCGCCGTCACGTCGTCGCGGTCGTAGGTGTATCCGCGCAGATCGGCGTAGCGCACGCCGCCGATGCGGAGATTCTCGTACTCGTTGTACTTTCCGGCGGCGGCGAAACCGATCCGGTCGTAGATCTCGCTGAACTTGTGCAGCGCACGGGACGGGTTCTCGCCGACGAACACAATGCCGTCGGCGTACTGCAGCACAACCAGGCTGCGACCACGGGCGATGCCCTTCCGGGCGTATTCCGCCCGGTCGGCCATGGCCTGCTGAGGTGAGACATAGAACGGCGTCGACACCGGCTATCCGTCCCTTTCTGTCAGTGGCAGGAGCATCGAAGAAGCCAGGGAACGGGACGTCAGAGCAGCGCGGCGCGGGGGCCGTCGGGGTGTTCCAGCCGGCGTTCCAGAATCGAGCGGGCGATCTCCGAGGATTCCGCCTCGGGCAGCCTCCGGAAACCCTCCTCGGTGATGACGGTGACGATCGGATAGATCCGCCGGGCGACGTCCGGGCCACCGGTCGCCGAGTCGTCGTCCGCCGCGTCGTACAGCGCCTGCACGACCAGCGTCAGCGCCTCCGCCTCCGTCAGGTCCTCGCGGTAGAGCTTCTTCATCGAGCCCCGGGCGAAGATCGAGCCGGAGCCGGTGGACGCGTAGCCGACGTGCTCCTCGGAACGCCCGCCGGTGACGTCGTAACTGAAGATGCGGCCCCGCTCGCGGTCCACGTCGTACCCGGCGAAGAGCGGCACCACGGCCAGCCCCTGCATGGCCATCGCGAGATTGCTGCGGATCATGGTGGAGAGCCGGTTGGCCTTGCCCTCCAGGGAGAGCTGGGCGCCCTCGACCTTCTCGAAATGCTCCAGCTCGAGCTGGAAGAGCTTGACCATCTCCACGGCCAGACCGGCCGTACCGGCGATGCCCACCGCCGAGTACTCGTCGGCCGGGAAGACCTTCTCGATGTCGCGCTGCGCGATCATGTTCCCCATGGTCGCCCGCCGGTCACCGGCCAGGACGACGCCGCCGGGGAAGGTCGCCGCGACGATCGTCGTGCCGTGCGGCGCCTCGACGACGCCGCTGGTGACCGGGAGCTGCCGGTTGCCCGGAAGCAGCTCGGGCGACTGCGCGGACAGGAAGTCCATGAAGGAGGACGATCCAGGCGTCAGGAAGGCTGCTGGTAGACGCCCGGTGCTACGAGTGTTGGCTTCCACGCGTTTCCCTCCAGGTAAGCGATGGCCCCGCGCAAGGTGTCAGGAGCGTCTGCCAACTTGCCTACGGCCGAATTGCAGTTGAAGCACCGTATGCCACGGACCCTACCCGTCCGAGGGCGGTGATCCACATGTGTGGCGGAGGCATTCGGACCGATCGCCCGGTGCGCGCCGTGGGGGGGGGGGGGGGGGGCGCCCCCCCCCCCCCCCCCCCCCCCCCCCCCCCCCCCCCCCCCCGGGGGGCGGGGGGGGGCCCCACCGCCGTCCGGTGCGCCGGTCCCGGGGCTCAGTGGTCGCGGCGGCCCACCGCCAGGACGGACACGGCACAGGCCGCCGACAGCCAGAGTGCGC
>NZ_JBVHKV010000027.1:0-102427 GCF_055559335.1 Streptomyces sp. NPDC024555
CGGTGATCAGTCCGTCGACGGCGGAGAACTGTCCGGTGACGCCGATGGTGGCGCGGGCGGCCTGGGGGTCGGTGGCCAGGTCGTGCCCGCCGACGTGGACGGGTCCGGATCCGGGGTCCGGCCTCACCAGGGTCGAGAGGATCTTCACGGCGGTCGTCTTGCCCGCACCGTTCGGACCCAGCAACGCGAACACGGACCCGGCCGGGATCCGCAGGTCGATGCCGTCCAGGACGACCTTGTCCCCGTAGGACTTGCGCAGACCGACGGCGGAGACGGCGCTGGGCGCCTCCTCGATGGTCGCAGAGCTAGACATGGGCATGACAGAACTCGGCATGGCGTCCTCCGACGCGAAGACTGGGAGAGAGGGAGAGGGGGAGAAGCAGGGGGAAGGGAGCGGGGGAGCGGGCGCGAGAGCGGGGCTCAGGCCTGGGAGCGGCGGACGTCGATGTTGCCCCAGCGCGTCCGGGCGCGGATCTTGACGGTCTCCTCGGTCGACTCCGGGGCGTCCGAGGCCGTGAGCGTGTTGCGCACCTGGCCCCGGCCGGAGTCCGCGTCGAGCCAGGCGGCGGTGCCCGTGCGGATGCCGATGTCGATGGCACCGTGGTTGGTCTCCAACTGGACGGTCCCGCGGACCACTTCGCCCACGCGCAGGGTGCCGTGCGCGGTGGTGGCGGTGACCGACTCCTCGGCGCGGGCGATGTCGATGTCCCCGTTGGCGCCGCTGACCCTCAGTTCCCCGTTGGCCAGGCCCACGGTGGTGCTGCCGTGCGAGTTCTTGAGGACGGCGGGTCCGTCGAGGTGGCCGACGCGCATGCTGCCCGAGCTGGTGGTGATCTCGGCGGCCCCCTCGACCCGGTCGACGGTGATCGAGCCGTGCGAGGCGGTGAGCTTCAGCGGGCCGGTGACGTCCAGCCGGACATCACCGGACGAGGTCTTCACCCGTACCTCGCCGAGCCGGCCCTCGCCGAGGACCTGGGCCCAGGCGCCGGTCATCTCCACATGGGAGCCGGCGGGCAGTTCGACGGTCACGTCGACCATGCCGGTCCGCCCGACGAGGTAGCGCTGCTTGGGCGTCCGGATCGTCAGGGCGCCGTTCGCGTACGCCACCTCGGTCTGGCCGGCGGCCCGTACGTCCTGGTCCTTCTTCGGGTCGCGGGGCCGCGCCTCGACGACGGTGTCGGTGCGGTCGCCCGCGATGAACTGGATGGACCCGGCGTCCACGTGCGCGGTGGCGGTGATGGGCCCGGGGGTGTCGAAAGAAGGCATGGCTGTCCCGTCCTCATGAGTCTGCTGGGCGTCCTCGCAGGTGGGACGCCCGGTGGATGAAGTGGTTCGGGTGCGGTGGGCGGGGGCGCGGTCAGCGCACCCATCCCGTGAAGTTCTGTCCGACGGCCCGGGACCTCTCCGCCGTGCGCGGCGGGGCGCCGCCGTCGACCGCGGCCGAGACGGCCCGTACCAGCCAGGCGTTGACCGACAGGCCCTCCCGGCTCGCGGCCTGTTCGGCACGGGCCTTGAGCGGGGCCGGGAGGCGCAGGTTGACGCGCGCGGTGGCGCCCTCCTCGCCGTCGCCGGCCGCGGCGGGCGGCTCGGCGGGGGCGGCGGGTGCGACCGGTTCCGCCGCGGTGCCGCCGGTGGGCGGCAGGGTCACCACGAAGTCGGGGTCCAGTCCGCGCAGCCGTACGTCGACCGAGCCGGGGGCCAGCTCCCGGGTGATCTCGTCCATCGCGGCGGAGAGCACGTTGAGCATCGTCAGCCGGGTCGCCGATTCCAGCGGGGCGGTGAGCCGGTCCGCGAGTTCGCGGGCGTCCTCGCCGCCGGCCTCGGCGGCCACCGCGAGTTCGCGGCGGATGGTGTCGACATACGGGGTGAGGTCCATAACGCCATCATGGCACCACTGTGGCGCCATGGCAAGCGTATGAATGGCGCCAGTGGTGCCACTGCATGGCGTGCGGGAAGCGATCAGGGCCCGATCCCTTGGGTGGATCGGGCCCTGATCTGCGTATTCATGAGAAATGAGGCAGCCGTGCGCGGGGTGGCGCCAGTGGTGCCATGCGGGGTGCCTACTTGGTCGCGCCCTGGGCGAAGCCGTTGTAGATGTACCGCTGGAGGAACAGGAAGACGACCAGCGTGGGCAGGATGACGAGGATCGCGCCGGCCGAGATGTTCTCCCAGTGGGCGCCGAACGGCCCCTTGAACCGGAAGAGCGCGGTGGACACCGTGCCCAGCTCCTCCGACGGCATGTAGAGGAAGGGGATGTAGAAGTCGTTGTAGACGGTGATCCCCTTGATGATGACCACGGTGGCGATGGCCGGCTTGAGCAGCGGGAAGATCACCTTCCGGTAGACCGTGAAGGAGTTGGCCCCGTCCAGCCGGGCCGCCTCGTCCAGCGAGACCGGGATGCCCCGGATGAACTGCAGGAAGATGTAGATGGAGACGATGTCGGTCCCCATGTACAGCAGGATCGGTGCCCACCGGGTGTCGAACAGGCCGAAGCTGTTGACGACCTGGAAGGTCGCCACCTGCGTGGTGACGCCCGGGACCAGGGTGGCGACCAGGAACAGCCCCATGACCAGTTTCCTGGCCGGGAAGTGGAAGCGGTCGATCGCGTACGCCGTCATCGAGCCGATGACCACCGTGCCGGTGATCGAGAACAGCAGGATGAACGCGGTGTTCCCGAAGGCGGTGACCATCTTGCCGTCGGTGAACGCGGTCGCGTAGTTGGAGAGGTTGAGCCAGTCCGAGGGCAGGGACAGCGGGCCGCCGTCGGCCATCTCGTCCGAGGTCTTGAGCGAGGTCAGGAGGACCACGCCCAGCGGGACGAGGACGACCAGCGAGGCCAGCACCAGGGAGAGATAGACGGCGGTCCTGCCGATCAGGCCGCGGGTGCGGACGGCCGCGGCGGACTTCCGGGTCGTGGTCGGGGCCGTGGTCATACGAGGTCCACCTTCTCATCGGGCACGAGACGGCGCTGGATCCAGGTGATCAGCAGAATGATCAGCAGCAGCACCACCGCGGCGGCCGAGGCCAGCCCGGTCTTGTTGAACTGGAACGCGAGCTTGACGGTCTGGATGACGAACGTCGTCGTCCCCGTCGAGCCGCCGGTCATGATCCACGGGATCTCGAAGACCGAGAGGGATCCCGAGACCGCCAGGATGATGCTCAGGCTCAGTACGGGTCTGATGCCCGGCGCGATGATGTGCCGGAACTGCTGCCACCGCGAGGCCCCGTCGAGCTGCGCGGCCTCGTACAGCTCACCCGGAATGGACTGGATGGCGCCGAGGAAGAGCACGAAGTTCAGGCCCGTGTAGCGCCAGACCGAGACGCCGGACAGGGAGGTGTTCGCCGAGGCGGGATCGCCCAGCCAGGCGTGGTCGGAACCGGCGCCGACCCAGGACAGCACCGAGTCCAGCGTGCCGCCGTCCTTGAAGAAGTACAGGAAGATGAAGCCGATGGCCACGCCGTTGACCAGGTAGGGGAAGAAGAGGATCCCCTTGAACAGGTTGCGGAACCTGAGGTCGAAGCTGAGCACCGTCGCGAAGTAGAGGGCGATCACGATCTGCACCACGGACGCGGCGAGGTAGTAGAAGCTGACGAAGAAGACCCGGAAGAGCTCGGGCCGGGTGAAGATCTGGACGTAGTTGTCCACGCCCGTGAAATCGCGCTCGGGACTGATGCCGTCCCAGTCGGTGAAGCTGTAGTAGAGCATGTTGCCGACGGGCACGTACGTGAAGGTGATCAGCAGTACGAGCGGTACGGCGAGGAACATCCACGGGGTCAGCCGCCGCAGCAGCCGTCCGCGTGGTGCCTGCCGCGGCGGACGCCGGCGGCTGCCCCCGGCCCGGCGGGCCGCGGCGCGCGGCGGTGTCGCCGGGGCCGTATCGATGGTTCGGGTCATGTCTCAGGGCCTTCTCTCATCCGCTTGCGCCCGTCGGGCTCGTCGGCCCCGGCCGCCGCTGCCGGGCGGCCGGGGCCTTCCTCCGCCGGCTGTCAGGAACCGGCGGTCTTCGCCGCCTCGTCCCACCTCTTGTCGAGGCCGGCGAAGAAGTCCTTGAGGCTGCCGTGCTCCGCGCCGCGGGCGATGTCGATCAACTTCTGGCGGTAGTCGGGGGTGTTGAGGCCGATCTCGGACGCCTTGTCGATGTCGTTGACCTTCGCGGTGTCCTTCTCCGACCGCTCCATGAAGGTGACATCGTTGTCAACGAAGTCCTCGAGGGTGTCGGGCATGGCCGCGGACTTCACCGTGGGAACCGCGCCCTCCTTGGCGGAGTAGCCGGACTTCTCGGTGAACCAGTCGATCCACGCGCGGGCGGCCTCCTTGTGCTCGGAGTTGATGTTCACCGCCTGCTGGTAGTCGGAGACCAGCGTGGCGCAGAACTTCCCGTCCTTCTGGGCGGGGAAGGGCATGAAGCCGATGTCGCCCTTGCTGCCGCCGGCCGCCTCGGCGGCCTGCTGCATCTGCGTGATCGACCAGGAGCCGAGCATCATCGCGCCGATCTTCCCCTTGGCGACGAGGGTCTTGGACTCCTCCCAGTTGGTGGTGTTGGGGTCCTTCTCGGAGAGCCCGCCCTTGACGATGTCGTGGAGCAGGGTGTCCGAGACGTTCAGCTCGCTCCCGGCCTTCCACGGCGAGACGGCTCCGGCGAGCTTGTTGCTCGCGTCCTTGTCGCAGGTCACCGAGCCGACATTGCTGGTCCACTGGACCAGCGGCCAGCCGTCGCCGAAGTTGGTGTAGTAGGGCACGGCCTTCGTCCTCGCCTTGATCGCGCCGAGGTCCGCGAGGAACTCCTGCGGCGTCTTCGGCCACTCCTCGATCCCGGCCCGCTTCCACACGGCCTTGTTGTAGACGAAGCCGTTGGCG
The DNA here is from genome assembly GCF_055559335.1 of Streptomyces sp. NPDC024555. Lineage (NCBI taxonomy): Bacteria > Bacillati > Actinomycetota > Actinomycetes > Kitasatosporales > Streptomycetaceae > Streptomyces > Streptomyces sp. NPDC024555. Next base: position 4,859 of record NZ_JBVHKV010000027.1, read on the forward strand.
GTGCCGAACTGGGCGACGCCGTAGACCTTGCCGCCGACCTCCGTCTTGTCGCTGAAGCGGTACTTCGCGCCCAGTTCCTCGGCGGAGCCCAGCGGGGCGAAGAACCGCGGGTAGTCGTTCTTGGCCACCGCGCCGGGGATCATGAGGACGTCACCGTAGTGCTTGGTGTTCATCCGGATCCGGGCCTCGCCCTCGTAGTCCGTGAGGCCCTCGAACTTCACCTTGACCTTGGGGTAGATCTTCCGGAACTCGGCCGCGTAGGCGTCCATGGCACCGCTCTTGACCAGGTCGGTGCGCTGGGTGAGGACCGTGATGCTGCCGCTCACCTCCTTCGCGTCGGCGGGCGCCGAGGCGGTCTCCGAGGACGGCGTGCCCCCGCCGCCGCACCCCGTCACGGTCAGCGTCGCGACGGCCAGCAACGCACCGGTCAGGGTCTTGGTCTTCCCCATGTGCCCAACTCCTTCAAGATGGCGGCTCAAGGTCTGCGGTGGGATAGCGGCACTATGGCAGCCCAGTAGTGAACCGGTAAAGCTCAAATTTCGATCGTGATGCTCAATCGTTACCAGCAAGCCTCTTTGTGCCGATTCGTCCGATGGTGAGCGAGCTGACGGTGACGGAAGTGGCACTAGACCGGTTTATGGACACGACGTGATCAGCGGGTTAGGTTGGCGGCGTCGTACATCTACCGGCCTGAACCACCGGCCCGGGTCACCGGTCCGAGTCAGGCGATTGGAGCCGCTCCCATGAAGGACGTCACCCCGCTCAACGACGGCTGGACCCTGCGTCACGACGGATCCCTGCTCCCCGCCGTCGTGCCCGGCTGTGTGCACACCGATCTGCACGCCGCCGGGATCGTCCCGGACCCCTTTCTCGGCCTCAACGAGAACGAGGTCGCCTGGGTGGGCCGGCGCTCCTGGACGTACGAGCGGCAGGTGGCGCACGACAGCGGCCACGAGCGGACGGATCTCGTCCTCGACGGACTCGACACCGCCGCGACGCTCACCCTCGACGGCCGGACCCTGGGCAGCACCCGCAACATGCACCGCGGCCACCGGTTCGACGTCACCGGCGCGACCGGGCTGCTGGAGATCGCCTTCGCCTCCGCGTACGAGGAGGCCGAGGCGGTCCGCGCCCTGACCGGCGACCGGCCCAACGTCTATCCCGAACCCTCCCAGTACATCCGGAAGATGGCCTGCAACTTCGGCTGGGACTGGGGGCCGACGCTCGTCACCGCCGGCATCTGGCGCCCGGTCCGCCTGGAGCACTGGTCCACCGCACGCCTCGCCTCGGTGCGTCCACTGGTCACCGTCGAGGACGGCACCGGCCGGGCCGAGATACGGATCGCGGTGGAGCGCGCCGACAGCGGCCGCGCCCGCGCGCTGACCGTCACCGCCTCCGTCGCGGGCGTCCGCGCCGAGGCCCTCGTCGAGGGGGACGAGGCCGTCGTACGGCTGGACGTCGACGCGCCGCGCCTCTGGTGGCCGCGCGGCTACGGCGACCAGCACCTCTACGACCTCACCGTCGAACTGCGCGACGCCGACGGCGTACTCGACGACTGGGAGCGGAGGATCGGCTTCCGTACGATCGGACTCGACCGCTCCGCCGACGAGCACGGCACCGGATTCACCCTCGTCGTCAACGGCGTGCGGATCTTCGCGCGCGGCGTCAACTGGATCCCCGACGACGCCTTCCCGTCCCGGATCACCCCCGAGCGCTACCGCACCCGGCTCCGGCAGGCCGCCGACGCCCATGTCGACCTGGTCAGGGTCTGGGGCGGCGGCATCTACGAGGACGAGGCCTTCTACACCGCCTGCGACGAACTCGGCCTGATGGTCTGGCAGGACTTCCTCTTCGCCTGCTCCGCCTACCCCGAGGAGCAGCCGCTGCGCGGCGAGGTCGAGGCCGAGGCGCGTGACAACGTTGTCCGTCTGATGCCGCACCCCAGCCTCGTGCTGTGGAACGGCAACAACGAGAACCTGTGGGGCTTCCGCGACTGGGAGTGGGAGCCCGAGCTGGCCGGCAACTCCTGGGGCGAGGGCTACTACCTGGGACTGCTGCCCCGGCTGGTCGCCGAACTCGACCCCACCCGCCCCTACGCGGCGGGCAGCCCCTGGTCCGGCTCCTGGGACCACCACCCCAACGACCCGGCGCACGGCACCCACCACTCCTGGGAGGTCTGGAACCGCCAGGACTACGCCGAGTACCGCGCCGACGTCCCCCGTTTCGTCGCGGAGTTCGGCTGGCAGGCGCCCCCGGCCCTCGCCACGCTCCAGCGCGCCCTGCCCGGCGAGGACCTGGCCCCCGACTCGCCCGGCATGCTCCATCACCAGAAGGCCGAGGACGGCAACGGCAAGCTGAACCGCGGCGTCGCCCGCCACTTCCACCTCCCCGAGGACGACTTCGACCGCTGGCACTACCTCACCCAGGTGGTGCAGGCGCGCGCCGTCGCCGCCGGCATCGAGCACTGGCGCTCCCACTGGCCGGTCTGCGCCGGCACCGTCGTCTGGCAGCTCAACGACTGCTGGCCGGTCAGCTCCTGGGCCGCCATCGACGGCGACGGCCGGCTCAAGCCGCTCTACCACGAGCTGCGCCGGGTGTACGCGGACCGGCTGCTGACCCTGCTGCCCACGGGCGACGGGGGCGAGGGCGGCCCGGTTCTCGCCGTCGTCAACCAGGCCGGTGCCGAGTGGCGGACCTCGGTGGAGCTGCGGCGCGTGGAGGCCGACGGGACGACGCTGCACCGCGCGGTGCGGGAGGTGGCGGTGGGGCCCCGCTCGGTGGTGCGGATCCCCGTTCCCGAGGAGCTGGTGCCCGGTGCCGCGTCCGCCAAGGAGTTCCTCGTCGCCGACGCAGACGGTCTGCGCGCGCTCCATTTCCCGGTCACCGACAAGGAGTTCGCCTATCCCGCCCCGGAGTTCGACGTCGACGTGGAGGCGGTGGCGGGCAGGCGGGATACAGTCGACGTCGTGGTGAGCGCGCACACTCTGCTGAGAGACCTTCTTCTCCAGGCCGACCGGCTGGACCCGGCCGCCGAGGCCGATCAGGGCCTGCGGACCCTGCTGCCCGGCGAGCGGCTCCGGATCCGGGTGACGGGCTGCGGCTCCGTCGACGAGGCGAGGGCGCGGTCCGCCCTCTTCAGCGCGGGCGCCCGGTGAACGGTCCCGCCCGTGTGACGATCAAGGACGTCGCCGCCCGTGCCGGGGTGTCCAAGGGCGCCGTGTCGCTGGCGTTCAACCAGAAGCCCGGTGTCTCGGACGCCACCCGGCAGCGGATCTTCGACGCGGCGAAGGAGCTGGGCTGGGCGCCGAACCTCACGGCGCGCAGCCTCTCCAGCCAGCGGGTCGACATCATCGGCCTGGCCCTGTGCCGGCCCGCCCGGCTGCTCGGCCTCGAACCGTTCTACATGGACTTCATCTCCGGTATCGAGAGCGTCCTCGCCGACCGGTCGTACTCGCTGCTGCTGCGGCTGGTGCGGGACCTCGACGAGGAGACCGAGCTGTACCGGTCGTGGTGGCGCAGCCAGACGATCGCGGGCGCGATCCTGGTCGACTTCCACGAGGACGATCCGCGGGTTCCCGCGCTGGCCTCCATCGGGCTGCCGGCCGTGGCCGTCGGACATCCCTCGCTGACCGGTGCGTTCCCCGCCGTGTGGACCGACGACGCGACCGCCGCGGCCGAGGCCGTGCGCTATCTGGCCGCGCTCGGCCACCGGCGGATCGCCCGCGTCGGCGGCCCGGTCGGGCTCGGACACAGCGCGATCCGGGCCCACGCCTTCGCGACCACGATGCGGGAGCTGGGACTTGAGGAGGGCCGGCAGATCGCGACCGGCTTCGACGGCGGCGAGGGGGCGCGGGCGACCCGGTCCCTGCTGATGTCGCCGGAGCGTCCGACGGCCATCGTGTACGACAACGACATCATGGCCGTCGCGGGCGCGGGCGTCGCCGCCGAGATGGGCTTCGTGGTGCCGGACGACGTGTCGCTGCTGGCCTGGGACGATTCACAGCTGTGCCGGATCACGCATCCGACGCTGTCGGCGATGAGCCACGACGTCCACAGCTTCGGCGCCCAGGTGGCCCGCACGCTGTTCGCGGTCATCGAGGGACAGCATTCCGGTTCCGTCCAGGTGCCGACGCCGTCGCTCACCCCGCGCGGCTCGACGGCGCAGGCACCGGTGGCGCACTGAGCTTCCGGATCGTGAGGTTCGAGCAGTGAGGTCCGGATCGCTTGGTCCGGATCGCTTGGTCCGGATCGTGAAGTCCGGATCGTGAGGTCCGAACGGTGAGGTCTGCACGGTGAGGTCCGGATCGCTCGGTCCGGATCGTGAGGTCCGAGCTGTGAGGTCCGACCCCCGCCCCGCCCGGTGCGACGTTCCGGGCGGGGCGTTGTGCGTACGGCGGGTCAGGGGAAGGCGATGTCCACCGTGGCGCGGTAGGCGGTTCCGCTTCCGCTGACCGTCAGCGGTTCCCCCGCGGGGGCGTACGCCGAGGCGCCCGCAGGGAGGTCGAGCGAGCCGTCGGCTCCGGTGACACGGACGGTGCCGGAGGTGCAGACGAGGATCTGAGGGGCGGCCGCGTCGAGAGCGACCTCCGGCCGGTGCGCGCCGGGCCGTACGACGGAGAGCCGGAAGTCGTCCACGGCGCAGGCGTACACCTCCTCGCCACCGGTGACGGCCACGGGCCGCTCCACCCGGACCTCGGTCGCGGCGAACCGGATCACCCGCAGCAGCTCGGCCGTGTCCACGTGCTTGGACGTCAGCCCGCAGCGCAGCACGTTGTCGGAGCCCGCCATGACCTCGACCCCGAGCCCCCTTATATAGGCGTGCGGTACGCCCGCGCCGAGGAAGAGCCCCTCGCCCGGTGCCAGCCGGACATGGTTGAGCATCAGCGCGGGCAGCAGTCCGGCGTCCCCGGGGTGCGCCCGCGCGATGGTCTCGTACGCGGCGAACTCCTCCCGGAACGGGCCGGGACGCGCCGCCTCACGGGCCACGGCGCGGGTGACCTCGGCGACGAGGGAGCGGTGCGGGGTCAGGAACGCCGAGAAGACCTGCCGCAGCGCGGCCTCCTCGGGGAGAGCCCGCAGGGCGACGCGGTGACGGTCGAGCCGAGCGACCCGCAGCGCGCCGAGCAGGTCGGCGCAGCCGGCGGCGGTCCGGAAGCCGCAGAGACCGTCGAAGGCGCCGAGCGCGACGATCATCTCCGGCTTGTGGTTGGCGTCGGGATAGGTGCGGTGCGGGGCGTCGAGCGGGATCCCGCGCGCGTTCTCGCGGGCGTGCCCGGCGGCGGCCTGGGCCAGGTCCGGGTGGACCTGGAGGGAGAGCGGCGCCTCGGCGGCCAGCAGTTTGAGCAGGAACGGCAGACGCGGCCCGAAGCGGCGCAGAACGGCCTCGCCCAGTTCGGCCCCGGGCGCCTCCTCGATGACCGCGCCGAGCGAACGCGGACCGTCGCCGCGCTCGACGAGGGACGGCGCGGTGGGATGGGCGCCCATCCACAGCTCGGCCTGCGGCGTTCCGTCCGGCTCCGCGCCCGTCAGTGCGGGAAGCGCGGTGGTGGAGCCCCAGGCGTAGCGGCGGACGGTGTTGGTCAGGCGGTCCATGCGGCGGTCCTCCCGGCGGCCTCGGCGGTCCTCGCCGGGACCACGGTGCTTCTCCCGGGGGTGGTGGAGGCGGCTGCCGCGGCGCCGATGAGCCCGGCGTCCAGGGCGAGCAGCGCCGGTACGACGGGCAGTCCGCGGGTGAAGTCGAGTACGGCGTAGCCGGCGAGGTGGGCGCGCAGGGGTGCGAACAGGATGTCGCCGGCCTGGGCCACCCCGCCGCCGACGACCACGAGGTCGAGTTCGACCAGGGCGGCCGTGGCCGCGACGGCCGCCGCCAGGGCGCGGGCCGCCCGGTCGTAGGCCGCGAGCGCGCGGGGATCGCCGGCCCGCGCGGAGCGCGCCACCTCGGCGGCCGTCGCGGGGCCGCCCGTCGGCGGGGTCCAGCCGGAGGCCTCGGCGTAGGCGGCGATGGACGTACCGCTGGCCAGCCCCTCGACGCAGCCCGGCGCGCCGCAGGGGCACACCGAACCGTGCAGGTCGACGGTGATGTGCCCGATGTGGCCGGCGTTCCCCGTCCGGCCGGTGCGGAGCCGGCCGTCCAGGACCAGGCCGCCGCCGACGCCGGTGGAGACCACCATGCACAGGGCGTTGTCGAAGCCGCGCGCCGCGCCGAGCCAGTGCTCGGCCGCCGTCATGGCCACGGCGTCGCCGACCAGCACGGGCCGGGTCCCCGCGGGCATCCGGGGGTGCGCGGCCACCCGCTCGACCAGCGGGAAGCGGCGCCAGGCAGGGATGTTGACCGGGCTGACCGTGCCGGCCGCGGTGTCGACCGGCCCGGCGCTGGCGATGCCGAAACAGCTCTGCGTGTCCCACATCGGATGCCGGGCGAGCTCGTCGACGACCGAGGTCACGGCGGCCATCAGCACCTCGGCGGACTCCCGGGCGGGTGTGGGCCGTTGGGCGCGTGCGACCAGGGTCCCCGTGTCGTCCACGAGCGCCCCGGCGATCTTCGTACCGCCGATGTCCAGTGCTCCGTACACCGTCACGCCACCACCACACCTTTCGTGAACGGGTGCGGTTCTCCGGTACGGATCGCGCCCCCGGAGCCACTCTGACGTGTGGGTGACAACGTTGTCTAGTAAACAGTTTAGTTAAGGCAAAGGTTTAGTCATGAGATTGCGGTCGGGGGGCCGGGGCGATCTCCGGCGGGGTCGCGGAGGCGGGGTGGGGGCGTCTCGTCATCCATCTTTCCGTCGTCACTGGATCGGGCGAAGCAAGATCGGTTCAGTGCACGAAGAGGAGTTGAGCGGATACTCTCTGTAATCACTGGCTCGGTGATTCCGCAGGGAGGAAGCATGCGAAAGCTGACAGCTCTGGCCGTTACCGGCGCGCTGTTCTTCGGGGGGATGGGGGCCGCGGTTGCTGGGGGCTGGCCCCCCGTTCCAAGGCTGAAGACGACGGGTGCCGCCTTCGTCGACGGCGCCTACAAGTGGGAGCCCAAGGGAAAGAATCACGGCGGTTTCCACCTCAAAGGCAGTCTGGCGGATGCCGAGGAGGGCGACGGAAACAACGTCTACATGCAGGTGCGGGTCGAGGGCTACGGCTGGAACCGCCTCAATGGGAAACAGGGCAAGACGGTTCACCTCGACAAGATCGTCTACGACGGGGCCGCGCAGTACACCCGGCAGGCATGGATCCGAACGTGCCGCGATCGGGGCTCACTTCACCCCGACAACTGCTCCTACACGAAGCACTACGCAAGGTAGTGGGGTCGTGCGGCAGGCCCCGGGAGCCAGGCCCCGGCGTCGCCGCGGACCGATGAGTCACGGCGAGACAAGAGGTGCCGCTCACCATGGATGCCATCCTCCGCGCGACGGGTGTGGAGTTGCGCTACGGCGCACACAAGGCCGTATGCGGCGTGGACTTCACGCTGGACCCCGGCGAGGTCTGCGCGATCATGGGCAGCAGCGGATCGGGGAAGTCGTCCCTGCTGCACTGCTTGGCCGGGGTATTGCCGCCCACGCGCGGTGAGGTCTCCTTCGACGGCGTGCCGTTGCGGAGACTCGATGACGAGGAACTGAGCGCGGTGCGCAGGGAACGGTTCGGGTTCGTCTTCCAGTACGGGGAACTGCTCCCGGAACTGACTGTGGAGGAGAACGCCGCATTGCCGCTTCGCCTGGCCGGACAGCGCAAGGCGGCGGCCCACGAGACGGCAGGCGAGGTCCTGGGCCGGCTGGGGCTCGCAGAGCTGCGGCAGCGCCGGACCTCGGAGATCTCCGGGGGACAGGCTCAGCGGGTCGCGGTGGCGCGGGCCCTGGTCCACCGCCCCGCGGTCGTCTTCGCGGACGAACCGACGGGAGCGCTCGACAGCGTCAACGCCGAAGCAGTGCTGGGGGAGTTCCTGGCTCTGGCGCGGTCCCAGGGCACAGCTGTCGTGATGGTGACGCACGACGCCTCGGTGGCCGCCCGCGCGGACAACCGCTACACGATGGCCGACGGGTCTCTGGCCAGGCAGGCGATGTCGTGAACTCTTCGTCCGTCACCTCGCTCCTCATCGGGCTGCGCCTGCTGCGCGGCGCCGGCCGGGTGGGGCGTGCCCGCTTCCTGCTGATGACCCTCGGTTGCGCGGCAGGCGTCGCGTGCCTCGCCGCCGTGCTGACCGTTCCGGCGATCCTGGACGCCCATGACGACCGGGCCGCGGCACGCGAGCCGCGTGTGGTGACCGGTGTCTACCACGCCCGGTCCGCCGAAGACACGGTCTTCCTGACCCGCCAGGACTCTTACGGCTCCCAGCCGTTCAATCGGATGCTCCTCACGGTGCCGGCCGGGAGCCGCGTGCCCGCGCCGCCCGGGGTCGACCGGCTCCCCGGACCTGGTGAGGTGATCGTCTCCCCGCGCCTGCGCGAGATCCTGGCCGAGCAACCGGGCCTCGCCGGGCTGCTCCCCGGGCGCATCACGGGAACGATCCGGCCCGAAGGGCTCACCGGCCCCGACGAGCTGTACGCCTACATCGGCCGCACGCAGGCACAACTACCGGATGAGGCACGCCCGTTGGCTGGCTTCGGTTCGCGCAGGGCACCGTCCGGCGTCGTGGACGAATCGACCCTGGACATCCTGCGATTCGCCCTGGTCTGCCTGGTGCTGCTGCCACTGGCCGTGTTCCTGTCCGTGTGCGCGCGGCTCTCCGCCGAGTCCAGGGCGCGGCGGCTCGCGGCGCTGCGGCTGCTCGGGCTGAGCGTGAAGGGAGCGATGCGGGTCGACGCCGTGGAGACGGTGGCCGCCGCGTCCCTCGGGGCGCTCCTCGGCACCGGTGTGTACGCCCTCGCCAACGAGGCACTTGCCGAGGTCGGCCTGCCGGGGCTCCAGTGGTACCCGCCCGACGGCCGCCCGTCCGGCACCGTCCTCGCCGTCTGTCTTCTCGTCTGCCCCGTTCTCGCCTGGCTCGTCGGACGCCACCGGGCCCGCGAAGCGGCGCTGCGCCCGCTCCAGGTCCGGCGGGGCGCACTGCCCCGTTCTCCGAGGAAGTACGGACTGCTGCTGCTCCTGCCGGGACTCGGCGTCATCAGCGGGTACTGCGCCCTCGGGGCCCTCGGGCGGGATATTTCGGGAGGGTCGGCCAACGCGTTGCTCGTCCCTGTCGGGGTGCTGCTGACCGGGGGCGGCCTCGTTCTCGCGCTCGCCCCGGTCACCGCCTGGCTTGCCAAACGGTTGGCAGGCTCCACGCAGTCGCTCTCCCTGACCCTCGCCATGCGCCGCAACGAGGTCGAGCCCGGTGCCTCGCTGCGCGTGGTCACCGGCCTGGTCCTCCTCGTGTACGCCGCGTCGCTCGCTCAGGGCGTTCTTGTGGAGCTGGCCCACGTCAGCAAGCCGATGTCCTCGACCCAGGAGTACAACGTCCCGCTCGCCGAACTGGACGCGGGGCAGCGCGCCCGTATGCGTCGGGTCGAGGGCGCGCGGTCGAACGTCGTCGAGATGGACTCGGCGGTGGCGAACGGCGAGTTCACCCGGTCCGGGATCATGGCCGTGGTTGCCGACTGTGCGCAGTTGGCCGGGTTTACCGCTCAGCCGCCCCGGGGCTGTACGGACGGCAGAGTCCAGCGTCTCGTCGACTCGGAGTTCGCCGAGGATTCGGACATTCGTCCCGGGCAGGCCTACACCTTCGTGCTGCGCACGGCCGACGGGAAGGGTAAAGAGAAGTTCCCGGTCACCATTCCTCGGAGTGCCGTTCACATCCGGGCGTGGCAACCTTCGGCCTTCATGGGGGCGCATATTGTCATCCCGCCCTCGCTGCTTCCCGCCGGGCAATGGCCGGAGGACGGACAGCTCGTCCTGCTGTCGGACTCCGCGCCGAGCGCCGTACGTACGGTGCTCGACGGGATCGGTGCCATCGCCCCGACGGCGAGGATCGAGCCGGTGGGCATCAATGTGGAGGGCCTTCAGCAGATCACCGTGGTCAAGAGCCTGCTCGCGGCCGGCATGATTCTCGGGCTGTTCATCGGGGTCGCCGCCTTCGCCGTGTCCGCCGCCGACCGGGCCATGGAACGGCGGGGCAAGATCGCCGCGCTCCACCTCCTCGGCGCCCGCCCCCGCACGGTCCGGGCGGCCCAGTGTGTCCAGGTGTTGCTGCCGCTCGCCGTCGGCCTGGTCGGTGCCCTGGTGGCCGGCCGTCTCGCGGAGTCCAGCTATCTGATCACCGGCGGCGGCACCGTCTACTGGGACGGCGAGGGCCTGCCGCTCCTCGTGGCCTGCACCGTCGCCGTCCTGATCGTCGCGGCACTGGCCTCGCTGCCTCTCACCCGCCGCCATGTCGAGCTGAGACATATCCGACGCGACTGATCCGGAGGCCGTCGAACGGCCGGTCCGGGGAGGCTGGGGGTCTCCGCGAGATTCCGTCCCTCAGCGCTCGCCATATACCCCCCAGGGGTATATGGTTCCGAGTGTCGCCCCGACCGGACGACGTCGGACGCACCGCAGCCAGGGAGATGTCATGACGAACCACATCGGACACGGCAGCCACACGAATCAGCCGAACCACGCATCGCACGCAGGCCACGCCGGCCATGGCGCGCACGCCGGCCATGCCGGTCACGGCGGGGACCAGCCCGGTGGGCTGGCGGTCTCGCGGAGCGGGTACACGCTGGAGCTCGACGCGACGGTGTTCACCGCAGGTCGCCGGACGGTCACCTTCCGGGTGACGGGCCCCGACGGCCGGCCGGTGACCGAGTTCGTGCCCGAGCACGAGAAGGAACTGCACTTCATAGCCGTGCGGCGCGACACGGCGGGGTTCCAGCACGTGCACCCGGTGCGGGACGCACAGGGCACCTGGAGCACCGAACTGGAGCTGGAGCCGGGGGACTGGCGGTTCTTCACCGACATCCACCCCGCCGCCCACACCGGCACCCTGACCCTGGGCGCCGACGCGTCGGTCGCCGGCCTCTACGAGCCGCGCCCGCTGCCGGAGGCCACGGGGATCGCGCGGATCGGTGAGTACGGTGTCGCGCTGGACGGAGGGCTTCTGCCCGGCGAGGCGAGTGAGCTGACGCTCACGGTGAGCAGAAACGGCGTTCCCGTGACCGACCTCCAGCCGTACCTGGCGGCGTACGGGCACCTGGTGGCGCTGCGGGTCGGCGACCTCGGATATCTCCATGTGCACCCGGACGGCGCCCCCGGCGACGGGGTCACCGCACCCGGCCCGGAGATCACGTTCATGGCGGTGGCACCGACGGCCGGCACGTACCGGCTGTTCCTGGACTTCCAGCACGACGGCGTCGTACGGACGGCCGAGTTCACGGTGCGCACCACCGAGCCCGAGGCCGGCGGCCCGGCGGAGGCCGCGCAGGAGGAGACCGCCGAGCACACCGGCCACCACGGCGCGCACCACGAGGGTCACCACGGCACGCACCACGAAGGTCACCACGAGGGTCACCAGGCAACCCACGCCCACCACTGACCTCAGCCCCCGCCCCCGCTCACCGCCCACACCCGTCGCGGAAGGAGAAGAGACATGCCCAGCCTGACCCGGCTCACGCCCGAAGCGGCGGTGGGCACCTCGCGCGGGCTGCCGGCCGACCTCGCCACCCCCACCCGGCACGGCACGTCGGACGATCCCGCCGTCACGGCGGCTATCGCCCCCGCCCTCCAGGTCCACCGCGAGCCGGTGGCGATCGCCGACGACCAGATCACCGCGCTGCGCGCGCACAGCTGTAGCAATCGCGCGACAGCCGATGCCGCCGGAGTCGTCGCGCTCAACGTCCCCACCGGCGCCTTCGACCTCCTGGCCGGACTCACTCCGGGAGGCGAGGCCGGTGCGTAGAGAAGACATCCCCGTCTGTACACGGGGGGCGCGGGCTCCGCCCGAAGAGCCCGCGCTCGCCGCATGGATCCGGAAGGAACCCGTCATGCGACTGTTCGCCGTCCGCGACTACCGGCACCTGTTCGGTGCCCAGGTCATCGCCCTGTTCGGTACGGGACTGACCACCGTTGCCCTCGGGCTGCTGGCCTACGAACTCGCCGGCCCACGTGCCGGAATGGTCCTCGGCACCGCCCTGACCATCAAGATGGTCATGTACGTCGTGATCGCGCCACTGGCCGCCGCGTACATCGACCGGCTTCCCCGAAGAGCCCTCCTCGTCGTCCTCGACGTCATCCGGGGCGCGGTGGCGCTCGCGCTGCCGCTGGTGACCGAGATCTGGCAGGTCTATGTGCTGATCGGCCTGCTGCAGGCCGCGTCCGCCGCGTTCACCCCGACGTTCCAGGCCGTCATCCCCGACATCGTCACCGACGAGGCCGCCTACACGCGTGCGCTGTCCGCGTCCCAGGTCGCCTCGACCATGGAGAGCCTGCTCAGCCCCGTGCTGGCCGCCGTCGCGCTGACGTTCATGACCTTCGACCGGCTCTTCCTCGGCACCTCGGCGGGGTTCGTCGTCTCCGCCCTGCTCGTCCTGTCGACGCGCATCCCGGACGCCCGAGCGGGTGCGCACACCAAGGCGTGGGACAAGGTGGCGGGCGGTATCAGGACGTTCGTCACCACGCCCCGGCTGCGGGGGGTCATGGCGCTCAACCTCGTGGTGGCGGCGGCCGGTTCGATCGTCGTCGTCAGCACCGTCAACTATGTGCGCGACGCGTTGGACGGCTCGCAGTCGGACGTCGCCCGGATGCTCGCCGCCTCCGGTACGGGAACGCTCCTGGCCGCCCTCGTCCTGCCCCGTGTACTCGACCGGGTCGCCGCCCGCAGCGTCATGCTGACCGGCGCGGGCGTCCTCGTGGGCGGTACGGCGGCGGCGGTCACCACGGTCGCGGCCGGTCTCACCACCTGGGCGGGTACGGCGGTCGTCTGGGCCGTCATCGGAGTGGGCATGGCGCTGGTCATCACCCCGACCGGCAAGGTCCTGCGCGACTCCGCCGGGCCCCACGCGATACCCGAGGTCTTCGCGGCGCAGTTCTCCCTGTCCCACCTGGCCTGGCTGATCACGTACCCGATCGCGGGATGGCTCGGTACGGCCGGGGGCTTCACGCTCACCTGGTCGGTCCTGGCGGCCCTCGCGGTGACCGGCGCGGTGGGAGCCCTGCTGCTGTGGCGGCGCGAGGAGGAGCGGGACACGGTCCGGTTCCCGGCCGGGGCCGGCACGGCGACGGGCGCCTCAGGCGCCACCGCCGCCCCGGAGTCCGTGGCGGTGCGGGGTCCCGGTGCGGACCGGACGACGCTGACCAAGGCCGCGTAAGGAATGCGGAACGGGCTCGACCGGCCCGGCCCGACCGCCCCGTCGAGGGCGCCGGGCCGGGCGGTGCGGTGTCAGCGCAGCCCGGCGAAGAGGTCGTTCTCGGGAACGGGGGCGCCGGTGGTGTCCCTGACCCGCAGGAAGGTCTCCACGCCCATCAGTTCACCGAACCGCTCCTTGCCCATCTTGAGGAAGAAGATGTTCTCGCCCTGGCTGGCGTGCGCGGCCAGCGCGTCGAACTTCTGGCCGCTGAACGGGGAGGTGTCCACCCAAGTGGTGATCTCGTCGTCGGGAAGCCCGATCTCGGCCATGGCGGCGGCCTCCTCAGGACTCGGCTCGGGAGCGTTCTCGTCGAACTCGCGCATGGTCTCGCCGAAGCGCTGCATCACCGAGCGCGGCATCGTCGTCCAGTAGACCTTCGGCGTCAGACCGGTCAGCTCCAGCGCGGCCATGGTGATCCGGTGGGCCTGGATGTGGTCGGGGTGGCCGTAGAAGCCGTTCTCGTCGTAGGTGACGACGACATCGGGCCGGTACCGGAGCATCAGCTCCGCCAGCCGGGCGGCGCCCTCCTCCACCGGGGTCTGCCAGAAGGATCCCGGGGCCTCGTTACTGGGCCAGCCGACCATTCCGGAGTCGGCGTAGTCCAGCATCTCCAGATCACTGATCTTCAGGGCGTCGCAGCTCGCCCGGAGCTCCTCGCGGCGCATCGCCGCGACGGCCGCCGGATCGTGCCCGGGGTCACCGGGCTTGGTCCCCCCGGGCCCGTCGCCGCACCCGCCGTCGGTACAGGTCACGAGCACGGTGCGGATGCCCTCGGCCGCGTAGCGCGCGAGGATTCCGCCGGTTCCGGTGGCCTCGTCGTCCGGGTGGGCGTGCACGGCCATGAGGGTCAGGGGTCGGTCGGTCATGTTGCAGTCCTCCTGCGGAGTGCGCGTCGTGCGATGGTCCGGTACGGGTGGGGGACGGGGCGTCGGACAGCCGGAGCGGAGTAGCCGGCCGTCGGGCGAACGGCTCCGGTACACCCCGCCTCCACGCACGCGAAGCAGCCCCGGCGTCGGTCACCGCATCCGCCGGCCGGCCGCTTCCGCGTCTCTCCGCTTCCCCCGTCGTCCCCTTCCCCGTAGGTGCAACCGCGCGGACGGGACGCACTGTTCCCGAAGCCGGGACCGGTTAATTCGGTTGCGTGGATGCGAGCGGGCCAGCAAGGTGGGGCGCGTTGTGCAGCAGTTCGTGCTGCCTGGACCCAAGGAGGGCTGACAGATGTTCGTCACTGTGCTGCGGCATGTCCGCACCCGTCCCTCTTCTTTCTCCAGGAGCACATCAGATGTCTTCCGACGTCTCCCGTACCTTCAGCACCACCCACACTGACCACCCCTTCTCCGACGACGCCTTCGCCTTCCGGTTCGACGCCGTCCAGGAACGGCTCGGCGCCGATCAGCGCTGGTCGACCTGGCTCGACGTGGAACGCGGTTCGCGCGGCCCGGAGCCCCGCCCCGACTGGGTCGTGACCGAACAGGCCGCGATCGATACGGAACTGGGCATTCTCAAGACCGGCAAGGAAGCCGACGTCTTCCTGCTCGAACGAGCCGTGGACCGCATCGGCGACAACCCCGCGCGCCATTCCCTCCTGGCGGCCAAGCGCTACCGGACCGAGGAGCACCGCTCCTTCCACCGCAGCGCCTCGTACGTCGAGGGCCGCCGTACGCAGAACAGCCGCGACAGCCGCGCCCTGGCCAAGAAGACCGCGCACGGCAGGAGCGTCGCGGCCGCACAGTGGGCGTACGCGGAGTGGGAAGCGCTCTGCCGACTCTGGCAGGCGGGCGTTCCGGTTCCGTACCCCGTACAGGTGGACGGCACCGAGCTGTTGATGGAGTTCATCGACGACGGCGAGGGCGGTGCCGCCCCGAGGCTCGCCCAGGTCCGGCCCGAGCGCGCCCTGCTCGCGTCCTACTTCGACCAGCTCCGCGCCGGCATGCGCGAGCTGGCCCGAGCGGGCCTCGCCCACGGCGACCTCTCCCCGTACAACGTGCTGGCCCAGGGCGACCGGCTCGTGATGATCGACCTGCCCCAGGTGGTCGACATCGTCGGCAATCCGCAGGGCATGGACTTCCTCATGCGGGACTGCCACAACATGTGTACCTGGTTCACCAAACGCGGCCTGGAGACCGACGAGGACGAGCTCTTCGCGGACCTCCTGGCGATGGTGTTCTGAGACCGCGACGCTCCGGCCCGGCCGGGGCGCGGTTCTCCGAAGGGGCACGGGTACGTCGCCGTGGTCCGGACACAACGGTTCCGGGCCACGGCGACGGTCATGCGAGGAGTGCCGGGGGTGCGTGCCCTACGCGCCCCGCTGAGGACTGCCGGGGGGAGTGTGCTCGACGCGCCCCGCCGGACGGCCCGTACCTACAGGCCGCAGGAGCCCCGGTCCAGGTGGAAGTGGCGTCCGTTGGCCCAGCGGCACAGCCGCATGCCGACCATGACCCCGACGATGGTGATCAGCGCGGGCAGGTATCCGCCGGCCACCTGGACGAGAGGGATCGCCGGGCAGCCGCCGGAGAGCGCCCAGCCCGTGCCGAACATCACCGCGCCGGGGACGACGCCTCCATGGATCCGGGTCCGGACGCGCTGCGGCCGCATCAGGGCGAACGCCACCACGAGGATTCCGACCGCGCCCGCGAAGGAGTAGAACATCCGCAGGTCCTGGAAGGTGAACATGCGGTTCAGCTCGGCGTAGTCGCCGAAGCCGATCCGGAAGACGGTGTAGCCGAAGGCCAGCCCGGTGATGACGCTGGCCAGCAGAACCGCGCCCCTCGTGCGCATCAGATCACCTTCCACAGCAGGAACGAGACGCCGACGGCGGTCCCGAAGAACACGGCGGTCGCGACCAGGCTGACCGGCTGCAGACGCCCGCAGCCGTTGAGCCCGTGCCCCGAACTGCACCCGCCGGCCAGCCGCGTACCGAAGCCGACCAGTACGCCCCCGACGAAGAGGACCGCGGTCATGACGACCGGGTTCGCGGTGACCACGTCCCGGAATCCGGGGCCCATGTCGAGACGCGGATGGAACCGCCCCGTGGTGAGCGCGGCGATCAGACCGCCGACGAAGATCGACACCAGCAGGGCGGCATGCGTGAACAGCGGTGCGGGCGTCCGCTCCGGCGCCGGGGCTTCCTGACGCGGCGTCGGCCCCGTCACATGTGGAGCGGGCGGCGGGGGCGGAGCCACGGGCCCGGCCGGTCCGGTACCGAAGTGCTCGGCCGTCGCCGCGGCCAGCGCCGCGGTGAGCGCCTTCTCGTCGGCGAACTCCTCGTCCATCCGCTCCAGCCGGCGCTCCCTGCGCCAGTGCAGCACGCGGTCCCACGCGGACGAGACCCCGAAGGAACGATCCGTCGTCAGCGCGTAGTTGACCGTGACCAGGGCGAGCCCCGCGGCACCCGCCCACCAGGGCCAGTAGCCACTCATGCGGGCCCTCCCATCCACGCGGTGAGCCGAGCCCACCAGCCACGCTTCGGCCGGGCGTCGTGCCGGTGATCACGAGGAGACCCCGGCACCCCGTCACGCGACACCGCGGCGGGCTCGTACGGCCGGCTTCCGTAGGGCTGACCACCGTATTGCTGGGCGCCATACGACTGACCGCCGTACGACTGACCGCCGTACGACTGCCCCCCGTACGGATCCGGCTGGGCCTGCTGAGTCTGTTGGGTCTGCTGGGCCTGCTGGGTCTGTCGTGCCTGCGAAGTCTGCGGGTAGGGCTGCTGCGGTACGGCGGCGCCGCCCGTGCCCACTCCTGTCTCCGCCTGCGTGCTTTCCAGATGGTGCGCCTGGGCCCCGTTGGGCAGCAGGCTGATCGGCACACGTTCGCCCGTGAGCGACATCCGGTAGCGCGCACAGCTCTGCCATTGATCCGCGCTGTCGCAGTAGTAATCGCGCCACCCTTGCAGACTCTCCCTGAGATAAGGGAAAAGGGGGCATCCTGCTGCGTGCGAGCAACTCACGTTGCTCCCTTCTGACCGGCGCACACCGCCTTCCCATGAGGACGGCTGCCGTTCTCGGTCTCTTGCCCTGCCACGTTCGAATGATCGAGGTCACAGGCGCGGCCATGGCCTGTCGCAGTGCGGAGCAGGGGCTTCCCGCCTCGACCGGGCGTGATGCAACCACTGATCCGGTACGCCGGGCAACTCCGTGCGACGGCCCCGTCCGACGCCCCGCACCGGGCGCGGAATAGTACGCAATATCGGCCACAGGGAGCTCATAAAGGTCACGCGCGCACCGGCGGACGTGGTGGTCGAGCGGTGCCCTTGTGGCGGCCCTGTGAAATCAGGCGTCGTCCACGACGGAATCCCGCGTTCATCTGTGATGAAACCGTTGGCATGGGAGGCCCGCGGCGACGCCGCGCGAGGCGCTGGGGCGTCCACCCTCGGAAACCACTCAGGGGCCTGATCCACTAAGTGGATCAGGCCCCTGACCTGGTCTTACGGCTGTCGGGGTGGCGGGATTTGAACCCACGACCTCTTCGTCCCGAACGAAGCGCGCTGCCAAGCTGCGCTACACCCCGATCGTCGCTGGTCTCCCGGCGACATCGATTACTTTAGCCCACCCGCGCCCGGAGACGAAATCCGCTTTTCGCCGCTGGGGCGGGAGGGCCCGGTGGCGGTCGGGGTCAGGCGTCGCGGGCCGTGAGGGTGAGGAGGGTCGCTTCCGGGGGGCAGGCGAAGCGGACCGGGGTGTAGCGGTTGGTACCGCAGCCGGCGGAGACGTGGAGGTAGGCGCGGTGGCCGTCGGCCGTGTGGGTGGAGAGGCCCTTGACGCGGTCGGTGTCGAGGTCGCAGTTGGTGACCAGGGCGCCGTAGAAGGGGATGCAGAGCTGGCCGCCGTGGGTGTGACCGGCCAGGACCAGGGGGTAACCGTCCGAGGTGAAGGCGTCGAGCGAGCGCAGATAGGGGGCGTGGACGACGCCGATCGAGAGGTCGGCGCCCGATTCGGGGCCGCCGGACACCTCCGCGTACCGGTCGCGCTTGATGTGCGGGTCGTCGAGGCCGGTGAAGGCCAGGTCCAGGCCCTCCACCTTGAGCCGGCCGCGGGTGTTGGAGAGGTTGAGCCAGCCCGCCTCGTCGAAGGCGTCGCGCATCGGCTCCCACGGGTTGTGGACGACGCCGACCGCGGGGGCGTTCCCGTTGAGGCCGTGCTTGCCGGCCGCCTTCTCGACGAGGTAGCGGGCGGGGTTGCGGAGCTTCGGGCCGTAGTAGTCGTTGGAGCCGAACACGTACACGCCGGGGAACTCCATCAGCGGCCCCAGCGCGTCCAGCAGCTCCGGGACGGCCTCCGGGTCGGAGAGGTTGTCGCCGGTGTTCACGACGAAGTCGGGGCGCAGCCCGGCCAGGGACTGCAGCCAGGCGCGCTTCTTGCGCTGGCCGGAGACCATGTGGATGTCGGAGACCTGCAGCACGCGCAACGGGCGTGTCCCGGGCGGGAGTACGGGGACGGCGACCCGTCGGAGGCGGAACGAGCGGGCCTCGAATCCGGCCGCGTAGGCGAGGCCGAGGGCGCCGGCCGCGGCGGTGACCGCCGTGATTTTGAGGGGGACTCCGTAGCGTGCGCGCATGCGCCCATCGTCGCAGACGGGGTGTGCCCGCGGGAAAACCGGCGGGCGTCGGGCGCACCGCACCTGCCACAATCACTGCATGACCACGCTCAAGTCCAAGCTGCAGGAAGACCTCACGGCGGCCATCAGGGCGCGCGACGAGCTGACCTCGTCCACGCTCCGGCTGACGCTCACCGCCATCACCAAGGAGGAGGTCGGCGGCAAGACGTCGCGCGAACTCTCCGACGACGAGGTGCAGAAGGTGATCGCCAAGGAGGCGAAGAAGCGCCGCGAGGCGGCCGAGGCCTTCGCCCAGGGCGGCCGGGCCGAGCAGGCCGAGCGGGAGAAGAAGGAGGGTGCGCTGCTCGACACGTACCTTCCGCAGCAGCTGGGCGACGAGGAGCTGTCCGCGATCGTGGCGTCCGCCGTCGAGGAGGCGAAGGCCGCCGGTGCCGAGGGGCCGCGCGCGATGGGCGCGGTCATGAAGATCGTGGGCCCGAAGGTCGCGGGGCGGGCCGAGGGCGGCCGGGTGGCCGCCGCCGTGAAGAAGCTTCTCGCGGGCTGAGCCCGCGCGTAGGACGAAGGGGGCGTCCCACCGGCCGGTGGGACGCCCCCTTCGTCATGTCATGCCCGCGGATCCCGGTCAGGGACCGTTCTGCCCGCGGCCGTGACCGCCGCCGAGCACGTCCGGCGGGATGCTGATGCCGGGGAACGGGCTGTCGTCGCCGGGGCGGTCGTCGCCCTCGCCCGGCTTCTTCTTGTCCTTCTTGCCCTTGTCCTCCTTCGGCTTCGCCCGCGGCACGTCGACCGGGTTGAAGCCGGGGGTCTGCGAGGCGTCCAGGGAACCGGTCATCGCGGTCCGCCAGATCGGGCCGGGCAGACAGCCACCGCAGACGTCCTCGTAGTACTGACCGCCGATGACGATGTCGCTCATCGGGATCTGGCGCGAACCGTCGCTGCCGACCCAGACGGCGGTGGAGAGGTTCGGGGTGTAGCCGACGAACCAGGCGTTCTTGCGCTCGTCGGTCGTACCGGTCTTGCCCGCGTTGTCGCGGTCGCTGAGACCGGCCGACTTGCCGGTCCCGTCCTCGACGACGCCCTTAAGCATCTGGTTGATGGTGTCGGCCGTGTGCTCGCTCATGGCGCGGTCGCACTGCGTCTTCGGCACGTCGATCTTCTTGCCGTCCGGCTTGGTCACCGAGAGGATCGCGATCGGCGAGCAGTAGGTGCCCCGGTTGGCGAAGGTCGCGTAGACGGCGGCCATCGCCAGCGGCGTGGACTCCTGGCCGCCGAGCGTGGTGTTGGCGACCTGCCACAGCGGCTTGTTGTCACCGCGGTTGTAGCCGACCTTCTTGGCCATGGTGAGGGTGTCGCAGAGGGTGGTCTGCTGTTCGAGCTTCGCGAAGTAGGTGTTGATCGACTTGCCCAGCGCGCTGGTCATGTCGAACATCCCCTTCTCCTCCTCCGTCTCGTTCTCCACGCTCCACGGCTTGTCGTCCGTGGGGCGGCCCTCACAGGTGAGGAAGGCGTCGGCGGGCAGGCTGATCTTCGACGGCGTGTCGTAGCTCTGCGCCGGGCTGATGCCCTTCTCCAGCGCGGCCGCCGCGGTGATCGGCTTGAACGTCGAACCGACCTGGAAGCCGGCGTAGCTGCCGCCCATCTTGTGGTCGACGGAGAGGTTCAGCACGGTCTGGTGCTTGGACTGGTCCAGACCGTACGGACGGGACTGGGCCATCGCCAGGATCTGGCCGGTGCCGGGCTGGACCTGGACCACCGAGGCCGCGACCTTGTCGGTCTCGTTGACCCGGGAGGTGGCGGCCTCGTTCGAGGCGGCCTGGGAGCGCGGGTTCAGCGTGGTCTTGATGGTGAGGCCGCCGGTGGCCCAGAGCTTGGCCCGGTCCTTGGCGGTCTTCCCGAAGGCCGGGTCGCCCGTCACGATCTGGCGGACGTAGTCGCAGAAGAAGCCGGAGCCGCTGACGGCGGTGATGCAGCCGTTCTTCGGCCGCTTCACCTTCAGCTTGATCGGGGTCGCCATGGCCTTGTCGGCCTGCTGCCGCGAGATGTCGCCGACGTCGGCCATCCGCTGGAGCACGGTGTTGCGACGCTTGGTCGCCTCCTCCGTGTCGTTGACGGGGTCGTAGCGGCTGGGCGACTGCACGATGCCGGCCAGCAGCGCGGCCTCCTCCAGCTTCAGGTCCTTCGCCGACTTGGAGAAGTAGCGCTGGGAGGCCGCCTCGACGCCGTAGGCCTGCTGCCCGAAGAAGGTGATGTTGAGGTAGTTCTCCAGGATCTTCTTCTTGCCGAGTTCTTCCTCGACCTGGATCGCGTACTTCAGCTCCTGGACCTTGCGGCCCATCGTCTGCTGGGTGGCCTCGGCGACCTTGGCCGGGTCGTCGCCCGCCTCCTCGACGAAGACGTTCTTCACGTACTGCTGGGTGAGGGTGGACGCGCCCTCGGCGGTCCCGCCGGCCTGCACGTTGCGGTTCATCGCGCGCAGGATGCCCTTGAGGTCGACCGCGCCGTGCTCGTAGAAGCGGGCGTCCTCGATCGCGATGATCGCCTTCTGCATGTACGGGGAGATCTTCGTCAGCGGCACCACCGTGCGGTCACGGGAGTAGACCGTGGCGATCTGGCCGCCCTGGTTGTCCAGGATGGTCGTGCGCTGGCTGAGCGGTGGGGTCTTCAGGTTCGACGGGATCTCGTCGAATCCGTCCACCGTGCCCTTGGCCGCGAGACCCAGTGCTCCGGCGGCCGGCAGGGCGATGCCCGCCAGGACCACTCCGGACAGTGCTGCGACACCGAGGAACTTGGCGGCCTGCTGGGTTGCGGTGAGACCCCCGCCCGAGCGCTTCTTTGGCATAGGGGGCAGCCTAAACCGTCATGATGAGCATTCCGTAGGAACGGGTGCCTGTCGGAGCGTTCGAGCACCGGACCGTGACACGATCGGGTGTGCGATCGTTGCGCGGAGTGGCGGAGCCCTCACCGGTACGGGATGCCACGCATCGGATGCGCGCACCGGATGTTCTCGGACGGACCGCTTCCGCTTCTGCCCCTGCGTTCATACGTGCGGGAAGGGGTGTCCCGTGCGCGCCCACGGGGCTCGTCACCGTGGCCGGCGCCGCGTGGACCCGGTGGTGGGCGGGGCGGCACGACAACGCGCGGCGCCTAGGTTCGCATTCGCCGGACACGCGCGGATGCCTTGGCCTAAGCTGCTCTCAACTGTCACAGCAGTCCGGTCACGTATCAACCCCCCTGCACGGCCCGGCACGGCTCCAGGCGCTCCCGAATTCGCCTGGAGTGTCATCGAACGTCCGTTGTGACTCAGGAGAACTGTCCCGATTCCGCCGGGATAGTCATGGATGTCTTCCCCTCACTCCCCTGGGTGATCTGCCGCATACGCATAGTCCGTTCGGGCCATTCAAGATTGGGCCCGAAGGGGGTGTTGTGCTGTCCCCACCTTCCGTAACGTCCTCAACTGGCAGCGGTGAATATGCCGCTGCCGCCGTGGGGGAGCCTCGATTCGGGAGAGGACGGCGCCGGGATGGGCTGGGTAACCGACTGGAGTGCGCAGGCAGCCTGCCGCACTACGGATCCGGATGAACTGTTCGTACAAGGGGCAGCGCAGAACAGAGCCAAGGCGGTGTGCACCGGATGTCCGGTGCGGACGGAGTGCCTGGCGGACGCGCTGGACAATCGCGTCGAATTCGGCGTGTGGGGCGGAATGACGGAGCGGGAGCGCCGCGCACTGCTGCGCAGGCGGCCGACCGTCACGTCCTGGCGCCGGCTGCTGGAGACCGCGCGCAGCGAGTACGAGCGGTCCACGGGCATACTGCCCGTGGCGATCGGGCTGGAGGACGACGAACTTCACGAGACGTTCGCCGCCGTCGGATAGCCCCGCCGGGTGGTCCGGACCGGGTTGTTCCGGATGGGCGGACCCGCGTGGTGAGACGTGCGGTGGAGCGGACGGGACGGAGTGGCTACGCAGCTCCGGCCGGGGCGGAACCGGTCGCGAGCCGGTCACCGATGGCCCGCAGCCCCGCGAGGTCGTGAACATCTCCGGGCAGCGCGGCCACAGCGGTCACGGCCACCTCGGGATGCAGTGCGGTGAAACGGTCGCGTGTGCGCAGTTCGCGCGCGACCACCTGCATCCGCTCGGCATGCAGACGCAACAGGCCGGCGGTCAGCTGCTCGACGGTCGGATCGGCGGAGGCTGTTGCCGGGGTGCCCTCACCGGGATCCACGGCGTCATCGGGGTCGTGCTCCGAGGCGTGCTCGGACGGTTCGGGACAGGCGGCTCCGGTGGGGTGCTCGGTCGGGGCGGAACCGGCCGCGGGGGATTCGGCGGGCTCACGAAGTCCAGCCTTCCCGGCCCCCTGATCCACAATGCCGTCGGTCTCAAGATTTTCTGCGCCGTCGAGACGGTCGGCGGCGGCGAGCGCGGACTCGGCGGAGAGCCGGGCGGCGTCACTGCCGTGCACCCGGTTGAGCACCAGGCCCGCGAGCGGCATGTCCTCGGCCGCCAGCCGCTCCACGAAGTACGCCGCTTCGCGGAGCGCGTCCCGCTCCGGCGTCGCGACGACGAGAAACGCGGTGCCCGGCGCCTGGAGCAGCCGGTACGTCGCGTCGGCGCGGGTGCGGAACCCGCCGAACATCGTGTCCATCGCGGCGACGAAGGTCTGCACATCGCGCAGGAACTGGCCGCCCAGCAGCTTGCCCAGCGTCCCGGTCATCATCGACATGCCCACGTTGAGGAACTTCATTCCGGCCCGGCCGCCCATCTTCGCCGGGGCCATCAGCAGTTTGATGAACTTCCCGTCCAGGAACGAGCCCAGCCGCTTCGGGGCGTCCAGGAAGTCCAGCGCCGAGCGGGACGGCGGGGTGTCGACGATGATCAGGTCCCACTCGTCGCGCGCCCGCAGCTGCCCCAGCTTCTCCATCGCCATGTACTCCTGCGTGCCCGCGAAGCCGGCCGACAGGGACTGGTAGAAGGGGTTCTCCAGGATCGCGCGGGCCCGTTCGCCGTCCGCGTGCGCCTCGACGATCTCGTCGAAGGTCCGCTTCATGTCGAGCATCATGGCGTGCAGCTCGCCGGAGCCCGTGGCCTCGATGCCCTTCACCCGGCGGGGCACGTTGTCCAGGGAGTCGATGCCCATGGACTGCGCGAGCCTGCGCGCCGGGTCGATGGTGAGCACGACGACCTTCCGGCCGCGTTCCGCCGCACGCACCCCGAGCGCCGCCGCGGTGGTCGTCTTCCCGACGCCGCCCGAACCGCAGCACACGACGATCCGGATGCCGGGGTCGTCGAGCAGTGCGTCCGTGTCCAGGACCGGGGCGCCCGCCGCACCGCCGTCCGCGTCCGCCGTCATGAGCCCACCCCTCGTTCCGCTTCCGCTTCCGGCCCCGCCGCTTCCCCCACGCCCTGCTTGCGCAGCTCCTCCGCCAGTTCGTACAGGGCGGCGGAGTCCACGCCCTCACCGATCAGCGGGAGTTCGTACCCCGGCAGCCCGAGGCCCGCCAGGACGGCGCGCTGCTCGCGTTCCAGCTCCACGCGCTGGGCGTGCTCGGCGGCCTGTTCGACCAGGGGGCGCACGAGCGCGGCCGAACCGGTCACCCCGGCCCGGGTCAGCGTCTTGGCGATCTCCTTGCGGCGGCCGCCCGCGGCGGTGCGCAGCGCGTCCTCGTCGAGCAGGTGCGGACGGACCATGTTGACGACGACGTGCCCCACCGGCAGCTCGGCGGCGCGCAGTTCCGCGATGCCGTCGGCGGTCTCCTGGACGGGCATCTCCTCCAGCAGCGTCACCAGGTGCACCGCGGTCTCGGGGGACTTGAGCACCCGCATCACGGCCTGCGCCTGATTGTGTATGGGGCCGATCCTCGCCAGCCCGGCCACCTCGTCGTTGACGTTGAGGAAGCGCGTGATGCGGCCGGTCGGCGGGGCGTCCATGATCACGTAGTCGTAGACGAACCGGTTCCGCTTGTCCTTGCGGCGGACCGCCTCGCAGGCCTTGCCGGTCAGCAGGACGTCCCGGACGCCGGGCGCGATGGTGGTGGCGAAGTCGATCGCGCCGAGCTTCTTGAGCGCCCGTCCGGCGCTGCCGAGCTTGTAGAACATCTGGAGGTAGTCGAGGAGCGCGCGCTCCGCGTCGATGGCGAGGGCGTGGACCTCGCCGCCGCCCGGGGTGACGGCGATCCTGCGCTCCTCGTAGGGGAGGGACTCCGTCTCGAAGAGCTGGGCGATGCCCTGTCTGCCCTCGACCTCGACGAGGAGGGTGCGCCTTCCCTCGGTCGCGAGGGCGAGCGCGAGGGCGGCGGCGACCGTGGTCTTACCGGTACCGCCCTTGCCGCTGACGACCTGGAACCTGCTCACGTATTCGAGCCTAACCAGTCCTGTCGCAGGCTACGCACGAGGCTGGGCGTGCCGGGGAACGCGCAGGCATTACAGTCGGGCCATGACCAAGTGGGAATACGCGACCGTGCCCCTTCTCGTGCACGCGACCAAGCAGATTCTGGACACCTGGGGCGAGGACGGCTGGGAGCTGGTCCAGGTCGTTCCCGGCCCGAACAACCCCGAGCAGCTCGTGGCGTACCTGAAGCGGGAGAAGCCGTAGTGGCGGGCGCCGTCGAGGCGAAGCTCGCCGAACTGGGGTTCACCCTGCCCGACGTCGTCCCGCCGCTGGCCTCGTACCAGCCGGCCGTGCGGACCGGGGTGTACGTCTACACCTCGGGCCAGCTGCCGATGGTGGACGGCAAGCTCGCCGTCACCGGCAAGGTCGGCGCGGAGGTCACCGCCGACGAGGCCAAGGAGCTGGCGAAGACCTGCGCGCTCAACGCGCTGGCTGCCGTGAAGTCCGTCGCGGGCGACCTGGACCGGATCGCGCGCGTCGTGAAGGTCGTCGGCTTCGTCGCCTCCGCCACCGACTTCACCGGGCAGCCCGGTGTGATCAACGGGGCGAGCGAGCTGCTCGGAGCGGTGCTGGGCGACAAGGGCGTGCACGCCCGCAGCGCGGTCGGCGTCGCCGTGCTGCCGCTGGACGCACCCGTCGAGGTCGAGGTCCAGGTCGAGCTGACCGAGGCCTGAGCCGTCTCCCGGCCGGCGCGGTGACGCCGGCCGGTCCGATCCCGTCCGGTCGTGACGACCGGGCGGGATCGTCCGTGTGCGGGGACGTACGGACCATCGCCGCTCACGGGCACGGGCATGTACGGGCCGTTGCCGTGTACGGGCATGTACGGGCCGTTGCCGCGCACGGGCATGTTCGGACCGTCGTCCGTGTACGGGGCATGTACGGATCACCGCACCTCTCGAACATCGTCGCGGTTCCGGATAGCCTCCGGCCATGTCCCAAGGTCAGTGGTACCCACCGGAATGGCCCGACCGGATCCGGGCCCTCGCCACCGGCGAGCTGACGCCCGCGGTCCCGCGCCGGGCCGCCACCGTGATGCTGCTCCGGGACGACACCGGGACGGCCGGCGCCGGGCCCGCCGTGCACATGCTCCGCAGGCGCGCCTCGATGGCCTTCGCCGGCGGGGCGTACGCCTATCCGGGCGGCGGGGTCGACCCCCGCGACGACGACCGGCTGGTCGGCTGGGCCGGGCCCGCGCTGGAGGTCTGGGCGGAGCGGCTCGGGGTGGCCACGCCCGCCGAGGCGCAGGCGATCGTGTGCGCCGCCGTGCGCGAGACGTACGAGGAGGCCGGTGTCCTGCTGGCCGGGCCGACCGCGGACTCGGTCGTCACGGACACCACGGGCGAGGACTGGGAGGCCGACCGCGGGGCGCTGGTCGCCCGGGAGCTGTCGTTCGCGGAGTTCCTGGAACGGCGCGGGCTGGTGCTGCGCTCGGACCTGCTCGGCGCGTGGGCGCGCTGGATCACCCCGGAGTTCGAACCGCGCCGCTACGACACCTGGTTCTTCGTCGCCGCCCTGCCGGCCGGCCAGCGCACCCGCAACGCCTCGACCGAGGCCGACCGCACGGTCTGGATCGCGCCGGGCGAGGCCGCCGACGGCTACGACCGGGGCGAACTGCTGATGATGCCTCCGACGGTCGCCACGCTGAGGGCGCTGCGGCCGTACGCCACCGCCGCGACGGCGCTGGCGGCGGCGCCGGAGCAGGACCTCACCCCGGTGCTCGCGCGGGCGCGCTTCGAGGACGGCGAGCTGGTCCTGAGCTGGCCGGGGCACGACGAGTTCACCAAGCACCTCCCGGCCGGGGCGGGGGGCGGGGCGGCATGAGCGACGCGGCGGCGCTGCCCGGACAGCCGCGCGGCGGGGTGCTCTCCGGCCCCGCCACGACCCGCGCGGTCAACGTCCTGGCGCCCAACCCCTCGGCGATGACGCTGGACGGCACCAACACCTGGATCCTCGCCGAACCGGACTCGGACCTCGCGGTCGTCATCGACCCCGGACCGCTGGACGACACCCACTTGCGGGCCGTCGTCGACACGGCCGAACGGGCGGGGAAGCGGATCGCGCTGACACTGCTCACGCACGGGCACCCCGACCACGCGGAGGGGGCGGCCCGGTTCGCGGAGCTGACGCGGACGAAGGTCCGGGCGCTCGACCCGGGGCTGCGGCTGGGCGACGAGGGCCTGGGCGAGGGCGACGTCGTCACGACCGGAGGGCTGGAACTGCGCGTGGTGCCGACCCCCGGCCACACCGCGGACTCGCTCTCCTTCCATCTGCCCGCCGACCGCGCGGTCCTGACGGGCGACACGATCCTGGGGCGCGGCACGACGCTGGTGGCCCATCCGGACGGACGGCTCGGCGACTACCTCGACTCGCTGCGGCGGCTGCGCTCGCTGACGGTCGACGACGGGGTGCACACCGTGCTGCCGGGCCACGGGCCGGTGCTGGAGGACGCGCAGGGCGCCGTCGAGTTCTATCTGGCCCACCGCGCGCACCGGCTGGCCCAGGTGGAGACGGCGGTGGAGGACGGGCACGTGACGTCCTCGGACGTGGTGGCGCACGTGTACGCGGACGTGGACCGGTCCCTGTGGCCGGCGGCGGAGCTGTCGGTACGGGCGCAGCTGGACTATCTGCGCGAGCACGGGCTGATCTGACCGGCCGCCCGCGCGTGCGGCGACGACGTACGGAAGAGGGCCCCGCCGGTGTCGGCGGGGCCCTCTTCGTCACGCGTACGAGGACGGGGCGGCGGTCAGCGGGACCGCTTGGCCAGCCGCTCCACGTCGAGCAGGATCACCGCGCGCGCCTCCAGCCGGAGCCAGCCGCGGCCGGCGAAGTCGGCGAGGGCCTTGTTGACCGTCTCGCGGGAGGCGCCGACGAGCTGGGCCAGCTCCTCCTGCGTCAGGTCGTGCACCACGTGGATGCCTTCCTCGGACTGCACGCCGAAGCGGCGCGACAGATCGAGGAGCGCGCGGGCGACCCGGCCGGGCACATCGGAGAAGACCAGGTCGGACATCTGGTCGTTGGTCTTGCGCAGGCGCCGGGCGACGGCGCGCAGCAGGGCGGTGGCCACCTCGGGGCGGGCGTTCAGCCAGGGCTGGAGGTCGCCGTGGCCGAGGCCGAGGAGCTTGACCTCGGTCAGCGCGGTCGCGGTGGCGGTGCGCGGGCCCGGGTCGAAGAGCGACAGCTCACCGATCAGTTCGCCGGGGCCGAGGACCGCCAGCATGTTCTCGCGGCCGTCGGGGGAGGTGCGGTGGAGCTTCACCTTGCCCTCGGTGACCACATAGAGGCGGTCGCCCGGGTCGCCCTCGTGGAACAGCGCGTCTCCGCGCGCGAGGGTCACCTCACTCATCGAGGCGCGGAGCTCCGCGGCCTGCTCGTCATCGAGCGCCGCGAAAAGCGGGGCGCGCCGCAGAACGTCGTCCACGAGTTCTCTCCTTGTCGGCCTGTTCAGGGAACCGTGGTCCCCATCATGCCGGACGGTAAAACAGTGCGATCAATCACAAACCAGTTTGACGCACGCGCGTGCCGGTGTGTGCGGCAGGGGGCCGATCGGGCGCCGTCCGCCGGTTGACCGGGCCGGATGCCCGGGGCCGGTGCGGGGCCGGCGGAGTGAGCGGATCGCCGGTCGGAGGACGTGCCGAAGGGGTCGCCGGGGCGCCGGGCCGCCGTGATTCCGCTGTGGGCGAACGCGCCCCGGACGAGCGGAAAAGTGCGACGAATGGGCCGATGCGGTGACGCGGTGTCGGACCGCAAGCGGAATCACGCCTTCGATGCGCGGGTGGCCGGTCCGTTCCAAAATACCCCCCACCCGTATGGCTTTCTCTCTTGACTCGATACCCCAGGGGGGTATCTACTGCATGTGTCGCCCCACCGGTCGAGGAGCCCGAGGAGTCCGTCATGAACACCGCACTCAAGATCACCGCCTTCACTGCCGGGCTCGCGACGGTCTTCGGTGCCTCGTACGGCATCGGCCACGCCACCGGCGGCTCGTCGGACGACGCGGCCAGGCCGTCCGCCGCCCACGCCGGGCACGCGTCCGGCTCTCCCTCGCCGTCGTCCCCCGCCGCGCGAGGCGCGGCGGATCCGCCGCCCGGCGGGCTGCAGATCTCCGACCGCGGCTACACGCTGAGCCTCGACGACCCGTACGAGACCGCCGGCGCCCGCACCGATCTGCGGTTCCGGATCCTCGGTGCGGACGGCGAGCCCGTCACCTCCTACCGGACCGAGCACGGCAAGGAACTGCACCTGATCGTCGCCCCGCGCGACCTCTCCACGTTCCAGCACCTGCACCCCACGCGGGCCGCCGACGGCACCTGGAGCACCTCGGCCGCGCTGCCCGCCGCCGGTGAGTACCGCGTCTTCGCGGACTTCACCCCGGCCGGCGCCTCGCAGAACCTCACCCTCGGCGCCGATCTGCACGCGGCGGGCGCGCTGCGTCCGTCCCCTCCGGCCGTGACGGGCCGCACGGTCACGGTCGACGGCTACCGCGTCACCCTGACCGGCGATCTGACGCCCGGCCGGGCCACCCGGCTCACCCTCGCGGTGACGAAGAACGGCAGGCCGGTCACCGACCTCCAGCCGTACCTCGGCTCCTACGGCCATCTGGTGGCCCTGCGGGCGGGCGACCTCGCCTACCTCCACGTCCACCCGGACGGCGAGCCGGGCGACGGCCGTACGTCATCCGGTCCGGACATCGCCTTCACCACCACCGCGCCGAGCCGGGGCACGTACCGCCTCTTCCTGGACTTCCGGCACGGCGGCACGGTCCGCACCGCCGCGTTCACGCTCTCCGCCACCGGCACCGAACCGGCCGCCGGACCGTCCGCCCCGTCCTCCGCCGCTCCGTCCCCGGAGCACGGCGGCGCACACAAGCACTGACCTCTCCCACCCCTCCAGTCGCAGGAGTTCACGGTCATGTCCGATCTTCCCGCGCCCGCGCCCGCGCCCGCGTCCCCGAGACGCTGGACGGCGCTCGCGCTCATCGCCCTCGCCCAGTTCATGGTCATCATGGACACCTCGATCATCGGGGTCGCCCTCCCCGAGATGCAGTCGGCGCTCGGCTTCTCCCAGGAGGACCTGTCCTGGGTCTTCAACGCCTATGTCGTGGCCTTCGGCGGGCTGCTGCTGCTCGGCGGCAAGCTCTCCGACGTGTTCGGTGCCAAGCGGCTGTTCGTCACCGGCTGGGCGGTCCTCGCCGCCGGTTCGGCGGTCGCGGGGCTGGCCGGCGAGGCCTGGGTCGAACTCACCGGCCGGGCCGTCCAGGGCGCCGGCTCCGCGCTGATCGCCCCCGCGGCGCTCACCCTGCTGATGACCCTGTTCGGCGGGCGTCCGAGGGAACTCACCAAGGCGTTCGCCCTGTACGGGGCCGCCGCACCGGCCGGCGGCACCGCGGGCGTCTTCCTCGGCGGCCTGATCACGCAGTACGCCAGCTGGGAGTGGGTCTTCTGGATCAACATCCCGGTCGCGCTCGCCGTTCTGCTCGCCACCCCGGGCGTCATGCCGGACGGCGCCGCCCGCCGCGGCTCGGTGGACTGGCTCGGCGCGGTCACCGTCACCCTCGGTCTGGCCGTCTCCGTCTACGCGGTCGTCCGGGCCCCGGAGACCGGCTGGGACGCGGCTCGCACCTGGCTGGTGCTGGGCGCGGGGCTGCTGCTGATCGCCGCGTTCGTCGGGCTCCAGGCCCGCCGCCGCGCACCGCTGATGCGGCTCGGCATCTGGCGCAGCCCGAACCTGGCCGGCGCCAACCTCGCCCAGCTGCTGATGGCCGCCGCGTGGATCCCGATGTGGTTCTTCCTGAACCTCTACCTCCAGCAGGTGCTGGGCCTCGAAGCCTTCGCCTCGGGCGCCGCGCTGCTGCCGATGACCGCGGCCATCATGCTGATGATGATCGTGCTCGCACCCCGGCTGATCGCCCGCTTCGGCCCCAAGCCGCTCATCGTGACCGGTCTGCTCGCCCTGGCGGCCGGGATGGTCTGGCTCTCGTTCGTCCGGCCCGACGGCAGCTTCGCCGTGGACGTCCTGCCCGCCTCGCTGCTCGCCGCGGTCGGCATGTCGCTCGCCTTCATCCCCTCCCTGGGCACCGCGCTCGCCATCCCCGACCCCACGGAGGGCGGCCTCGCCTCCGGCATCGTCAACACCAGCTACCAGGTCGGTTCGGCGCTCGGCCTGGCCGCGATGACCGCGGTCGCCGCCGCCAACGGCGCCGGCCGGCTCGACGACCCGCAGGCGCTCACGGACGGATTCTCCGCCGCCTTCCTGGGGGCGGCGCTCCTCGCCCTGGCGGGGGCCCTCGCCTCCCTCCTCACCCTGCGGACCCCGGCCCCGGCCGCCGACGCCCGGCCCGCCGGTGAACCCGCCCCTCTCGGGTGATCCCGCACCTCCGGGTGACCCCGCCGACCGGAGAGCGCCGGGCCGTACGCCAACGGGCCGGCGCTCCCGGCATGTCCCGGAGCCGCGCGCCCTGTTCGTACGCGTACCGTCCCCGTCGGCTCGCCCGTCCGGCGTAGCCTTCGGTCATGGCAGAGAGCAAGGTCCGCAAGGCCACGGGCACGGGCGAACCGGCGGCGAAGAAGACGGCGGCCAAGAAGACGACGACGGCGAAGAAGACGACGGCCGCGAAGACGACGGCCAAGAAGGCGGCGGTCCGGAAGACGGCGGCCGCGGGGAAGACCGCCGCCGGGGCGGCGGGCGTCAAGCCCTGGAAGCCGGAGACGCGCCTGGCGATGGTGCGGCGGGCGCGGAAGATCAACCGCGTCCTGGCGGAGACGTATCCCTACGCGCACCCCGAGCTGGACTTCGAGAACCCCTTCGAACTGCTGGTGGCCACCGTGCTGTCGGCGCAGACGACCGACCTGCGGGTGAACCAGACGACCCCGGCGCTCTTCGCGAAGTACCCCACTCCGGAGGACATGGCCATGGCCGTGCCGGAGGAAATGGAAGAGATCATTCGGCCGACCGGGTTCTTCCGGGCCAAGACCAAGTCGCTGATAGGGCTCGCCACGGCGCTCCGGGACCGTTTCGACGGCGAGGTGCCGGGCAGGCTGGACGATCTCGTGACCCTGCCCGGGGTGGGCCGCAAGACGGCCAATGTCGTTCTCGGCAACGCGTTCGACGTCCCGGGTCTGACTGTGGACACGCACTTCGGACGGCTCGTACGGCGCTGGAAGTGGACCGACCAGGAGGACCCGGAGAAGGTCGAGGCGGACATCGCGGCGATCTTCCCGAAGAGCGAGTGGACGATGCTCTCGCACCGCATCATCTTCCACGGCCGCCGCGTCTGCCACGCCCGCAGGCCCGCCTGCGGCGCCTGCCCGGTCGCCCCGCTCTGCCCGGCGTACGGCGAGGGCGAGACGGACCCCGAGAAGGCCAGGAAGCTCCTGAAGTACGAGATGGGCGGCCGGCCGGGCCAGCGGCTGAAGCCTCCGGCGCACTATCCGGGCACGGCCGCGGCGGGCCCGGACGGCGACTGAGACGGCACACCGCCCAGGAACGAAATGCGTGACGACAGGCGTTGTGAGACGAGGGGTGCCTATGAAGACGCATGAACACCGCACGGACGCGGACGCGGAGACCACGGCGGGACGGAGCGCCGCCGGCGGTTCCGCCCCCGGTTCGTCTCCCGCGCCCGAAACCGCTGCGGCCATGGAGACCGCCGCCGCCGTGGACGCCGCCGTCGACCTCACCACCGACGGTCTCCCCGGCTGGCTGGCCCCCGTCGAGCAGGCGGCGCGGACCGTCCGCCCCCAGCAGCTCAGCCGTTTCCTGCCCCCCGAGAGCGGTGCGGGCCGGCAGTCCGCGGTGCTGGTCCTGTTCGGCGAGGGCGCGAGCGGGCCGGAGCTGCTGCTCATGGAGCGCGCCGGCAGCCTGCGCTCGCACCCCGGGCAGCCCTCCTTCCCCGGCGGTTCCCTGGACCCGGGCGACGGCGATCCGACGACGACCGGGCCGCTGCGTGCCGCGCTGCGCGAGGCCGAGGAGGAGACAGGGCTCGATCCGGGCGGGGTGCAGCTCTTCGGTGTGCTGCCCCGGCTCTACATCCCCGTGAGCGGCTTCGTGGTGACGCCCGTCCTCGGCTGGTGGCGCACGCCCAGCCCGGTCGGGGTCGTCGACCCCGGCGAGACCGCCCGGGTGTTCACCGTGCCCGTGGCGGATCTCACGGATCCGGCCAATCGAGTGACGACACTTCACCCCAGCGGTCACCGGGGACCGGCATTTCTGGTCGAATCCGCACTCGTATGGGGGTTCACGGCCGGGGTGATCGACCGGATTCTGCACTTCGCGGGCTGGGAGCGCCCCTGGGACAGGGCCAAGCAGGTGCCGCTCGACTGGCGCGCATGACAGGCTGACTCCGTGCCCCGCCGCTCCGGGCCCGTCCCGGACGCGGGGACACGTATGCGCCCGGTGACGAATCTGCGAGGCAATAGACGGTGAACGTGCTGGACATCCTGCTGCTGGCCGGAGCCGTGTGGTTCGCGGTCATCGGTTACCGCCAGGGGTTCGTCGTCGGCATTCTGTCGGTGATCGGGTTCCTGGGCGGCGGTCTCGTCGCCGTCTATCTGCTGCCGGTCCTGTGGGACCAGCTCACGGACGGCTCGGAGGTCTCGTCGAGCGCCGCGATCGCCGCCGTCGTCATCGTGATCGTGTGCGCCTCGGTGGGCCAGGCCTTCACCACCCACCTCGGCAACAAGCTCCGCCGCTACATCACCTGGTCGCCCGCGCGCGCCCTCGACGCGACGGGCGGCGCCCTGGTCAACGTCGTCGCGATGCTGCTGGTGGCCTGGCTGATCGGGTCCGCGCTGGCCGGAACCTCACTGCCGACGCTCGGCAAGGAGGTCCGCAACTCCTCCGTCCTGCTCGGCGTCTCCCGGGTGATGCCGCCCCAGGCCTCCACCTGGTTCACGGACTTCTCCTCGGTCCTCGCGCAGAACGGATTCCCGCAGGTCTTCAGCCCCTTCGCCAACGAGCCGATCACCGAGGTCCGCGCCCCCGACCCGGCGCTCGTCAACAGCCCCGTCGCGGCCCGCGCCAAACGCTCCATCGTCAAGGTCGTCGGCACGGCCCCGGGCTGCGGCAAGGTCCTCGAAGGCACCGGATTCGTCTTCGCCGACCGCCGCGTCATGACCAACGCCCATGTCGTCGGCGGTGTCGACGAGCCGACCGTGCAGATCGGCGGCCAGGGACGGCTGTACGACGCGAAGGTCGTCCTCTACGACTGGCGGCGCGACATCGCCGTACTCGACGTACCGGACCTCGACGCCACGCCGCTCCGGTTCACCGACACCGACCACGACGCCACCACCGGCAACAGCGCGATCGTCGCGGGCTTCCCGGAGAACGGCTCGTACGACGTGCGCTCCGCCCGGGTCCGGGCCCGCATCGACGCCTCGGGGCCCGACATCTACCACCGGGGGACCGTCCGCCGCGATGTGTACTCGCTCTACACGACGGTCCGTCAGGGCAACTCCGGCGGCCCCCTGCTGACGCCGGACGGCAAGGTGTACGGCGTCGTCTTCGCCAAGTCGCTCGACGATCCCGACACGGGCTACGCCCTCACCGCCGACGAGATCCGCGAGGACATCGCGCGGGGCCGCACCGCCAACCAGCAGGTCGACAGCGAGAGCTGCGCGCTCTAGGCGCAGTGCCCCGCGGCGTTGTTCACGCGGCAGCCGGGTGGGTGTTCGTCGGGTCAGCCCCGTGGGTGGCGGAGCCGCGCGGAGACCCAGCGGGCCCGGCGGCGGAGAATGCGCGGAATGCCGAGCCGGGGATCATGCAGAACATGCATAGTGCGCACCCGGCCCTGCGGGCCGTCCCCCTCATGAGTGCCCGTTACCGCCGTGGCGGTCGAGCGACGATTGCGTGCTGCGTCACCGAAGTCGTGCGTCCAGCCCATACCCGGACGTCTGCCCGTGGCTCATGGTCGGTAACCCCCCATCCGCCAGCCAATTGGCCTATGCGCCGGGCAAGTGGCTGTTCGTAGGACGTGTGTGCCCTTCGGTCAGCGGTCGGGCTCGGAATCCTTGAGCCAGTTGATGAGTTCCGCCGAGAACCCGGCCGGGTCCTCCTCGTGGGGGAAGTGCCCCAGACCGTCGAAAAGTCGCCACCGGTACGGTGCCTCGACGTACTCGCCGGACCCGGCCGAACTGCGGGTGCGGACCGCCGGATCCAGCGAACCGTGCAGATGCAGGGTCGGCACCCGCACCGGCCGCTTCATCCGGCGGTTGAACTGGAAGCCGTCCGGACGGGCCAGCGACCGCACCATCCAGCGGTACGGCTCGATCGAACAGTGCGCCGTCGACGGAATGGCCATCGCACGCCGGTAGACGTCGAGGGCCGCCTCGTCGGGGAAGTGCGCCGTGCCCGGCCCCGCCCAGTCGCGGATCAGCCGGCCGACCAGCGCGGCGTCGTCCGCCACGAGCTGACGCTCCGGGACCCAGGGGCGCTGGAAGCCCCAGATGTACGAGCCGGCCCGGGTCTGGGCGACGTCCGAGAGCATCGAGGAGCGCCAGCGCCGGGGATGGGGCATCGAGGAGACAACCAGCCGGCGCACCAGCTTGGGCCGCATGACGGCGGCCGTCCAGGCCAGATAGCCGCCCATGTCGTGGCCGACGAGCGCCGCGTCCGGTTCGCCGAGGGAACGGACGACGCCGGTGATGTCGAGGGCCAGATTGGCGGGGTCGTAACCGCGCGGCGTGCGGTCGCTGCCGCCCACGCCGCGCAGGTCCATCGCCACGGCCCGGAACCCCGCGTCCGCGAGGGCGGGAAGCTGGTGGCGCCAGGTCCACCAGAACTGCGGGAAGCCGTGCAGGAGGAGAACCAGCGGTCCTTCACCCATTTCGGCGATGTGGAAGCGCGCGCCGTTGGCCGCGACGTCCCGGTGCGTCCAGGGACCGTCGATGCGCACGGGGCCGCCGGCCGGGCCCGCGGGCGCCGGGGAGCCGCCGGGGGCGGGGGCGGGAGCCGGTACGGGGGCGGGGGCCGCCGGTGCGGCGGGCTTCCCGTGACCCGCCCGGCCGTCCGGATCCGCGGGGCCGGACGCGCTGGAATGGGGGACCGTCATGTGGTCGAGCGTGCCACAACCGACGCCTTGTCCTGGACCGGGTGGTTCTCGATGGCCTTGTCCGACCGTGTGCTGCCGGCCGCCGGAAGGATCGCGTCGGCGCCCACGCCCGGACGGGGGTGCGGCTTGACGCCCTGGAGCACGGCCGCGGTCTGCTTGGCCGAGGCGATGGACTTCTCCGGCGGCTTGACCTTGCGGAACTTGGCGTAGCCGAAGAGCGCCAGCAGGATTCCCAGCAGGATGAACGCGCCGCCCACGATCAGGAACGACCAGGCGAGGCCCAGCCCCAGATTGTGGATCCCGTACGCGGCCGCGAAGCTCAGCACCGGGATGGAGAAGAGGATCAGCACGCCGGTGACGATGAACGCCACGCTGCCCATGACGCCGCGCTTGACGTCCTGTCGCACCTCGGCCTTGGCCAGGGCGATCTCGTCGTGCACCAGTGCCGACAGCTCGGCCGTCGCCGAGGCGACCAGCTGACCGAGACTGCGATCGGTGCCGCCCGCGAAATTGCCGGGGTCGCTCATCCCTGACTCCCTCTCCTGTTCAACGCATCCGATGTCAGATCATGCCGGACTGTCCGGCTTGTTGCTCGCTGCCCCCGCCAGTTCGGCAAGGCGGCGGTGCTCCGCCGCCTTCTTCTCGTAGAGCGCGGCCATCCGCAGGTGGTACTCCGGATCGTCCTGCTCGTAGACGTCGGGCACCCCGGACGCGTCCTCGTCGAGCTCCTCGGCGTCGTACAGCGCCCGGTATCTGCGTACCCGCAATTTGAGCAGTACACCGGAGACCACGGCGGCGATGAGCGAGCCGATCAGCACCGAGGCCTTGATCTCGTTGATCATGTCGTCGGCGCCGGCGAAGGCCAGTTCGCCGATCAGCAGGGAGACGGTGAAGCCGATCCCGGCGAGTGCGGAGACCGCGAAGACGTCCGCCCAGGCCAGCTCCTTGTTCAGCTCCGCCCTGGTGAACCGGGTGGTCAGCCACGTACCGCCGAAGATGCCCACCGCCTTGCCGACGACCAGCCCCAGCACCACACCGAGCGTCTCCGGCCGGTGGAACACCCCGCCCAGCGCGCCGCCGGAGAGGGAGACCCCGGCCGAGAACAGGGCGAACAGCGGCACGGCGAGCCCCGCCGAGAGCGGGCGGACCAGGTGTTCGATGCGCTCGCCGGGCGACTCCTGCTCGCCCGTGCGGCGGGTGCAGCGCAGCATCAGCCCCATGGCGACGCCCGCGATGGTGGCGTGGACGCCGCTGTTGTACATCAGCCCCCAGATCACCAGGGCGAGCGGCACGTACACGTACCAGCCGCGCACGCCCAGCCGCAGCAGGAGCCAGAAGACCGCCAGACCGGCGAAGGCACCGATCAGCGCCAGGAAGTTGATGTCCTCCGTGAAGAACATCGCGATGATCAGGATGGCGAAGAGGTCGTCCACCACGGCGAGCGTCAGCAGGAAGGCGCGCAGCGCGGACGGCAGCGAGGTGCCGATGACGGCGAGCACGGCCAGCGCGAAGGCGATGTCGGTGGCGGTGGGGACGGCCCAGCCGTCCAGCGAACCGCCGCCCACGAGGTTCACCAGCGAGTAGACGACGGCAGGCATGGCCATGCCGCAGAGCGCGGCCACGACCGGGAGCGCGGCGGCACGGGGGTCGCGCAGTTCACCCGCGACCAGTTCGCGCTTGAGCTCGACGCCCGCGACGAAGAAGAAGACCGAGAGCAGCCCGTCGGCCGCCCAGTGCGCCACGGAGAGGTTGAGGCCGAGCGACGCGGGGCCGAAGTGGAAGTGGCTGACGGACGAGTAGCTCGATCCGAAGGTGTTCGCCCAGATCAGTGCGGCCACGGCGGCGACCAGCAGGATCATTCCGCCGACCGTCTCCGTGCGCAGGGCCTCGGCGAGGTAGTTCCGCTCGGGAAGCGGAAGGAGACCGAGAACGGTGCGACGGGGGGAGGGGGGTGCGGGGGTGGGCGTGGCCACGGGGTGGAACCTCCGGGTCGGGACGGCAGCGACGGCACGGCTGATGCACTCGCCGACCAGACTTCCCGGCACACCCTGTGGAGATTTCTTATCGTTTTATTGATCAGCTGCCACTGTACCCGGGGTGCGCGGGGTTGTGACCGATGCGTTTCACCCTAGACGCCGGAAGGGCATCCGGCGCGTCGCCGGATGCCCTTCCGCAGGTCGTGCGCGGTCTCAGTCCTCCGAGGGGGCCGAGGGGAGCTGGCTCTGGATCAGGTCCATGACGGAGGAGTCCGTCAGGGTGGTGACATCACCCAGGGCCCGGTTCTCCGCGACATCGCGGAGCAGGCGGCGCATGATCTTGCCGGAGCGGGTCTTCGGCAGCTCCGCCACCGGCATGATGCGCTTCGGCTTGGCGATCGGACCGAGCGTCGCGCCCACGTGGTTGCGCAGCTCCGCGACCAGCTCGTCGGAGGCGGTCGCGGACCCCCGCAGGATCACGAACGCGACGATGGCCTGACCGGTCGTCTCGTCGGCGGCGCCGACCACGGCGGCCTCGGCGACCGACGGGTGCGAGACGAGCGCCGACTCGACCTCGGTCGTCGAGATGTTGTGACCGGAGACGAGCATGACGTCGTCGACCCGGCCGAGCAGCCAGACGTCGCCGTCCTCGTCCTTCTTCGCGCCGTCGCCCGCGAAGTACTTGCCCTCGAAGCGCGACCAGTACGTGTCGAGGAAGCGCTGGTCGTCGCGCCAGATGGTGCGCAGCATGGACGGCCACGGCTCGGTGAGGACGAGGTAGCCGCCCCCGCCGTTCGGAACCTCGTTGGCCTCGTCGTCGACGACCGTGGCGGAGATGCCCGGCAGGGCGCGCTGCGCGCTTCCCGGCTTGGTCTCCGTGACGCCGGGCAGCGGCGAGATCATCATCGCGCCCGTCTCGGTCTGCCACCAGGTGTCCACGATCGGGCACTTGTCGGCACCGATGTGCTTCCGGTACCACATCCAGGCCTCGGGGTTGATCGGCTCACCGACCGACCCGAGCACGCGCAGCGACGACAGGTCGAACTTGGCGGGGATGTCGTCGCCCCACTTCATGAACGTACGGATCGCCGTCGGCGCCGTGTACAGGATCGTGACCCCGTACTTCTGGACGATCTCCCAGAAACGCCCCTGGTGCGGGGAGTCGGGCGTGCCCTCGTACATGACCTGGGTCGCGCCGTTGGCCAGCGGGCCGTAGACGATGTACGAGTGGCCGGTCACCCAGCCGATGTCCGCGGTGCACCAGTAGACGTCGGTCTCGGGCTTCAGGTCGAAGACCGCGTGGTGCGTGTACGCGGCCTGCGTGAGGTAGCCGCCGGAGGTGTGCAGGATGCCCTTCGGCTTCCCGGTGGTGCCCGAGGTGTACAGGATGAAGAGCGGCTGCTCGGCCTCGAACGCTTCGGGGGTGTGCTCGGCGGACTGGCGGGCGGTGATCTCGTGCCACCAGACGTCGCGGCCCTCGGTCCACGCCGTGTCCTGGCCCGTGCGCCGCACCACGAGAACGTGCTCGACGCTCTCGATACGGGAGACGGCGTCGTCGACCGCCGGCTTGAGCGCGGACGGCTTGCCGCGGCGGTAACCGCCGTCGGCCGTGATGACGACCTTGGCGTCCGCGTCCTGGATACGGGCCGCGATGGCGTCGGCGGAGAAGCCGCCGAAGACGACCGAGTGCGCGGCGCCGATGCGGGCACAGGCCAGCATGGCCACGGCGGCCTCGGGGATCATCGGCAGGTAGACGGCGACCCGGTCGCCCTTGCCGACACCCAGCTCGGTGAGGGCGTTGGCGGCGCGGGAGACCTCGTCCTTCAGCTCCGCGTAGGTGATGGCGCGGCTGTCGCCGGGCTCGCCCTCGAAGTGGATGGCGACCCGGTCGCCGTTGCCGGCCTCGACGTGGCGGTCCACGCAGTTGTACGCGACGTTCAGCTCGCCGTCCGCGAACCACTTCGCGAACGGGGGGTTGCTCCAGTCGAGCGTCTCGGTCGGCTCGGTGGCCCAGGTCAGGCGGCGGGCCTGCTCGGCCCAGAAGCCCAGCCGGTCCGCCTCGGCCTGCTCGTACGCCTCCGCGGTGACGTTGGCGTTCGCGGCCAGATCGGCAGGCGGTGCGAACCGCCGCTCCTCTTTGAGCAGATTGGCCAGGCTTTCGTTGCTCACGACATCTCCCATTCCCAGGGTGTCCGTTGTGTCCCGGGCATAGCTCATCAGTCCAAGAGCCGGGTGACAAGTGTCTGCCGGGAATTGGTTTAGACCTGTGTTCTCGTGTATGGAGGCACGGGCCCCGCTTCCGCGACGAGGCGGTGCGGTGTCACCGGGGTGGGGTGACACCGGGGGTGCTGCCGCCCCGCACGGCGTCCCGGTGGTGACGGGAACGTGACGTGCGGTGACGGGATGTCGCGGAAACGGGACCACAAGGTCTCACGGACCCGGTACGCATCCGGTTCAGGCGCCGCTGTGGGCCAACTCGGCCGGACCAGCCGGATCGGCCCATCCGGCCGGACGGGTGGAGTCCCCCGAAGCGACGGCGCCGGACGGACGGTCGGGATCGTCGGGACGGTCGGGGTCATCGGGACGACCGGGGGCGGTGGGATGGCCGGAGCCGGTGGGACGGGTCGGTGCGGACAGGAGGCCGGGGCCGGTGGGAGAGCCGTCCGGATCGGCCGGGGCGATCGGTGCGAACACCGGAATCCGCCTCTCGCCGTCCCGGCCGTCCCCGCTTTCGGCCCCTGTGCCACCCGTGCCCCCACCGTCGTACTCGGCCAGCAGATACGACTGCGCCTCGGCCACGTGGAAGTACATGCCGTGGAGCTGCAGGGCACCGGCGGTCAGGCGCCGCGCCACCGACGGATGGGCCCGCAGATGGTCGAGCTGCTGGACCACATTGGTGAGGCAGAGCTGCTCCAGCTCGTCGGCCGACGTCCGCGACGAGATCCGCGCCCGGTGGCCGTCCGC
This sequence comes from Streptomyces sp. NPDC024555, assembly GCF_055559335.1. Classification (NCBI taxonomy): domain Bacteria; kingdom Bacillati; phylum Actinomycetota; class Actinomycetes; order Kitasatosporales; family Streptomycetaceae; genus Streptomyces; species Streptomyces sp. NPDC024555. Next base: position 46,080 of record NZ_JBVHKV010000027.1, read on the forward strand.
CGACGCCACCCGCTCCAGACTCGGGAACCCGTGCCGGAGCCAGCGCCGGAGCGAGGTCTCGGCGACGGCCGGGGAGCCTGGGGTGTCCGGGGAGCCCGGGGTGTCCGGGGTGCCGTCCGAGGGTGCTCTGCTGTCGAGCAGTGCGTTCATCGCTCCGCAGCCCGAATGCCCGCAGATGGTGATCGACTCGACGCCCAGCACATCCACGGCGTACTCGATGGCCGCGCCGACCGAGTGGTCGCCCTCCTCGGACCCGGGCGTCGGCACGAGGTTGCCGATATTGCGCACGGTGAACAGGTCACCGGGCCCGCTCGCCGTGATCATGCTCGTCACGAGCCGCGAGTCCGCACACGTGATGAAGAGCTGCGACGGCCGCTGCCCCTCCCGGGCGAGCCGTGCCAGCTCCTCACGGACCAGCGGAGCCGTGTTGCGCTGGAAGGAACTCAGCCCGCTCGCCAGCCGATGGCCCCCGTGCGGGTGTGCGGAGGGTGCCGCGTGGTCCGGAACGAAGTCCGTCGCGGGGGCCGTCGCGGCGTCCGCCGTGGAAGCCGGCCCGGAATCCGGATTCGGGCCCGGACCGGTGGCCGGACTCGGTGTGGTGCCCCGGACCGGATCCGACGCCGTGGCCGCGGCGTGGACCGGGGACGGCTCCGACGCCGCACCCGTGTGGGCGGGGAGAGGCGCCCCGGCGTCCTGGAGCATGGCGGCACCGGTGATTGGGACGTGCTCGGGCCGGTCGTGGCAGTGGTGGTTGCGCCAGGGAGTCCAGGGACGGCAACAGGAGTGCGCCGCGGCGGCCGGCTCCGCCATCCGTCCCCCGGACCTGCCGCCGAACATGACCCGGCCGCCATGAGCGGCATGGGCGTTGCTCCAGTCCTGGATCATCTCGTACGCCGCGTGGTCCATGAAGAACCCGTCCAACTCGACGGTCACGGAGGCGTCCTGGGGCACCTGGCCGAGGGTCCGGCTCAGCCGGGGCACCGCCAGGAAGGTCAACTGCCCGCTGATGACCACCAGATACCGGCCGTCCCGCTCGGAGACGCTGAGCCGGGTCCGGCCCAGCCGGTGCAACGCCATCGCGACCGCCACGGCTCCTCCGATGGCCACCCCCTTGAGGACACCGAAGAGCAGGACGCCGCTGATCGTCGCGCCGTACACCAGGAACTCCCGGTGCTTGTGCACCTTTCGGATGTGCGCGAGGTTCACCATCTGCACGCCGACCACCATCACGAGTGCGCCGAGCGCGGCCAGCGGGATCCACTCCAGCGCCGTGACCAGCAGACCCGTCGCGACCAGCACCCAGACGCCGTGCAGCACGGTGGACGCCCGGCCGGTCGCCCCGGCCCGCACGTTCGCCGAACTGCGCACCGCGCCACCGGAGACCGCGAGTCCGCCCAGTCCGCCCGACACGATGTTGGCGACGCCCTGCGCACGGAGCTCCCGGTCGAGGTCGGAGCGTCTGATCGGGGGCATGATCGACGGCGCGGCGAGGGGCGCGGTGGCGGCCTCGGCGGTCGTGCCGGCCGCGTTGATCGTGCCCGTCGCGTTGGTTGTGTCGGTCGTGTCGGTCGTCGAGGGGGCGGTGTGGTCCCGGTTCCGTTCGGCGGAGAGTTTGTCCACCGCGACGGCTGCCAGCAGGGACTCCAGACTGGCCACCAGCATCATCGTGAAGACGGCGGTGGCCAGGCCGAGCACGGGCCCCTGCGGGATTTCGGGAAGCGCGTGCGAACGCCAGGACGGCAGGTCCACCCGGGCGATCGAGGGCGCGGCCAGCGCGGCCACGGCGGTGGCGAGCGCCACCGAGGCCAGGGCGGCCGGGAGGCGCCGCACGATCCGTCCGGGTCGGCCGGGGATCCGGGGCCACAGCACCAGGACGGCGATGGTGAGCGCGCCGATCGAGGGGGCCGCGAGGCCGGTGCGGGCCAACTGCTCGGGGAGATGAAGGGCGTTGGAGACCGCCGAGCTGTGCGGTGATCCGCCGAGCACGATGTGCAGCTGAGCGAGTGCGATCGCCACGCCGATACCGGCGAGCGTGCCGTGGACGATGGCCGGGCTGACGGCGAGCGCGTTACGCGCGGTGCGCAGTGAGCCGAGCAGGATCTGCAGCAGACCGGCGCCGATGGTGATGGCGCAGGTGGTGCGCCAGCCGTAGAGCTGGATGAACTCGGCGGTCACCACGGTGAGTCCGGCCGAGGGGCCGGACACCTGGAGGGGGGTGCCGCCGAGCAGCCCGGCGACGATGCCGCCGACGGCGGCGGAGATGAGGCCTGCTTCCAAAGGCGCGTCCATGGCGACGGCCAGACCCAAGGACATGGGGATGGCGAGCAGGAAGACGGTGATCGATGCGGACAGGTCGGAGCCCGTGACGCGGAATCGTCCGCCGCGGTGCGGCGGAGGGCTGTGTGGTCGCTTCACTCCCGACGACCGGGGTGGTCGTGAACTCCGGGATGCGTGGTCATGACGAGTGGGGACGCAGGCAGACATGTTTCCCGTCTCCTCCGGGGCAGCGCGGTCGCGGAACGTGGGGACGCGGCCGTGGGTCACGGCGTGCAGCGGCGGGATATCTCAACTCTCAGTAAACAGATCGTAATGGAGAGTAAAGATGTGTGTCCAGGATTACGGTCAAACAGGCTATCTAAGCACCCATTCAAGTGAATAAGTATCTTTTCGTACGGCCTGTCGCCCGAATTTCTGTGCAGTGCGTGCGACTTTGACCGCGCCATGTCGGCGCGTTCGCGCACACGATTACTGCGAGGAAGAGGGTGGGCGGATGATGGCCGCCGCGAAGAGGATCGCCTTGGGTGTCATGACCGTCGCGCTGGTCGCGGGCGCCGCCGGATGCTCCGGGGCGGGGGCCGACCGGGACGCTTCCTCCGGCGTGGCCAAGGGGGCCGCCGGTGTGAAGGAGAAGGCCGAGGGGGCCGCGCCCAAGAGCGTGTTCCGCGCCATCGGCGACGGCTCCACCGCCTTCACCGGCATCCAGCCGAAGCAACCGGCCGTCAAGCGCTTGATGCCCGGTCAGAAGCCCCCGCAGTTCGTGGTGTTCTCCTGGGACGGCGCCGGTGAGGACAGCCAGCGACTGTTCTCGCACTTCCGCGAGGTGGGGAAGAAGTACGACGCGACCATGACGTACTTCCTCAGCGGGGTGTACCTGCTGCCGGAGGCGAAGCGCGCGCTCTACGACCCGCCCAAGCACAACGCCGGCAGTTCCGACATCGGGTTCAACGACACCAAGGGCATCCGCGACACCCTCGCCCAGGTCCGGGGCGCCTGGCTGGACGGCAACGAGATCGGCACCCACTTCAACGGTCACTTCTGCGGCAACGACGGAGGCGTCGGCACCTGGTCCGTCGAGGAGTGGAAGAGCGAGATCAGCCAGGCCAAGTCCTTCGTGAAGAGCTGGAGGACGAACGACCCGTCGCTCAAGAACGAGAAGGCCCTGCCCTTCGACTACGACAAGGAACTTGTCGGCGGCCGGACCCCCTGCCTGGAGGGGCAGAAGAACATGGTCGCCGCCGCGCGCGACATGGGCTTCCGCTACGACTCCAGCGGCGTCAACGACCAGGTCTGGCCCAAGAAGAAGGGGGGCATCTGGGACCTCTCGATGCAGCTCGTGCCGGTGCCGGGGCGCGCGTTCGAGACGCTCTCGATGGACTACAACTTCATGTTCAACCAGTCCGGTACGACCCAGGGCGACCCGGACCAGCACGAGTACTGGGGCAACCAGATGCGGGACGGCCTGATCCAGGCCTTCGACCGCTCGTACGGCGGCAACCGGGCGCCCCTGATCATCGGCAATCACTTCGAGTCCTGGAACGGCGGCACCTATATGCGGGCCGTCGAGGAGACGATCCGGACCGTCTGCACCAAGGAAGGCGTGCGCTGCGTGTCCTTCAGGCAGCTGGCGGACTGGCTGGACGCCCAGGACCCCGCGACCCTCGCGAAGCTCGGCACCCTGAAGGTCGGCCAGGCGCCGGCGGCCGGCTGGTCGACGTTCCTCGGGGGCGCTCCCGGTAAGCCGGCCGCCCGCTAGGACGCGTACGGCGGACCTCCGGGTTCGCGCGGGTGCCGGGCCCGTCCGCGAGCGGGCGGACAGGTCCGGCATCCGTTCCGGTTCAGCGGGCGGACAGGCCCGGCACCTGTTCCGGCTCAGGCGGGCAGCGCGGCCCCGGCCCGTGCCGACGTCTCGTCGAGCACGAAGGCCGGGTCCACCTGGGCGGCGAGGTCGGCGCCCGTCTTCTCGTTGCCCCAGCTCTCCGCGTTCTTCAGGTGGAAGTGCACCATCTGGCGCGTGTAGCGCTCCCAGTCCCGCTGCTCGTACGAGTCCTCCGCGGCGTTCTGCAGGGTCTGCAGCGCCATCCGGTTGTCCGCCTCCAGCAGCTCGAAGCGGGAGGGGCGGCCCTTCTCCATGGCCCGGACCCAGTCGGAGTGGCCGACGGTCACGAGCAGGTCGTCGCCGACCTCGTCGCGCAGGAACTCCAGGTCGTCCGGGCCCTGGACCTTGTTCCCGACGACCTTCAGCGCCACGCCGTAGTCCCGCGCGTACTCCTTGTACTGCCGGTAGACCGACACGCCCTTCCGGGTCGGCTCGGCGACGAGGAACGTCATGTCGAACCGGGTGAACATCCCGGAGGCGAACGAGTCCGACCCGGCGGTCATGTCGACCACCACGTACTCCTCCGGACCGTCCACGAGGTGGTTCAGGCAGAGCTCCACCGCGCCGACCTTGGAGTGGTAGCAGGCCACCCCCAGGTCCGACTCCGTGAAGGGCCCCGTGGCCATCAGCCGGATGTCGCCGTCGTCGAGCCGCACCGTCCGGGCGCAGGCGTCGTAGATCGGGTTGTCCTCGTCCACGCGCAGCAGCCGGGAGCCCTCACCGGGCGGGGTCGTCTTGATCATCGTCTCGGCCGAGGCGATCCGCGGGTTGCTGCCGCGGAGATAGTCCTTGATCAGGGGCAGCTGTGCCCCCATGGCGGGCAGCGCCGCCGACTCCTCCTCGTCGAGGCCGAGTGCGGCCCCCAGGTGCTGGTTGATGTCGGCGTCCACCGCGACGACATGGGCTTCATTGGCGGCAAGGTGGCGGATGAAGAGCGAGGACAGCGTGGTCTTCCCGCTGCCGCCCTTCCCTACGAAAGCGATCTTCATGTTCACCTAGGGTAGTCGCATGACTGCGGTGTGCTGTCGAAGTTCGTGAAGAAGGCCACTCCGGGCCGGTGGGTGTGCAAGGGGCGCGTAGCCTCGCTACCTATGAGTACGACTTCCTCGGACCCGCTTGCCACCCTGGGCGCCCTGCCGGGCGTGAGCGACGCGGTGGACTCCGTGCGCAAGGCCGTCGACCGGGTCTACGGCCACCGTGTCATGCGGCGTCGCAGCAACGAGGTGACGGCCGAGGCGGCCCTGCGGGGCGCCCGCGGATCGGCCGCGCTCTCCGGTGCCGACTGGAATCTGGAGGAGGTGCGCCGACGCACGGACTTCCGTGGCGACGACGGCGCGCAGGTGGTCGGGGCGGCTCTGCGGCTGACCGCCGAGGCGGGCCAGCTGCTCTCCGTCTGGCGGCAGTCCCCGCTGCGTGTTCTCGCGCGACTGCACCTGGTCGCTGCCGGGGGCGCCGCGCCGGACGACTCGGTCGGCCGGCCACGGCTGGCCGGCGAGCCGGTCGACGAGCCGCTCGTCGAGGCTCCGCTTCCGGATGCCGAGGAGGTCGCCGGCCGGCTGGAGGGGCTCAGCGGGCTCATCCTTTCGGGGAGTGCGGCACCTGCCCTGGTGACGGCCGCCGTGGTCCACGGGGAACTGCTGGCCCTGCGCCCCTTCGGTTCCTTCAACGGGCTGGTGGCCCGGACCGCCGAGCGGATCGTGCTGATCGGGAGCGGCCTGGATCCCAAGTCGATCTGCCCCGCCGAGGTCGGCCATGCCGAGCAGGGCAAGGCCGCCTACGTGAAGGCCTTCGACGGCTATCTGTCCGGGACCCCGGAAGGGATGGCCGCCTGGATCGCGCACTGCGGACGGTCGGTGGAACTGGGCGTCCGGGAGTCGACCGCGGTCTGCGAAGCGCTTCAGCGCGGCGCCGCCTAGGGCGCGGACGGCCCGGGAAAGAGTTGCGGCGGTACCGGAATCGGTACCGCCGCTGGCATGTCCACCCAGTTACCAAGCGTCCTCGATATATGCCCATCAGGCCGGGGTCTTTGCCCGCTCCTGGTGCGGCTGGCCCGTAATCGACGGGTCGACGTCGCGTGGGTGCCCGGTTTTCATGCGCGGTCCGTGGGGCCTGTCTGCGTTCTCAGGTCATCCTCGCGGATGTCCTTGGTCTCGCGGGCCGTTGAGTCCTTTGTACTCCAGGGTCCGGGTGATCGGAAGTGCTGGCGGCACTTCTTTACTTTTGCGTTCAATTACGGACGAGTCGGTTCAATTCAAAGGCATCGAATTACGCGGTGATGGACGCGGTGGCACGGCGACGCGCGGTGTACCAGACGAGCCCGGCCGTGAGGGCCGCCGCACCGACGGCGGCGGCCGCCATGAGGGCGGGGCGGGGCGGCATCGAAAAGGCGGGCAGGCGCTGCTTGAGCCGGACCGGGCGGTCGAAGACGAGGATCGGCCACTCCCGCAGGGTCGCCTCGCGGCGCAGTGCCCGATCGGGGTTGACCGCGTGCGGGTGGCCGACGGACTCCAGCATCGGCACATCGGTGGCCGAGTCGCTGTACGCGTAGCAGCGGTCGAGGTCGTACCCCTCCGACACGGCCAGGGCCCGGATGGCCTCGGCTTTCGTCGGGCCGTACGCGTAGTACTCCACCTCGCCGGTGAAGCATCCGTCGTCACCGACGACCATGCGGGTGGCGACGACGCGGTCGGCGCCCAGCAGCTCGCCGATCGGCTCGACCACCTCGGCACCGGAGGTCGAGACGATCACCACGTCGCGTCCCGCGGTGTGGTGCTCCTCGATCAGGGTGGCGGCCTCGTCGTAGATGATCGGGTCGATCAGGTCGTGCAGGGTCTCGGCGACAATTTCTTTCACCTGCTGCACGTTCCAGCCCTTGCAGAGAGATGACAGATATTCACGCATCCGCTCCATCTGGTCGTGATCCGCGCCCCCGGCGAGGAACACGAACTGTGCGTACGCGGTGCGCAGTACGGCGCGGCGGTTGATCAGCCCGCCTTGGTAGAAGGACTTGCTGAAGGTCAGTGTCGAAGACTTCGCAATGACCGTCTTGTCCAGGTCGAAGAAGGCAGCTGTGCGCGGCAAGAAGCGGTTTTCCACAAGGCAGAGCATAGGGGCCCGCCATTCGGCGTAAACCCCGGCGCGTGGGTTTGCCTGAGAAGGGGCTCGGGTACACCATGGAAGTCACGGATCGTTCGCGACCGTGCTAACCCGGTCCGACTCCTCCCCCCCCGAGTCGGCCGTGGGGACGACCCCCGCTCTCCCCCCCGGCGGGGGTCGTCGCATGTCCGGACGCGGTTCTGCCGCTCGGATTCGCGCATCTCTCCTCCTTCTCGCCCGTGACGGGCCATGCCCGCACCCGACTCGCACCAGCATGCGCGGTCACGGTGCGTAGCGGAAGGGGTGCTCTCCGGAAGTCGCCGGTTCGAGCTACGGAGTTATTCACAAGGGCGGCCTTGTCCACAGTTCTTGAGCAAGATCCACACGATTTTCCGTAACGCTGCACGGTGATTCCACCCGTGAAGTCCACGGGTTCCGGAATCACCGTTCTCGGAACACTCCGGGAGCGCCGTGAACCGCGGTGAAGGTGAGTGAAGAAGGGGGCGGAGAACGTGGCTGAATCCAGTGCACGGGATCGTGTGCCGGCCGCCGGTCCGCGAAGGGGCGGCCCGCTGATCGTGACCGAGGACGTGGACCTGCTCGACGATCTGCTGCGGTTGTGTGCGGCGGCCGGGGCCGAGCCCGAGGTCCATCACACGCTGCCCGACCGGCGGGGCGGCTGGGAGCAGGCGCCCTTGGTGCTCGTCGGGGACGACGCGGCGGCACGGTGCGGCGGCGCCTCCCGCAGGCGGGGCGTGATGCTCGTCGGGCGGGACCAGGACAGCCCGGACGTGTGGCGCAGGGCCGTCGAGATCGGCGCCGAGTACGTGCTGCGCCTGCCGGACGCGGAGAACTGGCTGGTCGACCAGATCGCCAACGCGGCCGAGGGCGTCGGTCGTCCGGCGCTGACCGTCGGCGTGATCGGCGGACGCGGTGGCGCCGGTGCCTCCACGCTGGCCTGCGCACTCGCGGTGACCGCGGCGCGGGCCGGACACCGCACGATGCTGATCGACGGCGATCCGCTGGGCGGCGGCATCGACGTCCTGCTCGGCGGCGAGCGCGCCGAGGGGATGCGCTGGCCCGACTTCGCGCACTCCAAGGGGAGGGTGGGCGGTGGGGCCCTGGAGGAGGCGCTGCCCGCGCTGCACGGGCTGCGGGTGCTCAGCTGGGGCCGGGACGACTGGGTGGTGATTCCGCCGCAGGCCATGCAGGCGGTCCTCGCCGCCGCGCGGAGGCTCGGAGGCGTGGTGGTCGTCGACCTCCCGCGCCGGGTCGACGAATCGGCCGCCGAGGCCCTGGCGCAGCTCGACCTCGGGCTCGTGGTCGTGCCCGGAGAGCTGCGCGCGGTCGCTGCGGCGAAGCGGGTCGCGTCGATGGCCGGAATGGTGCTGGGCGACCTCCGAGTCGTGACGCGCGGACCGTACGCGTCCGGGCTCGACGAGCAGTGGGTGGCGCGGGCGATGGGACTCCCGCTCGCCGGAGAGCTTCCCACCGAGCCGGGGCTGCTCGCCGAACAGGACAGGGGCGACCCGCCCGGTTCCGGTGCCCGTGGCCCGTTGGCGCGGTTCTGCTCGGCCTTCTGGGACCGGGCACTTGCCGGAGAGGGCGCCGGGGGTTCCGTCGTGGGAGGCGTGTCATGACCGAGGCGCTGCTGGACGCGGTGCGACAGCGCCTGGCGCAGAGTGGTGCGGCACCGACTCCGGCGGGTGTGGCGGCCGCGCTGCGTGCGCAGGGAAGGCTGCTCGGCGACGTCGAAGTACTGGGTACGGCGGACGAGTTGCGCGGTGAGCTGGTCGGCACGGGGCTTCTCGAACCCCTTCTCGCCGACCCGGATGTGTCCGACGTGCTGGTGTCCGCCCCGGACCGGGTGTGGGTGGACCGGGGGCGCGGGCTCGAACTGACCGCTGTGACCTTCGCCGACGCGGCCGCGGTCCGCCGACTCGCCCAACGGCTCGCGGCCGTCGCCGGGCGCCGGCTGGACGACGCCCGGCCCTGGGTGGACGCCCGGCTGCCCGACGGCACCCGTATGCACGCCGTGCTGCCGCCCGTGTCGGTCGGCTCGACGTGTCTCTCCCTCAGGGTGGTGCGTCCCAAGGCCTTCTCGCTGCGCGAGCTGGTCGGGGCCGGGACCGTGCCGCCGGGCGGCGACCGTGTGCTGAGGGCGTTGGTGGAAGCCCGCGTCTCCTACCTGATCAGCGGTGGCACGGGCGCGGGGAAGACCACGCTCCTGTCCAGCATGCTCGGCGCGGTGGGGGAGCGGGAGCGGATCGTCCTCGCCGAGGACTCGGCGGAACTCCGCCCCGACCACCCGCACGTGGTGCGGCTCGAATCCCGTCCCGCGAACCAGGAGGGTGCGGGACGGGTGTCACTCCGGGACCTGGTGCGCCAGGCCCTTCGGATGCGCCCCGACAGGCTCGTGGTCGGAGAGGTACGAGGTGCCGAGGTCACCGAACTGCTGGCCGCTCTGAACACCGGCCACGAGGGCGGTTGCGGAACGGTCCACGCGAATGCCGCCGAGCACGTTCCCGCCCGTCTGGAGGCGCTGGGCACGGCGGCAGGACTGGACAGGGCGGCGCTGCACAGCCAGTTGGCGGCGGCGTTGTCGGTCGTCGTCCATCTCGTACGGGACCGGGCGGGGCGGCGCAGGATCTCCGCGATCCAGGTCCTGGAGCGCGACATGGCCGGGCTGGTGGTGACCGTTCCGGCACTGCGCTGGGGAGCGTCCGGCTTCGAGCGGGAGCGCGGCTGGGAGCGGCTGGAATCCCTCATCGGAGGTGAGGGATGAGCGGCGGCGCGCCGACGGAGGCGGTGTACGCGGCGGCGCTGTGCGCGGGTGCGGCGGCGTGGGCGGTGACCTCGGGTCGGAACCGCGGACGCCGCAGGGCCTGGGGGATGTTCGGTCCGGACGGGGCGCGGAGCCCTGTGCGGGAGACCTGGGAGAGCGGGCGTGGCCGTCTCCTGGGGTGGTCGGCGGGAAGGCGGGAGTGGGTGTGCCTGCCGATCGGTCTGGCCCTGGCGGTATGCGGTGCGTCTGTGTTGCCGGTGGTGCTGGGGGTGGTCGCGATTCCGGTGGTGCGGCGGTGGCTGCGCGGAAGGAGGCTGCGCCGGGAGGGGGAACGCCGGGCGGATGTCGTGGTCGACCTGTGCGGCGCGGTGGTGGGTGAGCTGAGAGCGGGCGCGGAGCCGGGGCGGGCCCTGCTTTCCGCCGTGCGCGGGGTCGGTGCGGGGGACGCGTCATGGTCCGGGGTGTTCGCCGCGGCGCGGTTCGGGGGCGACATCCCCGGCGCGTTGGGCCAGGCCGCGCGCGAACCCGGGCGGGAGGGGCTCGTGGGTGTGGCCGCCTGCTGGCGGGTGGCCGCGGACGGCGGCGCGGGCCTCGCGGCCGGACTGGACCGGCTGGAGAGCGCGTTGCGCGCGGAGCGGCGCGGACGCGAGGAGCTGAGGGCCCAGTTGACCGGGGCCTGGTCGACCGTCGTGGTGCTGGCGCTGCTGCCGGTCGTGGGCATCGCGTTGGGAACGGCGCTCGGGGCGGACCCGCTGAGGGTGCTGCTGCACCATCCGGTCGGACTGGCCTGCCTGGTGGTGGGCGGAGCACTCGAAGCGCTCGGCCTGGCGTGGGCCGCACGGATCGTACGGGCGGGGGAGGAGCCATGAGCGGTGTCGCTTCGGCCGAAGTTGTCCACAGGGTGGGGACAGCGGCCCTGCTGCTGGGCATGTGTGCGGCGTCGGCCCGTGTGCTGGTCCGGCACCGGACCGGGCGCAGGGTACGGCGACGGGGAGCGGCGCTGTTCTCCGTCGCAGTCGCTGGGGCTCCGGAGGCGGGGCGCGCGCGGCCGATGAACCTGGCGCCGTGTGGAAGGGGGTGGCGGGGAGCGGCTTCGGGTCTCGGGTCGTGGCCGGTGTTGCTGGGCGTGGTGCTGACGGGCTGGTTCCTGATGGGTGGCCTCACGGGATGGGCGGCTGGGCTGCTGGCCGCCTGGGGCGCCCGGCGATGGCAGCGCACCCACTACGGGGAAGCGGCCTCGGCGGAGGCCGAGCGGGCGGCGAGAACGGCCGAGTCGCTGCGGCAGATGCCGATGGCGGCGGATCTGCTGGCCGCGTGCATCTCCGCGGGGGCCGGTCCTCGGGAGGCGGCCGAGGCGGTCGGTACGTCCCTCGGCGGGCCCGTGGGGACGCGGCTGGCCCGTACGGCGGCGGAGATCCGGCTCGGGAGCGATCCGGTCGCCGCCTGGGGGCGGTTCGGCGAGATACCGGGTGGATCGGCGCTGGCGCGCTGTCTGGAGCGGTCCGGAACGACTGGTGCGCCCGCGGCGGAGCCGGTCGCCCGTCTGGCCGGGGCACTGCGAGCCGAACGGGCGAGCGCCGCCCTGGCGCGGGCCCAGCGGGCCGGCGTGCTGATCACCGGCCCGGTCGGGCTCTGCTTCCTCCCGGCGTTCCTTTCCGTCGGTGTGGCGCCCGTGGTGGTCGGACTGGCGGGCGGGCTGCTCCGGACGGGGTGACCTGAAGGGCCGATTCAGAAGCAATTCGTACGGACAACTACGTTTCACGGGGGTTTGAAATCATGCGGATGATCATGTGCTGGGTCCGAGCCACGACGCGGCGAATGCGGACGGACAGCGGAATGACGACATCGGAATACGCCGTCGGAACGATCGCGGCCTGTGCGTTCGCCGCGGTGCTCTACAAGGTGGTGACCAGCGCACCGGTGATGGCGCAGATGCAGGCGCTGCTGAAGGGCGCGCTCGATGCGAAGTTCTGAGCCGGTCGGGGGAAGCGCGGCATGCCGGTCGGCGGTGTCCGCACGGGAGGGCCCCTTCGGCGGTGACGTGCGGCGCCGGGACCGGGGTGCGGTGACGGCGGAGGCGGCCATGGCGATTCCCGTACTGGTCCTCTTCGCACTGGCCCTTCTGTGGGCACTCATGGCGGCATCGGCGCAGATCCGCTGTGTGGACGCGGCACGGGCCGGTGCGCGGGCGGCCGCCCGTTCCGAACCGGAGGCGGCGGTACGAGAGGCCGCCCTGTCGGCCGCGCCCGGACGGGCCCGGGTCGAGGTGGTGCGGGCCGATGGCCTGTGGCGGGTCAGGGTCGCGGCGCCGGCACCCGGCCCCGGTCCGCTCACCGTGACGCTGGACGCGGAGGCCGTCGCCGCGGCCGAGGACACGGTCGGGGCGGCGCCATGACGCGGCTCGGGGAGTTCATGACCGGGCGGCAGCGGACGAGCGGCCCCGTGGTGTCGCGGTGGTCGGGGGCGTGCGGTGAGCGGCGGGACCGGGGAGTCGCGACCGTGTGGGCCGCGGTCACGGCGGTGGCGCTGTGCGCGGTGTTCGCCGTGGTCCTGGCGCTGGGGGAGGCGGTGGCGGCCCGGCACCGGGCCGGGGGCGCCGCCGATCTGGCCGCGCTGGCGGCGGCCGACCGTGCCCTGGAGGGCGCCGAGCCCGCCTGCCGGTCGGCCCGGGAGGTCGCCGAGGCGCAGGGGGCCGAGCTGGTGCGGTGCGCCGTCCAGGGGGAGATCGCGGATGTGACGGCCCGGGTCCGTCGTGGCCCCTACGCGCCCGAGGTCAGGTCCCGGGCGGGTCCGGCGTCGGAGACGCCCGCCGTGCCTCCACCGGCTGTGCCTCCGATCGCCGGGGAACCGGTGGCAGCGTGGGGCGCCCCCGCCCCGGCCGACTCTTCGGGGCGGCGTCTCGGAGGACTGCGGGCCACGGGCGGCCGGTGCCCCGGGGGTCTGCGGCCCCCGGGGGCGGCCGGGTGGGGGCCCGGGACGTCACGCGTGCCGGAGGAGTTCGGTGAGGAGGCGGACGGCGCCGCGCTTGTGCAGCGGCTCGTTGCCGTTGCCGCACTTGGGGGACTGGATGCAGGAGGGGCAGCCCGCCTCGCACTCGCAGGAGGCGATGGCCTGCCGTGTCGCGGTGAGCCACTCGCGGGCGGTGTGGAAGGCGCGTTCGGCGAAGCCCGCGCCTCCGGGGTGGCCGTCGTAGACGAACACGGTCGGCAGCAGGGTGTCGGGGTGCAGGGGCACGGACACCCCGCCGATGTCCCAGCGGTCGCAGGTGGCGAAGAGGGGCAGCATGCCGATCGACGCGTGCTCGGCGGCGTGCAGCGCGCCGCCGAGGATCTCCGGATTGATCCGCGCCGCGTCGAGCTGGTCCTCGGTGACCGTCCACCACACGGCGCGGGTGCGCAGCGTGCGCGGCGGCAGGTCCAGTTTGGTCTCGCCGAGCACCTCGCCGGTGATCAGCTTGCGGCGGAGGAACGAGACGACCTGGTTGGTCACCTCCACGGAGCCGTAGCACAGCCGTCCGTCCCCCCAGGGGACCTCGGTGTCGGTCTCCAGGACGGTGATGGCGGTGGTGTCGCGGGCGGTCGTCGAGTACGGCGGCTGGGCGTCCTCCACCAGGGCGACCGAGTCCTCGAGGTCCAGTTTCCGGACCAGATAGGTGCGGCCCTGGTGGAGGTGGACTGCGCCCTCGTGGACGGCGGTGTGCGCGGCGGACTCGTCGACGGTGCCCAGCAGCCGGCCGGTGCCCTCCTCGACGATCTGTACGGGCCGGCCCCCCTCGCCGCGGATGTCCGTCAGGTCGGAGGCGCGCTCGCGCCGGGTCCAGTGCCATCCGGCGGGCCGTCTGCGGAGCAGCTTCGCGGCTTCCAGCTGCGGCATCAGCTCGGCCGAAGCGGGACCGAAGAGCGCCAGATCGGCTTCGGTGAGCGGCATCTCGGCGGCGGCGGCGCACAGGTGGGGGGCCAGGACGTACGGGTTGTCGGGGTCGAGGACGGTGGATTCCACCGGCTGCTGGAACAGGGCCTCGGGGTGGTGGACCAGGAAGGTGTCCAGCGGGTCGTCGCGGGCCACCAGGATGGCGAGCGCGCCCTGGCCCGAGCGCCCCGCGCGTCCCGCCTGCTGCCACAGGGAGGCCCTGGTGCCGGGATATCCCGCGATGACGACGGCGTCCAGGCCGGACACGTCGATGCCGAGTTCGAGGGCGGTGGTGGCGGCCAGGCCGAGGAGGGACCCGGAGTGCAGGGCGCGCTCCAGGGCGCGGCGTTCCTCGGGGAGATAGCCCCCGCGATAGGCGGCGACACGGGCCGGGAGGGAGCGGTCGACCTCGGCGAGGCGTTCCTTGGCGATGACGGAGATCAGCTCGGCGCCGCGCCGCGAGCGCACGAAGGCGACGGAGCGCACGCCCTGGACGGTCAGGTCGGTGAGCAGGTCGGCGGTCTCGGCCGTGGCCGTGCGCCGGACGGGTGCGCCCTTCTCGCCGTGCAGCTCGGTCAGGGGCGGCTCCCACAGGGCGAAGACCATCTCGCCGCGCGGGGAGGCGTCGTCGGCGACCTCGGTGACGGGAAGGCCGGTGAGGCGGCCCGCGGCGACCGAGGGGTCGGCGGAGGTGGCGGAGGCGAGGAGGAAGACCGGGTCGGCGCCGTAGCGGGCGCACAGACGGCGGAGCCGGCGTACGACCTGGGCGACGTGCGAGCCGAAGACTCCCCGGTAGGTGTGGCACTCGTCGATGACGACGTAGCGCAGGGCACGTAGGAAGGAGGACCAGCGGGGGTGGGACGGGAGTATCCCGCGGTGCAGCATGTCGGGGTTGGTCAGGACGTAGTTGGCGTACTGACGCACCCATTCGCGTTCTTCCACCGGGGTGTCGCCGTCGTAGACGGCGGGCCGGACGCCGTTGCCCAGCGGGGCCGCCAGCGCCCGGACGGAACGGCGCTGGTCGGCCGCCAGGGCTTTGGTGGGGGCGAGGTACAGGGCGGTCGTCCCCCGGCCGTTGGGGGCCTCGGAGCCGTCCAGGAGGGTGCTCAGGACCGGGGCCAGATAGGCGAGCGACTTGCCCGACGCGGTGCCGGTGGCGATCACGACGGACTCGCCGTCGAGGGCGTGCTCGGCGGCGAGTGCCTGGTGGGCCCACGGATGGCCGATTCCGGCCGCCTGAATCGCGGCGATCACTTCCGGACGGATGCGATCGGGCCAGACGGCATGGGTTCCCGCGCGCGGGGGCAAGTGCTCCGTATGAGTGATGCGCGCGGACCGGCCCGCCCCTGCGGCGAGCCGGTCGAGGACCGTGTCGGGAGAGGGGCTGGAGCCCGCGCTCCCGGGCGGTCGACTGGGGCGGTGATTCTTGGCCATCGGCACCGAGTGTGTCACTGGCGAGACGGACAATGGTCCCAAGGCGTCGTGCATGGCTGCCCGTAAGTGATTGAATGCCATCGCGGCTGGCGATCCGTCCCCTGACTCCGTCGGGGAGACCGAGGGGCGACCGCTCGATAGCAAGGTGCTGGAGGATCCGTGGACCTGTCCTTGTCGACTCGCAATGTGTCCGGCCCTGGTGGCGACCGTACGGTCGTCGAGGTCGGTGGCGAGATTGATGTGTATACCGCGCCCAAGCTGCGCGAGCAGTTGGTCGAGTTGGTGAATGACGGCAGCTACCACCTGGTTGTCGACATGGAAGGCGTCGACTTCCTCGACTCCACCGGTCTCGGCGTGCTCGTGGGCGGCCTGAAGCGCGTGCGGGCGCACGAGGGCTCGCTGCGCCTGGTGTGCAACCAGGAGCGCATTCTCAAGATTTTCCGGATCACCGGTCTCACCAAGGTGTTCCCGATCCACACCACGGTCGACGAGGCCGTGGCGGCGACCGACTGACCCACGGCTCGCGGTCGGACCGGCTGTGGAGCCGGTCCGGCGGTGCGGTCGGCACACCGGCCGTTTCGACCGGGCCGCCGGGTGGGCACGGCTGCGTGCCGGCACTCGGCGGGCGGGTTCGGTGCGCCCGCTGAAGGGTGCTCGTCAGCGCCCGTCACCGGTCGCCCGTCACCCGATCGGCGGATTGCGGCCGCATTCCTTCGTGGGTGCGGCGGTCGGTCCGGCACTGTTGCGGTGCGCCCGGCCCGTGTCGGCCGCCGGCAGTCGTCGGCAGGGGCCGCGGGCCGGACGGCAGGGCCTCCCAGGCAGGGCGGCGAACCGGGCGATGCTCCCGGGGCCCGCCGACGCAGACATACGAACGTTCGAGGGGGATCGCATGGCCACCGTTGAACTCCGCTTCAGCGCCCAGCCCGAACACGTCAGGACGGCCCGCCTCGTGGCGGCCGCCGTGGCGCGCCGGGCCGGAGTCGACGAAGCCGTGCTCGACGAGGTCAGACTCGCCGTGGGGGAGGCCTGCAGCCGGGCGGTGGGGCTGCACCGCAGCCATGGCATCACGGCCCCCGTGAAGGTCGTCCTGATCGAGGAGGAGAAGTCCTTCTCGATCGAGGTCGGCGACGAGGTGCCCGGTCCCGGTGCCGACGGATCCGTGTCCGGTGGTTCCGGAAGCCGTGACGCGGCCACCGGCGGCGGGCTCGACGAGCCGGACGCCGACGGCGATGGCGAGGACGAGATGGGCCTGGCGGTCATCAGCGGACTCGTCGACGACGTGGAGGTCAGGTCCGGGGCCGACGGCGGGGTCATCCGGATGAGCTGGCCGAAGACGCCCGCGACCGTCCTGCCCTGAGCGCCCCGCCGGGCGACCCGGGAGGCCCGGGACCGGTCCGCGGCGCTCCGCGGTACGCGATCCCGGGGAATCCGTCCGATGCCGTCGCCGAGGTGGACCGGACGCCGACGCGGCCCGACGGCCGCCCCGAGGGCGCCGACGACCGCCCCTGATCCATTTTCCATGAGGCCCTGCTGAGCAGGGCCTCTTTTCATGAACGCGCTATCAGCGATCATTCATGAATGCGTTGGGCCCATTACTGCATTCGGATCAATGGGCGAACCCGATCAATTGCCGTTCGGTGGACGAAGGCCAATGGTATTTACCGCACACTGTTTTGATCGTGTTCCTCTCCCTACAATCCGTCCACGACTTGAGCGCTGAGCGTCAAGGAGGACGTATGGCGGGGTCCGGCACCACATCACTGGCAGAACCGACGCAGTATTCCGCACTTTCCGACCCATCCGACACTCTGGCTTCCGCGGTACTCACCGATGACAATCGCGTCATCGTGATCGTTGTCGCGGTCGTCGCCGTCGCCGCGCTGATCGTCGCCCGTCTGCTGGTGAGGCAGGTGCTGGCGGCGGGCGAGGGCAGCGAGCGGATGAAAGAGATCGCGGCCGCCGTCCAGGAAGGCGCGAACGCCTATCTGGCACGGCAGTTGCGCACCGTCGGCGTCTTCGCCGTCGTGGTCTTCTTCCTTCTCCTGCTGCTTCCGGCCGACAACTGGTCCCAGCGCGCGGGTCGTTCGGTGTTCTTCCTGGTGGGTGCGCTTTTCTCGGCGGCCACCGGATACATCGGGATGCGACTCGCCGTGCGGAGCAATGTCCGGGTGGCGGCCGCCGCGCGTGAGGCGACTCCGGCGGAAGGCGAACCGGAAAAGGATCTCACCGCCGTTTCGCACAAAGCCATGAAGATCGCTTTCCGTACGGGCGGGGTGGTCGGCATGATCACCGTGGGGCTGGGGCTCCTCGGTGCCTCCTGCGTGGTCCTCGTCTACGCGGCCGACGCGCCCAAGGTGCTGGAGGGCTTCGGGCTCGGGGCGGCGCTGATCGCGATGTTCATGAGGGTCGGGGGCGGGATCTTCACCAAGGCCGCCGATGTCGGTGCCGACCTGGTCGGCAAGGTGGAACAGGGCATCCCGGAGGACGACCCGCGCAACGCCGCCACGATCGCGGACAACGTGGGCGACAACGTCGGGGACTGCGCGGGCATGGCCGCCGACCTCTTCGAGTCGTACGCCGTCACGCTCGTCGCCGCGCTCATCCTCGGCAAAGCGGCCTTCGGGGACTCGGGGCTCGCCTTCCCCCTGATCGTGCCGGCGATCGGGGTGATCACCGCGATGATCGGCATCTTCGCGGTCGCACCGAGGCGTTCCGACCGCAGCGGGATGACCGCGATCAACCGCGGGTTCTTCGTCTCGGCCGTCATCTCGCTCGTGCTGGTGGCCGTCGCCGTCTTCGTGTACCTGCCGTCCTCGTACGCGGAACTGGACGGGGTCTCCGACGCCGCCATCACCTCGCACGGCGGCGATCCGAGGGTCTTCGCGCTGGTCGCCGTCGCGATCGGCATCGTGCTGGCGGCGCTGATCCAGCAGTTGACCGGGTACTTCACCGAGACGAGCCGGCGCCCCGTCAGGGACATCGGGAAGTCCTCGCTGACCGGGCCGGCCACCGTCGTCCTGGCGGGCATCTCCCTCGGCCTGGAGTCGGCCGTCTACACCGCGCTCCTCATCGGCCTCGGTGTCTACGGGGCCTTCCTGCTCGGGGGCACGTCGATCATGCTGGCGCTGTTCGCGGTGGCGCTGGCCGGGACCGGGCTGCTGACCACGGTCGGCGTGATCGTCGCCATGGACACCTTCGGTCCGGTCTCCGACAACGCCCAGGGCATCGCCGAGATGTCCGGGGACGTCACCGGTGCCGGCGCGCAGGTCCTCACCGATCTGGACGCCGTGGGCAACACCACCAAGGCCATCACCAAGGGGATCGCCATCGCCACCGCGGTCCTGGCGGCGGCGGCGCTCTTCGGCTCCTACCGCGACGCGATCGCCACCGCGGTCGACGACGTCGGGGCCTCGGCCGGGGAGATGGGGCTGAGCCTCGACATCTCGCAGCCCAACAACCTGGTGGGGCTGATCCTCGGCGCGGCGGTCGTGTTCCTCTTCTCCGGACTGGCCATCAACGCGGTGTCCCGGTCCGCGGGGGCCGTGGTCTACGAGGTGCGGCGGCAGTTCCGCGACCATCCCGGGATCATGGACCGTACGGAGAAGCCGGAGTACGGGCGGGTCGTCGACATCTGCACCAAGGACGCGCTCCGGGAACTGGCCACGCCCGGACTGCTCGCGGTGATGGCGCCGATCGCGGTCGGGTTCACGCTCGGCGTCGGTGCGCTCGGCTCGTATCTGGCGGGCGCGATCGGCACCGGCACGCTGATGGCGGTGTTCCTCGCCAACTCGGGCGGGGCCTGGGACAACGCCAAGAAGCTCGTCGAGGACGGCCACCACGGCGGCAAGGGCAGCGAGGCCCATGAGGCGACCGTCATCGGGGACACGGTCGGCGACCCGTTCAAGGACACGGCCGGCCCGGCGATCAACCCGCTGCTCAAGGTGATGAACCTGGTGGCGCTGCTCATCGCGCCCGCCGTGGTGCAGTTCAGCTACGGCGCGGACGCGAGCGCGGGTGTGCGGGCGCTGGTGGCGGTAGTGGCCCTTGTGGTCATCGTGGGCGCGGTCTACGCGTCGAAGCGCCGGGGCATCGCGGTCGGGGACGACGACGGCACGGACGGAGGGGACGGAGCCGGTCCCGGCAGGCCGGGCGATCCGGCGGCCGTCGGCTGACCGGACCTCAGGGGCCGGGTGTGTGCGCGTGCTTGACCGTGCGCCCACCCGGCCCTTCCGTTTGCGGGCATCAAAGGAGGGCGCGGGCCCGGGACATGGAGCGCGTCTCGTCGGAACCACCCGCACGAGTGGTGATTCGGGCGGGTGTTCCCGGATCCGGGGGCCGTGTGGGTGAGTTGTATCTCCCTCGTTCTCCTTGGTGCAAATGGCTGCAAAAGCCGATCCATCGGACGCCCGGCACCCGGATGGAGGCCGTTCGCCGTGTAAGTTCCGGGGCCGAGAGCCTTGGAAGGGACCAATCCGGTGAACAAGAAGTGTGCGGCCGCGCTGTCCGGCGGTGCGGTACTCGTGCTGATGCTGTCGGGCTGCGGCGGCGACGACAGCGACGACAAGGTGAACGACTGGGCCAAGAAGGTCTGCGACCAGGTCCAGCCCCAGCTGCAGAAGATCGCGAACGCCAACGCGTCCATCCAGCAGCAGACCGCCGACAACAGCAAGCCCGCCGACGTCCAGCAGACCGACTCGGCCGCCTTCCAGCAGATCTCGCAGGCGTACAAGGCGCTCGGCACCGCGGTCGACTCGGCGGGCCCGCCGCCGGTCGACGACGGCGAGACGACGCAGAAGGAGGCCGTGAAGGAGCTCAACGCCTCCTCCGCGGCCTACGCGGACCTGCAGAAGAAGGTCGACGCGCTCGACACGAAGGACCAGGCGAAGTTCGCCGACGGCCTCAAGGGCATCGCGGACGAGCTGAACAAGATCAGCACCAACGGCGACCAGGCGCTGAAGAAGCTCCAGTCCGGCGAGGTCGGCACCGCCATGGCCAAGCAGGAGGGCTGCCAGAAGCCCACCGCCTCGGCTCCGCCGTCGGCCGGCGCGTCGAAGGAGGCCTCTCCCTCGCCCAGCAAGAAGGCGTAGCGCACGGGCGCACGGCCCGGCCGGACCCGCCGGTCCTGCCGGGCCGCTGCCGTTGTCAGTGGGAGCCCTCACAATGGGTGATGTGAGTAAGACCAGCCTTCCCGCCGCAGCCCACGCGTCCCGACTCCGCGAAGCCCTGCTCGCCGCCGACTTCACCGCCGACGGCCTGCTCGACCTGCTCGGCGCCCCCGCCTATGCCGCGCTCGCCCGCAGCGAGACGGTGCCGGCCCTGCGGGCGACCCGGGGGGACTCCCCGCTCGACACCCTCGTCCGCCTCTTCCTGCTCCAGCGCCCGGTGCCGGCCGAGCGGGCGGCCGCCGTGCTGCCGCTGGAGGAGTGCCTGGCGGACGGCTGGCTGACCTCGTACGAGGGAGAGGTGCGCGCCACCGTCGACGTCCGGCCGTACGGCGGTCCGGACGGCCAGGACTGGTTCATCGTCTCCGACCTCGGATGCGCGGTCGGCGGGGCGGGCGGCATCGGCTCGCGCGAGGAAGGCGTCGTCCTCGGCATCGGCGGGGCCTCCACCACCCTCGCCGGAATCACGGTCCGCCGCCCCGTCGCCTCCGCCCTCGACGTCGGCACGGGCTCCGGCATCCAGGCGCTGCACGCCTCGCAGCACGCCACCAGGGTCACCGCCACGGACCTCAACCCCCGCGCCCTGGACTTCACCCGGCTCACCCTCGCCCTGTCCGGCGCCGCCCCGGCCGATCTGCGCGAGGGCTCGCTGTACGACCCGGTCGCCTCGGAGACGTTCGACCTGATCGTCTCCAACCCGCCCTTCGTCATCTCGCCCGGCGCCCGCCTCACCTACCGGGACGGCGGCATGGAGGGCGACGAGCTGTGCCGGACCCTCGTGCGCCGGACGGGCGACCGGCTCAACGACGGCGGCTACGCGCACTTCCTGGCCAACTGGCAGCACACCGGGGACGAGGAGTGGCAGGACCGGGTGCGTTCCTGGGTGCCGGACGGCTGCGACGCCTGGATCGTCCAGCGCGAGGTGCAGGACATCACGCAGTACGCGGAGCTGTGGCTGCGCGACAGCGGCGACCACCGCACGGACCCGGCGGAGTACGCGGCTCGGTACGACGCCTGGCTGGACGCGTTCGAGGCCTCGGGCACGAAGGCCGTCGGCTTCGGCTGGATCACCCTGCGCAAGTCCGCCGCGGCCGGTGCGGGAGCGCCCTCGATCGTCATCGAGGAGTGGCCGCACGCGGTGGAACAGCCCCTCGGCCCGGCCGTCGAGGCCCACTTCGCCCGCCAGGACTATCTGCGCGAGCAGGACGACGCGGCGCTCCTTGCCGGTCACTTCACGCTGGCCGCGGAGGTCGTGCAGGAGCAGGTCGGCATGCCCGGGGCGGAGGACCCGGAGCATGTGGTGCTGCGTCAGAACCGGGGCATGCGCCGCGCGACACGCGTGGACGCCGTCGGTGCCGGGTTCGCGGGCGTGTGCGACGGCTCGCTGCCCGCGGGCCGGATCCTGGACGCCATCGCCCAGGTGATGAACGAGGATCCGGTGCTGCTGCGCGACCGCACCCCGCAGGCCATCCGGCTGCTCGTCGAGGAGGGCTTCCTGGAGCCCCTGCCCCCGGGCGGGCGGGCGACCGGATGATCCGTATCGAGCTGGACGAGGCCGCGCTCGGCGCGACGCGGATCACCATCAGCCCGCTGTGGGACGCCTTCTGCAGCCTGCACCTGGTCATGCCGCACCGCACGCCCTCCTGGCCCTACGAGGAGTGGGCGGCACAGGCCCGCGCGGTGCTGCGCGAGGACGACCGGACGGAGCCGCTCCGGCTGCTGATCGACGGGCCGGACCAGTTCCCGGACTTCCTGCTGCCGCGCCCGTTCGGGGCGACCGCGGTCGAGACGGAACTGGACGCGGTGCGCGCCACCCCGGCCGCCGTCGTCCGGGCGGGCGTCGCCGAGCACTACGCGGGGCTGGAGGACCACCCCCTGATCCGCCCGTATCTGACGGACCCGGAGGCGGCCTGCGCGGCCCTCGCCGACGCGTACGCGGCGTACTGGGAGGGGGCCATGGCGGCGCACTGGCCCACCATGCGCCGACTGGTCGAGGACGAGGTGCTCATCAGGGCCCGGACCTTCGCCACGGAGGGGATCGACGCGCTCTTCACCGGTCTGGAGAGCCGCGCCCGGTGGACGCCGCCGGTGCTGGAGCTGACCAAGCACATCGACGCCGAGTACCGGGCGGGGGAACGGCGGCTGCTGCTCGTGCCGCTCGTCTTCGCCGAGGGCTGCCGGCTCTACTCCACCGACGACCCCGAGGTGCTCGCCGTCTCCTTCCAGGCCCGGGGCGCGGCGGCGCTCCGCGAGCGTCCCGCCGGACGTCCCGAGGGCGGGGACCGGCTCGGGCTGCTGCTGGGGCGCGGCCGGGCCTCGGTCCTGCGCCAGCTCGGCGGTCCGCTGACCACGGCCGGGATAGCCGACCGGCTGGGGCTGGCACCCAGCACGGTGTCGGAGCATCTCTCCGTCCTCGCCGAGGCGGACGTCGTCACCCGGCACCGGATCGGCCGCAGCGTGTACTACCAGCTCACGGACAGCGGCCGGGCCCTGCTGGCGCTGCTCTCGGGGGAGGACGTCCTGCGCGCCGTCTCCTGAGGGAGGACGCGGGCGGAACGGCAGACGGAGGCGGGGCCGGGTGCCGGGACGGGCGGGCCGCGAGGATTCGGTGGTTCCCGAATCGATGGCGGGTGCCCGGCGGGGGGTCCTAGCGTCGCGGCCATGCTTGCGATCGAGGCGGAGAACCTGCGCCGCACCTACATCAGCCGGACCGGCTTCCTGCGACCGCGCCGGACCGAGACCGAGGCCGTGCGCGGGGTCACCTTCGAGGTGGCGCGCGGCGAGCTCTTCGGACTGCTCGGTCCCAACGGTGCCGGCAAGACCACCACCATCAAGATGCTCAACACCCTGCTGCTGCCCACCTCCGGCACCGCGAGGGTGCTGGGGCACGACGTGGCGGGCGACCCCGTCGCCGTACGCCGCAGGATCGGCTACGTCTTCGGCGGGGACCGGGGTCTGTACGACCGGCTCTCCGCCCTCGACAACCTGCGCTACTTCGCCGAGCTGTACGCCGTCGAACCCCGTGAGCAGAAGCGGCGGATCGCCGAACTCCTCGATCTGGTGGGCCTCACGGGCCGGGAGAAGGAGCGCGTCGAGGGGTACTCGCGCGGGATGCGGCAGCGGCTGCACATCGCACGCGGGCTGCTGCACCGGCCCGATGTCCTGTTCCTCGACGAACCGTCCATCGGCGTCGACCCGGTGGCCGCGCGCGATCTGCGGCGTACCGTCGCCGATCTGCGGGCGGCCGGCACCACCGTGCTGCTGACCACGCACTACATGGCCGAGGCCGACGAGTTGTGCGACCGGATCGCGGTCATCGCCGGGGGAACCATCCGCGCCCTCGGCACCCCGGACCGGCTCAAGGCGCGGGTCCAGGAACGGGGGGTGCTGGAGATCGAGGCGTACGGGGCGGGGGAGGAGCATCTCGACCGGATCCGGAGGCTGTCCGGCGTGCACGGGGTCGCCGCCGAGGACCGGGGCAGCCGACAGGCCGTCATCGTGCAGACGGAACGCGGGGCGGAGCTGCACACGCAGGTGCTGGCCGTGCTGGACGGGGTGCGCGTCGGAAGCGTCGTCACACGTGAACCCACGTTGGAGGACGCCTATATAGCGATCGTGGAGGAGTCCGAGGCGAAGGACGCGGCGGGATCAGGGGCGGAACCGGAAACGGAACCGGAAACGGAGCCGGAAACGGAACTGGAATCGGAACGGGGTGACGGGGCGGTGTCCGTGAGGTCCGGCCGGTCCGGGGGCGGGGTCGCCGTATGAGGCCGGTGCGGGCCTTGCGCCTGATCGTTGTCGGGGTGCGTACCCATGTCTCGTACATGAGCCGTTCACCGATCGAAATCACCTTCGCCGTCCTCGTTCCGCTGGTCTACGCGACGCTCGCCGTCTATCTCTTCCGGGCCGCCGACGATCCGGACCGGCTGCTCACCGCGGCCGTCGGGGCGGGGCTGATGGGGATCTGGTCGTCGGTGCTGTTCGGCTCCGGCGGCGCCGTGCAGAACCAGCGCTGGCTGGGCACGCTGGAGACCCTGGTCGCCTCGCCCACACCGCTCTGGCTCGTGCTGCTGCCGATCACCCTGGCCACCGCCGTCATCGGCACCTACGCCATGGGGGCGACGGTGGTCTGGGGCGCGGTGCTCTTCGGCGTACCGCTGGACTTCGCGCATCCGCTGCTGTTCCTGGCCGCCGTGCCCGTGTGCGTGCTGGCGCTCGGGATGATGGGGCTGCTGCTCGCGGCCACGTTCGTCCTGCTGCGGAACGCCAACGCGCTGGCCAATCCGATGGACGCGCCCGTGTGGCTGCTCTCCGGGATGCTCGTGCCCGTCACCGTGCTTCCGGACTGGACGCGTCCGGTGTCCTGGGCGCTGCCCACCACCTGGGGGTCGAAGGCGGTGCACGCCGCGACGTCGGGCGGGGCCGGGAGCGCCGGGGTGCTGGTCCCGATGGCCGTGGCCGTGGGGCTCGGCACGGCGTACGCCCTGCTCGCCGTGCTCGTCCTCGGGCGCGTCGAACGGCGGGCACGGGCGGCCGCCACCCTCGCCCTCGCCTGAGCCGGGGCCCGCCGGCCCGACCGTCGGCCCGCCACCAGCCCCGCCGTCCCGCCGGGCGGCAGTCCGCCGTCATCGCCTGAGGCGGGGTCGGCCCGCCATCCCGCCGTCCCGCGTTCCTCTGTCGCGTTCACACCAGGAGTTGACCCGTCATGTCTGCCCTCACACCGGTTCCGGCCGCCGCCGCGGGCCCGGAGGTCCCTCCCGCGCCCGGGGGGAACGCCCCGCAGGGGCTCGTCGCGAGGACCGTGTCCGCGCTGCGGCTCGTCGTGGTCGGGGGCGCGCTCTCGTACCGGGCGCTGTTCAACTGGACGACGCCGCCCATGTTCATCGGGACCCTGCTGGTCGGACCGCTGCTGCAACTGCTCTTCTTCGTCTTCCTGGGGCGCCAGCTCCAGGTGGCCGACGACCGCTTCTACCTGCTCGGCAACGCCGTCGTCTCGGCCTCGACCGCCTGTGTGTACGGCGGCACGATGGCGATCGCCAACGAGCGCCGGTACGGCACGCTCGGAGCGGTGCTGCTGAGCCCCCGGAACAGGGCTCCGCTCTGGTTCGGGCGCGCACTGCCGTATGTACTGAACGGCCTTGTCATCAGCGTTTTCACGCTGTCCGTGGCATGCCTGCTGCTGGGGCTGCGGATTCCGGTTGGGGCCCTGCCCGGACTGGGTGCGGTGCTGCTCGCGGCGGCTGCCGGATGCTCCGCCTTCGGGCTGGCGCTGGGGGCCCTGGGGCTGCGGTTCCGCGATGTCTTCCTCATCTCGAACGTGGCCAGTTCCGTACTGCTGCTCCTGACCGGAGCCAATGTGCCGCGAGGGGAGCTGCCCGGCTGGATGCGGGCCGTCGGGGACGTCCTGCCGATGACGCACGCGGCCGAAGCCGCACGCGAGTTGTCCACGGGGGCCGGACTCGACGGCCGGGGACTCGCCGCCGAGCTGGCCACGGGGGCGGGGTATGCGGTCGTCGCCGTCGTCCTGCTCGCGGTGTTCGAACGCGGCAGCCGCCGCCGGGCCACGCTCGACGTGATGTGAGACGCGGTCCCGCCGGCCGTCCATCCGGCCCCGTGCCCCCACCTCGCACCACCGGCCCCGCCCGTACCACCGGCCCCGGCCGCACGCCCGACCCGTCGGTTCACTCGCCCGACCCGCCGCCCGCCCCCGCCCGGCTCGCCCGTTCACTCGTCCCGGCCTCGCCGCCGGATCGCCCGTTCACCCGCTGTTCGTGTCCGCGACGTTCCGCGGTGGGACTCTCCCCGGGCATCGAGCGGCGGCGGGCGGGCGACCGGATCCGGCCGGGCCGCGGGGGACCGGGAGTGTGGGCGTATGGAGAGCGGACCCGCCGTCTTCGCCGGAACGGCGTTCGCGCTGTTCGGCGGCGCACTGCTGTGGTGGACGGGGGCGCGCGCAGTACGCCGCGCGCCGGTGGCGCACGGGGTGAGCCCCGTCGCCTCCACCGTTCTCGCGACTGTGTTCGGCGTACTTTTTCTCGTCCTCGGCGTGTGGTGCCTCACCCGGATCTGAACCGCCACCGTCCCGGCCGCCCCGCGCGGGGACGCCCTCCGCGGCCCCGTACGCCGCTCCGGAACACGCCCGGACCGTCCACCGTTCGCATCCGGCGCCCGCAGGGCGGCCGGGCCCCCGCGAAACCCGCAGGCAGACGCCGTGCGCCGGGCGGACCGAGCGGGCCGGGCGGCAGGAATGGCGGAAGTCGGGTTACCGTTCGAGTGGCCGTTGCGGGCTTTTGCCGTTTGACACGGGGGCGGGTTGTACCGTCACACTCCGCAGCGACAGCACTGTCGGCAGCGTCGTCACGCTGCCCTGAGGCCCACCGAGCGTCGACCGGAGAGAAGAGCGAAGTTGTCCCCGACCAGCGAGACCGCACAGGGCGGCCGCCGACTCGTCATCGTCGAGTCGCCTGCCAAGGCGAAGACGATCAAGGGCTATCTCGGGCCCGGATACGTCGTCGAGGCGAGCGTCGGGCACATCCGCGACCTCCCGAACGGCGCCGCCGAGGTGCCGGACGAGTACACCGGTGAGGTGCGCCGCCTCGGGGTGGACGTCGAGCACGACTTCCAGCCGATCTACGTCGTCAACGCCGATAAGAAGGCCCAGGTCAGGAAGCTGAAGCAGCTGCTGGCCGAGTCCGACGAACTCTTCCTCGCCACCGATGAGGACCGCGAGGGCGAGGCCATCGCGTGGCACCTCCAGGAAGTCCTGCGGCCCAAGGTCCCGGTCCACCGGATGGTCTTCCACGAGATCACCAAGGACGCCATCCGGGCCGCCGTCGCCAATCCGCGCGAGCTCAACCAGCGCATGGTCGATGCCCAGGAGACCCGCCGCATCCTCGACCGCCTCTACGGCTACGAGGTCTCGCCGGTCCTCTGGAAGAAGGTCATGCCGAAGCTCTCGGCGGGCCGCGTCCAGTCCGTCGCCACCCGGCTCGTCGTCGAGCGGGAGCGCGAGCGCATCGCCTTCCGCTCCGCCGAGTACTGGGACCTGACCGGAAAGTTCGCCACCGGCCGCTCCGGCGACGCCTCCGACCCCTCGATGTTCACCGCGCGCCTCAGCGCGGTCGACGGCCGGCGCATCGCCCAGGGCCGCGACTTCGGTCCGGACGGGCAGCTCAAGGCGTCCTCGGCCCAGACCCTGCACCTGGACGAGACGAACGCCCGCGCCCTGGCCGCCGCGCTCGCCGACTCCTCGTTCGCCGTCCGGTCCGTCGAGTCGAAGCCGTACCGCCGCTCCCCGTACGCGCCCTTCCGCACCACGACCCTCCAGCAGGAGGCGAGCCGGAAGCTGGGCTTCGGGGCGAAGGCCACCATGCAGGTCGCGCAGAAGCTGTACGAGAACGGCTTCATCACCTATATGCGTACCGACTCCACGACCCTCTCGGACACCGCGGTCTCCGCGGCCCGTGCCCAGGTCACGCAGCTGTACGGCGCGAACTACCTGCCGGACAAGCCGCGCACGTACGCCGGGAAGGTCAAGAACGCGCAGGAGGCGCACGAGGCGATCCGCCCCTCCGGCGACCGCTTCCGCACCCCTGCCGAGACCGGCCTCACCGGCGACCAGTTCCGGCTCTACGAGCTGATCTGGAAGCGGACCGTCGCCTCCCAGATGAAGGACGCGACCGGCAACTCGGTCACCGTCAAGATCGGCGGCCGGGCGAGCGACGGCCGGGACGCCGAGTTCTCCGCGTCCGGCAAGACGATCACCTTCCACGGCTTCATGAAGGCGTACGTCGAGGGCGCCGACGACCCGAACGCCGAGCTGGACGACCGCGAGCGCCGGCTGCCGCAGGTGGCCGAGGGCGACGCGCTCTCCGCCGACGAGATCACCGTCGACGGCCACGCGACCAAGCCGCCGGCCCGCTACACCGAGGCCTCGCTGGTCAAGGAGCTGGAAGAGCGCGAGATCGGCCGCCCGTCGACGTACGCCTCGATCATCGGCACCATCCTCGACCGCGGCTACGTGTTCAAGAAGGGCACGGCCCTGGTGCCGTCGTTCCTGTCGTTCGCCGTGGTCAACCTGCTGGAGAAGCACTTCGGCCGGCTCGTCGACTACGACTTCACCGCCCGCATGGAGGACGACCTCGACCGCATCGCCCGCGGCGAGGCCCAGTCCGTGCCGTGGCTGAAGCGGTTCTACTTCGGTACGCAGGACGGCGACGACGTCTCCGGTGCCGGCGCGGCCTCCGACGCGGGCAACGGCGACGGCGACCACCTCGGCGGGCTCAAGGAGCTCGTCACCGACCTCGGCGCGATCGACGCCCGGGAGATCTCGTCGTTCCCCGTCGGCAACGACATCAAGCTGCGCGTCGGCCGCTACGGCCCGTACATCGAGCGCGGCGAGAAGGACTCCGAGGGCCACCAGCGCGCGGACGTCCCCGAGGACCTGGCGCCCGACGAGCTGTCCGTCGAATACGCGGAGGAGCTGCTGGCCAAGCCCAGCGGCGACTTCGAACTCGGCGCGGACCCGGTCAGCGGGAACCAGATCATCGCCAAGGACGGCCGCTACGGCCCGTACGTCACCGAGGTGCTGCCCGAGGGCACGCCGAAGACCGGCAAGAACGCGGTGAAGCCGCGGACGGCCTCGCTGTTCAAGTCGATGTCGCTGGACACGGTGACGCTGGCCGACGCGCTGAAGCTCATGTCGCTGCCGCGCGTCGTCGGCGAGGACGCCGAGGGCGTCGAGATCACCGCGCAGAACGGCCGCTACGGCCCGTACCTGAAGAAGGGCACGGACTCGCGGTCGCTCACCTCCGAGGACCAGATCTTCGACATCACGCTCGACGAGGCCCTCGCCATCTACGCCCAGCCCAAGCAGCGCGGGCGGGCCGCCGCCAAGCCGCCGCTGAAGGAACTGGGCACGGACCCGGTGAGCGGTGCCCCGGTCGTCGTCAAGGACGGGCGCTTCGGCGCGTACGTCACCGACGGCGAGACGAACGCGACCCTGCGCACCGGCGACAGCGTCGAGGACATCACCCCGGAGCGCGGCTACGAGCTGCTCGCCGAGAAGCGCGCCAAGGGACCCGCCAAGAAGAAGACGGCGAAGAAGGCCCCCGCGAAGAAGACGGCGGCGAAGAAGACCGCGGCCAAGAAGACCGCGGCCAAGAAGACGACCGCCGCGAAGAAGACGACCGCCAAGAAGACGGCGGCCAAGAAGACGGCCACGACCGCGAAGAAGACGGCCGCCGCGAAGGCCACGTCCACCGAGGAGTGATTCCGGCGGCCCGGAATCCGGGCCTCCGCGTGCGGGCCGGGACAGGACGGTCCCGTCCCGCACGGCCCGCCCGGCGCGGTACCGCCGTGCCGGGGCGGTGGGCGTATGTTCGGACGCGGACCCCGGGCACCGGTCCGGTCCCGATAGGCTGGGCGGATGACGCGAGCCGAGCAGCCAACGGTCGTGAGCCCCACCTCCGACACACTTGCCGCAGACTCACGCGAGCGCGCCGTACGTGCCCTGTTGCGTGTTCCCCCGCTGAAGCGGTTGTGGAGCGCCCAGCTCGTCGGCAGTACGGGCGACGCGCTCGCCCTGCTGGTGCTGGTGTTGCTGTCGCTCCAGGCAGCGGTTCTCGAGGGCTCCTTCGGATCCGGGTACCGCGGGGCGGCCTTCGCCGTCGCCGCCGTCTTCGGGGCCCGGATTCTCTCCACCCTGCTCTTCGGAGCCGTACTCCTGGGGCCCCTCACCGCCCTCGTCGCACCCGGCGGGGCGCTCGACCGGCGCTGGGTGATGATCGGCTCCGACGGTCTGAGGCTCGCCCTGCTGGTCGTCGCCCCCCTCTGGATCGACTGGATGCCCGACAGGGCACTCATGATGATCCTCATCACCGTCTTCCTCACGGGCACCGGTGAGCGCCTGTGGACGGTGGCCAAGGAGAGCGCCGCCCCCGCGCTGCTGCCCGCCCCGCCGATCGAGGGCGCCGCGGTGCGCCCGCTGCCCGACCACCTCGACGCGCTGCGCCGGCTGTCGCTGCGGACCGACTTCGCCGCCGTGCCGGCCGCGGCCGCGGTGCTGCTGGTCGCCACCTTCGTCGGCAATCTGCTCGGATCGGGACTCGACTGGTTCTCGTTCCACCAGGCGGCGCTGGGGTCCTACGTCGCGGCCGGACTGTTCTCGGCCTCGCTGTCGACCGTGTACTTCCTGGAATTCCCCGGTACGCCGACGCCCCGGCCCCGCTCGCCCCTGGAGGGGCTGCGCCGGCCGTCCGCGTCCGGCACGCCCGACCGGGGCCGCACCGGAGCGGTGCCGCTCGTCGTCGGGACCTGCGCGGCGGTCGCCGGGGCGATCGCGGCCGCGGCCGCCGTCGCCGTCCTGCACGCCGTCGACCTGGGGGGCGGCCCCGCCACCCTCGCGCTGCTGATCCTCGCCCTGACCGGCGGCACCGGCGTCGGCATCCGCACCGCCCAGAAGGTGCTGCCGACCCTGTCGCGCCGCCGCCTGCTCTCGCTGGCCACCGCCGTCACGGGCGTCGCGCTGCTGGTGATGGGGCTGGTCCCGGACACCACGACCGTCGTCCTGATCGCCGTACTCGCCGGATACGCGGCGGGCGTCGCCGCGAACACCGGCCATGTGCTCGTCGACCAGGAGACCGAGGAGTCCCGGCGGGCCCGGACCACCGAACACCTCCAGGCCGTCGTCCGGGTCCTGATCGGGCTCGGCGCGGTCGGCGGCCCACTGGTGGCCGCCGCCATCGGCACCCACCGGCTCACCCTCGGCGACTTCGTCTTCGCCCACGGCGGAGCGGCCTTCACCCTGATGCTGATCGGCGCCCTGCTGCTGCCCGTCGCGGTGATCGTCCTCGCCCGGACGGACGACCGGGCCGGTGTTCCGCTCCGCCGCGATCTGCGCGAGGCGCTGCGCGGCGGCGACCCGGCGGTCGCCCCCGCCGCGACCGGCTTCTTCCTCGCCCTGGAGGGCGGCGACGGAGCCGGCAAGTCCACCCAGGTCGAGGCGCTCGCCGACTGGATCCGCGCCAAGGGCCACGAGGTCGTCGTCACCCGCGAGCCCGGGGCGACCCCCGTCGGCAAGCGGCTGCGCTCGATCCTGCTCGACGTGTCGTCGGCCGGGCTCTCCAACCGAGCCGAGGCGCTGCTGTACGCCGCCGACCGGGCCGAGCACGTCGACTCGGTGGTGCGTCCGGCGCTGGAGCGGGGCGCGGTCGTCATCTCCGACCGGTACATCGACTCCTCCGTCGCCTACCAGGGCGCCGGCCGCGATCTGGCGCCGACCGAGATCGCCCGCATCTCGCGCTGGGCCACCGGCGGGCTCGTCCCGCACCTGACGGTGCTCCTGGACGTCGACCCGGAGACCGCGCGGGAACGGTTCACCGAGGCGCCCGACCGGCTGGAGTCCGAGCCGCCCGAGTTCCACGCCCGCGTGCGCTCCGGCTTCCTCACGCTGGCCGCCGCGGACCCGCTGCGCTATCTGGTGGTGGACGCGGGCCAGGAGCCCGAGGCGATCACCACCGTCGTACGGCACCGGCTCGACCAGGTCCTGCCCCTCTCCGAGGCCGAGATCGAGGCCCGCGAGGAGGCCCGCAGGGCCGCCGAGGAAGAGGCCCGGCGCAAGGCCGAGGAGGAGGCCGCGCGCAAGGCGGAGGAGGAGCGGCTGGAGCGCGAGCGCCAGGAACAGCTCGCCAAGCTCCGCGCCGAGGAGGAGGCCCGCAAGGCCGCCGAGGAGGAAGAGGCCCGCAGGCGCGAGGCCGAACGCCAGGCGGAGGAGGCCCGTCGCCAGGCCGAGGAGGCCCGCCGTCTCGCCGAGGAGGAGCGGGCCAGGCTCGCGGCCGAGGAAGCGGCCCGCGAGGCCGAACAGGCCCGGCTGCGCCGCCAGGCCGAGGAGGAGGCCCGGCTCCGCAAGGAGGCCGAGGCCAAGCGGCTGGAGAAGCAGCGCAAGGCGGAGGAGGCCCTGCTGAGGGCCGAGGCCGCCCGCCGCCAGGCCGAGGCGGAGGCCGCGGCCGCGGCCGAGAGCGCCCGTGCCCGTGCGGAGGCCGAGCGTGCGGAGGCGGAGAGCGCTCGTCGCCGCGCGGAGGCGGAGGAGGCGGCGGCTGCTCGTGCTGCGGAGCGGGCTGCCTCGCCGTCGGAGTCGTCCGGGGCGTCTGGGGTGTCCGGGGCGTCTGGATCGTCTGGGGCAGCGGGGGCAGCTGGATCGTCCGGGGCGGCCGGTGCATCCGGTACGTCCGGTGCGTCCGGTGCGTCCGTTCCGGACAACGAGGTGACGGTTCCGACGCCGATCGTCGATCCGGACGCCGTCCGTCGGGACGGAGGCGTGCGGGGCGGTGCGGAGGACCGGGACGGCACGGCCGGCTCGGACACCCTGAAGCAGAACACCGTCGGCCCGAACGAGGTCACCCAGCCGGTGCCCTCGCCGGGGAGCGGTTCGTCGGCGTCCTCGTCGGCGGGCCGGGGCGCGTCGCCGGCCGCCGCCCGGTCGTCGGACGAGGACGAGACGACGATGATCCCCCGGATCTCCGACACCTCCACGCACCCCGGTGCGGCGGACGAGACGACGGTGCTTCCGCAGGTACGCGAGCCGGGCCGGGGTCCGGTCCGGGACAGCGACCCCGCCGACCGGGTGCCGCGCGGCATCTTCCGGGACGAGCACCCGGCGCCCTCCGCGGCGGAGAGCGAGAACGAGCGGACCCGGGAACTGCCGCAGATCACCGACCCGGAGGCCGGGCCGGACGCGGACCGGGACCGGCGCGGTTCCTCCCGCCGGCCGCGTCGCCCCCGTCCCGACTGGGCGGAGGAGACCCCGCTGGACGATCTGCCCTCGCTGGCGGACGAACTGCTCGGCGACCACGACGACGACGGCCCCGAGCCGACGGGCCGGGGACGCCGCAGGCGCTGACGGCAGGCCGGGGCGGCACGCGTGACCGCCCTCGCCCGGCCGGGACGGCCCTCTCCCGCCCTACGGCGGGCGGGGGTCGTACGCCGTTCAGGCGGCGGGGCGGGCCGTCTCCTTCCACACTGCGGGCGGGGACGTCTCCTTCCACACGGCGGGCGCGGAAGCAGACCGGCGCGGAAGGCGGCAGGGGCGAAGGAGACGAGGGCGGGCGGCCCGACCGGACTGTTCGACCGGGCTGTCTGTTCGGGCGGCCCGACCGGACTGTCCGACCCGTCCGCCACAATGGAATCCGGACCGACGAACCCGGACCGACGAACGACGTCACGGCGGCAGCCGGGGCGCGAGCCACCGCGGGACACGCGGCCGTTTCGGGCGGCAGCGGGCCCGCACACCACGGGAAGGGCGGTGACCCATGTCCGTATGGGACGACCTGGTCGGCCAGGACCGCGTGCAGGAGCAGCTCGGTGCCGCCGCCCGGGACGCCGATGTGCTGGTCAGCGCCCAGGCGTCGGGCGAGCCGGTGCCGCCCGGCTCGAAGATGACCCACGCCTGGCTGTTCACCGGCCCGCCGGGCTCCGGCAGATCCACGGCGGCCCGCGCCTTCGCCGCCGCCCTGCAGTGCACGAGCCCGGACCGGGCCCTGGGCGGTGCACCGGGCTGCGGTTTCTGCGACGGCTGCCACACGAGCCTCATCGGTACGCACGCCGACGTCGACGTGGTCCGCACGGACCTGCTCTCCATCGGTGTGAAGGAGACCCGCGAGCTGGTCCGCCGCGCCCAGCTCTCCCCAGCGGTGGGCCGCTGGCAGGTCATCGTCATGGAGGACGCCGACCGGCTCACCGAGGGCGCGGGCAACGTCCTGCTGAAGGCCGTGGAGGAGCCCGCTCCGCGCACGGTGTGGCTGCTCTGCGCGCCCTCGCTGGAGGACGTGCTGCCCACGATCCGCTCCCGCTGCCGCCACCTCAGCCTGCGCACCCCGTCGGTCGACGCCGTGGCCGACGTCCTGATCCGGCGCGACGGCATCGAGCCCGAGCGCGCGGCCGCCGCCGCCCGTGCCACCCAGGGGCACATCGGCCGGGCCCGCCGCCTCGCCACCGACGAGGGCGCGCGCGCCCGCAGAGCCGCCGTCCTGAAGCTGCCGCTGCGCGTCGACGACATCGGGGGCTGCCTCAAGGCGGCGCAGGAGCTGATCGACACCGCCAACGAGGAGGCGAAGCAGGCCTCCGAGGAGACCGACGCCAAGGAGACCGAGGATCTGAAGGCGGCGCTCGGCGCGGCGGCCGGGGGGCGGATGCCCCGGGGCACGGCCGGCGCGATGAAGGAGCTGGAGGACCGGCAGAAGCGCCGCAAGACGCGTACGCAGCGCGACAGCCTCGACCTGGCCCTCACCGAACTGACGGGCTTCTACCGCGATGTGCTCGCCCTGCAGCTCGGCTCCGGGATCGCCATCGCCAACACCGACGCCCAGGACGCCCTGGACCGGATCGTCCGTTCGTCCACGCCCGAGCGCACCCTGCGCCGGATCGAGGCGGTGGGCGCCTGCCGCAAGGCCCTCGACCGGAACGTGGCGCCGCTGCTCGCGGTGGAGGCGATGACGATGGCCCTGCGCGCCGGCTGAGGACGGGATCCACCCCCTCCCCTCCCGCAGCACAGCGCCACGGCCGACGCGTCGGCCGGAAGCGCTGAATCACCCGAAAGAGCAGGGAATCGGGCGAGCCGTCGCCGGACGGTTACGCTCCGGAGATGCACTCCAGGCGCCCGCTCCGTACCTTCGCCCTCGCCCTCGGCACCCTCGGCCTCCTCGCCTCCGGTTGCAGCGGCGGCAGCTCGACGACGGGTTCCCCGTCCCCGGCGCGGGCGGGTTCGGCGTCGCCCTCGGCCGTACCGGAGGCGCTCGAACCGTTCTACGCGCAGCATCTGAGCTGGCGGGACTGCGGTGTCCCCGGATTCCAGTGCACGACGATGAAGGCCCCCCTCGACTACGCTAAGCCCGAGGGCGACTCCATCAAGCTCGCGGTCTCCCGGAAGAAGGCCACCGGGCCGGGCAAGCGCATCGGCTCGCTCCTGGTGAACCCGGGCGGCCCCGGCGGCTCCGCGATCGGCTACCTCCAGGGGTACGCGGCGATCGGATACCCCGCGCCGGTCCGCGCCCGCTACGACATGGTGGCCATCGACCCGCGCGGCGTGGCGCGCAGCGAACCCGTGGAATGCCTCACGGGCCCGCAGATGGACGCGTACACCCAAGTCGACCAGACGCCGGACGACCGGGCGGAGATCGCGAAGCTGAGCGGCGCCTTCGAGACGTTCGCCACGGGCTGCGAGAAGCGCTCGGGCGAGATCCTGCCGCACGTCTCCACCGTGGAGACCGCCCGCGACATGGACATGCTGCGCGCCCTGCTGGGCGACGAGCGGCTGCACTACGTCGGGGCCTCGTACGGGACGTTCCTGGGCGCGACGTACGCCGAGCTGTTCCCCGGCCGCGTCGGGCGGCTCGTCCTCGACGGGGCGATGGACCCCTCGCTCCCGTCGGTCGAGATGAACCGCGACCAGACCGCGGGGTTCGAGACCGCGTTCACCTCCTTCGCGGAGGACTGCGTCAAGAAGAAGGACTGCCCCCTCGGCACCGGATCGGCCGACGACGCGGCGGACCGGCTGAAGCGGCTCTTCGCCGACCTGGACGCGAAGCCGATCCCCACGGGCGACTCCCGCCTGCTCGGGGAGTCCCTCGCGACCACGGGCGTCATCGCCGCCATGTACGACGAGACGGCCTGGCCCCAGCTCCGCGAGGCACTCGCCGGCGCCGAGAAGGGCGACGGCTCCGGCCTGCTCTCCCTGGCCGACAGCTACTACGAGCGCGAGCCCAACGGCACGTACACCAACCTCATGTACGCCAACGCCGCCGTGAACTGCCTGGACCTCCCGCCCGCCTTCACCTCGCCCGAAGCCGTCACCCGCGCCCTCCCCACCTTCGAGAAGGCCTCCCCGGTCTTCGGCCGCGGCTTCGCCTGGGCCGCCCTGAACTGCGCCCACTGGCCCGTCCCGCCCACCGGCACCGCCCACCGCATCAAGGCCGAGGGCGCCGCCCCCATCGTCGTCGTCGGCACCACCCGCGACCCCGCCACCCCGTACAAGTGGGCCCAGTCCCTCGCCGGTCAGCTCTCCTCCGGCACCCTCCTCACCTACGAGGGCGACGGCCACACCGCCTACGGCCGCGGCAGCGACTGCATCGACACCGCCATCAACACCTACCTCCTCGACGGCACCCCGCCCAAGCCCGGCACGAAGTGCACCTGACCCCACCCCACCCCCTCCCTTGACCAGCCCGAACGCCCCCGAACCGGCCTGGTGCGGAGCACCCCCGGAAACTGTGTAGACTTGGCGACGCTGCTGATCGCACCATGGTGCGACAGGGCGTGCCGCCTTAGCTCAGTTGGCCAGAGCAACGCACTCGTAATGCGTAGGTCTCGGGTTCGAATCCCGAAGGCGGCTCGGATCAGCCCCAGGACTCACTCGCCGTGACCTGGGGCTTTTTCATTTATCCGTAGTTTCTGTTCGTCTCGTCTGGCTGATCTGCGTGCGCCGGAGGATTTCCATGATCGTGGGCGCCGCGATTACCGGAAGTCGATGGTTCGCAGGGCAGGGGGTAGTACGGCCCGGTAGGGGATGAGGCCGAGGCGGCGCTGTTTGACGGTCGCGGCCAACGTGATGTGGGCCCGTGCCGGCACACCGGCGGGAACGCGGACGATGAGGGCGAGTGACTCGTCGCCGACCAGGGGGGTGCCACTGGTGGCGCTGAACCGCCACTCCGGGTCGCTGTCGCGTTCGCCCATGCCGACCACGAACAGCTCCTCACGACCGCCCTGTTCCGGCGTGTACTCCACACCGGCTTCGACGAGCATGAGCTTGGCGGTCAACTTCAGTTGGGTGGAAGGCGTCACAGGGAAGGCTCGCTTCTTCGGCGAGATGGACCAGGCGATCGGCTGCAGGTCGGCCGGCTCGCCGGGGGCCTCCAGCCGGATACCGATGCCCGCGTCCACGAAGGGAGTTCCGTCGGGGGAGGGACGGAACGAACAGACCAGGCTGAGGAGCAGGTAATCGTACTGGCCGGCCTGCGACTCCAGGAAGTCCGCCCAGTCCTCGTCGCCCTCGGCGGCCTGCGCGGCGGTGAGGGGACGTACGACCGGGGTGCCCAGTGAGATCCGCCCTGTCAGGGAGGGCTGGGGGGTGGGCGTGCCCAGGAGGAGGGTCGGCACGAGGTCGATGTCGTAGGCCGGTGCTGCTGCTGCTTCGGTCGGCTCGTCGAGAGGGGTCATTCGATGGCTCCGGGGGAGGGATCGGTGGTGGTGCGCCAGTCGCCGATGAAGCAGAAGGCGCCCCAGTCCCGGTAGGCGGGGTGGCGGGCGCGGGTCGCGGACTGGGCGGTACGGAAGGCGCGGCGCCGGTCCGGGTCGGCGGCGAGCTGTTCGTACAGCGTGCCGAAGAATTCGGTGGCCACGCCGGGGGCGACCGGCCAGAGACAGCCGATGATGGCGGCGGCACCGGCCGAGAGGAAGGCGGCGGGCAGGCCATGCAGGTTGTCGTTGATGTCGAAGCGGCCGAGGGCCGACTCGCAGGCGCTCATGGTGACGAGTTCGACGCCGCGCAGGTCGGAGGTGAGGATGTCGTGGGCGAAGACCCGGCCGTCGTCGCCGTTGTCCGGATCCGGCGCCAAATACAGGCACTGGTGCCACGGTGCCCACTCGTTGTGCGACCCGTGGGCCGCCACGTGTACGTAGCGGGCTCCGGGGAGCGCTTCGAGGAATCGGCGGGGCGTGGCAGCCGCCCCGAGAACCTGGTCGGCGTCGCCCATTGAGGTGGCGATCCGTGCGGTGTGGGCCTCCAGGGAGTCCGTGCCGCCGCTGTCGAACGCGAAGGCGGCCAGCGCCTGACGTGGCGAGTGCGAGGTGGGCCGGGCCGGACGGCTGAGGAAGGACAGGCTGGGCACCTGGGTGACGGTCCAGTCGTCGGCCACCAGGCGGCTGTCGGCGGAGAGCAGGTGGAAGGGGAGGTAGTGGAGTGGGCCGTTCGGCCAGACGCACAGATGGGTCTTGCCCTCGTGGAGCCAGGAGGGCAGGGCATCGGTGAACCCGGCCAGGTAGGTGCGGGAGTCGTGGGTGAGGAGCTGCTGGGCCGTGCGGGTCACGTGGCGGTGCAGTGGGTCGGCGGTGATCTCGCGGCGCAGTTCCGCGATCTGTGGGGCCGCGTGCGACACGTTGAGGGTGTGGCCGGCCTTGAACACCCGGTACAGCCCGCCCTCGATGTCCGGGAACACCGTCGTGCGGCAGGAGAGGCCCTCGCGGGTCATCGCCAGCCCTTGCAGGGCCATGACGGGGTTGGCCGAGCCCTGGTGGTGCACCTGGCTGAGGAAGAGCGAGAGCAGCACCGTCTCATCGGGCAGCAGGGCCTGGATTTCGTCGACGTGCAGCAGTGGGAGGTGCGCGGGCTGCCGGGACGTGCGCAGTTCCCGGCTGACCCTGCGATCAGCGGCACGCTGCAGGTTGCGCACTTCGGCCTCGGCATCGCTGTCCGGTTCGGCCTCGCCGGAACCCAGGTAGAACAGCATGGCCGCCTCGGCCCCGCCGGGCAGTTCGAAGTCGGGGAGCGGGCCGGGCAGCGCGGCCTCCTCTAGTTGTGCCCGAGCGAGGATCCGGTCCAGTGCCGTCGTGAACTTCAGCGGGCCCGGGTGGTCCGCGGCGATGGTGAAGTCCATGCCTTTCGCGGCTTGGTGCACTGAGGACAGGACGGAGAGGTCGACCGTGGTGTCGGTCAGTTTGAAGGTCAGCGACTGGTAGAGGTCCCGCAGTTTCCAGTCCACCGTCTCGTCCGTTCCGTGGCGTAGGAACACGGATGCCGGGACCAGCGCGTGGGCCGCTCGATCGGCTTCCCTTCCGTCGCACGCGTGGGCACACCCCAGCCCGGCATCGAGGGAGGCGAGGGCGAGATCGATCTGACCGCACAGGCTGAACTGGAAGGCGGCGGATGCGAAATCCTGGGCGGCGACCTCCGGTTGCTGGTCCCTCTCGGCACGCACGCCCAGGTCATGAGCGAGTACGGCGTCGAGATAGCGCAGCGCGTCGGCGTGCCGCAGGAAGAGCCCCGACTCCAACCGCCGCGCTTCTTCGAGGAGATCGCGGGCAGCGTCACCGGTCTCAGCCGGATCGGCATGGGCCGCGAGATGAATGAATGTCGCCGCGAGTCCGGCGGAGGACCACCCCTCGGCCGATGCGCGGGACCGTACCTCGGCGGCGACTGCGTCCACCGGCACCGGCTCAGGGAAACAGGCCAGCCGGTCGTCGGCGAGGCAGTGCACCTCGCGGGCCCAGCGCAGTCGGCGGTGGGAGTCCAGCGAGAGATCCGGCAGTTCGCGGTCGGCCGCGTCGAGCAGTTGAGCCTGCAGGTCGAGCCGGTGGGCCTCGTCGGCGAGGGTGAGTGCCTCGGCGAAGACACATGAGGCCTCGTGCTCGCCCTGCCGCGACCGGACGGCAGCGAGGGGGACGGGAAGCAGGCCGGGCAGTCCGTCGGGGAGGGCGACTTCGCCGGACAGGTGCAGGATGCGGAGCGTGTACAGACGGGCCAGTGGATCGCGCCGCGGGTCCAGGATGTCGAACGCCTTCCGGGCGGTCAGCAGGATCTCCCGGTCGTACGACTCCTCCCGCATCCCGGCGAGGAAGGACAACGCCTCGGCCAGGGACTTGAGGACTCGCCCGAGCGCATGCCCCGACGACAGATCCGCGGCATCTCCGAGGTACTCGACCGCGGCCGCCGCAGCTTCCGCGGGGGACGGCATGTCCGGGCCCGCGGCGTGGGCGGGGTCGTCCGGGTAGAGGGACCGATATCGGTCCTGACGGTCCCGCCGGACGCCGAGTGCGCTGTCGAAGCCCATCCCCGGCACGTCGCCGAAATAGGGACTGAGGTGCAGCAGTCCGGCAGCGAAGAGGGTCTCGGCGAGCTCGTCGGTCTCGTCGCGTTCGCGCAGTACTTCGATCTGAGTCCGCACGGTGTCGTGGGCGCGTCGGAACAGCATCCCGTCGGGACGCCCGACCAGGCTCAGACGCGCGGCCTCGACATACGCGTCGGCAGCCCTCCACCAAGGGCTCTCGGGCACCGTTCCCCACCTTGCGGAGGCGGCCACCAGAGCGAGGGTGAGCGCGGGCACCGCGTCCTGAGGCGCGCCGGAGCCAACGAGGCCCATGGCGCCGGCCACCACCGCGTCGACAGCCTCCCGCGAGAGCGCGAAGGCCGGGTCCACGGCACGACGGACCGCGTCGGCCTCCGGAATGATCCGCGCGACGATCTTCGAGCCCAGCTCGGCGAGGGTCCGGGCTTGGCGCGCTTCGTCTGCCGCGAGCGACGGGGCGGCTTCTGCCACCTCACCTTTCCCCTCCTCCTCGGGGCCCACAACCGTACGGGCGAGGAGGAGCTGCATGGCCTTGCGGAGGCTCGTGCGGTGGTCCGACTCCCGTCCCGAGGCCGTCTGGAGGTCGACCGCCAGGCGCAGCCAGGAGACGGCTTCCCGCAGCAGGCCGACCGCTTCCGGACGGGAGGTCTCCTCAGCACGGCGGCCGAGAGACACGCCGATGCTCGCTGCGGCATCTGTCTGCTCG
This sequence comes from Streptomyces sp. NPDC024555, assembly GCF_055559335.1. Taxonomy (NCBI): domain Bacteria; kingdom Bacillati; phylum Actinomycetota; class Actinomycetes; order Kitasatosporales; family Streptomycetaceae; genus Streptomyces; species Streptomyces sp. NPDC024555. The sequence goes on from NZ_JBVHKV010000027.1 coordinate 87,160, forward strand.
GTGGAGCCTTCTGCCGCCTCGGTGAACGCCGTACGCGCGGCGTACTCCGCCGCGGCAAGGTCGGCGTGGTCGGCAGAGAGCCCGAATCGCTCCATGTGGGCGCCCGCGAGGCTCACGCGGCGTCGGGCCCGCCGGGTGGGCGACTCCTCGGGAAGCGCGGCCACACCGGTGAGCAGTTCGACGGCGGAGTCGGCATCGGCCAGCCGGTCGGCGAGCGGGCGGTCGGCGACCATCGCCCGGTAGCGGAGGGCGAGGCCCAGAGTGGTGTCGCGGTAGGGGCCGGCAGGGGAGCTGTGGAGCAGGGCCATCGCCTCGTCGAGTACGGACGGATCGCCGCCTTCCTCGACATCCAGGACGAGATCGCTTGCGTGGTCCACAGGGTCCTGCCACGGATCGTGCCCGGTCTCCTCGGTGAGCTCGGACCACAACGCGCGGGGCACACGCCGGTGATCGACCAGATACAGAAGGCCGAAGACATGCATCGCCATCTTGTGATCGGCGGTCGACAACGCAACGTCATCGTGGGCGAGGGACCGTGCCCAGTGGTACGCCGCGACTGTGTGCAGGACGTCGGTGTCCACCGCCCCTCGCTCGTCCAGGGCTTCGCCCGCGACCGCCATCAGTTCTGCGGCGGCCTTGACCCCCGCACCGTCGAGTACGACATCCGGCACCTCGCCGTTACCGAAGGCCCTGACCCTGTCGGCCAGTTCTCTGAGCAGCGCATCCCCCACCCCAGTAACCTCCTGAGCGCCCAGAGTAGGCCAGCCGGTACCGGTAGGAGGCCACGGTTGGGCGTCTCACCCCTCTCGAAGTCTCTCAAGGGCGGAGGGCACGGCTTCAGCGCCGGTCCACGGGGATGCTTCAGGGGATTCCAGGGCATGTCGGGCATAGATGGCCTTTGCATCGTCATACGTGTCGGTGTCACGTGGTCGGGGATTCACCGGCATACGGGGTACATATCCGGTCCGGCGGTCGTAGCCTGTCGCGGGAAGGGTGGCAACGTCCCGTCTGAGCAAGGCTGTTGGTCATGCGGGCGCGGCTGCGCCGGGGCCGGGCGGGATCGTCGGTTGAGAGGTGGGGCATGGCGTCCATCCCTGAGATGTACACGCGTGAGATGCACACGAACTTCGAGTACCTCGCCTGCTGGCTGCCGTCGACGCGGATGGCGGTCGGGGACGTGGGGGTTCTTTCGGGGCACCGGTTCAGGAAGCTGACGACCCTGGCCGAGCTGGGCATTCCGTTCGCCGGGGGCGAGGACAGTCCGTTCGCCGACATCAACTACGCATCGGCCGACTGTGTCGCGGTGGACACCGGGGCGCGGCTCGGGGCGTCCGCGGAGGATGCGCTCTGCGAGGTGTCCGTCACCTTCGCCCGGGACGGGGCGACGTTGTTCCAGGCGGCGGGGTGTGTGCAGGAGACGGTGGGCAACATTCCGGCGCTGGAGTCCGCGTTGCGGGCGCGTCACGAGAGCGGGGACTGGCGGCTGGAGTACGTGGTGGTGACCGAGGTCGTGCGGACCGGGCCGACCGTGATTCTGGTTGCCGAGCGGAAGGGTGCGCGGCTGGATCTCCAGGTCAGCACGGCTGCTCTGACCGGCCCGTTGCCGTTCGCCAGGGCGACGGCGAAGTACGCGGTCGCCCGCCGGCAGGGGATCGCGGCGGACGTGCTCGTCCCCGACGGTGCCACGCCGCTGTTCAACGCGGTGCAGCTGCGCAAGCGGCCGCTGCGTGGGTACGACCTGGTCTTCCGCGATGACGACGACGAACTCGCCGGAGGCGGAGGCGGGGGCGAGGGCGGGGGCCGGGACGCGGACGAGTGGGGCGAGGGGGACGAGCCGGACGAGACGGAGCTCGTCCGTGTCTCCTGGGCCGACCTCGGGGAGGACGGCACCGGGACGTCCGAGGACGTGTGAGCCCCTGTCCGAGAGCGGCCGCGGGTGAGACGTGAGCCGTACCGGCGAGGAGACAGCCGTGAGCCGTGAGCCGTGAGCCGTGCCGCCGGGGAGGCGGCCCTTGAACCCTGAGTCGTACCGCCGAAGAGACAGCCGGTGAGACGTGAGCCGTACCAGCGAAGAGGCCGAGGCCGAGGACGTGCCGCGCACGGGTGCGTTGCGTAGGTGTGTGGAGACCGCGCGGGTGCTGGCCCGGGACGACGGGGGGCCGGTCGAGGTGCGGCATCTGTTCTTCTCGGTGGCGTGCGACAGCGCCTCCGACACCCGTGCGCGGCTGGTGATGCGGGCCGCGGCGTGGCACCACTTCCTCACGGACGAGGCCTATCGGTCGGTGGGGGAGGCCGCCGCCGGGGCGGGGGCGGGGGCGGTGCCGTTCGCGCCGGGGGCGGCGGCCGTGCTCGCGCGGCTGGGGTACTGGACGGGGAGGACCGGTGACGACACCGCCGACACCGCCCATCTGCTCATGGCGTGCCTGGAGGCCGGCGGCGGTGACGAGGCGACGCGGGGGGTGGTGCGCCAGATGGGGCTGAGCGTACGGGTCGCCCTGTCGCAGGCCATGGGCGTGCGGCGCGACGTCGCGGCCGACGACCGCCAGTCGAACCACCGAGGGCCCGTGCTCTCGCCGAGCCGGAGCGGCCGGCCGGAGCCGTACCGGTTCCAGGCGCCGCACCGCGCGATCGGGCCGCGCAAGGGGCGGCACATCAGCCGGCGTTCCCAGATGACGAGTACGGCGCACCTGTCCTCGCATGTGCAGGGGCATCTGCTCCGGCTGCACCTCGTGGTGGCGTGGTGGCACCAGCTCGGCATCTTCGCCGCGCTGGCCGTGCTGGTCCGGGCCTCGTGGACGGTGACGCCGTGGTCGGCGCTCTGGCTGATCAGCCTGTCGGTGCGCCGCAATCACGCCACCCCGCCGCTCCGGCTGGGCATCGACGCCGTGCTCGTGGCGGTGTCCGTGGTGCTGGGCATTCCCTGGCCGCTGGTCGCCGCGGCCCTGGTGTGCCGCCTCATCGATCTGCCGGACGGCCGTCTGGCCCTCCTCCAGATCCGCGGGGACGTCGGCGATCCGCTGCTGACGGAGGGCGATCTGCAGGCCGACCGCAGGGCCGACCGCCGCTCCGCCGGTTACTACCGTCTGCTGAAGATCCGACGGGAGCTGACGCCCGAATGAAACTGTCGGCCTTCGACCCCTTCCGCGACGACGCCGTCGACGAGCTGCGCGGCTGGCTCGCCGGGCGGAACCGGGGCGACGACGAGGACGTCGTCGAGTACGCGCTGCCGCTGTGCCTGCTGTTCGGGCGCGGGCAAGGCATCGGCACCCGGCTGCGCCTCCTGGGCCGGGCCGTGCGCTCCTGGCCCTTCATCCGCCGGGGCCGGTCGCGGGAGTCCCGCATCGGGCTGCACGCGTGCGACCTCCACACGGTCCGGGACCGCGTGCTGTGGTGGCGGGCGCTCGCCATCCGGTGTGCGGTCGTGGGGGTGGCGGTGGGGGCCTGTCTGCTGGTGGCGGCCCCCGGATGGGCCGTTCTCTGGTTCGCGGCCGGGACGTGGGCCGTACTGGGGTGGCGCAGGGGAGTGGCCGCCGCGGTGTTCGTCGTGCTCTGCGCCTGGGCCGGCTGGCAACGGCCGGTGCTGCTGGTGCCCGCGGCGGGCGTCGGCGCCCTCGTCTTCCAGGCCCGTCTGATCCTGTCGGTCCAGGAGGTGGGGCTGGTGGCGAGAACGTCCGCCGGCGACCCCGCCGGATTTCTCGGACGGTGGTTCCTCCTCCGCGCCCTCTGGGACCCGGTGGCGGCCTCCGTCGTTCTGGCCGTGGACAAGGCGACCGGCGACGACCGGGCCCGGACCGCCTGCTTCACCGACGGCGCGCCGGGTGACGTACCGGACCGGCTGCGCCCGGTCGTCGTGCAGTGCCGGGCCCTCGCCGCCGTGGCCGGCCTGGAGTTCCGTACGGCGATGGTGCTGTCCGAGGAGGCCCGCGCCCTGGCCGCCGGGGGCTCGTCCGGCATCCGCGGCTGGTGTGCGCTGCAGGCGGGTGACGTCCTGTTCGCGGCGGGCCAGCCGGCCGCGGCCGAGGTGCGCTGGCGGGAGGCCCTGGACCTGCTCGGGGGCGCGCCGCGCTGCCGTTACTGGGCGGCCGAGGCCGAACTGCGGATGATCGAGGCGCTCACCGCCGACCTCGCCGACCCCGCCCGGTGCGTCGAGGGCCTGCGCATCGTGTGCCGCACCCGGCACACCGCGATCCGCACGAACAACATGCTGCTCCTCTCCAGGACGGAGCGGTATCTGCTGCGTCTGATGCACGAGGCGGGCAACACCGTCGGCGTGGTCGAGCAGTTGGCCGACCAGTACGAACGAACCGAGGGCAAGCCGGTCCACGAGGCGTCGGTCGCCGAACACGCGGCGGAACTCCTGCTGTTGGCGACGCTGTACCTCGATGTCATCGAGAACCCCGACCGCTACCCGGACACCATGCGCGTCGACGAGGACGGACAGCACGAACGCTACGACTACGCCGCCTCGTTGATGGACAACGTGCTGAGCCAGCTCAGCAGGTCCAAGACGCCCCACCTCCAGGCCCAGGCCCACGCGGTGCTGGCGTACATCCAGCGCGCCGTCGGCATGCGCGAGGAGGCCCTGGGCAACGTTCTCGAAAGTCTCCACGCCATCCAGCACGTCCGCTACCAACTGCCCACCACGCGGTGGCGCGCGCACTGGATCGCAGCCCACGCCCATGTCTACGCCCTCGCGCTCGACCTCGCCGTCGACGACCCGGCCCTCGTCGCGGAGCTGCTGGAGACCGTGCGCTCCCAGTCGGTCCCGGTCGAGTCCGACGCACCCGGTGCCCGGCTGCGCGCGGTGCTCGACGCGCTGGCGTCGAGCACCGGGCTGCCGCCCGGGGCCGGGACGGCGCCGGAGGACGGGCCGAGCGACGACCGCGGCCGCACCGACCCGCTGCTGACCGACCGCGCCGTCCTCGTGGAACGGGCCTCCTGGGTCGGCGGTGCGGAGGCGAACGCCGTCGACCTCGACGGTGAACTCGACCTGATGATCCCGGGCGGATGGTACTGGAGCTACGCGCGGGCCGGGGAGTGGATCTACCACGCGGTGCGCACGCCCTCCGGCGACTGGCACGCCGAGCGGCACCCCCACGACCGGTTCGCCGACGCGTTCAAGGACCTGCTCCTCCGTCTGCCCGTCGCCGTGCCGGGCGCGCCACCGGCCGGGCGCAGGCTCCGCGGCAGCGCGTTCGCCGCTCCCGGCGCCGACGATCCGGTCCGGGGGTACCAGACCGCCGGGCAGGTGTGGGACCGCGTCTTCGGCGGACTGGGCCCGGCGCTGATCCCCACCGTGCTCAGGGACGCCCTCACCGCCTCTCGCGCACCGGTTCCGCTGGCCCTCGCCCCCACCGGCGCCCTCGCCCTCGTACCCGTCTGCGCGCTGCCCGTCACACCGGGGCGCGCTGTCATGGACGCCGCGCAGCTGTCGTATCTGCCGTCGATCGCGCTGCTCTCCCAGCGGCGGCGGCTCACCGTCCGGGAGGGCGGCGACCCGGTCCCGCGCGACGGGGCGCCGCCCTCGCGCGTCCTCTCCGTCCTTGCACCGCACGCCTCCTCCGACCCGAGGACGCACGATCTGAAGCACGCGATCGCCGGAGTGCCCCCGGACAGCGAAACGGCCCCCCGCCCCCTCACCAAGCGGGGATTCGCCGACCTCGTGGCACGCCACGGCACCGACGACACCGTCCTCCATCTCGCCGGCCATGTCGTACGGCCGGACCGGGAGGACCCGGGAGGCACCGGTTTCCGGTTCGCCGACGGACCGCTCGCCCTGCACGACTTCTACCGGACCGACGACTCCGGCGCCCCGCTCCACTCCCTGCCCGACCGCGTCGTGCTGGCCGCCTGCGCGAGCCTCGGCCTCTACGGCCGTCCGGACCACGGCCACGGACCCGCCCCGCTCGACACCCCGGAGTGGCTCGGCCTGGGGGCGGCGGTCATCCACGGCGGCGCCCGGCACGTCTACTGCACGCTGTTCCCCGTGCCCGACGCCGAGCACACGACCCGCGTGGACCTGGCGCTCGTCGACGCCCTGCGCCGCCACACGGAACCCGCCGCGGCCCTGCGCGCCGTCCAGCGTGCGGAGTTGCGGCGCTGGCGCGACGGCAGCGGCGCGTTGCCGCTCGCGTTCCTCGCGTACGCCTACGTCGGCCTCGGCGCCGCCCCCGGACGGGAACCGGCCGCGCCGCCGCACGTCCCCCTCCCTCCGGCCCGCCGCCCGCAGGAGCCCCGGCCCGCGCCGGAGCCCCCGGTCCGCCCCCGGCCCGCGGCCCGGACCACGTACGAACCGTTCATGATGATGTCCCGGCACACCGCCGACGGCGCGGGTCTCTCCGACCGCCTGCACCCCCGCTTCGGCCCGGACCGCCGGCTCCTGCTCACTCCGTACGACGGGGAACCGCCCGCCCCCGTGGCGGTCCGCGTGGCGTCGTGGAAGAAGGAGAGATTCCACCTCGGGGCCCTGGGGATGAGCTCCGAGACCGAATGGCGGCTGCACGACGTCAGCCTCCACCTCACCGGGGCCCGTCTGATCGTGGTCGTCGACGAGCCGGACTCCCTGGGCCGGACGCTCGCCGGGCACATCCGGTACCCGTGGATCACCACCGTGTCGTACCGCCCGAAGCAGAGCTTCCTCAACGACTGCGAGCTGGTGGTCGTCTGCCAGCAGGACAACGGGCCCGACGAGCTGGACTTCTACCGACTCACCCTCGTCCTGCCCCGGGAGGCCGACAGCGGGGACCTGGCCCGCCGACTGGTCCGGCGCCTGGCGCGCCACCACCTGGACCACGGCGGCCTCCCGGCCGCCGCCCGCCCCCGCTTCGAAGCCCTTCTCGACCCCCCGCGCCTGCCGGACCCGGAGAAGGGCCGCCACGCGTCGTACTTCCTCCCCGCGTTCAGGAACTACCCGGAGGGCGTCGAGTACCTCGGCGGCGGTCCGGCCGAAGGCACCTGGCTCGGGCCCGATCTGACGGCCGGGGAGTGAACCGCCGCCCGCCGGGCGGGGCAGGCGGTGCCGGTCAGCCCTTCGGCTCGGACAGGACGCAGAACTCGTTGCCCTCCGGGTCTCCCAACACTCCATAGGTCATGTTCTGGAGTGTAACCATGGCGGCATCGACGCTGGTCAGGGACGTTTCCGAGGCTGGAACCCTCTCGGTCCCTACAGGGGGCATGACCCATGCACCCCGGAACCCCCTCGCGGGCACGGTCTACGAAACGCGGACCCTCCGGGGTGTGCGGTGCGTACGCCTGTCCGTTCTGACCGACGAGACCACCAGCCCCGAGCGGCAGCGCGAGGCCGACGACCGCGTTGCGGCAGAACTCAACATCGACTTTGGGTCCGGTGACGCGCTCCGCGAGGCCGTAGACCTGGACGTGAGCGCGTCCACGTTCGGCCCGTTCGACCGCCCTCAGCTCGGACAGTGGCTCAACCGGCCCGACGAGTACGACGCGCTTGTCTGGTGGCGTTTTGACCGGGCCATCCGGTCCATGGCGCACATGCACGAGCTGGCGAAGTGGGCCCGCGATCACCGGAAGATGCTCGTGTTCGCCGAGGGCATCGGCGGGGGCAAGCTCGTCTTTGACTTCCGGAACCCCATGGACCCCATGGCCGAGTTCCAAATGATGATGCTCGCCTTCGCCGCACAGGTGGAGTCGCAGAGCATCAAGGACCGCGTTACCGGGGCCATGGCAGCCATCCGCCGGATGCCGCTCCGGTGGCGCGGTGGCGGTCGTCCGCCGTACGGCTACATGCCCGCCCCCATGCCCGCCGAGTTCGGCGGTGTCGGCTGGACGCTCGTCCCCGACCCGGACGCCGTGGCGGTCATTGAACGCATCGTGCGTGAGCTGCTGGAAGGGGCAACCGTCTCCGCCATCGCGGCGGGTCTCAACGCCGACTCCATCCCCAGCCCGCGCGATCACTGGGCCATCAAGAAGGAGCGCGAGACGGGCGGGAAGACCGGCGGGGCCAAGGGATCTCACGTCGTCCGTGACGTGTTCAAGTGGACCCCCGCCGTCATCACGCGGATGCTGCGTAACGAAACGCTGCTCGGCTGGAAGATGCACAAGGGCCGCCCCGTCCGGGACGCCGAGGGCAACCCGGTCATGGCCACCACACAGCCGATCATGACCCGCGAGGAGTTCGACCGCATCGGGGCCGTGCTCGACTCCCGCAGCATCGACAACCGCGAACGGTCGGACACGGACGCACTGCTGTTGCGCGTGATCCACTGCGACTCTTGCGGGGGCCGGATGTACCTGTCCAAGCCCACCCGGAACGGCGCGAGCGTGAGCGACTTCTACAAGTGCAACAGCCACGCCCGGGGTGACGCGTGCCCCCTGCCCGCGAACGTGCGCGCCGATTGGGCGGACGACTACACCACCGCCGAGTTCCTGCGGGCGGTCGGGCCGGTCCAGACGACACACGTAGTCGAGATCCCCGGGTACGACCCGGAGCCCGAGTTGCGCGCAACCGTCGCAGAGTTCGAGGAACACCAGCAGCAGGAAGGGCGCCAGAAGTCCAAGCACGCCGCGCGGGCATGGCAGGAACGCGCGGACGCGCTCGACAACCGCATAGCCGAGCTGGAGTCCCGGGAGAAGACCGAGCCGCAGCGCATCGTTACGAACACGGGCCGGACGTTCGCCGATGAGTGGGCCGAGAAGGACGCGGCGGGCCGGCGGGCAATGCTGATTGAAGCGGGGGTTCGGCTGGACGTGCGGCGCGGCACCCGTGGCGGATGGCGGAAGCTGGACACTCGGCGCGTGGACTTCACCATGTCCGGGGAGCTGGACCCCGCCGCAGAAGCCCTCGCGGGTGAGGCATCAGCCCTTGAGTCCGTGGCACGCGGAGACTCCCCGACCGAGGGCGCGTCCGTGCACCTGGTCGAGCCCGCCACGGTCGCCGAGCCCGCCCGGGAACTGGTCGCCGCGTAAGCCCCAGACACGCCTCCTACGCCCCTCCAAGAGCCCCGGAGGGCCCCGTGCCCGCCGGGGCTCCGGTGTGCCCGCAGGCAGGCGTACGCGCCTTCGCTCGTCGGCGGGGCGGCTGAACAGCGGGGGCGAAATGGTGTTGAGGGTGTCGAACTTCGACTGTTTTTGGGGAAGCCAAGAAAAACCTAGAGAGAAGAGAGACTGGGGCCCCTGTCGTCACCCTCAACACCCCTTCGCCGCTCTGCGTCCGCTGTTCAGTCCGTGCCGACGATTCCGGACCATTCAAATGTTACTTGCATCACACTTGATGTCTGATTCGTCCGACCTGAATCGTTTTGCGGACAACCTTCGGTCCCTACTGCCTGTGAACCAGGGAGCGGCCCACACTGACGGACCGCTTACGCCACTCCGCCTGCCCGAGAGGAACCATGGACACCACGCGACACATAGAGGTCTGCGCGCTGCTGCGACGCGCAGAGAGCGCCGCACAGAACGCCGTGAACGGCGACCAGGCCGCCACGCGTACGACACTTGCACTCGTCACCGACGCACGGCAGCGAGCTGAGGACACGGGGCCTGGCATGTGCGCACACCCGGACTGCTCCAACGAACTCAGCTACGTCGGGCGGGGCCGCCGTCCGCTCTACTGCTCGGCGCAGTGCCGCACGGACGTCTACCAGGCAACGCAGATGGCCGCGCGGGCCCTGATCAAGCGCCCGCAGAGGGCTACCGCATAACACGCGCCGTTGCCCAAAAGATCACAGTTTCACTCACGAGCCCCTGCCGAGCCTCACGCAGGGGATTTTTCATGCCCGGAAACAATAAAGGAAATGACATGAACAAGTACCTCAGCCGAACTGGATTCCTGGACGGAAAGCTCGACAAGGGGCAGAGCCGAGCCGACGCGTTCAAGTGGGACGCGCGCATGGAAGAAGTCGCCGCGCTGCGCGACTCGCGCCCCGACGTGTTCGAAAGCCTCGGCACGACCGTGCGGATGAGCCTTGGCTACTACGAGAACGACAAGAAGGTTGCCGCCGAGCATGGCCGCGACGTGACGAAGGGTGCCAACTGACGTGACCATCAACGAAATAGAGAAGGCCGCCGAGCGTGTAGCCAAGCTCCAGGCTCAGGCAGAAAAGATCTCCGCCCCGCTCGCGGATGCGCAGGCCGCATTGGAAGCGGCGCAGGAGGCGGAAGCGGCTCGCCGGGCCGAGCGCGGGGCGGTGTATGACCGCGAGTTCTCCAAAACGTGGCATTCCCGAGCCGACGAGGCGGCCCACTCCGGCGATGATGCCCGCAACCGATTCTATGAACTGCTTGCCGAAGAACCTTGGTTCGCCGCCTATGTCGAATTCCGGGCAGCCCGCCACAAGCGTAGGCACGTTCTGGACGAAGCCCAGCGAGCACAGCAGGCATTGCAGGAAGTCGTGACCGTCCCCGAACAGCGATTCTATGCAATCGCCCTCCTGAGCAATATCGAGGACCATGCCGAAACGATGGCTTCGGAAAAGGCTGCCGAGTTTGCCGTCGAACTTCGGAAGACCCGGGATGAGTTCCTGGACAGGAAGGAGTGATGATGGCGGTTGACGCACTCGACCCCGGGCCGAACGGAGATTACCCACACTTCCCCCGAGATGAGGAGGGGCGGCCCGCTTGGGCCGATACTGCAATGGACGCAGAGACCGTGATGCCGAGGGGAGTTCAGCGAGTTCGGCGTGCTGGCCGGCTCATGGCTATTGACCTCACGCCCCGGCACCCGGACGGCACTCCGATTGATCCCCCGGTGATCCCACCGAGTGGCCCCACCGAGAAATAGAGCGGTGTGCCCCGTCCTCCTGGTTCATCGGCAGGAACGGGGCTCGGCGTGGTGTGACTGGTGCTTGGGCGACTTTCCCTCGGACGGGGTGGACGTGGACCACGTCCGGCCCCTCGCCCTCGGCGGTGAAGACGTGGACTCGAACGTTCAAGTCCTGTGCCACGGGTGCCACCAGCTCAAGACGGCAACGGAGTTCGGGCACGTGGCTTAGCGCTGTGTCCACCACGTTCCAGTCACCCCGCCCAATGCGGTGGCCAGAGCAACGAGCCACCCGGGGACGCGCTGGATGGTCACGTGTACCACCCCACAGCGGAGTTCAAAAACAGGCGGCGGTGTGTCTGCGTTCTTCTCCTTCATGACGGACATCGAACGCATTGCGCACCAGCCCTGCAAACCCTTGATCGAAATTGATCACTTACGACAGTTGTCTCTTCTTTGGTGTCGTTATGGTCGACGAGCCTCGCTAGATTTTGGGGAGAACCATGCCGCGTAGACCCCGCCCCCCGTGTTCTGTCCCCGGGTGTCCCGAGCTGACCCCCCGCGGTGGCCGCTGTGAGGCGCACCGTCGAGAGGCCGAGCAACGGCGCGGTACGTCCACCGAGCGGGGCTACACGACCCGGTGGCAGCGCATCCGTGAGGCGTTCCTGTACCGGCATCCGTGGTGTCTGCTGTGCGGTCGCACGGCGACGGTCGCTGACCACTTCCCGTTGTCCCGGCGTGAGCTGGTGGCGCAAGGGGTCGCCGAGCCGGACGCGTTCAACCGTCTTCGTCCGCTGTGCACGCTGTGTCACAACAGGGAGACCGCTAAGCGGCAACCGGGCGGTTGGGCTGCCGCGAACGCGAAGCCAATTCGGACATAGGGCACGGCCCGACCAGGGGGGTACTCCCCATCCCTCGCCTGCCAGATCGGCAGGGAGGACGCAAACTCTCGCCGCTACTAAAGCAGTTTGCGCGAGCCTGCGTGCTGCTCGAATATCGAAAGGAATTTACTTTGGCTGACCCCTGGCGCAAGAAGCCCGCACTGCAAGTGATCCGGGAGGGCAATCCCGGAAAGCGCCCCATACCGCAGAGTGCTGCCGTACCTCCCTCGGAACTGGCCGAGCCAGATTGGCGCGAGACCTTCCGACCAGTGGGCGACCCGAAACAGGAGTCTGTGAACGCTCGTTGTCGTTTCGTTGCCTCACACGAATGGCAACGCGTTGTCCCCGTCCTGAAAATCGCGGTCGGGCTCGGTGAGGTGGATACCACGGTCCTCAAGGACTACTGCATATCCGCAGCGCGTATCGACCAATGCGAGCGCGAGCTGTCAGAGCACGGCTTGCTCGTTCGGGGTGAGCGAGGGTGGCAGAAAAACGGCGCCACCACCATTGCGGGCCAATACCGCGCACAACTTGCCCGCTACATCAGGGAGTTGGGCCTCTCGCCCAGCGCCCGCACTGCCATCGCAGCCTCCGAACCGGACGATGGCGACGACTCGGACGTGTGGGACTGACCCCAAGGCGAAGCAGGCAGCGGCCCGCCCCGGACGCTCCGTGGGCTGTCGCACCTGTCTGGGGCCGGCCTGCACACCCCTGCCCCCGATAGCTGCCCACTGGGTGCTTGTCGGGGGCTTCTGTCGTTCTGGCAGGTCCGGCCAGCGAACGTCACTGTTCAAGATCCTTACCCGACAACGCGAATATTGGCGTTGTCGCATAGACGCCCCCGCCTGCCCCTCGTAATGTCGTACTCACCAGCCCCAACCGGGGCCACGACAAGGGGGTTTGGCATGGCACGCGAGGAACTCACCCGCTTGACCGGCAACGTGAATGACCCGGAGTGCAATCAGAACGACTGCCCCAACCTCTATCGAACGGCCAAGGGCTCCATCATCGTTCAGGGCGACCTGTCGAACGTCTTCACACCTCCGACCGGTGAGGCCCTGGTCGAAATTCCCGAAGCAGTCTTGAAGGAGGCTTTCCGTGCTCTTGGATGGTGAGGCTTGGCAGGCGAAATTCCGCGACTTCCGCTCAGAGGCGTGGAGGCTCGAAACGCTGCCCGCCTACAACGTCCCCCAAGAAGCTGAAGAGATTCAGCGGTTCCGTGCAGGGGAGCGCATCGACCCACGCGCACATTCCAACGATTACACGGAAGACCTCAAGCGGTTGCGCAGGGAGGGAAGATCGAAGGGGCGCGTCCATGTCGTCACACGTCCACTCTCTGAATACCTCCGGTACGAATTCATGTACTATCTGGCGCACGCGTGGGCGGGTGAGGATATCCGCATCATGGATGTGACCAATCGAACTAATCCGCTGTCTGATGTTCAAGACTTCTGGATGTTCGACAGGTCGCAGGTCGTGCTCATGAAATACGAGGCTGACGGAACACAGATCAGCCGAGAGGTCTACGAGGGCGACGTGAAGCCCTATATCGAGTACCAGCGCATCGCGCTGGCAGAATCGGTGCCCTTTGAGGAGTATGTGAAGGGCCTTGACGCTTAATCCAGAGGAGCTAGGTCAATCCAAGGCTGACCTGGCCGAAACGCTCAGAGGGCTCCGCAAGCGGGCCGGGATCACTCAGACCCGGCTCGCTCAGCGCTGTAATCTGTCCCAGACCAAGGTGAGCAATATCGAGGGCGGGAAACTTACGCCCAGCCTTGTAGACGTAGAACTGATCCTACGGGCCTTGGACGCCCCGCCTGAACTTGTCGCACAGGTCACGGCACTTGCTCGGGTTGCCAACACTGAATGGCAAGATGTTTGGTCCCAGCGCCGTACGGGCCTGGAGAAAAAGCAGAACGAGCTGGCAGGGTTCGAGAAGTCTTCAACGGAATTTCGATACTTCCTCCTGTCCATGGTGACAGGTCTCTTGGCAACCCCTGAATACGTGAGAGCCAGTCTCGCCGGCATCCCCGGAGACCACAGCAAAGCCATTACGAAGAAGCTGGAGCGGCAGGCAGTTCTTTACGACACCTCAAAGCGGTTCACGTTCATTCTGACTGAGCAAGCGGTTAGGTGGCCCTACGTTCACGGCGCCGCTATGGCCATGCAACTCGACCGGCTGATCTCTGTGAGCCACCTCCCCAATGTCCGTATCGGTGTTATCCCGCTGGGCGGCCACATGCCCGTGTGCCCGTTGAATACCTTCACCGTTTACGATGCGCGCACGGCCACGGTCGAGACTTCCACGGGCGCAATGGTTTTTCGTGACCATCGGGACGTGTCTTCGTACCTCAAAGAGTTTTCCGTGTACGAGGGTTATGCACTGTTTGGCGAAAAGTTCAGAGTACAACTGGCGAAGTGGGCCGAAGCATTCCGCTCATGACTTTTACCCGACCACGCAAATATTGTGCGGCACGCCTCACCACTTCCTCTACCTTGAGTGCAGCACGGAGAAGGTGGAGGGAGAGAAGTGGGAAATCAGGAGAGCGGCGGGCGGAACGTGATTCGCGTATTGCCGTGGAAGACTCCGGATGGCAAGGAATGCCTGCTCCAGAGTGACGATGCCGGGGGCGTGCTCAGCCGTCTGGCGGATGACATGGAGGTCGCGCAACTCGGCATTGGCGAGAAGGTGCTTCTCCATGCTCAGGAACTCCTGTCGAACCCTCGCGCCACGGAACCTGAAATGCGTTACCTGGCACGGCAGTTGGCTGAGTGTCTCGGGGACGCTCTGCGTGTCGCCGGGAGTCGTGGTGCCCGTCTGGGAATCGACGGCATCGAGGAGGACGACGAGGACGACGCTGAGGAAGGGCCGGAGCTGCCTGCTGAGGCGTTCGGATGACCCGCACCGTCATGCGCTTCGTGGACCACACCATCGCGCACGTGCCGGATGGCGGGATCACGGCTCAACTCTTCTGCGCAGCAGTAGAATGCGGTGAGGACTCTGGGCCCCAAGGTGTCCCGGACGATGCCCAGGACTGGGCCGTTCGCCATACGGGCCGGACTGGGCACGACCTGTTCCGGCGCGAGTACACCGACCATGGCCGCGTAACCCGCCACGAGTAGCCCCCTCTCCGCCAACGCGGTGATGGGCATCGACCGATGGGACAAGCCTTGAGCAAGGGGCAGAACGTGTCTCCGTCTGAGCTGACGGGCCCAGGCTCTCGCTCCCGTCCGCCCTCGTATGCGGGGTGCCGCCCTCGGCGGTGAGTGGTGCCCGCGCCGGGCCAAGGAACCCGGCGCACCCCTTCCCCTGGTCTCCACCGTGATCGCGGCGACGCGACAGAGGCAGGGCGCTCGCCGGCTCATCTGCGGCGGGCTTAGCGGCCCCGTCCGTGTGCTGCCCCCGTGGCACATGGACGGGGCTACTGCACGTCCTGACGCTCGTCCTCGCTGCGGTCGCGCACGTACGTGCCTCGCTGCGGCACGGTGTAGACGTACCCGAGTTCGCGCAGGTACCGCACCGCGCGGCGGGCGGTGTCCCGAGCCACGCCCCACCGCTGGATCAATGAGCTTCTTCAGCGTTGCCGCTCCAGCGTGAGGATGGCCTTGGCGATTGACGTCATGCGGTTGGGGCTGCATCGGGACCTGCGGAAGATGCGCC
>NZ_JBVHKV010000028.1:0-100341 GCF_055559335.1 Streptomyces sp. NPDC024555
GGGACCGGGGGGCCCCGGGCGGGGGCCCCCGGCCCGTCCCGGGATATCGGCGGGGGGGGCCCCGCGGCCCCGGTGGGGGGGGGGTCACTGGGCCCGCCCCCCGGGGTGGGGGGGCCCGCCCCATGCCACGCCCGTCAGGCGGAGGTGTCCTCGCCCCCGGTGGTGTCGCGCAGGACCCTCTTGAGGATCTTGCCGCTGGGGTTGCGCGGCAGTTCGTCCATGAAGTGGACGGTGCGGGGCTTCTTGTAGGAGGCAATGCGCTCCTTGGCGAAGGCGATGAGATCGGCCTCCGTGACCGGGTCCGCGTCCGCGCGCAGGACGACCGCCGCCGTGACGGCCTCGCCCCAGGTGGCGTGGGGCGTGCCGTAGACCGCCACGTCGAGGACGGCCGGGTGCTCGGCGAGCACCGACTCGACCTCGATGGGGTAGACGTTCTCGCCGCCCGTGATGACCATGTCCTTGATGCGGTCGGTGATGAAGAGGTAGCCCTCGGGGTCGAGGTAGCCGGCGTCACCGGTGCGCAGGAAGCCGTCCTCGGTGAGGGTCTTCGCGTTCTCCTCCGGGCGGTTCCAGTAGCCGGGCATCACCTGGTGGGAGCGGACCAGGATCTCGCCCACCTCGCCCCGGGGCAGCGGCTCGCCCGTCACCGGGTCGGTGATCCTCAGATCGACGTACGGGAAGGGCAGCCCCGCCGAGCGCAGCAGATGCGCGCGGGGGCCGTCCGGGTCGTGGTCCTCGCTGAGCAGCCGGGTGGAGGAGCCGACGTTCTCGGTCTGTCCGTACTTCTGGTAGAAGGCGCAGCCGAAGATCCTCATGGAGCGGCGCAGCAGGGCCGGGGTGATCGGTGACGACCCGTAGACGATGGTCTCCAGCGCGGAGAAGTCGCGGCCCTCGATGCCCGGGACGGTGGTGAGCATGTGGAGGATGGAGGGAGCGAAGAAGGCGTGCGTGATCCGTTCCCGTTCCATCAGCTCCACGGCGTCCGTGGGGCGGAAGTCGGGCATGGTGACGGTCCGGGCGCCCGCGTTGAGGGCCTGGATGAGCCAGCCGGTGCCGGCGATGTGGAAGACCGGCATGGCGTTCAGGGCGATCGCGTCGGGGCGCCACTCCATCTCGGCGAGCTGCGCGGGGCCGGCGACGGTGTTCTCCAGGGTGAGCTGGACGCCCTTGGGCAGTCCGGTGGTGCCGGAGGTGTACAGCTGGAGGTGGACGGCGTTCTCGGAGCCCCGGCCGGGGTCCTCGTCCGTCGCGCCGGCCAGCCATGCCTCGTACGCGTGCTCCCCCGCCGCCCGCTCCCCGTCGTCGCCGTCGATGACGAGCGGGGTGCCGGGGCGGGCCTCGGCGACGCTCCGGGCCGGGCCGAGGAACTCGGACTGGGTGATCATCAGCGCGAGTTCGGCGTCGGCGGCGATCCGGGTCAGTTCGCGTGCGGCGAGGCGCCAGTTCAGCGGGGTCGCCACCAGGCCCGCCTTGGCGCAGGCGAGCAGGACCTCCGCGCCGAGGATCCCGGGGCGTGCGAGGTACCCGACGCGTTGTCCCGGGGTGAGGCCCTCGGCCAGGAGTGCCTGGGCGAGGCGGTTGCCGCGCGTGTCGAGCGCGCCGTAGCCGAGTGTGCGGCCGCCCTCGCTCACGGCGGGGGCGTCGGGGGCCCGGCGGGCGTGGGCGCGTACGGCGTCGGGCAGGAAGGGACCCATGTGCGGAAGTCCTCCATCGGCATCGTCGACGGGGCCGGACGCGCACGGCGGCGCTCGGGTCCGGCTCGCATCGGAGGGGTGGGCGGCCACGTTCGGACAGCGCCCGGCATCAGGGAGCGGGGCGCGCCCGTTCCGTCGGCAGCGGCCCCGTCCGGGCCGCGCGCGTGGTGCTTGCAGTGAGCATGGCCCGCGTACGGGCCCCGGTCAATGGCTTGAACGAACGTTCTGCAAGGAAACTGGGGTTGCCCGGCGGAGCGCTCCGGCGGGCGGCCCGTCCCAGGTCAGCCCCGGGGTCCGCCGGCGACGTAGAGGACCTGGCCGGTCACGAATCCGGCGGCCTCACCGGCGAAGAACGACACCGCGTGGGCGATGTCGGCGGGCTCGCCGACCCGCCCCACGGGGGTGTTGGCGGCGGCCCGCGCCTTGAAGTCCTCGAAGGACAGCCCGAGGCGTTCGGCCGTCCCGGCCGTCATCTCCGTGGCGATGAAGCCGGGCGCGACGGCGTTGGCGGTGATGCCGAACTTCCCCAGTTCGACGGCCAGGGTCTTGGTGAAGCCCTGTATCCCGGCCTTGGCCGCGGAGTAGTTGACCTGGCCGCGGTTGCCGAGGGCGGCGGTGGAGGACAGATTGACGACTCGGCCCCATCCGGCGGCCGTCATGTGCTTCTGACAGGCCCGGGTCATCAGGAACGCCCCGCGCAGATGCACGCCGAGCACACCGTCCCAGTCCTACTCGGTCATCCTGAAGAGGAGGTTGTCGCGGGTGATCCCGGCGTTGTTGACGAGGACGAGCGGGGCTCCGAGCTCGGTGGCGACGCGCTCGACCGCCGCCTCGGCCCTCGCCGCGTCGGCGACGTCCACGCCGACCGCGAGCGCCGTCCCGCCCTCCTTCCCGATGGCGGCGACGGTGTCGGCGCAGGCCGTCTCGTCGAGGTCGAGCACGGCGACGGCGAAGCCGTCCCGGGCGAGGCGGAGCGCGGTGGCGGCGCCGATGCCGCGGGCGGCTCCGGTGACGACGGCGACCTTCTGGGCGGACTCGGACACGGTGGACTCCTGAGGTACTGAAGAGGGGTGGGGCGGTACGGGGAAAAGGGGCCCGGTCAGGCGTGGACGCGGACGACGGCCTCCGCGACGCAGGCGGGCTTGCCGGCGCCCTCGATCTCGACGGTGACCCGGCCGCTGACGCCGACATGGGTGCCGGCCGCCTCGGCGAAGGCGGCGGGCGGGGGGAAGATCCTGGGCATGGGGTGTCCGATCGTGCGGGGTACGGGGGTACGTCAGGCGAACGTGACGGTCGCGGTGACGGCGGGGGCGGCGCCGGCGGTCCCTGCGGACAGGGCCGCCGAGGCGCCGTCGGCCGCCGGGGTCCCGGCGACGGTGAACGGCTCGGGGGCGAACAGCGGCGCCCGGGACCGGAACACGAACGACGTCACCCGCCGCTCGGGCGCGTACCGGCGCGGCAGTTCCAGCAGCGCCAGGGCGAGCAGCGGCCCGTGGACGACGAGGTCCGGGTAGCCCTCGGTGTCGCGGGCGTAGGCGCGGTCGTAGTGGATGCGGTGCGCGTTGTACGTGAGCGCGCTGAAGCGGAACAGCAGGGTCTCGTCCGGGCGGAGCGTGAACTGCCACGGCTCCCGGGGGTGTCCGTCCTCCGGCGGCGGGGCGGTCCGGGGCGCGGGGCGGCCGTCGGGCTGCTTGTAGACGATGTCCTGTTCCTCGACGGTGCGCGGCTGCCCGTCGACCGTCCAGGTGTGCCGCACGGTCACCAGGAGCAGCAGGCCGGAGCCGCCCTCGCGGACCCGTACGGAGACGACCTCGCTGCGCCGGGTCACCCGGTCGCCGACGAGGATCGGGGCGTGGAAGGCGACCCGGCCGCCGCCGAACATCCGGCGCCGGCGGGGCAGCGGCGGCAGGAACAGTCCGTCCCTGGGGTGCCCGTCCTCGCCCAGTCCGGCCTGGGCCGGCCGGTCGAGGAGGTGGAGCCAGTGCCACAGGGGCGGCAGCGGATCGCCGGCGGCGCGGACGGCGGGCTCCACGTCGAACAGTCCGGACAGGGCCAGGCCGGGTGCGGCGTCGACGGACCCGGTGGTCTCCACGGGGCCGGGCCGCCATCCGGCCTCGATCGCCGCGAACGCCTCGGCCGCTCCGGCGGTCATCCGAGCGCCTCCGCCGTGCCGAGGAGGGCGGTGGCCTGGCTCGACAGGACGCCGCCGTTGCCGTTGACCAGGGCGACGTTCACGTTCGGCTGCTGGCGCGCCCCTCCCTCGCCCCTCAGCTGCCGTACGGCCTCGATGATGAGGAAGATGCCGTACATGCCGGGGTGGCAGTACGCGAGGCCGCCGCCGTTGGTGTTGACGGCGAGCTCTCCGCCGGGCGCGATGCGTCCGTCCGCGACGAAGGCGCCGCCCTCGCCCTTGGCGCAGAAGCCCAGGTCCTCCAGGAACAGCAGGGTGTTGATGGTGAAGGCGTCGTAGAGCTGGACCACGTCGACGTCGGTGGGTTTCAGTCCGGCCATCGCGTAGGCGCGCCGTCCGGAGTCGGTGGCGGCCGTCGTCGTGAGATCGGGCATCTGCGAGATGGAGCGGTGCCAGGTCGCCTCGCCGCCGCCGAGGAGGTAGGCGGGGGTGACGCCGAGGTCGCGGGCCCGTTCGGCGCTGGTGAGGACGACGGCTCCCCCGCCGTCGGTGACGAGGCAGCAGTCCCTGGACGTCAGCGGGTGGCTGATCATGCGGGAATCGAGCACGTCGTCGACGGTGAGCGGTCCCTGCCCGTAGGTGAACGCCTTCGGGTTCAGCTGGGCCCAGTCCCGGGCGGCGACGGCGACCGCGGCCAGCTGCTCGCGGGTGGTGCCGAACTCGTGCATGTGCCGGGAGGCGGCGAGCGCGTACATGGAGACGGGGTAGCGCGGCCGGTAGGCCTCCTCCCAGGGCAGCAGTTTCGTCGGCGAGACGAGGCGCCCGCCGTCGGAGCGCTGGGTGGAGCCGTAGGCGATGAGGGCCGTCGTGCACAGCCCGGACGCGATCGCCAGGGCCGCATGGAGCAGATGGGCGACGAAGGAACTGCCGCCGATGTTGGTCGAGTCGGCGTACGCCGGGCGGATGCCCAGGTACTCCGCGACGTCGAGGGTGGGGAAGGGCAGGTAGGACGAGGCGCAGAAGAAGCCGTCGACGTCGGACTTCCTCAGCCCGGCGTCCTTCAGGGCGCGGGCCGTCGCCTGGCCCATGAGGTCGAAGTGGGTCAGTCCGGGGGCCACCTGCCCCAGGTCGGACTCGGCGACGCCGACGACGGCGGCCCGGCCGCGCAGTCCGGCGGTGGCACTCATGCGCGTACCTCCAGGGGGCGGAAGACGGCGAGCGGTTCGCCGTCCTCGGTGATGACGGCGACGGCGACCCGTGCGCCGATCGTGACGTCCTCGGGCGCGACGCCCTCCACCCGGCTCATCATGCGGAAGCCTTCGTCGAGGTCGACGAGGGCGACGTTGTACGGGGCGCCGCCGCGCGGGTGCAGCACGGTGGTCGCGTAGACGGTGCCGAGGCCGACGCAGGCCCGCCAGTGGAGGGATTCGGCGCCGCAGTGCGGGCACAGGACGCGCGGGTGGAAGACGGGGCGTGCGCAGTCCCGGCAGTGCTGGAAGCGCAGCTCGCCGGCGGCGAGGCCGTCGGCGTAGCCCTGGGCGGGGGTCGTCATCGGCGGCCTCCGTCGTCGATGCGGTGGCGGGCGATGTGCTGGCGGGCGATGACGTTCCGCTGGATCTCGTTGGTGCCCTCGCCGACGATCATCAGCGGGGCGTCCCGGAAGTAGCGCTCGACGTCGAACTCCGTGGAGTAGCCGTAACCGCCGTGCACCCGGACCGCGTTGAGGGCGATCTCCATGCAGACCTCGGAGGCGAACAGCTTGGCCATGCCGGCCTCCAGGTCGGCGCGTTCCCCCGCGTCGACGCGGGCGGCGGCGTCGAGGGTCAGCAGGCGGGCCGCCCGGAGTCTGGTGGCGCCGTCGGCCAGATAGTTGCCGATGGACTGGTGCTGCCAGATGGGCTGTCCGAAGGTCTGGCGTTCCTGGGCGTAGCGGGTGGCGTCGTTCAGGGCGGCCTGGGCGACGCCGAGGGCGCGGGAGGCGACCTGGATGCGGCCGATCTCCAGTCCGCGCATCATCTGCGCGAAGCCGGAGCCCGCCTCCCCGCCGAGGACGGCCGATGCGGGGACGGTGACGCCGTCGAAGACGACCTCGCAGCTCTCGACGCCCTTGTAGCCCAGTTTGGGGAGGTCCCTGGAGACCTGGTAGCCGGCGTCCTTCTCGACCAGGAGGATCGAGAAGCCCTTGCCCTGCCGGGGTTCGGTGCGGCACAGCAGGGCGATGAGGCCGGCGCGCCGGGAGTTGGTGATCCAGGTCTTGGTGCCGTGGACCGTCCAGGTGCCGTCCGCGAGCACGGCCCTGGTGCCCATGGCCTGGAGGTCGGAGCCGCCGCCGGGTTCGGTGAGGGCCATCGTGGCGCGGATCTCGCCGGTGGCCAGGCGCGGCAGATAGGCGGCCCGTTGCTCGGGGGTGCCGAAGGTGCGGATGAGGTAGGTGACCACGGAGTGGCCGCCCATGGCCCCGGACAGGGACATCCAGCCGCGTGCGAGTTCCTGGGCGACCAGGGCGAAGCAGGCGGTGGAGACGTCCGTGCCGCCGTGTTCGGCGGGGGCGAGCAGTCCGTACACGCCCAGCCGCTTCATCTGTTCGATGAGCCGTTCGGGGTAGGTGTCGGTGTGCTCCAGCTCCCGGACCACGGGCAGGACCTCGTGGTCCACGAAGTCCGCGACGACCTCGACGATGGCGCGTTCGTCCTCGGAGAGGCCGGCGATGAGCGGGATCTCGGTCATGGCCATGGCTTACTTCGCTCCCTTGAGCAGGGCACGGCCGATGATCAGCTTCTGGATCTCGCTGGTGCCCTCGTAGATGCGGAACAGACGGGCGTCGCGGAAGCAGCGTTCCACGACGGTGCCGCGCATGTAGCCCATGCCACCGTGGATCTGCACGGCGAGGTCGGCGGCCCGGGAGACCATCTCCGAGCAGTACAGCTTCACGGCGGAGGGGCCGATCCTGCGGTCCTCCCCGGAGTCGTGGCGGCGCGCGGCCTCCAGGACGGCGGCCCGCCCGGTGTACACGCCGGTCTGGATCTCGGCCAGCATCGCCTGGACGAGCTGGAACTCGCCGATCGGCCGCCCGCCCTGTCGGCTGGTCGCGGCGTGCGCGACGGACTCCTCCAGGATCCGTTCGGCCATGCCGACGCAGAGCGCGGCGATGTGGACGCGGCCGCGGACGAGCGAGGCCATGGCGGCCCCGAAGCCGGCGCCCTCCTCGCCGCCGACCAGCGCGTCCGCGCCGACGCGTACGCCGTCGAGGAGGACCTCGGCGGTCCAGGCGCCGGCCTGTCCGGTCTTGTGGTCCTTGGGGCCGACCGACACACCGGGCAGCCCCGCCTCGACGAGGAAGACCGAGATGCCCCTGGTGCCGTACGACTCCTCGCCCGTGCGGGCGAAGACGACGAACAGACCGGCCAGCGGGGCGTTGGTGATGAACCGTTTGGAGCCGGTGAGGACATAGCCGTCACCGTCGCGGACCGCGCGGGTGGTCAGTCCGGACGGGTCGGATCCCGCCTCGGCCTCGGTCAGCGCGAAGGAGGCGACCTCGCCCGCGGCGAGGCGGGGCAGCCAGGTGCGGCGCTGTTCCTCGGTTCCGGCGTTCACCAGGACCTTGCCGGCGATGCCGTTGTTCGTGCCGAACATCGACCGGAACGCCGGGGTGGTGTATCCGAACTCGAAGGCGAGCCGCACGTCCTCGACGAGGTTCGCGCCGAGGCCGCCGTGCTCCTCGGGCAGCGTGTAGCCGAACAGGCCCATGTCGACGGCCTTGGCCCGGATGTCGGTGGGGATGGCGTCGGTGGCCTCGATCTCGTCCTCGCGCGGGACGACGTCCTCGCGTACGAAGCGGCGTACCGCGTCCCTGACCGCGCGGAAGTCGTCTGCGTCCATGGTCGGTGTCCTTTCGGCGGCCCGGTCCGCGGAGACGGCCGGGCCACGGCAGGTGGAGGTGATGAGGTGTCAGAGCAGTTCGAGGACGGTGGCGTTGGCCATGCCGCCGCCCTCGCACATGGACTGCAGGCCGTAGCGGATGCCCCGGTCCCTCATGTGGTGCACGAGGGTCGTCATCAGCCGGGCGCCGGAGCCGCCGAGGGGGTGGCCGAGGGCCATGGCGCCGCCGTTGGGGTTCATCCGCGCGTAGTCGGCGCCGAGGGTGCGCTGCCAGCCGAGCGACACGGAGGCGAAGGCCTCGTTGATCTCGTAGGCGCCGATCTCGTCGAGGGCGATCCCCGAGCGCCGCAGCACCTTCTCCGTGGCCGGGATCGGCCCCTTGAGCATGGTGATCGGGTCGACGCCGGTGACGGTGCCGGTGTGGAAGCGGGCCAGGGGCGTCCAGCCGTTGCGCGCGGCGATCTCGGAGGTGGTGATCAGGAGGGCCGCCGCGCCGTCGGAGATCTGCGAGGCGTTGCCCGCGGAGATGACGCCGTCCTCCTTGAACGGGGTCCTCAGCTCGCCGAGCTTCTCCACGGTGCCGCCCCGGCGCACGCCCTCGTCGGTGTCGACGACCGTGCCGTCCTCCAGGGTGACCGGCGCGATCTGGCCCGTGAAGCGGCCCTCGTCGATGGCGCGGGCGGCGCGGGCGTGCGAGTCGACGGCGTGCTGGTCGAGCTCCTCACGGCTCAGTCCGAACTCCTCGGCGATCATCTCGGCGCCGATGCCCTGGTTGAACCGGTAGTGGTCGTAGCGCTGCATGACGAGCGGGCCGTACGGCTGACCGGCGGCGCCGCCCGCGCGGGCCGAGCCCATGGGCACCCGGGACATGGACTCGACGCCTCCGGCGACGGCGATGTCGTACTGGCCCGCGATGACGCCGGCGGCGACCTGGTGCACGGCCTGCTGCGAGGAGCCGCACTGCCGGTCGACGGTCAGGCCGGGTACGCTCTCCGGCCAGCCCGCGGCGAGGACCGCGTACCGGCCGATGCCGCCGGTCTGCTCGCCGACCTGCGAGACGCAGCCCCAGACGACGTCGTCCACGGTGACCGGGTCGAGGCCGTTGCGCTCCGCGAGCGCCTTCAGGACGTGCGCGGACAGGTCCACGGGGTGGATCCCGGACAGGGCGCCGCCGGGCTTGCCCTTGCCGACCGGGGTGCGTACGGCGTCGACGATGACTGCGTCACGCATCGTGAATCTCCTTGTGCGAGCGGGTGGGGTGGGGCGTTGCCGGGTCTACTTGGGGGACATGCGGATGGCGCCGTCGAGGCGGATGACCTCGCCGTTCAGCATCGGGTTGGTGATGATGTGCTCGGCCAGCGCGCCGTACTCGTCGGGTTCCCCGAGGCGCGCGGGGTGCGGGACCTGGGCGCCGAGGGCGTCCTTGACCTCCTGGGAGGCGCGGCCGAGCAGAGGGGTGTTGAAGAGGCCGGGCGCGATGGTCACCACACGGATCCCCAGACCGGCGAGGTCGCGGGCGGCGGGCAGGGTCAGCCCGACGATGCCGCCCTTGGAGGCGGAGTACGCGACCTGGCCGATCTGGCCCTCGTAGGCGGCGACGGACGCGGTGTTGACGATGACGCCCCGCTCGCCGTCGGTCACCTCGTTCCGGGCGATCTCGGCGGCGGCCAGCCGCAGCACGTTGAAGGTGCCGATGAGGTTCACGGTGACGATCCGGGTGAACTGGTCCAGCGGGTAGGCGCCTTCCCGGTTCACGGTGCGGCGCGAACCGCCGATGCCGGCGCAGTTGACGGCGATGCGCAGCGGGGCGAGCGCGGCGGCCGCGGCGACGGCCGCGGCGGCGTCGGCCTCGCTGGTGACGTCGCCGGGGACGAAGACCGCGCCGATGTCCTCGGCGACGGCGGCGCCGTCGGAGCCGGGCAGGTCGAGCAGGACGACCTTGCCTCCGGCGGCGAGCAGCTTCCTGGCGGTGGCGAGTCCGAGGCCGGAGGCACCACCGGTGATGACGGCGGACGAACCGTTGATCTGCATGTCGGGCCCTTCGGGTACGAGGTCGGTACGAGGTGGGGTGAGCGGGACGGCGGAAGCGGGGACGGGAGCAGCGGGGAGGGGAGCCGGCGGGACGGGTGGGGCTCAGAGGCCGAGGTCCTTGGCGATGATCGTTTTCATGATTTCGCTGGTGCCTCCGTAGATCCGCGCCACGCGGGCGTCGGCGTAGAGGCGGGCGATCGGGTATTCGAGGATGTATCCGTAACCGCCGTGCAGCTGGAGGCACTTGTCGATGACGCGGCCGGACACCTCGGTGCTGAAGAGCTTGGCCTTGGCGGCGTCGGCGACCGAGAGTTCGCCCAGGTCGTGCAGTTCGACGGCCTTGTCCACCAGGGTGCGCAGCGCCTCGGTCTCGGCGGCGCATTCGGCGAGGACGAACTTGGTGTTCTGGAAGGAGGCGACCGGCTTGCCGAAGACCTGGCGGTCCTTGACGTAGTCGGTGGCGAAGCGGATGGCGGCCTCGCCGGCCGCGGCGTTGAAGACGGCGATGGACAGCCGCTCCTGGGCCAGGTTCCGGGTGAGGTAGTCGAAGGCCCTGCCCTCCTCGCCCAGCAGGTTCCCGACGGGCACCTTCACGTCGGTGAAGGACAGCTCGCCGGTGTCGGAGGCCTTCAGGCCCATCTTCCGGAGCCTGCGGCCGACGGCGTAGCCCTCGGAGGACGTGTCGACGCAGAGGATCGACAGTCCGCCCCGGCGGTCGTCCGCGGGCGCCGGCGAGGTGCGGCAAACCACGAGGACCAGATCGGCGGTGACACCGCCGGTGATGAAGGTCTTGGCGCCGTTGAGGACGTAGTGCGTGCCGTCCTCGGACAGCTCCGCCCGGGTGATCATGCCGGCCAGGTCGGAGCCGGTGCCCGGCTCGGTCATGGCGATCGCGGGCAGCAGGTCGCCGCGGACGAAGGCGGGCAGCCAGCGCCGCTTCTGCTCCTCGTTCGCGCAGGTCAGCAGGTACGGAAGGATCATCAGCGCGTAGGCCTGGTAGTTGCCGAGGCTGACGCCGACGCGGTGGGTCTCCTCCGCGATCACGGCGGCGTACTTGATCGTGGTCTCGCCGGCGCCACCGTATTCGGCCGGCACGTTGATGCCGAGGACGCCCAGTTCGCCCAGGCGCCGGTAGAAGTCGCGCGGCGGGTGCCCCTGCTCCTGCCAGGCGTCGAACTCGGGCACGACCTCCTTGGCGATGAAGTCCCGGACGGTCGTCCGGAACGCCTCGTGGTCGTCGGTGAACAGTGTGCGCCGCACGAGCAGCCTCCTCAGCGAGTGGGACTCTCCGATCCCCATTCGAACGATCGTTAAGCTAGTCCTGTCGGTGCGGGTACGTCCATGGGCCGTCATGTCGCCCACGTCACATCACGCCCCCGGCTCCCCCGGGCGCGAGGCGCCCCCGCGCCCCGACCTACACGCCCGCGCGGTCCGCCCGCCCCCTTTCCCGGCTCCGCCTCCGCTGCCCGGGAGGGTGGACAAGCACCCCCCGGCCTCGTAACTTAACGAATGTTCGGCCAGATGAATCGTGCTCGTTCACCGCGCCCGCGCCGCAGCCAACGGAGCCCCCATGCACCCGCGCAAGCCCAAGGGAATGCCCACCTCACTCGACTATCCGCAGGACGCCACGATCGGCGACGTCCTCGCCGGATCCGCCCGCCGCTATCCCCGGCGCGTCGCGCTCCGGGACGGCGAGGCCACGCTGACCTTCGCGGAGCTCCACGACCGGGCCCGCCGTGTCGCCCAGGGCCTGCGCGCCCACGGCATCGCGCCGGGCGACGTGGTCGCCCTGCACCAGCCCAACTCGCTGTGGTTCACCGTCACGTACTACGGCGTCCTCCTCGCGGGGGCGACCGTGACCCCGGTGAACCCCGCGCTGCCTCCCGCCGCGCTGCGCGAGCAGCTCGACGAGGTCGCCACCCGCGCCGTCCTCACCCACCCGGCGACCGAACCCGCCCTGCGCGCGGCGGGCACGGACGGCCTGGTGCTGGTGACCGCCGTTCCGCCCACGCGGTCCGCTCCGGCACCGGCCGGGGCGGACGGTCCGCCGCCGGGCACCACGCCCTTCGAGGACCTGCTCACGGCCCCCGACACCCCGCTTCCGGCCGTCTCGCCCGAGGCGCTCGCCCATCTGTCGTTCACCGGCGGCACGACCGGCCGCTCCAAGGCCGTGATGGTGCGGCACCGCCATGTCGTCGCCAACGTCGTGCAGTTCACCTGCTGGCGCACGGGCGCCCTGCCCGCCCGGGACGAGCACGGCGGCGTCCACCTGGAGGCGGTGCCCGCGGCCCGCACGGCGACGATGACCGGGCCCGGCAGCGGCACCGGGATCGCCGTGGCGCCGCTGTTCCACGCGATGGGGCTGATCAGCCAGACCAACAACGTCCTGGCCGGGCAGACGGCGATCCTGACCGGCGGCCGGTTCGATCCGGTGCGCTACCTGGAGCTGGTGGCCGAGCGGCACGTCACCCATGTGACGGGCTCGCCGGCCCTGCTGCACGCGCTCATCGCCGCGGCCGACGGGCGCGGCTACCCCGAGGTCGTGACGGTGAACTCCGGCGCCGCGCCCATCGACACCACGACCTCGGCCGCCCTGGCCCGCCTCTTCCCGAACGCCTCGGTGGTGGAGGGCTACGGCCTGACCGAGGCGACCATGGGGCTGGTCACCGGACTCGTCGATCCCGAGGACCCGGTCCCGGTCGGCTCGGCGGGGCTGCCCGTCTTCGACACCGAGATCGAGATCCGCGACCCCGTCGACACCGGACGCGTCCTGCCCGCCGGCGAGACCGGGGAGCTCTGGGCGCGCGGCCCCCAGGTCACCTCCGGCTATCTGGACCACCCCGAGCTGACCGCGCAGCAGTACGTCGACGGCTGGCTGCGCACCGGCGACCTCGCGCACCAGGACGAGCACGGGCACGTCTTCATCGTGGGCCGGGCCAAGGACATGCTCATCTACAAGGGCTACAACGTGTACCCCGGCCGGCTGGAGGAGCTGCTCGCCGCCCATCCGGACGTCGACCAGGTGTCGGTGATCGGCGCGCCGTCGCCCTCCGTGGGCGAGATCCCGGTGGCCTATGTGGTGCCCCGCGCCCCGGCCGCGCCCGGACCGGACCTGGCCCGGCGGCTCATGGACCATGTGGCCGAGCGGGTCGCCCCGTACCAGAAGGTGCGGGAGATCCACTTCGTCGGGGAGCTGCCCACGTCGGCCGCCGGCAAGATCCTCAAGACGGAGCTCCGGCGCCTCCACCACTCCGGCGGCCACGCCTAGGCCGGCCCGCGCGCGTACCTCACCGCCGTACGGGGCGATCCGCCTCGCGGCCGGCGGGGCCCGCCGCCCTTCCCGTAACGATCGTTCGACCTATATCAGAGCAAGGAGTGTGTGCCGTGCGCCGTACGGTGTTCAACGAGGACCACGAGGCGTTCCGCGAGATGCTGCGGAGCTTCATCGAGAAGGAGGTGGAGCCGCACCAGGAGGCGTGGGCCGCCGAGGGCCACCCGCCGCGCGACTTCTACCGCCGCCTCGGCGAGCTGGGGATCCTCGGTACGGAGGTGCCGGCCGAGTACGGCGGGGCCGGGGAGAGCAGCTTCAAGTACCAGGCCGTCGTCATGGAGGAGACCCAGCGGGCGGCCGTCTCCTTCGGCAGCTACTCCGTGCACGCCAATCTGATCCTTCCGTATCTGATGGCGTACGGGAACGAGGAGCAGAAGCGGCGCTGGCTGCCCGGGTTCGCCTCCGGCGACCTCATGACCGCGATCGCGATGACCGAGCCGGGCACCGGCTCCGACCTCGCCGGAATGACCACGCGGGCCGAACTCTCCGCCGACGGCACGCACTACGTGCTCAACGGCGCGAAGACCTTCATCACCGGCGGTGCGCTGGCCGATCTGGTCCTGGTCGTGTGCCGGACCTCCCCCGCCACGCCGGAGAACCGGCGGGCCGGTCTGTCCATCCTCTGTGTGGAATCCGCCTCCGAGGGCTTCACCGTCGGCCGCAAGCTGCAGAAGATCGGCCTGAAGGTCTCCGACACCGCCGAACTGTCCTTCGTGGACGTGCGGGTGCCGGTGGAGAACCTGCTGGGCGAGGAGGGCGCGGGCTTCTCCTACCTCACACACAACCTGCCGCAGGAACGGCTGACCATCGCGCTCGGCGCGGCCGCCTCCGCCGCCGCCGCACTGCGGTTCGCCACCGGCTACGTCCGGGACCGCCAGGTCTTCGGCAGGCCGGTCGCCGCCTTCCAGAACACCAAGTTCGTCCTCGCGGAATGCGCGACCGAGGTCGAGGCGATGCAGGTGATGGCCGACCGGGCGCTCGACCTGCACGACGCGGGCGAACTGTCCGTCGCCGACGCCGCGAAGGCGAAGCTGTTCTGCACCGAGGCCGCCGGCCGGGTGATCGACAAGTGCCTTCAGCTGCACGGTGGTTACGGCTACATCATGGAGTACCCGATCGCCCGTCTGTACGCGGACACCCGGGTCTCGCGGATCTACGGGGGCACCAGCGAGGTCATGAAGACGATCATCGCCAAGGACCTCGGGCTCTGACCCGGCGGGGCACAGGCACCCCGGAGCACCGACAGCCCGGACCAGCGAGAGCCCGGACGGCGTACGCACACCGTCCGGGCTCTCGGGCATGCAGGGGAGGACACCCCGCAGCGGTGCTACGCCATGGACGAGGGCTCCTCGCCCGGCCGGCGGCCGAGCAGCCGAAGGGCTCTCAGATACACGGGGCGGTCGACCATGGCCCCGTCGACGGCGATGGCGCCCGCGTCGGGGCCCTGCGCCTCGAAGGCCGCGACGACCCGGGCGGCCCAGGCCGTCTCCTCCCCGGTGGGGGCGAACACGGCGTGGGCGACGGCGATCTGTCCGGGGTGGACGCAGAACTTTCCGCCGAATCCGACCGACCGGGCCCTGCGGGCCTGCTCCTCGAAGAGGGCCGGATCGCGGAAGTCGGTCTCCGCACCGTCGAGCGCGCCGATGCCGGCCGCCGCGGCGGCGTTGGCGATCCGGGCGCGCGCATACGTCAGTTCCCCGCCGTCCCGGGTGCGGGGGACACCGAGGGCCGCGGTGTAGTCCTCGGAGCCGAGTGACACCGCGGTCAGGCGCGCGGGGACCGTACGGCAGATGTCCTCGATCCGGGCGAGCCCTTCGGGGGACTCGATCCAGGCCATGAGACGGACGGACCCGGGCGCCAGGTCCCGGGTGCGTTCCAGGTACGTCAGATAGTGGTCGGCCCGGACGAGGTCCCCCGGGCCGTCCACCTTGGGCAGGTGGAGCCCGTGCAGGCCGGGACCGACGACCGCGTCCAGATCGGCTTCGAGGAGGCCGGATTCGGGGCCGTTGGGGCGGACCCACAGTTCGCGGCCGTTCGCGGGATAGCCGGGCAGGCTCGCGGCGACGCGCTGCCGCGCCGTCGCCTTGTCGGCGGCGGCGACCGCGTCCTCCAGGTCGAAGCAGAGTCCGTCGGCCCCGGCGTCGCGGGCACGGTCCATGAACCGCTCGCTGCTGCCGGGGACGGAGAGCAGCGAACGCAGCGGGCGGGCGGTCACCACCGGTCGCTCCGGCACACCGCGCCCCGGTCCGGCTCGGCGGGACCGCGGACAGGCCGGAACGGGGAGACCGGGAGGGGCACGACGGCGCACCGGGTGCGACGCCGCGGCCTCGGCTCTTCCCGGGCGGCCGCCCGTCCGGCGGAGTGCCGCGCTCTGCTTCGTGGGTCCATGGGCCGTGTCGTCCTTCCTCGTGGCGCGGTCGGTGCCCGCCCGCGCGTGGGCCGTACGTACGGGGCGTACGTGTCGGGGTGTCGTGCGGGGCGGCGGCCGGCCGGGCACCGCGGACGACACCGCGGCATCCGGACGGGGCGTGCGTCCACGGGTGGCTGTCCGTCAGACGCTGCCGACCACGCCGTCGCGGCGCAGTTCCGTCAGCGCTTCGTCCGTCACACCGAGGGCGGCCAGGACCTCAACGGTGTCGGCGCCGATGACGGGGGCGTCGGCGGGCTCCGCTGCGGGCGTGCCGGAGAAGCGCGGGGCCACGGCGGGTTCGGGTGCGTCGAGGGCACCGCGCCGGTAGGTTCCCCGGGCCACGTTGTGCGGGTGCCGGGCGGCCTCCGTCAGCGAGAGGACCGGGGTGACGCAGGCGCCCCTGCCGTCGAACTCCTCGGCCCAGGCGTCCCGTTCGCGGGTCGCGAAGACCGCGGTCAGCCGTGCCTTCATGGCGGGCCAGGCGGTGCGGTCGTGCTGCCGGGCGAAGGCGGGGTCGCCGGTGAGTCCGAGGACGTCCAGCAGGGCGGCGTAGAAGGGCGGTTCGATGGCGCCCAGGGCCACGTGCCGGTCGTCGGCGCAGCGGTAGACGCCGTAGAACGGGGCCCCGCCGTCGAGGAGGTTGACGCCGGGCCGGTCCTCCCAGGCGCCACGGGCCAGGAAGCCGTACGTCATGGCGAGGAGGAGTGCCGAGCCGTCGGTCATGGCGGCGTCCACGACCTGGCCGCATCCCGTCGCCCCGGCCCGGAGCAGGGCGCTGACCACGCCGAGGGCCAGCAGCATGCCGCCGCCCCCGAAGTCGCCGACGAGGTTGACGGGCACGACGGGATCGCCGCCCGCCGGGGCGATGGCGTGCAGGGCGCCGGTGAGCGCGATGTAGTTGATGTCGTGGCCGGGCTCCTGGGCCAGCGGCCCGTCCTGCCCCCAGCCCGTCATCCGTCCGTAGACCAGCGCGTCGTGTCCCTCCGCGCAGTCCTCCGGGCCCAGTCCGAGCCGTTCGGCGACGCCGGGCCGGAAGCCCTCGATGACGGCGTCGGCCGAGGCGATCAGCCGGCGGACCAGCGCGGCGCCCCCGGGCCGCTTCAGGTCGACGGTGACGGAGCGGCGGCCCCGGTGCAGCACCGGGTGCCGGGTGGCGGTTCCGGCCTCGGCGGGCCGGTCGACGCGGATCACCTCGGCACCGAGGTCCGCGAGCACCATCCCGGCGAACGGCGCGGGCCCGATGCCCCCGAGTTCGACGATCCGGATCCCGGCGAGGGGCCCGTGCCCGGTGCGCGCGTCGTCCCGGTGCGCCCCGGCCTCCGTCCGCCGGCCGTGTCCGGGGCCGGACGCCCGGCCCGGTCCGTGGCCCGGGACCCCGGTCGCGCTCATCGTCCGGTCCAGCGGGGCGCGCGCTTCTCGGCGAAGGCGCGGGGGCCCTCCTCGGCGTCCTCGGAGGTGAAGACCGGGGCGGAGAGCTCCAGCATGCGGGCCCAGCCGTCGGTGACGGGTCCTTCGGCCTGCCCCGCGATGATCTCCTTGGTGACGCGGACGGCCAGCGGCCCGTTCGCCGCGATCTCCCCGGCGAGCCCGAGGGCGCCGTCGAGCGCGCCGCCCCGCTCGGTGATCCGGTTGACCAGGCCGAAGGAGTAGGCCTGGTTGGCCTCCAGGAAGCCGCCGGTCAGGGCGATCTCCATGGCGATCTGGTACGGGATGCGCTGCGGCAGCCGCAGCAGTCCGCCCGCTCGGGCGACGAGGCCGCGCTTGACCTCGGGGATGCCGAAGCGCGCGTCCTCGGCGGCGACGACCAGATCGCAGGCGAGGACGATCTCGCAGCCACCGGCCAGGGCGTACCCCTCGACGGCCGCGATCATCGGCTTGCGCGGCGGTGCCTCGGTCATCCCGCACAGTCCGCGCCCCTCCACGACCGGCCGCTCCCCCGCGAGGAACGCCTTGAGGTCCATGCCCGAGCAGAAGGTGCCGCCCGCGCCGGTGAGGACGCCGACGACCTGGTCGTCACGGCGGTCCAGTGCGTCGAGCGCGGCGGCGACGCCCTCGGCGACCGCCTTGTTCACGGCGTTGCGCGCCTCGGGCCGGTTGATCGTGATGACGGTGATGCCGTCGGGGCGGTGTTCGGCGAGTACGGCGTCGGTCATGCGGGCCCCCTGGGGCGGTCGGTGATCCGGTGCGGGATGCGGTGGGGCGGGTCGGCGCCGCCGCACCGCACCCCCTTTCGAACATTCGTTAAGTTACGAGGCCACGGCCCCGCGTGTCCACCCGGTGTGAGCGACGGCGCACCGGGCCGACGGGGCGGCACCGGACGGGCAGGGTCAGGCAGTGCCGGGCGCGCCGCGATCGGGGCGGCGCCTGCGGAACAACTGCTCCTGGGTCAGGCTCGCGCACAGGCTGCCGTCGGCGGCGGTGAGGGTGCCCGTGTACCAGCCCCGGCCGGACGCGACCGTGCGCGGGACGAGGTCGAGGAGCGTCCACGCGTCCATCCGGGCCGGGCGGTGGAACCACACCGCGTGGTCCAGGCTGCTCATGGGCGTCCCGTCCGCGTCCCTGAACGGAGCCAGTCCGCTCAGGACGTCGGAGAGGTAGGTGAGGGCGGCCGCGTGGACGAGGGGGTCGTCGCCGAGCGGCGCGGTGCACCGCGCCCAGAAGCGGGTGGGCCACACGGAGTCCGGGTACGGCTGTACGGGCTCGCGCGCCTCCACGGAGACCAGACGGGGCAGCCGCACGGCGGGCAGCCCGTCGGCGGGAGCCGTGTCCGGGGCCGGGGAGAAGGTGAGGTCCCTGCCGTCCTCGCCGGTGTGGAACGAGGCCGACAGGGTGAAGACGGTCTCGCCGTCCTGCGTGGCCACCACGCGGCGCGCCGAGTACGAGCGGCCGTCGCGCTCCCGGTGGACCCGGAAGGCGGTGGGCCGGCCGGCGTCGCCCGCGCGCAGGAAGTAGCCGTGGAGGGAGTGCGGCGGGCGGTCGGCGGCGACGGTGCGGCCGGCCGCCGTCAGGGCCTGCGCGGCGACCTGTCCCCCGTAGAGGGAGAAGGGCTCGTCGAGCGTGGCCGTGGTCTGGAACAGGTCGTCGTCGACCTGTTCCAGAGCGAGGAGGTCCGTCAGGCGGACCCCCTCCGGAGGAGCCCCGCCCCCGGGCCGGGAGAGCAGGGACGGGATGGGCCGTGCCGTGGTCATGACGCGGTCGCGGGGACCCCGGTCACCGAGGCGGTGAGCCGGCCCTCGATGATCCCGGCGGCGTCCCGGACGATCCTGCCGACCAGCTCGGCGCAGGTCGGGATGTCGTGGATGAGGCCCTGCACCATGCCGGCGGTCCAGATGCCGTGGTCCAGATCGCCGGTCTCGTAGACCTGCGCGCCCCGGGCCCCGGCCACGAGGTGCCGGATGTCGGGGAACGCGGCGCCCTCGTTCAGCATCCGCACGACCTCGCGGCTCACCGCGTTGTCCGCGACGCGCGCGGTGTTGCGCAACTGCCGGAAGATCAGCCGGGTGTCGTTCTCGCCCGCCTCCACCAGCCGGTCCTTGACGCGGGAGTGGATGCCGGACTCGGCGGTGGCCATGAAGCGGGTGCCCATGTTGATCCCGTCGGCGCCGAGCGCCAGGGCGGCGACCAGCCCTCGGCCGTCGGCGAACCCGCCGGAGGCCAGGACCGGGATGCTCAGGGCGTCGGCGGCGGACGGGATCAGGACCAGGCCGGGGATGTCGTCCTCCCCCGGATGCCCGGCGCACTCGAAGCCGTCGATGCTGACGGCGTCGACCCCGATCTCCTGCGCCTTCAGCGCGTGGCGCACGCTGGTGCACTTGTGGATGACCTTGATCCCGTGCGCGTGGAAGTGCTCCAGGTGGTCCACCGGGTTCGCCCCCGCGGTCTCCACGAACGGCACGCCGGAGTCGATGACGGCCTGCCGGTACTCGGCGTACGGGGGCGGTGTGATCGACGGCAGGATCGTCAGGTTCACCCCGAACGGCTTGTCCGTCAGCTCCCTGCACCGCGCGATCTCGTCCCGCAGCGCGTCGGGGGTGGGCTGGGTCAGCGCGGTGATGAAGCCGAGCGCTCCGGCATTGGCGACGGCG
Source organism: Streptomyces sp. NPDC024555 (assembly GCF_055559335.1). Classification (NCBI taxonomy): domain Bacteria; kingdom Bacillati; phylum Actinomycetota; class Actinomycetes; order Kitasatosporales; family Streptomycetaceae; genus Streptomyces; species Streptomyces sp. NPDC024555. The sequence goes on from NZ_JBVHKV010000028.1 coordinate 19,562, forward strand.
GCGACCAGCGGCGCACGGCCGACCCACTGCATGCCGCCCTGGACGATGGGGTGCTCGATCCCGAACTCACGGGTGAATCTGGTGCTGAGCAAGAGGCACACTCCTACTAAACGATCGTTCGACAAATGCACTGTCGCAGTCCGTCGGGCGGGTGTCAACGAGGGGTGTGCCCCACGGCCTCGGCACGCTGCGCACGGACGGGCGAGGGGCCGCCGGGGTCCGGCCGGAAACACGTGGGCCCCGTCGGCCGGCGCGTCTCTTCGCGCCGGCCGACGGGGTGCTCGGGGGGTGGGGCCCGTACGGCGACGGCCTCCGGGGCTAGAACTTCCCCCGGTTCAGGGCTGTCTGCAACGCCCTGATGGTCCCGGGGCCCCAGAGACCGTCCACCGCGAGACCGGCACCGGTCATCCGGTTGAGGTGCGTCTGGAGGGCCTTGTACGTCGAGGGGCCCGCGTCGCCGTCGACCACCAGTCCGGCACCGCTCCAGGTGTTGAGGTGGCGCTGGAGGCCCCGGACGGAATCCGGACCCCACTCGCCGTCGACGGTCACGCCGATGACGCGCTGGGTGGCCCGGATCGTCGAGGGTCCGAAGTCCCCGTCGACGACGAGCCCGGCACCGTTGTCGAGACCACCGTTGTACGCGGCCTCGGTGGCCGGTCCCCACAGTCCGTCGGCGTCCGCGCCGACCTGCCGCTGGAGCCAGCGCACCCCGGCATCCGTCAGCGGACCCCATTCACCGTCGACATCGAGCGCCGGGCTGTACCCCATCCCGTTGACCGCGCGCTGCTGAGCGGCGATCGACCGCACCGAGGTCATCCCGCCGGTCCCGCCGGAGCCGCCGACGCCCGAGGCGTACGCGGCCTCGGTGGCCGGCCCCCAGAGCCCGTCGGCCGCCACCCCCACACGCCCCTGGAGCCAGCGCACACCCGCGTCCGTCAGCGGACCCCACTCACCGTCCACGTCGAGCGCCGGGCTGTACCCCATCCCGTTGACCGCCATCTGCTGCGCGGCCACCGAGCGCACGGACGTCATCCCGCCGCCACCACCGCCGCCCGCGCTGCCCCCGCTCGATCCGCCGACACCGCCCTGCACCGGGATGAGCGCCGCGTCCATCCCGCCCTGGACCCAGGCCCGCAGCGCCGAACCCGGGCACTGGGTCGACTGACCCGAGAGCCCGCTGTGCCAGGTCTTCTCCAGGGTGCGGCCGGTCCGGCGGTTGGCCTCCAGGTACAGGGCGCGCAGCGCCGAGAGGGCGCGCGGGGTGGCGTCCCCGTCGTACCCGATGAAGCAGGCGCCGATGTGGGTCGTGTTGTGCCCGGTGGCGTGCGCCCCGACGACGTCCCAGCCGCGCCCCTCGAAGATCCGGCCGTCGTGGTCGACGAGGAAGTTGTAGCCGATGTCCGACCAGCCGTTGGAGTCCATGTGGTAGTTCTGGATCTGACGGACCGTCTGGGAGGTGGGCCCCGCCGAGTAGTGCACGGTGAAGCCGGTGCGGCTCGACGGGTCGACCCGGGTGACCTCCTTCGGCGGCCGGGCGCCCCACTGGCTGCGGTCGTAGAAGAACAGCGGCTGGCCCGGCTTGGGCGGCACCGGATTCTCGGAGTCGCCGCCACCACCCGGCGGGGGCGCGTAGAACGTTCCGCTCTGGACGTACGGGTAGAGCTTCCCGGGGCATTCCGTGTTGAAGACGTCCTTGTGGCCCAGGACCTGGTAGCCGGCCTGCCCGTTCGCCCGCAGCCAGGCGACCATGTCGCGGATGGTGCTGATCATCTCGCCGTGGACGTCGTCCTCCAGCCCCATCATCCCGCAGATGGCGAAGTAGTTCTGGTTGGCGCCGGGCGTCTCCGTCCCGTTGGCGGCCGACCGGACCCGGCTGCCCCGGCCCTCGAAGGCGATGCCGTGGTTGCAGACGAGATAGCTGTACGCGATGTCGTCGTACACGTCGTCGTTGGACCAGAACGGCGGGTACATGTGCTCGTTCTGGATGTCCCGCATGTGCGCGTAGCAGTCGTCGTGGTGGCTCTGGGCCTGCTTGCCCGGACCCAGATGGTGGATGATCGTTCCTCCCAGCCAGGGGGAGAAGGAATCCGTCTCGGGCTTCTTGCGGGGCTTGGCGCCCCATTCCTCGCGGCTGACGATGGTGACCATGGGACTGGTTCTCTCCGTACGGGTTCGGCGTGTGGGCGGGGCTGACGGGGGCGGACGGGAAGCGGCGTACGGTCTCAGACCGCGCCGATCACGCCCCCGTCGTCGCGGCGGACGGCGATCGTGGCCGAGCGGGGCCGGCCGGCGCGGGCGCGGTCCGGCCAGTCGCTGACCGCCCCCGGGTCCGCGGCGGTGGGGGCGCCCCACGCGGCGGTCGCCGCGCCCGGGTGCTGGATGTTGACGAAGAGGGTGCGTCCGTCGGGGGTGCTGCTCACCCCGGTGACCTCGGCGCCGCGCGGCGCGGTGAGGAAGCGGCTGACCCGTCCGGTACGGGGGTCGGCGGCCAGGAGGGCGTTGTTGCCCAGGGCGGCGTGGCCGCGCTCCGCGCGGTTCAGCGCGTCGGCGGAGATGCCGGTGCCGATCCAGAGCTGTCCCGCGCTGCCGAAGGCCAGCCCCTTCGGGGCCGCGAACCGTCCGTCGTCCCCGGCCCCGGCGTCGGGCGCCGGTTCGCCGCCGAGCAGGAAGACGTCCCAGTGGAAGCCGGTTCCGGTGCCGGTCTCCTCCTGCCAGCGCACGACGTGGCCGTACGGGTTGGCATCGCGGGGGCCCACCGTGCGGCCATGACCGCCCGTGCTGTTGGCGAGGGCGCAGTGGACGGCACCGTCGACCGGGCTGACGGCGATCTGCTGCGGCCGGTCCATGCGGGTGGCACCGAGCGCGTCGGCGGCCTCCCGGGCCCGCAGGACCACGTCGGCCTGGTCCTTCCAGCCGAGCGCGGTGGTGAGCGCCGCCCGGCCGTGGACGAGCGGCAGCCACTCCCCCGTACCGTCCTCGTGGAAGCGGGCGACGTGCAGGACGCCGTGGTCCAACGGGCTGCCGCCCCGGGACCGCACGCTCTTCCAGGGGCGGTCGCCGACGAACTTGTAGAGGTGGCCGCCGTCCTGGTCGTCGCCGCTGTAGACGACGACGCGTCCGTCGCGGGTCTCGCCGGCCGCCGCCGAGGAGTGGTTGAAGCGGCCCAGCGCGGTCCGCTTGACCGGGGTGGTGCCGGCGGGGTCGGCGGGGTCCACCTCGACGATCCAGCCGTAGCGGTGCGGTTCGTTGGGGGTCGCGGCGAGGTCGAAGCGGGGTGAGGCGGTGTGCCAGCGGTGACCGTGGCCGAGGGCGCTCAGCCCGTAGCGGCGCTGGGTCGCGGTGGGCCGCCAGGACGGGTCGTCGGTGCCGAACCAGCCGTTGGCGTTCTCCTCGCAGGAGAGGAACGATCCCCAGGGGGTCGTCCCGTGCCCGGAGTTGCTGAGCGTGCCGACGGGGGCCTCGCCGGTGCGCAGGGCCGGGTGCGCGGAGGTCAGCGGACCGGAGAAGTCCACGGGGGTGGTGCCGGTGACCCGGGCGCCGGCCACCGGGGCCCAGCTGCCGTCGGCGCGCCGGCGGATCCGCAGCGCGGTGACGCCCTGCGCGGCGAGGCCCTTCGCGACCTGCTCGGCGGTCACCGTACGGTCCCCGGCCCGGCCGCCCGCGTACGTGAGGACGGGGTCCACCGACTCGTGGTTGATCAGGAGCGTGCCGCGCCGCCCGGCACCGGCGCCCCGGCCGGACGGGAGGAAGGACAGTCCGCTGTGGTGGGACCCGATCTGGGCGGCCTGTTCGGCGGCGGTGTTCGTGCCGTCGCGCCGCCAGGCGGGGCCGCCGCGCGCGGAGAGCGGGGCACCCCACGGGGCGAGGACCTGGACCCGGTGACCGGCGGGCACGGTGACGCGGTCGGCCGAGTTCACGGGCACGGGGACGAAGCCCGGCCCGGCCGTCCCCGTCCCGGAGCGGGCGAAGGCCGTCCCCCCGGTGGAGAGCGCGAACTGGGTGGCGACGAGGGCACCGGTCACCAGCAGGTTCCGGCGGCTCATCCGGGCCGTCACCAGGTCCTGGAAGTCCCGGGAACCGGAGGGGGCGGCCGGTGCGGCCCGGCGGCTGTCGTCCGACATGTGTCTCCTTGGTGCCGCCGTGCACGGCACGGCGGCGTGTGAAGGAATGGGGAGCCGCACCCCGGCAGGACCTGCCGCCCGGAGGGTGCCGGGCACGCGGACCGGTCCGTTCCGGACGGGAGGTCCGAGGTGTTGGGGTGCGGGACCCGAATGTAGGTCAGCCGCGGCGCGATCCCGCCGGTCCGCCGTCCCAGGGACGCCTCCCCGCGTCCCGGCCGGCCGTGGGACGTGCGGAAACGCCGGGGCCGGCGCCCCCGGGGAGGGCGCCGGCCCCGGCTGGATGCGGTGCGGGATCAGGGCAGTTGGACGGCGCCCTCCGGGGCGCACTGCCGCTGCTTCTCCTTGGGGATCACTCCGCACACGCTCATGGCGGCGAGCGGAGCCTCCGGGGACACCGCCAGCATCTTGGTGTACGAGTCGTGCTCGAAGCGGATGAGGGCTTCGAGTTCATGGCCCCCGGCGTCCCGGATGGTCACCTTGTCACCGACGGCACCGCCCTCGATCCGTCCCCAGACCGCCTGGCAGGCGGCGCTGTAACGGAGTTGGATGTGCATGCCGCGCAGGAAGGTGCTCTTGACCGTCTCCGCGTCCCACTGGCACTCCATGGCCTGCGGATCGTTGCGGATGCAGGTGTCGGACGAGCACTTGACCTGGATGTCCCCGGCCCCGGGGACGAGATCGGTGTCCTCACCGCCCTTGCCGGTGCCGCGCGTTCCGCTCGCCGAGGTGTCCGCGCCGTGCTCCGCGTCGGTGACCAGGGGCAGGACCACACCGGTCGCGACGGAGCCCATGAGCGCTCCGGCCGCGATGTACCCGATCACGGCGGACCGGCGCCGCCAGGTGGACCGCGCACGCGGGCCGGTGTCGTCGCCCTCCGGCGGGGCGCTCGCTTCCCCGGGCGCCGCCCGCACGGCCTTCACCTCCGTCACGGCCCTGGAGACCTTGGGCCGCGTGGTGCCGGTCTCCTCCCCCGAGGTGGCGGCCGGGACCGGTGCGGCACCGCCCGCCGGGGCGGCGGCCGCCTCGGCCAGCAGGGCGAGCAGCGGTCCGGGATCCGTCCCGGCCACGGCCGCGAGCTGCTCGACGGCGACGGTGGTCGGCAACTGCTTCCCGTTCAGGAAGCGTTCCCACGACGAACGGCTGTAGTGCGTCCGGTCGGCGAGCCCGCCGAAGCTGAGCTGCGACACCTCCTTGATGCGCCGCATCTCCGCGCTGAGCCGTGCGTGCGCCGACGCGGCGGCGTCGGCGGCCTTCTTCTGGTTCGACATGGAAGAGCCCCCCCTCAGTCCTGTGCCCGCCACCCGAGTTCCCCAAGTCGAGTGGCGCGAGAGACAGAATATGCGGCGGAAGTGACGGTCCCGAACCGGACCGACGAGGGCCGGAACCCGTACGGGCGCGCAGGTCCGCGGCCCCGGAACGGACCGCTCCTGTCAAGGGGTTTCCCCTGTGGCGCGTCGCCCGCCCCCGCCGCCCCCCGCGAGGGGCCGGGACGCGTCCCAGGGACGGGACCGGCCCTCGGAGGGACACCGGGAGCGGTCCCCTTCCGGGGAGCGGATCCGCCGAAACCGGGATAGAGAAGTGCAGTTGACGCCAGGATGGGCCCATGAGCAATGACAGCGAAGGGCCGCTCGGCCGGCCGGTCGTGGTGCGGATCCCGGTGGAGCCGGTGGAGGCCGCGCGGGAGGCGGATGCCCTGGACGCCGCGGTCCGGCACGAATCCCTGGCCGTACGCGGCCCCTTGTTCGGCATCGCGACCCAGTGCGAGGAGGACGGGGCGCGGTGGCGGGTCGCCGTCCCGATCATCCACGGCTGTCCGCAGCAGGCCCGCGACGGCCTCAACTCGCTGTTGTGGTTCCGCGCGAAGGACGACGCGAAGGACATGGCCGAGCGGCGCGCGCTGCTGGCGGCCGTCTCCCGCCTGGAGCGGGAGTACGTGAACGAGCTGACCGTGCTCGGCACCCGCTTCCGGGTGGTCCGGGCCGAGGAGTACGCGGGCATGGACGCGCAGGGCAACATCGAGCTGCCCCGCCCGACCGACCCCGATCCCCTCGACGGCGGCTGGGAGCCCGGCATCAGCGACCCGCTCGACCTGGATCTCGTCCTGGACATGGACGCGCCGATCTCCCCGCTCCAGGCGGCGGAGCGGCTGGCGATGCGTTCCCTCTCCTACACCGGGTCCCGCTTTCCGGCGGCCGTGCGCGGCGATTCGGCGCGGGCCGTGGAGAGCCACCCGGACGTGCTGCTGCTGCCCGCCTCGTTCCTCGTCGTCGAACGGTCGGGGAAGAAGAACTGGCGGCCGGGCGGCAGCCTCCACACCACCGCCCATGCCGCCCGGAGCACCCTCTACAACGGGCTGACCTGGATGGAGCCGCGCCTGCTCGGCCTGATCCCCTTCGACGCACCGGGCAACGTCGACGCCTACAGCGTGATCGCCGAGGGCACCGGTCCCGTGGCGGACCGGCTGGCCGAGTTCACCGAGGCCGCCGACCGGCTGCGCGCGGGCCGCCTCAACGAGGTCGAGGCCCACGGCACCACGTACCGGATCGTCCGCTCCCGGCGACTCCTGCGCTGGGGACCGGAGGGCCCCGAGGGCCCCCGTCCCTCCGACGTCAACACCCAGACCCCGATGGTGATGCACCCGCCGCTCGACGAGAACGGCGTCATCCAGCCCGAGTCCGAGTAGGCCCGCCCGCGCGCCGGCCCCGCTCCCGTACCGGCCGGGAAGCGGAGCCGGCCGTTCAAGGACTGCCGGAAGGGGGAACCTCTGTTCGGGTGCTTCGGTAGCATCTACGCAATCACGCGGGGCGCGAAGGGGGACGTCGCCGCGATGAAGGAGATCTGGAGCGTCCGACCAGCGCTCCGGGCCCGGCGGAAGCCCGTGCTCCCCGCCGGGCCACCGGCGCGGGCACGGGACCCGCACCCGAGATCACCCGAGTCGCCAGGGGGCACCCAGCATGACCGGCACCACCGAGGCGCTGAGCGGACCGGTCCCGGCCGAGCCCGACGCGCGGAGCGTCACCCGCCCGTTCTATGTGTACGCCGTGCTCGCCAACACGTTGTTCCAGCGCGGCGTCTTCGTCCTCTTCCTCCAGCAGCGCGGCTTCTCCGCCGGGCAGGTGGCCCTGCTCCAGACCCTGCTCTACCTGGTCAGCGGGCTCGCGGAGCTGCCCACCGGGGTGATCGCCGACCGGATCGGCAGACGCGCCGGCATGGTGATCGGCCAGTTGCTGATCGCCGGCTGCCTCCTCGGCCAGGTGGCGTTCACGCCGTACTGGATGTTCGTGGTGCTGTTCGTGGCACACGGCGTGGGCATGGCCTGTGTGTCCGGCTCGGACACCGCGCTCCTCTACGACCTGCTCGTACGCCGGGGCGCGACGGCCGGTTACGTCAGGATCAGGTCGCGGTTCACGATGCTCGGGACGGTGACCTCCGGGGCCGCCATCGTCTTCGGCGGCCAGTTGCAGCGGCTCTCCTGGGGATTCGTCTACGCCGGCTCGGCGGTGTGCCTGATCCTCGCCGTGGTGGTGCTGGTCTCCCGGGTGCCCGAGATCCGGGGCGTGGACGCGGTGGACGAGCAGGACCCGGGCGAGGAGAAGCACAGCGACGTCACCGCATGGCGTGCGATGCTCCGCGTCGCCACACCCGCGCTCGTGACGCTGGTCGTGGTGTCCGGGCTGATGCACGCGACGCTCACCCCGTACATCATCTTCACCCAGAAGACCCTCGCCGATCAGGGGGCCGGCACCGCGCTCGTCAGCGTGGTCGTGGCGGCGGGATTCCTCGTCGGCGGAATCACCCCGCTCCTCTCCGACCGCGCGGGCCGGCGCATCGGGTACCGGATCATCGTGCCGGTCGCCCTCCTGACGCTCGCCGCCGCCCTCGCTCTCAGCGGCCTCGGCCTCGTCGGGGTCACCGTCGCCGCGTTCCTGCTCCTGGTCGGCGTCCCCGAGATCGCTGCCGTGCTCGTGGACAACGTCTTCAACGAGGCCGTCCCCTCGCGCCACCGCGCCGGACTGCTCTCGATGATCACCTTCGTCGAGTCGATCCTCATCGGCATCGGCTATCTCGTCGTCGGCGCGCTCATGGACGGACTCGGCTCCGGCGCGGGCATGGCCGCCTACGCCGCCGTCCCCGTCCTGGCCTGCCTCCTCTGGCTCCCCGTGCTCGTCCGCCACGCCCGTGTCACCAGCCGGACCGAGAGACCGGCGGGTTACGAGACGTCCTGAGCCACCGGTGACCTGGCAGGAAGTCGGCTTCTCCGGCGGCGCGTGCCGGGGCACCATCTCCCTATGCCACTCAGTGACCCGGCGGGACCGGACGGCGGCCCGGAGCCGGCCGTGGCGCGGGTGGACGCGTCCTGCGTGCCCGAGCCGGACAGGTGGACGTGGTGGACGGAGATGGTCAGCCGCGAGGTGATGCCCGTGTCCACGCGCAGCCCTCGTCCGGACGCGTTCCGGGGGCGGGTGGAGGAGGTCCGCACGGCCGGCGTCCAGGTGGCCGCCTTCGACTTCTCCCCCATGACCGCCACCCGCTCGGCCGCCCAGATCCGCCGCCAGGACCGCGAGGAGTACTTCCTGGTCCTGCTCCGGGAAGGGCGGATGCCTCTGGAACAAGGGTCCGGCAGCTGTCTCCTGCGGGCCGGGGACATGACGGTCTTCTCCAGCTCGCACCCGCTGGCCTGCGCGTTCCTCGCCGAGGAGGAGACCGGTGCCCTCGACGGCACCCGCACGGCAGCAGAGGCGGATGCCGTGGACGGCACCGGCTCCGACGCCGATTCCGGTCCCGATGCCGGGATGGCCCGGCTGTCGCTCCTCAGGCTGCCCCGCAAGCTCCTCCCCCTCTCCTCCGGGCGTGCGGACCGCCTTCTGGCCGTGCCGCTGCGCGCCGACGCCGGCGCCGCCGTCCTGCTCGGTCCGTACCTCGCCCGGCTCCCGGTGGCGGCGCGGGGACGCGGCGCGGCGCAGGCGGCGCGTCTCGGCTCCCTCGCGCTCGACCTCGCCGCGGCGGCGATCGCCGATCAGCTCGACATCCGGGAGGCGCTGCCCGTCGAAACCCGCCAGGCGGCCGTGCTGGCCGAGGTCAAGGCCTTCATCGAGCACCATCTGGCCGACCCCCGGCTCACCCCGGCGGCCATCGCCGCCCACCACCACCTGTCGGTGCGTACCCTCCACACCCTGTTCCGCGAGGAGCCCGAGCCGGTCGCCGCCCGCATTCGACGTCGCAGGCTGGAACGCTGCGCCGCGGACCTGGCCGACCCGCGTCTGCGCCACCGCACGATCGGGGAGATCGCCACGCGCTGGGGCCTCGGCGCCCATGACTTCAGCCGGTCGTTCCGGCGCGTCCACGGCGTCCCGCCGAGTGAGTTCCGGGCCTCCGCGCACCGCGGGTCCGCGCTCGGTGCGGAAGGTCACGGCACGGACTGCTGATGACGCGGCCGGTCCCGGCGGGGCAGATTGGAGAACCGGAACCCAGTCCCGGCACGCCACTTCCACGGGGGAACCATGAAGCGGTCCACGAGAGTCGCCCTGCTGTCCGCACCGGTCGCCGCACTGGCCCTGCTGGCCACGCCCTCACCGGCGTCCGCCGCGTCGAGCGCCTTCTATGTGAACGACGCCGTCGTGGTCATGGGCCAGTGGCGGCTGGCCGCGGAGGTCTGCGCGTACGCGTCCGACGGCTGGTACGAGATCAGGAAGTCCGACGGGCCGGCCGTCGACATCAGGTTCCGGACCTGTGACGACGCCCAGGAGGTCGTCGGCTGGGCGTCACTGCCCAACGGGGACCCCTCCTCGACCTGGGTGTACGCGAACCAGGGCGGCCGCCGCGTCTACCTGGAGGCGTACACCCGGGGCAACAACTGGATGGACACCTGGTACGCCGTGGTGCAGTACCAGTCGTGACCGGGGCACCCGGCGGACCGCCTCCCGTGGCCCCCGTCGGCGCGCGGCGGGGGCCACGGCGCGCCGGCGGGCTCACCCGGACGGGGCCCGGCGAGCACTCCGCACCGCGCGGAGGACCGCCCAGACGTCGGCCACGGGTCCCAGGTGGGCCAGCTTGTCCGGGTTGAGGACGGAGCGGACCGTGTGGATCCGCCCGTCCCGTACGTCCAGGACGAACACGTTCAGCACGTTGCCGTCGCCGTCGTGGAACAGGGCCCCCGGCTGACCGTTGACGGACCGCGGGGTGCAGGTGACGCCCACCCGCGCGATCGCGGGACGGGCGCCGGCCAGCAGGCGCGCGGCCTTCTCCGCGCCGGCGACGGCCCTGGCCAGTTGCGGCGCCTTGCCGCCCCCGTCGCCGACGAGCCGGACATCGTCGGAGAGCAGCGTCCGCAGCCCGTCCATGTCCCCCTGCGCCATCGCGTCGAAGAACCGCCGCGCCAGCTCGTCCCGCTTCTCCCGGTCCACGTCGAACCGGGGCCGGCCCTCGTCCATGTGCCGGCGTGCCCGGACGAGCAGTTGGCGGCAGGCGGCCGGTGAACGGCCCACCGCCGCGGCGACGTCCTCGAAGCCGAAGGCGAAGACCTCGCGCAGCACGAACACCGAGCGTTCGAGCGGACTGAGCCGTTCCAGGAGGAGCAGGGCGGCCATCGACAGCGAGTCGGTCAGCTCGGCCGCGCGCGCCGGGTCCTCGTACGGATCGTCGAGCAGGGGCTCCGGAAGCCACGGCCCGACGTACGCCTCGCGCCGCACCCGTGCGGACCGCAGCACGTCGATCGAGATCCGGGTCACCGTGGTCGCGAGGAACGCCTTGACCGAATCCGGGCGCGCGGACGACAAGGCGTAACGCAGCCAGGTCTCCTGCACCGCGTCCTCGGCCTCGCTGACGCTGCCCAGCATCCGGTACGCGATCGAGAACAGCAGAGGTCTCAGGTCCTCGAACTCCTCGGCCTTGTCCACGCCTTGCTCCCCCATGTGTGCGAACCCCTCGACGGATCATGGCATTTCCCGCCCTGGGCTGCGGCGATTCCGCGGAAGCCAGGGGGGTCGTGCCCCCGCTGCGCCGCGGTGTGACGCGCGTCTCCTCCCTCTCCGGCTCCGCCATGTCACAGAACCGCGCGCTGCCTCGTCCCGGGTCCAGAAGACCTCGATCAAGGAGTTGCGCATGAGCATCGCGCCGTGGATCACCGCCGGCGCCTCCGTCACCGGCTGACCGGCCGCCCCGCACCGCCCCGTTCGCCACGTCACCTCGTACAGAAGGACCCCGTCATGGAAACCCTGCGCTACGTCTTCCTCGTCTTCCACCTCTTCGGCTTCGCCGCGATCCTGGGCGGCATCTTCTACCAGCTGCGCGGCAAGGACCCCGTGACCGGCGGCTACATGGTGACCAGCGCGGTCGTGCAACTGGTCACCGGGGTAGGCCTCATCTGGACCCGCCTCGACCTCGATCTGCCCGTACCGCACGCCAAGATGGGCGTGAAACTCGGCCTCGACGTCCTGGTGGCCGTCATCGCGCTGATCGGAATGCGCACCAGAGCGGCCTGGGCCTTCTACGCGGTGGCCACGGCCACGGCCGCCGCGGTGGTGGTGGCGGTGGTGTGGAAGTAGCGGATCGTGGCGCGGACGGGCGGAGTGCTCACGCGTCTCCGTCCGCCGTCTCCGGTGCGCGCCAGGGCACGACGGCGACGGGACAGGCCGCGTGGTGCAGTGCCCGATGGGCCACCCTGCCGATCTCCAGGCCGGCGAACCCTCTCCTGCGCCGCGCGCCGATCACCAGCAGGTCCGCGGCGGCCGAGCGCTCGACCAGCACGTGGTGGGCGGGTCCTTCCACCGGGCTTCTCCGCAGACGCACCTCGGGACGGTCGGGCCCCGACCCCTCCACGGCCAGGTCCAGAAGCACCGCGGCGCTCCGCTCGTACGTGGTCGTCCTGTCGGCGAGGAGCGGATGCCCGGACGGATCGCCCATCGGCCGGCGCCAGGCATGGACCATCTCCAGCTCCGCGTCCCGAACCGCCGCCTCGCGCCAGGCGAACCGCGCGGCGGGCGCGTCCGTCTCGTCGCCGCCGATGCCCAGGAGCACGCGGTGATGGCGCGTCTCCCGTGCCTCCTGGTCGCCTCGGACGACGATGACGGGACAGGAGGCGCGCGCGGCCACGGTGAGACTCACGGACCCCAGCAGCAGACCGGCGACGCGGCTCCTTCCCCGGGACCCGACGACCAGGGCGGCGGCCCGCTCCCCCTCGGCGAGCAGACCTCCCACCGCGTCCTCGGCGAGCACGTCCGTGGTGACGGTGAGTTCGGACCGGCGGCGCAGGGCCCGCTCCTCGGCCGCTGCCACGATGCTCTCCGCGAGGATCTGGTCGACCGGCCGGTCGGCGGTCCAGGCGGGCGCGACACCCTCGTACCGCTCCCACAACGAGGCGTGGACGATGCGCAGCGCCCACCCGTGCCGGGCCGCCTCGTCCGCGGCCCAGTCCACCGCGGTGAGGCCGGTGTCCGACCCGTCCACGCCCACCACCAGGGGAGAATCCATGGTCCCCACCGCCTTTCCGGTACGAGCGGGGTCGTCTCCCAGCGTCGCACCGAATCCCGTCCGGTGAGAGGGTGACCGGCCGCGCCCCCGTCGTCGCCGGGTGCGCCGGCCCCGTCCCTGGGACAATGCCGGGAGGAGGGGCCGAGAGCCGACCGATTCCCGCTGGGGCCGCACATGTCCGATCCTCCGTCCGTCCGGGCCGACGCGGCGGTCCGCGTCTTCCTGCTCGACGACCACGAGGTCGTCCGCCGGGGCATCCGCGACCTCCTCGGCGCCGAACCCGGACTGGACGTGGTCGGCGAGGCCGCCACGGCCGCGCAGGCACTGGCCCGGGGGCCCGCCCTCCGGCCCGACGTCGCCGTGCTCGACGTCCGGCTGCCCGACGGGGACGGCATCACCGTGTGCCGGGAACTGCGCTCGCGCATGCCGGGGCTGGCCTGTCTGATGCTGACCTCCTTCGACGACGAGGACGCCCTGCTCGACGCGATCATGGCGGGGGCGGCGGGGTACGTCCTCAAGCAGATCAACGGCTCTGACCTGGTGACGGCCGTGCGGACCGTCGCACGGGGCCAGTCGATGCTGGATCCCGCGACGACGGCGCGCCTCCTGCGCTCCGTACGGGGCCCCGGGGAGGACGCTTCTCCGGAGGACGGGAGGCTCTCCGCGCTGTCCGACCGGGAACGCTCCGTTCTCGACCTGATCGGCGAGGGACTCACCAACCGCGAGATCGCCGGACGCCTGTATCTGTCCGAGAAGACCGTCAAGAACCACATCTCGCGGCTCCTCGGGAAACTGGGGGTGGAACGCCGTGTGCAGGCGGCGGTCATCGCCACGGAGGTACGGGAGCACGCGGAGCAGGAGAAGTGACGCGTCCCCCGGTCCGCGGACCGTTCAGCCGCCCGCCGGAGGGAGCGGGACCCGCCACACCAGCTCGGTGCCGCGCCGGGGTGCCGGACGGGTGCGGACGGTCAGACTCCCGCCCAGCCGCTCCGCCCGCTCGGCCAGGTTCCGCAGACCGCTCCGGCGGATTCCCTCCGGCAGTCCGACACCGTCGTCGGTCACGGTCACGACCACCCGTCCGGCGTCCGCGACGACCGACGTCTCCACCCGGGACGCCCGCGCGTGGCGGGCGACGTTGCTGAGGGCCTCCCCGATGACCGCGATCACCTGATCCGCCACCTCCTCGGGCACCTCCGTGTCGATCAGGCCCTCCATCCGCAGGGCGGGCACGCACGCGAGCGAGGGCCTGGCGTCGTCCACCGCGCGCAGGACCCGGGACCTGAGCTTCGGAGCGGATCCGGCCGTCCCGTGCTCCCGGAGACCGAAGATGGTGGTGCGGATGATCTTGACGGTGGCGTCGAGGTCGTCGATGGCCCGGGTCAGCCGCTCGACGCCTTCGGGGTGTTCGATGAAGGGCCGTACGCTCCGCAACGTCATGCCCGTCGCGAACAGCCGCTGGATCGCCAGGTCGTGAAGGTCACGGGCGATCCGGTCCCGGTCCGCCAGAAGGCTCGTCCGCTCCGCGTCCCGGCGGCGCCCGGCGAGTTCGAGGGCCAGGGCCGCCTGTGCGGCGAAGCCCGGCAGCGCGGCGGTCTCCACGGCCGTGAACGCCGTCCTGCCCCGGCTGCGGGCCAGCACCAGGACGCCGCTCAGCTTCTCCTCGGTCCCGACGGTCACGGCCACCGCCGGTCCGAAGCCCTCCCACCGGTCCGGCCGCCGCGTGATCCGGGGATCGTCCGCGACGTCGTCGACGGTGACCATCCCGTCCGCCGCGAGCGCCGCGGCGGCAAGCGTTCCCTCGCTGCTGGGCAGCACGATGCCGCGATGCGCGTCGGCCTCCTCGCCCAGCGCGAGGGATCCGGTCAGCTCCCCGTCCGGCCCGACGAGGTAGAACGCCCCCAGATCGGCACCGGCGACGTCCATGGCCCGCGCCAGCATCCCTTCCAGCACCTCGGCCTCGGCCGCGCCGGAGAGGAGCGCGCTCGTGAAGTCGGAACTCGCGGCGAGCCACCGCTGCCGGCGGCGGCCCTCCTCGTACAGCCGGGCGTTCTCGATGGCGATGCCCGCCGCGACCGCCAGCGTCGAGACGACGGCTTCGTCGTCCTCGTCGAAGTCCCGCGCCCCCCGCTTCTCCGTGAGATAGAGGTTCCCGAAGACTTCGTCCCGGACCCGGACGGGCACGCCGAGGAAGGAGTGCATGGGCGGGTGATGGTCCGGGAATCCGTACGAGGCCGGGTGCTCCGAGAGCTCCCTCAGCCGCAGGGGGGCCGGGTGCCGGATCAGCTCACCGAGGATCCCGTGCCCGGAGGGGAGGGCGCCGATCCGCTCGCGCACCTCGTCGCCGATGCCGACGGGAAGGAACTCGACGAGGTCGTCGTCGCTCCCGATCACCCCCAGGGCCCCGTACTCGGCATCGACCAGAGTGACAGCGGCCTCGACGATCCCGCGCAGGACCTGCGGCAGGTCCAGCTCACGGCCGACGGACATCACGGCTTCGAGCAGCCCGTTCAGACGGTCCCTGGTCCCCCGCACCTCGTCGATGCGGGCCTGGACCTCCTCCAGGAGCTCGTCGAGTCTCAGCCGGGGAACTCCGGGCGCCGGGTTCTCGTGGTCGTCCCGGCCCATGGGCCACCTCCGCCGACAGGGTGAGGCCGGACAGCGCGCACGCGCGCGTGCTCCCAATCTAGGCCCGCCCGCCCGGCGGATCATCTCGGGCGGGCCTTTCCTTACTCCTCGTGGCGGAAGGCATCGGGGCGTGCGCCCGCGCGCCGGTGGCCGACCGGTCCGGGTGCAGGACCGTTCGGCCCTTCCGGCGTCCCCCGCCTCCGGCTGAAGCTGAGGAGTGAAGGGGTTTCCGGGCGGGGCGCGGCATTCCTCCCGCGAGGGCCGCGGGCCGTGGTGACCGGGACCCGGGCCCGATTCCGCGAAGCCGGTGCTCACGTGGAGAGAACAGGACACGCCATGGCGACGAAGGAATCCGATGCGTGGGTGGCGGCGCTGGTCGAGGACGCGGTGACCGCGCCTTCGATGCACAACGCCCAGCCCTGGAAGTTCGTCTTCTCCTCCGGCACGGGAGTGCTCGCGCTGTACGGCGATCCCGTCCGGACCATGCCGGTCGCCGACCCGGACCACCGGGGACTTCACCTGGGGTGCGGAGCCGCGTTGTTCAACCTCCGCGTCGCGGCCGCGCACCGGGGCTGGACCGCCCTCCCCGAGCTGCTCCCCCGCTCCTCGGACTCCTGGCACCTCGCCGATGTCACGCTCCGGCCGACCGGATCCCCCGAGACGGAACTGTCGTCGCTGTACCCCGCCCTGCGCCGGCGGCACACCAGCCGCTCCCCCTTCTCGGACGAGCGGATTCCCACAGCGATACTCGACGGGCTCTCGGCCGCCGCTCATGTGGAGGGCTGCGTACTCACCGTTCCGGGAAGGTGGCACACGGAGACCGTCATGGAACTGGTCCACGACGCGGAACTCTTCGAGTCGGCCAGTTCCTCGATGCGTGAGGAGATCGCGTCCTGGACGCGCACCGGCCGGGCCGGGGACGGGCTGAGCACGGACGGGATCCCCGCGGAGGCGTTCGGCCCGAGGCAGTTCGGCGTCACCGCCCCGACGCGGGACTTCGACCCCCTGCACACCGAGCGGAACCGCGCCGAAGCGGTGTTCGAGAGGGATCCGCAGATCGCGCTGCTCGGCACGGTGAAGGACAGGCCCGTGGACTGGCTGCGCGCCGGCCAGGCGCTGGAGCACGTGCTGCTGCGGGCCACCCTGGACGGACTCGCCACATCGCTGATGTCGCAGCCGCTCGAATGGCCCGAACTCCGGTCCTTCGCACGGGACCCCGGCTCCGGCATGGGCTTCGTCCACCTGCTGCTCAGGCTCGGCTACGGCCCCTCGGGGTTCGCGACCCCGCGCAGACCGGTCGGCGAGGTCCTCACCCTCCGATGACCCCGCGCAACGGGCCCGCCCGGTGACCCCGCCGTCCGCCGTCCGCCGTCAGGGGAGCCTGAACCAGCGCTCCGCGCCGGCCGGGACGGTGACGCGCCGCTCTCCGGGCAGCAGCACGGCGAGCGGCCCCATCGAGGAAGCGGGGACGCTGATGCCGATCCGGCCGGGCAGCAGGCGGATCCGGATCCCCCGGTGGCCGCGGAAGCACAGCGTGAAGGAGAGGCGCGGAATCTCCGGCAGGGCCACGGGATCCACCCGCAACCCCCCGGCTCCGGCCTCCAGGCCCGTGATCCCCCGCTGGACCAGGTCCAGGGTGCCCGCCATGGCACCCAGGTGCACGCCCTCGCCTGTGGTGCCTCCCTGCGTGTCCGCCACGTCTCCGAGCAGCGCCTCCTTCACGTACGGCCATGCCTCCGGCCCTTTCCCGCGCGCGAGTACCCAGCCGTGGACGAGGCTGCTGAGCGTCGAACCGTGGCTCGTGCGCCGCGCGTGGTACGCGACGGTCGCACGCCACACGTCGTCGTCCAGCCGGTAGCCGAGCCGGGTGAACAGTGCGGCGAGGTCGGCGGGGCGGAAGACGTAGCCGAGCATGAGCGTGTCGGCCTGCTTGGCCGCCTGGTACCGGTTGACCGTGTCGCCCTCCGCCTCCAGGATCCGGTCCAGTCTGCGGATGTCCCCGTACCGGCGGCGGTAACCGGCCCAGTCCAGTTCCGCCAGTCGGCCGTACCCCTCGAACTGGCTGACCACGCCGTGGTGGAAGGGCACGTACAGGCGGCGGGAGACATCGTTCCAGTGGTCGTACGCGCCGTCGTCCAGGGACAGTTCCTCGCTCAGTTCCCGGCGCCGGTCCCCGGGAAGTTCGTCGAGCAGGTCAAGGGCGCGTGCCAGGACCCAGGCGGCGGTCACGTTGGTGTAGGCGTTGTCGTCGATGCCGGGGGCCGCCGCGCCGGGATAGGCGTCGTGGTATTCGTCGGGCCCGACGACTCCGCGCAGCCGGTAGCGGCCCCGGTCCCGGTCGAAGGCGGCGGCGTCCGCCCAGTAACGGGCCACCTCCAGCAGGATCTCCGCACCGGCGGAGTGGAGGAAACCGCGGTCGCCCGTGGCCCGCGCGTACCGCCAGACGTTGAGGGCGACGGCGGAACCGACGTGCCGCTGGAGGTGGGAGTGGTCGGGCAGCCAGCGGCCGGACCGGGGGTTGAGGTGCAGCGACTGGGTCTCCTCGCGTCCCGAACCGGCGCTCTGCCACGGGTACATGGCCCCCGCGCGGCCCGCCCGCCGCGCCGCCGCACGCGCCGCGGGCAGCCGGCGGTACCGGTACATGAGCAGCGCGCGGGCGACCTCGGGGAAGTGCAGGGTCACATAGGGCAGCACGAACAGTTCGTCCCAGAAGACATGTCCCCGGTACGCCTCGCCGTGCAGTCCCCGGGCGGGCACGCCGACGTCCATCTCCGCGGAGTGGGCCGACAGCGTCTGCAGCACATGGAACAGGTGCAGACGCAGGATGTGCCCCGCGTCGCCGGGCACGTGCAGTTCGGCGTCGTGCCACAGCCGCCGCCAGGCGGACCGGTGCGAGACCAGCAGGGCGGAGAAGCCCGGCGCGTGCCGGACGTCGTCCACGGCCGCCGCCAGGGGGTCGTCGGCCGGACGGTCGCGTGACGTGTGCAGGGCAACGGTCTTCGTGACCGTCACGGAGCGGCCCCGGGCCACCGGGATCACGTACCGCTGTACCGCGGCGGTCGCGGCGTGGCCGTCGGCGGCCTCTGCCGGAGGGTCGGTCCGGGTGCGGACGACCAGCGCGATCCGGATGTCCGACGCGACGGTCCGGCAGGTGAGCCGGGCGATCCCGCCGGGCTCCGATCCGGTGCGGTGAGCCGTCAGGTGGTGGCCGTCGAGGTCCCGGTAGCGCTCGACCCCGGCGTTCTCGACGGCGCCGTCGAGAACGGATTCGACTTCGAGGGCGCCCGTCCAGCCGTAGGCGCGGAAGTGGCTGCGCTGTGCGGCCAGTCGCGGGTTGCCCATGTGGACGATCCGGTGGTGGGTGACGCGCAGGGCGTGGCCCTCGGCATCCCGGAAGAACAGGCGGTGGGTGAGGACACCGGCCCGGAGGTCGAGACTCACCCCGTACCGCTCCAGGTCCTCGGAGTCGGGGGTCAGCCAGTCGCCGGGGGCGCCTCCGTCGGGCAGGCAGCGGTAGCGCAGCAGGGTCCAGTTCGGCAGGTTGACCATGTCCTCGTTCTCGACCCGCCGCCCGGACACGACCGAGGCGAGGCGGTCGTAGCACCCCGCGAGGTAGGTCCCGGGATAGTGCACGGTGTCCGCCCGGCACTCCGGAGCGGAGCCTCGGGTGGCGAATCGCCCGTTGCCGAGGGTGCAGAGGGTCTCGGCCACCCGTTCCGTCGCCGGGTCGTACGCGCCGTAGCTCCAGGTCCAGGCCGTCGTCACGTGGGTGCTCCCGACAGGTGCGTGAGCAGTGCCGTCAGTTCTCGGAGGACGAGGTCGGCGCCCCCGGCGGCGAGTGCGGAGGCGCGGCGGGGATCCGCGGCTCGGTCCACCCCCACCACGGCGCCGAAGGCTCCGCGCCGCCCGGCCTCCACCCCGGCGAGGGCATCCTCCACCACCGCCGTGTCGCCGGGAGGTGTCCGCAGGCGGGAGGCCGCCTCCAGGAACAGCGCCGGGTCGGGTTTGCCGGGGAGCCGCAACCGCGCGGCCTCCCGGCCGTCGACCTCGGCGTCGAAGAGGTCGCCGATGCCCGCCGCGTCCAGAAGGTCCCCGGCGTGCCGGGACGCGGAGACCGCGGCGCACCGGATGCCGTCGCCGCGCAGACCCTGAAGGGCCGGGACGACGTCCGGGAACGGCGGCACGGGCCCGCTGCGCAGCAGGTGGGTGAACACCTGCTCCTTGCGCGCGGCCACCGCCCACACGCTCCCGCAGCCGGGCGGGTCCCCGGCGTGGCCGGCGGGCAGGGCGAGACCGCGCGCTTCGAGGAAGGCGCGGGCGCCGTCGAAGCGCGCCTTGCCGTCCACCAAGCGGCGGTACTCCCCGTCCGCGTCGAAGGGCGGCTGCCCGCTCGCGCGTGCCTCCAGGCAGCCGTCGAACGCGGCCTTCCAGGCCGCGGCGTGCAGGGACGCGGAGTCCAGCAGCACTCCGTCCGTGTCGAAGACGACGGCCCGGACGGACGCGAGAGCGGGACGGCCCGTCATCGTCCCGCCGGGGCGAGCCGGCCGACGGCATTGTGCTGGGGCTCGCCGAGCACCACCTTGAGCGCGCCGGTGTCCGCCGCACGCCCGAACACGTCGTAGGCCTCCTCCATCTGCCCCAGCTCGAACCGGTGGGTGACCAGTCCCGTCGTGGGAAGCCTCCCGGCCGTCAGCAGACGCAGCAGCAGCGGGGTGGACGAGGTGTCCACGAGTCCGGTGGTGAGGGTGATGTCCTTGATCCAGAGGTCTTCCAGGTGCAGGACGGCGGGTTTGCCGTGGACGCCGATGTTGGCCACGTGGCCGCCCGGCCGGACCATGCGCGTGCACATCTCGAACGATTCGGGGACCCCGACCGCCTCGATGACGACGTCGGCGCCCAGGCCGTCCGTCAGATCCGCCACGAGTTGCTCGGGGCGTTCGTCGGCGCGTGCCGTCGCCTCGGCTCCGAGGGACCGTGCCGCGTCCAGTCGCGGCTCGGCCAGGTCGACGACGACGACGCGCTCGGGCGAGTGGAGACGAGCGGTGAGGAGGGTGGCCAGGCCGATGGGGCCAGCGCCGACGACCACGACCGTGTCGCCCGGCCGGACCGCCCCGTTGAGGACGCCCACCTCGTAGGCGGTCGGGAAGATGTCGGCGAGGAGGACCGCGTCGGCGCTGTCGACGGAGCCGGGCAGCGGATGCAGGGAGAGATCGGCGAAGGGCACCCGGACGTACTCCGCCTGCGTGCCGTCGACGGTGTGCCCGAGGACCCAGCCCCCGCCGCCCGTGCACTGGCCGTAGCGGGCCTCGCGGCAGAAGCGGCACCGCCCGCAGGCGGAGACGCAGGAGACGAGGACACGGTCGCCGGGACGGACGCCCCGGACGCCGCCGCCGGTCTCCACCACGGTCCCCACGGCTTCGTGTCCGAGGACCCGTCCCGGCTCCACCTCGGGCACGTCGCCCTTGATGATGTGGAGATCGGTCCCGCACAGGGTCACCGCGTCCACCCGGACGATCGCGTCGCCGGCGTCCTCGACACCGGGATCCGGCACGTCGCCCCATTCGATGCGGCCAGGGCCTCGGAAGAGAAGTGCCTTCATGACGCGGCCTTCTTCCTGTCTCTCGGCAACGGGCTCACCACCAGGTTCGCCCCCGGTCCGGGAAAGCGCATGGGCCGGTCGGTCCCCAGGGGGTCCCCGGCGGCCCGTCCGGCCCGGTCTCCCGGTGCGACGGCGGCGCGGAAACGGCGAAGAGCCCTGTGGGCGGTTCTCCTCGCCCGCGGGACGCGCGGGGGCCGCCCCCGCCCGCGCGTTCCCCGGCGCCGGGCCCGTCCGGCCCGGATCGGGACCGGTCGGCCCTCGCCCGGTCCGCGGCACCGGGCGACACTGGACGTGTACGTGTTTCCCCGGCCCGCGCACTGGCGGGAGGAGGCGCTGTCATGACGCGTCACGCAGCCGTCGGAGTGGACGGCTCCGCCGAGAGCGCCGCGGCGGTCGACTGGGCGGCCCGCGAAGCCCGGCTCCGTGAGATCCCGCTCCTGCTCGTCCATGTGACGGAGACACCGGCCGGCCCCGAGACACCGGTGGATTTCGCCCGCGCCCAGAGGGACCGCGCCGAGCACGTGCTGCGCGATGCCGCGGACAGGGCCCTCGGCCGGCACCCCGGCCTGGAGATCACCACGCGCACCGCGCAGGGACGCGCCGCCGAGGCGCTCACCGCCGCCGCGGACGACGCCGAGGTGATGGTGCTCGGATCACGGGGGCTCGGCAGGGCAGCCGGCTTTCTCACCGGTTCGGCCTCGCTGCCCGTGGTCGCCGCGTCCCGCCGGCCGGTGGTTCTCGTGCGGGCGCGGAGCGCCGCGGAAACGGCGCCGCAGCCCGGTGGGACGGAGCCGGACATCGTCCTCGGGCTCGACATCCGGCATCCGTGCGACCCGCTCATCGCCTTCGCCTTCGGCGCGTCCTCCCGTACGGGCGCGAGACTCCGGGTCGTGCACAGCTGGTCCCAGCCGGCGGCGTACGGATACGCGGCCATCACGGACCCCGGGATCGGGATCGAACTGGAGCAACGGGTCGCGGAAGGGCTGGCGGACATGGTCAGGCCCTGGCGTTCCAGGTTCACGGAGGTCGCGGTGACCGAGAGCGTCGTGAACGGGCCGCCGGCCGCGGAGCTGCTGCACGCGTCGAGGGGTGCCGACCTTCTCGTCGTCGGTCGCCGCGACCGGGCCACGTCCTCGGCCTCCCACCTGGGCCACGTGGCCCAGGCCGCGCTCCACCACTGCGACGCACCGGTCGCGGTCGTCCCGCACGAGTGAACACGCCCGGACCCACGGGGGGTGCCCGCACGGCGGGGTCGTGGCCTCAGTCGTCGTCGCCCGGGGCCCCGCGCACGAGGATCCTGCGGCCGGTGACCCGGCGCGGTGACAGCACCATGACGTGGTCGCGCTCCTCCCCCGCCCACGGCGCCGAGTGGGCCGCCTCCCTGAGCCGGCGCGCGGCCTCCTCGTCCGTCACGGCATGGACGGGCCCGACGAGCATGACGCTCCACCCGCGGCTGAAGGCATCATCGATGTGGTCGGCCTCGAAGGCGATCTCCGTACCCTCGGCGGCGGCGAGCGAGGAGCGGTCCGTCGTGCTGAACATGACCTCGCCGTCCAGGACCTGGTAGTTCAGCGGCAGCACGACCGGCCCGTCTCCGCCGGACAGCGCCACCCTTCCCACACCGTGGTCACCGAGCAGGGTCCAGCATTCCTCGGCGTCGAGTTCCACCATCCGGGCCTGCCGCGCCGCCGGGGCGAGCCCGGTCGGCAGGTCCCCGGTCGCCCCCGTCAGCTCGTCGACCGTCGTTTCGAGCGCGTCGGCCAGCCGCAGCAGAAAGCCGATGCCCGGTGCGGCCGAGGCGTGCTCCTCCACGTACTCGATGTACCCCGGCGCCGCGGCCGCGCGCAGGGCGACATCCCGCCTGGACAGGCCGAGCTGCTTGCGCCGCGTGGCGACTCGCCGGCCGATGTCGCCCCGCGCCGGATGTGGTGGTGAGGGCATCTCCGAAGCTCCCTGTCCCCTCGACACGTCGTGCGCGTACGACGCCACGCTAACGACAGTCGGGGCTGTGCGCAGGCCGGGAGCGCACCGCTCCGGGAACGGCCACCGCTCGGCGCCGCCCGGTCCCCGGCCGGTCCCCAGGATGACCGTGCTGGCGACAAAATGTGCTCTGGCACCTTTGGTCACTGCAGGACGGAAGGCGGACAGGGGCCGGTCTGCGAAGAATCGATCGGATCCCGCCGGCGGGGCCGCTCCGCATGGTGCTGCAGCAGTTCGCCTCGCTGTTCGTTCCGTGAAGGGTGGTCTTCGTACGTACTCGACAGACCGCGACCGTGCTCCGCATGCGGCCCGGCTCGCTCAACGAGCGCAGCCTGGCCGGTGGGCGGACGACTCCCACACCGCTGACACGGTCTACGACCGTCGCCATGGGGCAGGGACCAAGAACCCGCTGGACAGTGTTCCCCAGTTCGGCGGTCCTGCCCGTGCGGTTGTCGCATCAGCCCGGGGCGCGACAGCTTCGGGAGCCTGATCGATCAGATGCCGGGGGTGAACTCGCGATCGAGGATGGCGTGGACGATGGAGTCGCGCCACTCCCCAGCTTTCAGCACGTGCTCGCGGATAGTGCCCTCCTCCACCATTCCTACGGCCAGCATGGTCTTGGCGGAAGCCTCGTTGTGCGGGGAGCGGGCGCCCCAAATGCGGTGTAGATTCGGGTCGTTGAAGCCGAGGGAGAGTAGCAGTCGAACAGTCTCCACACCGTACCCTTTTCCCCATATGTCCGGCCGCAGTGCGAAGCCGATGGTGGCTCCGCGCTGCTGATGGGGGTCTAGTGCGAGACGGCCGAATCCGATCAGTTCCGCCCTCTCCTGGTCGATCACCCCGATCGCATACTCCGTACGGGGAACGGCCACGGCAGACACCATAGACCGAGCCACGATCTGTGCGATCTGTTCGCGGTTGCGCGGTTCGAACGACATGTGAGCCGTGGCCTCGGGACTGCCGTAGATGGCGAGCAGTGCCTCCACGTCGGTGGGAGCAAGCTCTCGCAGGCCGAGGCGCCCACTGGAACGGGTGATCGGGTGCATGCCCCGGACTCTACCCGCGGGGCAGTGCGGGCCGGTTGGCCAGGAACGCTTCGATCTCCGCTCGGAGGTCGCGGGCGACCACCGCCGTCCGCACGGGCGCTCACCTCCTCCGTGCCGCCGCTGACGCAGTACGCCGGCCCGGACCTGATCGACGCCATCGCTCACCACGGCCACGACCCCGCCTGGGTCCAGTCCGGCGCGCCGACCCAGCAGGAATACGGTCAGTGGGCCCCCACCTGTGCGGGATGGTGTGCATGCAGACGGCGCTGCTCCACCGCGACTGGGCGACACCGACCCTGTGGAGCCCGCGCGAGGGCGCCGTACGTGCCGGCGCCTACGAGGTGACCGGCGACAGGATCAAGGGGCTGATCTACGGGCCGTTCGTCGACTTTACCGAGCAGGGTACGTACATCCTCGCGTCGGCCCACTGCCCGGGGCCCATCGACTCGTCGACGCAGCAGAACAGGACGACCGGCGCCCCGAAGGCCTGCACGTTCAGCGTGGCGATCTTCCTGGGGCGGTCGGAGTCCTCGCGCTCGGGTCCGGGTTGTCGCGGAGCCATCGGAGCACCTGTCGCGCGTGCTCGTTCGGCGGGAAGACCGGGTAGAAGACGTGCTCGATCACGCCGTCGCGAATGACGAGCGTGATGCGTTTGTACAGCGGCACCCCCGCCCGCCTCGAACGTGGGCAGGCCCAGCGTCGCGGACAGGCGGAACTCCGTGTCGGAGAGCATCGGAAACGGGAGGCGCAGGCGGTCCGCCACCTCCTACTGGTAGGCGGTTCGCCGGCTAGACAGGCCGTAGACACGGGGCGTACCGGCGAGCACCAGGTCGTCGTGGTGGTCGCGGAAGTCGCAGGCCTCGCTGGTGCATCCGCGGGCTCCGGGGACGCTGTTCCAGCCCTCGGGGAGGTCTGTGTCTGGGCGTCCGGTGAGCGGGTAGCAGTAGACGATCGACCGGCCCTCGCCCAGCGCGACGGTGCCGCCTGTGGTGTCGGGCAGTTCGGTCTCCGGTACTGCCCGGCCCGGGAGGTGCACGGCGGTCCCATCGCCCTCGGGGACAAGCAGGTTCGCGGGGAGTCGGGTCAGGTCCGCCGTCGCGTTGTCCTCTTCGGCGGCCGCTCCCTGTGTGCGGCCGGTGCGATGGGCCGCCTCGTGGAGGTGCTGGGAGAGCACGGAACGGCGGGTGGTCAGCTCCTCGATCCGCCGGGTCAGGTCGTCGATGACCTCGCGGTGGGCGGCCAGCGAGGACGGGCAGTCGCGATCAGGCCCAGCGACTCGTAGGAGCGAACCTTCTTCGTCGTCACACCCGCGCGCCGCGCGACCTCACTGATCCTCATCGTGCGACGAACGTAAACCCTGCCCCCCCGGGGCAACGTCAAGGGCCTGCCGGGCGAGGCCCTCGGGCCCCGGCCCCGGCGCGGCTTCGCCCGCCGCCGGAACCGAGCGAGCACCCGGTGGTGTCCGTCCAGGGACTCGTACGATCACCGACACACTTCCAGAGGATCTCGCCTCCATGACGGCAGCAGCCACCCCTTCAGATGTCCGAACCCGCCGGGACTATCTTCCGTACCGACTCCGACGAGAGGAACTGCTTTCGGAGTCAGCCGACGCCATGGTCGCCCGCCCGGCCGAGTTCCCGGCCCAGGAGCGCGAACGGGGCCGGAGTTGGCCCGGGAGTCGCTCGTAGGTTCACGGGGGCGGTGGATGGGTTTCTACCACGCCAACGCCGTACTGACCGTGATCCGTTACGAGCCCGGCCGGCCGTCGTGCTCCTCTACAACGACACCGGTCACCCGCCAGTGAAGCTGCGCTCGGACTGTTCTCCGGACGACCTGCACATCTGAGGGGCATGCCCCCCGGAACGACTGCGGTCCGCCTCCGGACTCGGGGGCGGACCGCAAGGTCAGGACCTCGCCCTGACCGCAGGTCAGGGCTTCGCTTCGTGGCAGGCCCGGGCCGTCAGGACTCGCGTCATGAACCGGCCCGGGCCGTCCTCAGGGTGTCGTCTCAGCGCGCGGCGTAGCCGAATGCCGTGCCCGCTGCGGGCAGGCCGCCGGTGCCGGGCTGGTAGGTGGTCACCGCGCCGTCGGTGCCGCCGGGGATGACGTTGCCGATCGGCAGGGCGTACAGCGCACCATAGGCGCCGGGTCCGTAGGGCAGACCGGCGTAGAGGTGTGTGCCGGTGAAGTGGATGCTCTCGCCCAGACGCTGGCCGGCCTTGGAGGTGCCGGGGATGCCGTCGCCGTCGCCGGCCTCGATCCACAGGTCGTTGTCACCGGCCGAGCCCAGCATCGAGAAGACGTGGATCGCACCGGATTCCTTCTCCGTGCCGATGGCTTCACCCGGGGTTCCGACGGCGACCAGCAGGGTGGAGGTGGTGGCCACCGAGCGCGGCGCGGTGTTGATCGCGGTCAGGCTCTCGCCCATCCGGTCGCCGGTCTCCGAGGTACCCGAGACCGTGTCGTCGCTTTCGCCCTGCCGCAGTTCGCGCAGGTAGGTCCAGGTGCCGTCGGCGTTGATCCGGACGAGGATGACCCGTCCGGCGTTCGCGTGGTCGGTGCCGCCCGAGGTGGTGGTCTCGCCCGGCGAACCGATCGCCAGCATCGAGGTGGTGGCGCCTGCGGAAGCGGAGGCGCGGTACGCGGTCATTGCCAGGGCGGCGCCGAACTCGTCGTCCTTCTCGGCGGCGCCGGTCACCGCGCTGTTGTCCTGGTCCATGCCTCCGATGGAGGTGGGCCGGCCGTCCGCGTCCAGGGTGTGGCTGAACAGGGCCACCGTGCCGGAATTGGTGTCGGTGCCGATGGCCTCGCCGGGTGCGCCGATGGCGAAGAAGTTTCCGTCACCGGCGACGGCGGCGCCGAACCGGTCGCCCGCCTCAGCTGCTCCGGGCACGGCGGCCGGCAGGTCCTGGTGGAGGGCGCGGCTGGTGTCGCCGTAGACGTAGAAGGCCATTCCGGCCGCGGGGCCGGTGCCGACGGTCTCGGCCTGTGCCTCGGAGGCCGACGGGCCGACGGACTCGCTCCGGACCCCTGAGGCCGAAGGGCCGATGGACTCGCCGGGCACGCCGATGAGGATCCACGGACGGCCCGCGGCGGTGGTGCCGGCCGCGAGGGCCTTGCCCATGTTGTCGCCGGTCTCGGAGGTCGAGTCGGAGATCGCGCCGGTGCCCGAACCCTGCTCAAGGAGCTTGTGCTGCACGGCACCGGTGCCCAGGCCGTTGCGACCGCCGAAGAGTATGTCGACCATGCCCGCGTTCGCGGCGCCGTTCAGCGCCTCGCCCGGGGACCCGACCACCAGGTCGGTGTAGCCGTCCTGGTTGTAGTCGACGGTGGCCAGGGTCTCGCCGAAGGCGTCGTTCGCCTCAGCCGCACCGCCCACCCAGTCCAAGTCCTGGTCGATCTGAGCGATGCCCTTGCCGGCGCCGTACACCAGCCGGACGAGCCCGGCTCCGGCCTTGCCGTTCACGGTCGCCTTGGCGTCGGCGACGGCGATGTCCTCGACGCCGTCCCCGTTGAAGTCGGTGATCGCGGTGGCGCCGATCTTGGAGTCGATCCAGGACTTCAGGTCGTCGACGCGGGCGGTGACGCCCGCAGTGCTCGTCTGGGTCTCGTCGGTGCCGAAGCAGCCGCCCTGGAAGGACTGGCTGTTCAGGGCCACCAGCTGTGCCGAGCCGCCGGCACCCCGGAGGACGGGGCCGCCGGAGTCACCCATGCACGCGGCGGTGTCCTTGCCGGTGACGGCTGCCGTGGTGGCGGCGGCCGAGTCCACGGTGTAGGTGCCGGTGTGCAGCTTCAGGGGCGCCCACTCGTCCTTGGTGCGGCCGTATCCCGCGAACTTCAGCTCCTCGCCCGCGGCCGGGGCGGTGGTCGCCAGAGGGGCCGGGGCGACATCGGTGACGGGCCGATCGAGGCGGGCCAGCACGACGTCGCGGTCGGTACGCGGCACCAGTTCGACGATCTTGCGCTGGGCACCGGAGGTGGTGGTCAGGTCGGTGCGGCCGATCGTCGCGGTCACGTTCGACGCCGGGACCCCGGGGGTCACGGAGAGGCTCTGCGCCGGGTCGGCGGCGAAGCAGCTCGCGGCGGTGAGCAGCCATTCGGAGTCGACCAGGACACCGGAGCAGCCGCGGTCGTTGGAGCCGACGACGATCTGCGCTGTGTAGGCGTGGGTGGTGTCGGATGCCTCGGAGGCGGGTCCGGTGACGGCGGCGGCGGGTACGGCGCAGAGCGCGAGGGGCGCGGCCACGAGGGAGGCGGCCGCGGCGAGGACGCGGGAGCGTCTGGTAAGGCGCATGGGTTTCAGGATTCCTTGCTGAACGTGGACGAGGGGTCTGCGGTGCTGGACAGGGCGGTTGCGGGGCCCAGAGCGCGGCTACTTGGCCGCCCGGATCTCCACGAGCATGTGCTCGCGGCCCTCGTCGTCCACGGACTCGCCCACCGGGGTCCAGGTGTTCTTGGTGATGTCGAAGGACTTCTCCTCGGTGCCGACGGTCATGTCGACGGTGGTGGAGTAGTCGTTGCCCTTGATCGAGTAGACGGCGGGGATCTCCAGGGTCAGCCAGCCCTCGTTGCCGACGACGTTGAAGCAGATCTTGGCAGCGTTGTCACGGGCCAGGAGTTCGAGCTGTCCGGTGCCGGCGACACAGTCGGCGAGCGTGATGTGGCCGTCCCCGCGCTTCAGGACGAGGTGCTTCTCCGCCAGAATCTTGTCGGCCTGGGGGTAGTTGTAGTCCTCGACCGCGTAGCCGGGGTCTCCGTCCGCGACCAGCTCGGAGGACGACTCCTGGGCGGGCGATCCAAGGAAGCCGGTGGTCATCGCGAGGATCGCGAGTGCGCCGGTCGCCGCAGTTCCGAGAATCCTTGCCGCAAGCCGATTTCTCCGCTGCCGCACGGTCATTGTGCTGTGTCTCCTCATTGCATTCCTCAGTTCGAAACGGAATCACAGGCATACGAAATAGACCCTTGCACACAAGGGCCGCCCCATCGCCTTGAGATGGCTCACCCGGCCCTCGACGCACACGTTGTGACGCCGCGTCATGGATGCGGGCACAGCCATGCCAGCACGAAGAGGAGGCCCGGTCCAGCTACCCGATCCACTCAGAATCGGACAATGGCCACACGCACAGTGTGACCTTCACCATAAGAATGAAAAGGTTGTACGGGTACTTGTAAGAGACACGTGAACGTTCCGCTGCAACGGAGATGAATTGTCCAGATACTACGATGTAAATGGCTTCATGACGCATGAGTTACCCCACCCGATTTAACAACTCGGCTTTTATTGCTCGGCGTTGATAGGGTCATCGCAATCCAGTGACCGCCCCGATGCATTCCGTGGCGAGCCCTGCCCGCAGGATTGCGACGGGCCTCACCTCCACTGCCTTCGCGAGGAATTCCCTTATGCAGACAACGTTCTGGAGCAGACGCCGCGTGCTCGGCGCGCTCGCCGCCGTGACCGCCGTCGCGGCCACACCCTCGGTCCTGTCGCCGGCCACCGCCGCAGCTGCCGAAGGTGCCGCGCCCGAGCCGGTGCCGCTGCCGGACACCGAGCGCGCCCGGGTAGTCCGCGCATGGCTGACCGGCGGCAAGGCCGTCAAGTCCGCCGCTGCCGAGGCCCTCTACGGGTCGGACACCGACATCCAGACCTTCCTCGCCGAGACGCTGCCGAAGCAGACCGTGGAGGACAACCGGGTCGCGATCATCCGCAGCCTGGACCGGGCGGGCAAGGGCCTTCGCCGGGAGGCCGTCGCCGCACTGGACGACGGCGACACCGCGATAGCCGGCTTCCTCAAGGACGGCTTCGGCCCCGCCATCCTTGAGGACCTCCAGGTCGCCACCAGCATCGTCTCGTCCACCGGCGACAAGGCCGTGGTACGCGAGGCCAACGCCGCCCTCGACACCGGCACCGCGTCCGCGCTCACCGCCTTCCTCGCCGATCAGCAGTACGACGCGCGCCTGGAGGACACCCGGGTCCAGATCAGCACCATGCTGATGAGCGGTGGTCCGGAGGTACAGAAGTACGCGGACCGCGCGCTCAGCGGCACCGCGTCCGACGCCGAGTGGTTCATGGAGACCGGCCAGCACATCGCGCGCGCCCGCGACCAGGAGTCGGCGACCATCGAGGAACTGGTGGCCGTCGTCGAGCGCGAGGGCAAGCGCGCCGAGCGCGAGACCAACCTGGCCGTGGAGGCGGGGGCCCGCGCCGAGACCGCCGCCGCGAAGGCCAAGGAGGCCGCGCAGAAGGCCGCTGCCGAGGCGTCCGCCGCCCAGAGCGACGTGCGCAAGTCGGCAGCCGCGGCCCGCAAGGCGGCAAGCGCGGCGAAGGGTGCGGCGGACGCCGCCCGCAACGCGATCAACGCCTCCAACGCCGCGGTGCAGGCATCACGCCGCGCCTCCTGGGCAGCAGTCGGCGCCGCGCAGGCCGCCTCGAAGGCGGGCAGCGCCGCGTCCCGCGCGTACAACGCCGCGATCGCCGCGTCCAAGGACGCCGGCATGACGAAGGTCGCCAAGGACGCCGCCGTGGCCGCCAAGAACGCCGCGGGCAAGGCCCGTACGGCTGCCGCGGCCGCTCTGAAGGCCGCCCTCGCCGGCGACGCGTGCAAGGCCGCGGGCAACGCCGCCGCCTCCGCCGCCCGCAACTCGGCCGCCGCCGCCACCGCCGCCGCCCAGGCCGCCGTCGCGGCCGGTGCCTCCAAGGCGGAGGCCGACGAGGCCAAGCGTCAGGCCGCCATCGCCACCAGCGCCGCCAACCGCGCCAGCAACGCCGCCTCCACCGCCCAGGCCCTGGCGACCACCGCCGCGGCTGCGGCGCGCGCCGCCTCCGTCGCCGCCAACTCCGCCGCCGACCACGCCGAGAAGGCCGCGGACGCCGCCGACGAGGCCGTCAAGAACGCGGGCAAGGCCATCGACTACGCGAACAAGTCGACCGCCCACGCCGCAGAGGCCGTGAAGGCGGCCAACGTCGCCACCCAGGCCATCACCGATGCCCTGGAGGTGGAGAAGAACGCCCGCGCCGCCGAGGCCCAGACCCTGGAGCAGGACAAGCAGCAGGCCATCGAGGAGGCCCAGCAGCTCGCCGCGATCGAGCAGACGGAGCTGTCCGACGTCCGCGACAAGCGCCTCATGGAGGAGCGCACCAGCCAGCAGACCAAGGACGTCATCGCCAACGCGGAGACGGCTCTGTACGCCGGCGACATGGCGCTCGCCGCGACCCTGGGACGGCAGGCGGCGATCGCCCTGATCGACTCCCGCGGCGCCTACACCCGTCAGGCGGCCCAGCACGCCCTCGCCGGTTCCGACGACGACGTCTTCGCCTGGATCGACCTCGACCGGGCCCTCGCCCAGGGACAGGACGACCGCGAGACCACCCTCCACGTGGCGACGGTCGCCGCACCGAAGGTCGCCGAGGCCGCCGCGGCCGCTCTGGAGAGCGATGACTCGCTCGCCGTGGGGGACTTCCTCACCAGCGGTATGAAGCGCGCATCCGACGAGGAACTCCGCGTCGCCATCAACAAGATCCTCAATGATGAGCATACGGGCAAGGCCGTCAAAAAGGCCGGCGGCGACGCCCTGGACGAGAACACCACCGAATCCCTCAACTACTTCTTCGACCACGCCTACCCCCTGGCCACCCAGGAGGACGACCGGGTCCGCGCCAACGAGCTGATCAGCACCGCCGGCGCGTTCACCGGGGCCTACGCGCAAGTCGCGCTGGAAGGCCCGGCGTGGATGCTGCGCAACTTCATCACCGTGATCCAGTACCGCACGGCACAGCTCGACTACGACACCGCCACCCACGTCGCCGCGGTCCGCGGAGCCATCGCCGCCGCCGCGAAGATCGCCGAAAAGGCCCAGGAGGACGCGGCGCTCGCCTCGAAGGCCGCCGCCGAGGCCCGCAAGGACGCCGCCAAGGCCCAGGAGTGGGCGGACAAGGCCATCGACTCCGCCACCAAGGCTCAGAACTACGCCGATGAGGCACGGGACAACGCCAACGCCGCCGACAAGTCGGCCGCCGACGCCAAGGCCTCCGCCACCACGGCGAAGAACGCCGCCGCCACCGCCCACAGCGCGGCGCGCTCCGCCAACTACTCGGCGAACAAGGCCGTCGACTCGGCACGCGCAGCCCTCGCTTCCTCCGCCGAGGCACAGCGGTCGGCCGCCTCCGCCCGCGCCTCCGAGCTCGCGGCCGGCGCCGACGCGAAGGCCGCCGCCGCCGCGTACTCCCAGGCCAAGCAGATCGCCGCCGACAAGAAGCGGGCCGAGGAAATCTTCAAGGCCAAGGAGGCCGCCCTCGCGGCCGAGGAAGCGCGCAAGAACGTCCGGAACCCGGCCGACAACGTGACGAACGACCGGGTCAACCCCAACGGCACCGCGGACGGCGACGCCGACGAGTGGTGGAACGACGCCCAGTTCTACGCGGACGCCGCCAACATGGTCAGCGTCGGCGCCGGGTTCCTGGCGGCCGGCTGCGCCCTCGCCGCCACCGTGTTCCCGCCGGCCCTCGCGGCAGCCGGCTTCTTCGCAGGCGTCTCGGCCGGCGCGGGTGCCCTGGGCACCCTCTTCACGGGCATCGAGCACGGCTTCACCAGCGGCGCCTTCTGGGAGTCCGCCGCCGGCACCGGCCTGAGCCTGGCCACCTTCGGCGCCTACAAGTGGGTCGGCGCCGCCGACAAGGCGCTCGGCGGCAGCATCGTGAAGCCCATCGTCAGCAAGATCACCGACACCGGTGAAGACCTGGTCTCCGGGATCACGAAGGGCCTCAGCGACGTCTTTGGCCTGGCGGCCTGATCCCCCTCCCGCCCGGGGGGCGTCGCAGTCATGCGGCGCCCCCCGCTCTTCCCTCCCCCCTTTCACGGAAAGTCCCTGCCTCCATGCACGCGATACGCACCGGGCGCGCCCCGAAAAGACGCGCCCGCTCAGCCTTCCTGACCGGCCTCACCGCCCTGACGCTCGTCCTCACGACCGCCGTCACGAGCCAGGCGGCCGAGCCGCAGTCGTCCACGGCGACCACGTCGTCGGCCACCAAGGCCGCCGACACCGGCAACAGGACCAACACCCTCGCGGCCCTCTCCGGTGAGAAGTGCACCGCCACCGCGCCCGGCTCCAAGGAGCGCCGCGCGGGCGCCGTCGAATCCTGCGTGACCGTCGCTCCCGCCCCTGCTAAGGCGCAGCCCCGCGTCGCCGCCACCACCACCGCCACCGCCGGCAGCTGCGACATCACCAACCCCGGCAGCTACACGTACGAGCGCTTCTCGTACTGCGTGACCGGCATCAACATCACCTACATCCTTCGCAACAACAACGGTGTGGAGATCGGCCGCGGCACCCTGACGGTCTCCACCGGCGGCGACCTCTCCGCGACCGCCACGACCTGGAGCGAGGAGGTCACCGTCACGATGACGGGCGCCGAGGGCGATGTCACCGCCCTGAGCGCCAAGTTCCGCGCCTCCTGCGACGCCGGCTGTACCGCCACCAAGACCGCCCCCTGGTACAACAGCGACCTCGTCGTCGGAAAGACCCTCACCGGCACCGTCACCTACTCCTCGCCGCAGACGACGGGCTCCTCCGCCTCCTTCCTCACGGCGTACGCGATGTACGTGACGTCCCCGGGTGCGACGGCGACCGACCCGAACGCGTCGTGGAAGAACGCCCGTCAGATCCGGTGCGACGACGCGGTCGGGGGGAGTTCGGTGGCGGGATGCGCGGTCCCTTCGATCACGCCTGTCGTGCCGATGGACACCCGGACCACGGGCCAGGGCGCCGCGGTGGCGGCCTTCGTCTGGTCCCAGACGTATCTGGACGACCACTGGGGGCGCGACAAGCTCCTGACCCGGGCCACGAGCGGCGTTCCTGATCGCACGAACGCGACCTGTGGCAGCTTCAAGGCCGTAGACATCGTTCCGGACGACACCTGCGCCGGGTTCCCCTTCGCAGAGGTGAAGGAAGGCGGCATCGACGGCTCCCGGTGCGCCGAGGTCATTCCCAGTTTCAGCAACGGAGGCTGGGACTTCACCGCGCTGAACGGCGGCACGGACCTGGATCCCGCCACACCGTGCATGCGTGCCCACGTCTCGGCCGCCAACAAGAAGTTCGCCGATGACCAGCTCTCCGCGGGCTTCCAGGACCAGCGAGTGGTCGACGCCGACCAGTTCAAGCTGAAGGTCACGGCGACATCCCCCGGCTCGTGCCTGAACAACGCGCCGACCGGGTCGCGGACGTCCGGCCGCGGGTGGATCAAGAACACCACGGAAACGGTCCCCCACATCGAGAAGAAGAACTTGTCGAGCCCGGCCGGCGAGCGGGCGACCGTCGCGCGGGCCTGCCTGGGCAAACCGTACGTCGAGGGCAGCGACGCAACCAACGGGGACATCACCGGGTGGCAGGATGCCAAGGACTTCGCCGCACTCCCCGGCGTACCGACGGCCGGACTCGCCCGATGCCACCTGATCGCCAATACGTTCGGCGGCACCGGTCAGGTCGGAGACGGTGGGCTGACCAACCTCGTCCCCTGCTGGCAGGTGGGGATGAACACGGGAACACCGAGCATGCGGACGCATGAGGCCGAAGTAGTCAACGAGCTGAAATCCGATGATTTCGGCCCGAACGACTCGATCTTCTACGAGGTGACGCCCGTCTACGAGAGCGCCGACAGCACGATCCCCGTGGGCGTGAAGATGACCGGTACGCTGGTGCGTGCGAACGGATGGTCGCATCCAGTGTTCGATGACGAGTACATCCCCAACACCCAGGGCAATACCGGGAGTTTCAACCTCGGGAACTGACTCAGGTCAGTTCGCACTATCGGAGCAAGCATGAGTATCACCACGCCGCCGCGGCCGCTCGACGTGACCGCGCTCTTCCCTCGACTTGCTCCGCTGGCGCGCACGGCGACCCGGCTGCACCCGCGGCCCGGGTCGCCGACCCCACACGACAGCTCCGTCGGCGGACCACTCCTGTGGCCCGCCGACGAGCCCTGGCCCCACTGCCCGGGGCCCCACGTGTGGGACGGCAGAAACCCGGCCCTCTCACCGGACGACGTCCGGTGGGAGCGGCGCATCCGGGCGGAACTGACCGAGCGGCCGTGCAGCGACCCCAACCTCCCCCTGGCCGCCCGGTACACGCCCCAGGAAGCAGCGACCGCGAAGCGGATCAAGGCTGGACGCCCGTGGCCCGAAGGGCCCGTCGCCCTGCTCCCCTTGGCCCATCTGTATGTACGCGACATCCCCGGCCTGCGCCCGCCCGGGCAGTCCGAGGCCGATCTGCTCCAGGTCCTCTGGTGTCCCTTCGACCACCCGGCAAACCCCACGACCGTGCTGCGCTGGCGCTCCGCCGCCGAGATCACCGACGTACTCGACACACCGCCCGAGCCGCCCGCGATGCAGTTCCGCGGCTACCTGCCGGAGCCCTGTCTGCTCGCACCGGAGGAGATCACCGAATACCCCCACCCTCTGGAGCTGAGCAAGGAACTGTCGGAGGAACTGCGCGACTGGTCCCGATGGCAGGCGGCCGGAGCGGCGGTGGACAGTGCCTACTCGGCCGCTCCGGACGAGTTCTACACGAGCGAACTGTCCGTCGCCCCCGGCTGGAAGATCGGCGGGTGGACCCGCTGGGGGCTCACCGACCCCATGCCCCGCCGCTGCCCGGAATGCGGAACCGAAACCGACCCGCTGCTCACCATCGCCGGCTCCGAATGGAATGCGGGCACCCAGGGCTGGGCCCCTGAAGAGGACCGGGCGAACCTCACGCCGTCTCGCCCTCTGTCTACGGCACAGAAGCCCACCGGGCTCGACATCGCCCGCGGCTCCAACCTGCAACTGCACGCCTGCCCGCTATCCCCCGACCATCCGCACATCGAACTGATCCAGTGATCGGTGCGTAAGAAGAGCACCAGCCGGCCGCGGCCGGCATGCAGCCCTTCCCACAGGACTCGTGCCAGTAGGGGCTGTCATGGGCCTGGCAGAACCACCCGCTTGCGAAAATGGGCGCTCGACGGCACCTGAGCGCGGGTGTTCACCGCTCTGCTCGCCCAAGCGGACGCTGAGGGGGATCTCGGGTGGGTCCTGGCGGTCGACTCAACCATTGTCCGCGCCCATGACCCGCTGACCCGGTCAAGGACGCCGGACCTCCAGTTGGTCCCCAACCGGTCCCCAGAAATGATCAAGAGCCGGTTTCGGATATCTCCGAAACCGGCCCTGATCTGCGACTGTCTCCAGTCGGGACGACAGGATTTGAACCTGCGACCCCTTGACCCCCAGTCAAGTGCGCTACCAAGCTGCGCCACGTCCCGATGCCCGTCTGACCTGGGGTTTCCCCCTGGCTGAACGCGCATGAGAACAATACCGCACTTCAAAGGGTGGTCACGAACGCATTCATCGCTTGACCTCAAGCGCACTTGATGTCGGACGCTCGGTGGCATGACGAACACGACCACCGCCCCGGCCTCCGGATACCGCGACCTGCCGCGGCTGATGAGCCTGATGACCGGCGACGAGAAGCACGGGCCCGCCGCCACCTCCACGCTGGACGCCCTGTGGGTGCTGTACGACCGGGTGCTGCGGGTCACACCGGAGACCGCGGACGCGCCCGGCCGGGACCGTTTCCTGCTGTCGAAGGGGCACGGCCCGATGGCGTACTACGCGGTGCTCGCCGCGCGGGGCTTCTTCGACGAGGAGGTGCTGACCGGGTTCGGCTCGTACGACTCGCCGCTCGGGCACCATCCGGACCGGATGCTGGTGCCGGGGGTCGAGATCGGCAGCGGATCGCTGGGGCACGGGCTTCCGCTGGCCGTGGGGAGCGTGCTGGGGCTGCGTGCCCAGGGGCTGCGCGAGCCGAGCGTGTGGGTGCTGACCGGGGACGCCGAACTGGACGAGGGCAGCAACCACGAGGCGATCGCGTACGCCGGTCCGGCCGGGCTCGACCAGTTGCACACCGTGGTGATCGACAACGCCTCGGCGACGTACGGACGCCCCGGCGGGATCGCCGAGCGGTTCGCGACCGCGGGCTGGTCGGTCGACTCGGTGGACGGACGGGACCACGGGGCCCTGTACGCGGCCTTCACCGCACCGCACCCCGGACGCCCCCGGGCCGTCGTCGCCCGGGTCGCCCCCAAGCACTGACCCTCGCCCTCCGCCGCCTCCGTAATCCCTTCCCCGCCCCGCCCCCTGCCTCCTCGGACCGAGAAGAAGGATCCCTCCCATGGACACGATGCGTGACCGCTTCATCGCCACCACCACCCGGCTGCTCGACGAGGACCCGCGCCTGGCGCTCGTCCTCGCGGAGATCAGCCGGGACGGATTCGCCCGCGCCGAGCGGGACCATCCCGACCGGGTCGTCAACGTCGGCATCCGGGAGCAGCTGCTCATCGGGGCCGGGGCCGGGATGGCCCTCACCGGGATGCGGCCCGTCGTGCACACCTTCGCGAGCTTCCTGGTGGAGCGGCCCTTCGAGCAGGTGAAGCTGGACTTCGGGCACCAGGGCGTCGGCGGGGTGCTGGTGAGCGCCGGGGCCTCGTACGACTGGCCGGCCGGTGGCTTCACGCACATGGCACCCGGCGATGTGGCGCTCATGGACACCCTGGACGGCTGGACCGTGCACGTGCCGGGCCACCCGGACGAGGCCGAGACCCTGCTGAGGGAGGCGGCCGCCGGGGACGGACGGGTGTATGTGCGGCTCTCCGTGCAGGCGAACGACCGGGCGCGGCCGGTGGGCGGAGCAGGAAGGTTCGCCACCGTGCGGGAGGGCGGGCGGGGTGTGGTCGTCGCCGTCGGGCCGATGCTGGACAACGTCCTCGCCGCCACCGAGGGGATGGACACGACCGTGCTGTACGCGACGACCGTCCGTCCGTTCGACGCGCCAGGCCTGCGGCAGGCGGTGGCCGGCCGGGACGCGGCGGACGTCGTGATCGTGGAGCCGTATCTGGCGGGGACCTCGACGGCTGCGGCCAATGACGCGCTCGCCGCCGTACCCCACCGGGTGCTGGGGCTGGGCGTGGCCCGGGAGGAGCTGCGGCGGTACGGGCGGATGGAGGAGCACCTGGCCGCACACGGACTGGACCCGCGCGGTCTGCGGCAGCGGATCGGCGCCTTCTTCGGCGGCGAGTGAGGCGCACGGCCGTCGGGCCCGAGCGGCGGGCGGAACGCCTGGGCCGGGGATCCGGCAGGCCGGAGGCCGGGGGCCTGGGGGCCGGGTCAGATCCCGAGGATGTTCTCCTCCCGCCGGTGAAGGTGGCAGACCAGCTCCTGGGCCAGGGACTTGATGGTGTCGAGCCCGGCCCTGCCCCAGGAGCGGGGCACGATGTCGACGGCGCAGACGGCGCCGAGGGCGAGGCCCGTACGGTCGATGAGCGGCGCCCCGAGATAGGAGCGGATGCCTATGTCGTCGACGACCGGATTGCCGGCGAACCGCGGATAGTCGCAGACGTCCTCCAGGACGAGGGCCTTGCGGCGGACGACGACATGGGGGCAGTAGCCGTGGTCGAGGGCGACGAACCGCCCGCTCCCGGCGGCCGCCGCCCCCAGGTCGGAGCCCTTGCGGGTGCCGGCCGGGGTGTGCAGTCCGGCGTAGAACTGGCGGTTCCCGTCGATGAAGTTGACCATCGAGAACGGCACCTCGGTCACTTCGGCCACCCGGTCGGCGAAGGCGTCGAAGTTCTCGAAGGTGCCGTCGGGCCGTTCCCCCAGACCGAGGCTGCGCAACCGCCGGCTGCGGACCCGGGCGTCACTGTCGACGGGTGTCAGCAGCAGGCGCCCCAGGGCGTGCGGCGTCGTCACCGGGGTGCTCCGTAGCTTCCGTGACCGGAGAGCGGGGCCGCGGCGTCGGACGCGTTGATCAGATGCTGGACGAGGGTGACGAGTGCTCCGGTGCCCGAGCTGGCGATCCGGGCGTCGCAGAGGACGACCGGTACCTCGGGCGCCAGATCGAGGGCGGCCCGCACCTCCTCGGGGCCGTAGCGGAAGGCGCCGTCGAACTCGTTGACCGCGACGATGAAGCCGATGCCACGGCGTTCGAAGAAGTCGACGGCGGCGAAGCACTCCTCCAGGCGCCGGGTGTCGGCGATGACCACGGCGCCGAGCGCGCCCTGGGACAGCTCGTCCCACATGAACCAGAAGCGCTCCTGGCCCGGTGTGCCGAACAGATAGAGCACATGCTGTTCGTCCAGCGTGATCCGGCCGAAGTCCATCGCCACCGTCGTGGAGGTCTTGGACTCGATGCCTTCGAGGCTGTCCGTGGCGGCGCTGACCTGGGTCAGCAGCTCCTCCGTGCTGAGCGGCGCGATCTCGCTGACCGCTCCGACGAAGGTCGTCTTGCCGACGCCGAAACCGCCGGCCACCAGCACCTTGAGCGCGACCGGGAAGCCCTCGGGCGTTCCGGGCGGCTGGGCGGGGTGCGCGTATCCGTAGGCGTCGCCGCCGCCGTATCCGGGGTCCCCCGGTGGATCCGCGTATCCGCCCGGGGCCGGTGCGTCCGCGTAGCCGACATGTCCGGGGCTCGCCGTCCCCGCGTACGGGGCGGATCCGTCGAAGCCGTCAGAGCTGTCGTCGTAAGCCATCGAGCACTGCCTCCAGCAGGGATCGGTCGGTGGGCATGTCATGGAAGGCGGGCGGGTGGGCGGTGACCGCGCCGCAGTCCACCAGGTCCGAGAGGAGGACCTTGGTGACCACGGCGGGCAGCCGCAGATGGGCGGCGATCTCGGCCACCGAGGTGGGGCCGCCGCACAGGCCGAGCGCCACGGAGTGCTCGGGACCCAGGTGGGTCTGCGGGACGGCCCCGGTGGCTCTGATCAGGGACAGCAGGTCGAGCACGGTGGTGGGACGGGTACGGCCGTTGCTGACCGTGTAGGGGCGGATGAGGCGGCCTGCCGCATCGTCGAGCAACGGCCCGTCCTGCGTGGCCGGCACGGTCACAGCCCCGTGGCGCCCGGCGACCCGGCCGCTTGTCTCGTCGGGGTCATGAGATAGGGCCGGACGCTCTTGACCAGCATGGTCATCTCGTAGCCGAGGACGGCGGCGTCCGCGTTGCGCCCGGCGAGCACGGCGAGGCAGGTGCCGGATCCGGCCGTGGCCACAAAGAGGAGCGTCGAATCGAGTTCCACCACGACCTGGCGGACCTCCCCGTTGTCGCCGAACCGGGCCCCGGCACTGCGGCCGAGGGAGTACAGGCCCGCGGCCAGCGCCGCCATGTGGTCGGCGCTGTCGGCGTCCATGCCGTGCAGGGACTTCACCAGCCCGTCGGCCGAGAGGAGAACCGCGCTGCGGGTGTACGGCACGCGCTGGACGAGCCCGCTCAGCAGCCAGTCGAGGTCCGAGACCTGGCCGGACGGCATTTCGGTGGCCATGGTGCATCTACTCCTTGGTCGTGTTCGCGTGGGCGTCGAGTGGGTCGTGGTCGCCGGCGTACGGGCCGGCCCGGAAGAGCCGCACCGGGGCGGCGCCGCGGACGGGGAGCGGTTCCAGGGGTCCCCGGACCGCGGCGGCGGAGGTGCCCGCGTCCGCTCCCACGGGCAGTCCCGCGCCGCCGGCCGGGCCGAACCCGGTGCTCCCGCCGACCGGCTCGGCGTCGGCGTCGCCGTCGAACTCGGTCTCGACCCGTGCCTCGGCCAGGTCGATGCCGCGCCGGAAGGCCGCCACCAGCCCGGGGTCGTGCAGGCTGGGCTCCTCGTCGGTACGCGGCGCCGGCGCCTCCCTGAGCTGCGGGACCAGGTTCTCCTGGTTGGACCGTCGGGGCAGCTGGGGGCGGCCCGCCGTGCCGGGCGCGACAGCGTTGTCCTGCGGGAGCACGGGCGCCGCGTCCTCGTCGGGGCGCGCGGCGGCGGGCCGGTCGAGTCGCTCGGCGCGCATCGGCAGCGGAGGGGCCTCGCCCTGCGGTGTCCGGGTCGGCTGCCCCGCCGTGGCCGTCATCGGCTGCGGACGCGGCTGCTGGCTCGGCACGTAGGGGCGGTGCTCCGGGTCGGGAGCGGGCACCGGCGCGGGCGCCTGGGCCGGGGCGGCCCGATGGGTCCCGGTGTCGTCCTGGGGAGCGGGGCGGTGGGCGGGCCCGAGCGGCGGGACGGGGGCGCCGCCGGGCTCGGCGGAGGCGTCCTCGTCGGCACCGAGCAGGGTCTGCGGCAGCACGAGCACGGCCTGGGTGCCGCCGTAGATGTTGCTCTGCAGCCGTACGACGATGCCGTGCCGGCGGGCCAGGGAGGCGACCACGAACAGGCCGATGCGGCCGTCCTGGAGGAGCCGGGCGACGTTGACCTGGTCCGGGTCGGCGAGCAGGGCGTTCATCCGCTTCTGTTCGTTGCCGGGCATGCCGAGTCCCCGGTCCTCGACCTCCAGGGCGAGGCCCGCGGTGACGCGCTGGGCGCGGAGCAGGACCTGGGTCTGCGGTGCGGAGAACACCGTGGCGTTCTCGACCAGTTCGGCCAGCAG
Organism: Streptomyces sp. NPDC024555; assembly: GCF_055559335.1. NCBI lineage: Bacteria > Bacillati > Actinomycetota > Actinomycetes > Kitasatosporales > Streptomycetaceae > Streptomyces > Streptomyces sp. NPDC024555. The sequence goes on from NZ_JBVHKV010000028.1 coordinate 60,810, forward strand.
GTGGATCACGTCGGCGACGGCGTGACCGCGCAGGGTGCCGTCGATCGGGGGCACGAGCTTGACCCGGGGGTACTGCTCGACCTCGGCGATCGCGGAACGCAGCACCTCGGTCATGGTGACGGGGTTGCTCCACTGCCGCCGGGAGACGGCGCCGCCGAGCACGGCCAGGTTCTCCGCGTGCCGGCGGATGCGGGTGGCCAGGTGGTCGACGTGGAAGAGGCCCTTGAGCAGGTCGGGGTCCTCGACCTCGTGCTCCAGCTCGTCGAGCAGCTGGATCTCGCGGTGCACCAGGGACTGAAGCCTGCGGGCCAGGTTGACGAAGACCTCGACCTTCTGGTCCTCCCCGCTGGGTTCGGCGAGCCGGGACGCCTCCACGACGGCGGCCACGGCGCCCTCCTGCTGGCGGCCCAGTTCCTGGGCCAGCAGTGCGAAGGGGTCGCCGCCGGACACGGCCTGCTGCGGGGCGCGCCGGGCGGGTACGGGTTCGCCGTTGCGGAGCTGTTCCACCACCTGCTGGAGGTCGGCCTGGTTCTGGACGCTGGCGCGGCGCAGGGCCAGACAGCGGCCCAGCACAGTGGTGGCGACCCGGTTGGCCGCCAGGAACGCGGCGATCATCGCGGCGAGCGCGAGCCCGCCGGCGGTGCCGTAGGCGATCCAGAGCTCCCGGGTGGGCCGTACGCCGCCGGTGCGGGCGGTGAAGATCACCGCGCCGGCGCCGGCCAGGGCGGCGGCGACGGCCGGCAGGACGGCGGTCCGCAGGAGTTGAGGGCGTATGCGCGCCTCGGGGGACGGCCGGGTGGCGCGGGGCCGGGCCGCGGCCGAGTGGGAACGGGGACCCGGTCGGCCGTGCCGCCCGCCCTCTCGTCGTTCCGGTCGCGCGTCGGGTGCGCGAAGTTGAGACATCAGCGTCCTCGGTACGTGGGGCACCAGGAATCGGCATCCATGCGGTGACACCTACGGTGGTCGGTCATTCTCCGGTCATCGGCCGGGCAGGCTCGGAGAATATGAGCCCACCGTTGATCACCGGCCACACACGGTAGTCGCCTCGTGCGCGGCCGTGGCGGGCAGTTGTGGAACTTGCCCGCCATCCGTCCCGCTCTGGTATGACCGCTCGCACTGACAGCCGATTTTTCCGGTGCCCCGTTCGTCCGGCGGGCGGTGAAGGGCTCCTTCCCGACCCCTCCGGGAAACGCGGCAAGCCCCCTCGGCGACGGCCGAAGGGGCTTGCTCCGCAGGGCTTGCTCCGCGGGGGCTACCGGGGGCGGGTCAGGGCTGCGCGGCTCCCGCGCGGTCGTGGTCCGGGGCGGTGACGGCCGGGGCCGGACCGGTCAGCGGCACATGGACCGGGGGCCAGTTGCCCCAGCCGGGCGCCGGTTCGGCGGCGACCGCGCGCCACCACGGCTCGACGGCCGGCGGATCGGCGGGCTCGAAGGGCTGGCCCGGATGCGGGGACGCCATCGTCACCCCGGCGAACTGGGTGGCACGCATCGACCACTCGGCCGGTTCGGCCCACGGATGCAGGGCGAGGTTGAACGTGCCCCAGTGGATCGGCAGCATGACGCCCGCCGACGCGTCGTCGCCCTGGAGGTCGAGGTGGGCGCGGACGCCCTCGTCGGGGCTCATGTGGATGTCCGGCCAGGCCCCCGGCTCGGGCTCGCTGTCGGTACGGTCCTTGGGCCAGAACTGGCTGTACGCACCGATCTGGATCATGGTCGCGTCGAAGGGGCCGTGCGCGGCGCCGATCTCCCGGAATCCGGGGAAGTATCCGGTGTCACCGCTGTGGTAGATCCGGTGCTCGGGCCCGGCGACGACCCAGGAGGCCCAGAGGGTGTGCTGCTGGTTGCGCAGGCCCCGGCCGCAGAAGTGCCGCGCCGGGGTGGCGGTCAGGGTGACGTCCCGGACCGTGGTGGACTCGTTCCAGTCGAGCTCGTGGATACGGTCCGGGGCCACGCCCCAGTGCTCCAGGTGGGCGCCGACGCCGAGCGGGACGACGAAGACGGTGTCGGTGCCCGCCAGGGTGCGGATGGACGGCAGGTCCAGGTGGTCGTAGTGGTCGTGCGAGATCACGACGACGTCGACCGTGCCCAGCGCGCCCAGCGGCAGCGGCGCGGGGTGCACCCGCTTGGGTCCGGCGAACGGGAAGGGCGAACAGCGCTCGCCCCACACCGGGTCGAAGAGCACCCGCCGGCCGTCGATCTCGGCGAGGACGCTGGAGTGCCCCATCCAGGTGAGCCGGAGACCCGAGGCGGGCGGCTCGGCGAGATCGGCGAGGGTCGTCGCGTGCACGGGAACGGTGCCGGTCGGTGTCCTGAGGGCCCGCTCCTCCTTGCGGAAGAAGACCTTGGCGAAGTCGAGCGGGGAACCGGAGGGCCGGATCCGCGCCCCCACCGGGTTCTGGAAGACGCCGTCGGCGAAGTTCGGGGAGCGCCGGATGCGCTCCATGCGGGCGCCGTCCGGGTCGGCTCCGAAGGCAGCGGGGCGCAGGGCGCGCAGCCGGGTGCGGAACGCAAGGGGGTCAGCGCCGGTCACAAGGGTCTCCTGGGGGCGTCGGTGTCGTTCTCATTATGGGCAGGGCGTACGGCTGTGCGAGCGCGGAGCGGCCATCGGGAGGGCGCTCCGGAGAGGGCTCAGGCACGCTGCTGCCCGTACACGTGCTCCACGTGGAGCCGCACCACGAGGCGGCGGTCCCTGACCATGGCGGCGCGGTAGTCGTCCCAGTCGGGGTGCTCGCCCTGGACGTCGCGGTAGAGCGTGATCAGCTCCTCCACGGTGGCGTCGTCGGGCCGGGCGGCCACCGGGGTGAGGTCGGCGGTGCCGTCCACGACCGTCCAGGCCCAGCGGTCCCGGCTGGTCACGTGGTAGCTCGCCCGGGGGTCCCGCAGGAGGTTGCGCGTCTTGGCGCGGTCCGCGGTGACCGAGACGCGGACCAGGCGCTCCTCGGGATAATAGAAGTGGTTCACATTGGACAGCTGCGGTCTGCCGTCCTTCCCGAGCGTCACGAGGACGCCCCCGTCCTCCTCGCCGACCAGCCGCAGCAGCGCTTCCTGGCGTGCGTCGAATCCCGTCATGCCCGGTCCAACGCACGGCCCCCGCGCAGGATTCCGCCCCGGGGGCCCCGGCGGCCCCGGGCGTGCGGTTCCGGCCACTTCGTGCACCGCCCTCGGAGCGATGTCACATCCGGCGGCCCCGGCCCGTCCCATCCGTGCAAGCACGTCCGGACGCCGGCTCGCCGCCGCACCGTCCGGAACCGAGCCGTTCCGAAGGAGACCGGTCATGACCGCCCGTATCTCGCTCGACCCGCCCCGCAGCCTCCTGTTCCGCGCCGTGTCCTGGTACTCGAAGCGGACCTACGGAAAGGTCATGGACCCGCTGCGGGCCGGTGCCCACCACACCGGGGTGCTGTGGGCCAATTCCCGGTACGAGATGTCCGTGGCCCGCTGGAAGAAGCTGGACCCGCAGCTCTCGGCGCTGGCCGTGATGGGGGCGGCGGCCACCGTGGGCTGCGCCTGGTGCATGGACTTCGGGTACTGGCTGCACCACAACGATGGCATGGACCCGCGCAAGCTCACCGACGTGCCGGCCTGGCAGGACAGCGATGCCTACACACCGCTGGAGCGCGATGTGCTGGCCTACGCGGAGGGCATGTCCGTCACGCCCCCGCACGTGGAGGACGACCTGGTGGAGCGGCTGCGCGTCGCGGTCGGCGAGCCGGCGCTGGTGGAGCTGACGGCGGTGATCGCGGTGGAGAACATGCGGGCGCGGACCAATGACGCCCTCGGGATCGCCAGCCAGGGCTTCAAGGACCAGTGCGAGGTGCCGCCGCCGGCCGCCGGGCGCCGTACCGGGGCCGCCGGGGGCTGATCCCGGGCAGGGGCTGTCCGGCCATGATCGGCCGGGCGGGCCCCGGGCCTCGTTGACAGTGCGGCCCCGCCTCCTGATACTGACTGGCGATTCAGTAGAAGTACGTCGGCCGGACATCGGGGGCGGTGGGTCCGCACCCCTTGGACCATGGCGCCGCCCCCGGGCCCGGCCCGCTCGCCGTGACCGAGGAGCCCCCACCGATGACCACACCCCCGGCATCCCCTCCCGCCCCACTGATCTCGCTGACCTGGACGGACCACATCACCGGCCGCCAGGGGCACCTGGTCGTCGACCGGCTGGTGCGCGGGGTGTCCAGCGGAGGGCTGCGGATGCGGGCCGGCTGCACGCTGGAGGAGGTGGCGGGGCTGGCGCGGGGCATGACCATGAAGGAGGCCCTGCACTTCGACGCGGACCGCCCGGATGCCCGCTACATACCCCTCGGCGGCGCCAAGGGAGGCATCGACTGCGACCCCCGCGACCCCGCCGCGTACGGCATCCTGGTCCGCTATCTGCGCGCGGTCCGGCCCTACGTCGAGCAGGTCTGGACGACCGGTGAGGACCTGGGGCTGACCCAGGACCTGGTCGACCGGGCCGCCGCCGAGGCCGGGCTGGTCTCCACCGTCCAGGCGGTCTACCCGCTCCTCGACGACGAGGCCGCCGCCCGCAAGCGGCTGGCCGACGCCTTCGCCGTCGAGGTGGACGGCATCGGCCTCGACGAACTGGTCGGCGGCTGCGGGGTCGCCGAGTCGGTGCTCGCCGCGCTGGACGGCGCCGGGATCGCGCACACCGACGCACGGGTGGCGCTCCAGGGCTTCGGCACGATGGGCGGGGCGACCGCCCGCTTCCTGTCCCGGGCCGGGCTGCGCGTGGTGGCCGTCGCCGATGTGAAGGGCACCCTCGCCCATCCGGACGGGCTCGACGTCGAGACGCTGCTGGCCGCCCGGGACGCCCACGGCACCGTGGACCGCGGTGCCCTGCGCCCCGACGACCGGGAACTGCCCGCCGACGCCTGGCTGGACACCGACGCGGACGTCCTGGTGCCGGCCGCGGTCTCCTACGCCATCGACCTGACCAACCAGGCCGCCGTCAGGGCCCGTTGGGTCGTGGAGGCCGCCAATATGCCGGTCCTGCCGGAGGCGGAGGAACAGCTCACCGCGCGGGGGATCACCGTCCTGCCCGACGTCGTGGTCAACTCCTGCACCAACGCCTGGTGGTGGTGGACCCTGTTCGGGGACGTCGACGCCGACGCCGAGAAGGCGTTCGCACACGTGCGGCGTGCCATGCGGGACCTGGTCGGACTGGTCCTGGAGCGCGCCGCACGGGACCGCTGCACCCCGCGCGCAGCGGCGCACGCCGTGGTGGCCGACCGGCTCCCGGTGATCGCCGGCCGCTACGGCTGGTACCGCTGAACCGGACCCGCACCGCCCGGCGCCCGGACGCCCCCGCCCGCCCCCGGCACCGGAATTCGTTAGGGTGACGGAGTGGCGAGAGTGCGGTTGGGAGTGGCGGAGCGACGCGAGGAACTGCTGCGCGCCGCCGTCGAGCAGATCGAGGTACGGGGTGTCGCCGCGGTGCGCATCGCCGATGTGGCCTCGGTGCTCGGTGTGAGCAACGCCCTCGTCCTGTACCACTTCTCCACCAAGGAGAAGCTGGTCGCCGCCGCCTTCGCGCACGCCGCCGAGGCCGATCTGGCCCATCTGCGCAGACTGCTGAGCCGGCGCACCACCGCCGTCCGCCGGCTGCGCGCCGCCGTGCGCTGGTACGCGCCGACGGGACAGGCCAAGGGCTGGCGGCTGTGGATCGAGGGCTGGGCCGCCTCGTTGCGCGATCCGGCGCTGCGCAATGTGGCGGGCGATCTCGACCAGCAGTGGAAGGCGGAGCTGGCCGAGGTCATCGAGGAGGGCGCGGCAGCGGGCGAGTTCCACTGCGACGACCCGATGTCGGTGGCCTGGAAGCTGACCGCGCTGCTGGACGGTCTGGCGGTGCAGATGACCTCGTACGCCGGTCCGCTGTCCCGCGCCACCATGCTGGAGTGGGCCGAGGAGGCGCTCGCCCGGGAACTGGGCATCGACCACGCCGCCCTGACGGCCTGACGGCGACTCCCCTCCCCGGTTCCCGTCTCCCCCGCCCGGCCGGGTCCTCCTCAGGTCTGGCGCAGGGGCGTGTAGTCCTCGCCCCGGAGACCGAAGGTCCACGCCACTCCCTCCTTCGCGGTGCGGGTCCTCGGGGGCACCCGCAGCCAGTAGGTGCGGGACGTCCCGTCGGGCTCGGGTGTGGAGTTGACGACCTCGACCATCGCCACGTCCTCGTCGCCGACGAGGGAGATCCGCCAGAGCACCCCGGTCTCGTCGCGGTGGACCGGCTCGGCACCGGACTCGGCGAGATAGCGGTCGTAGCCGTAGAACTCCAGCATCACGCGGCGCAGCTCCGCGTTCTCCTCCTCGCGGATCCGTGCGGGCGTCAGCGCGGACAGTTCGGCCAGGAACTCGGCGGGCACCGGCATGCCCCGCCAGGCGTACAGGGCGAAGCCGTCACGGTAGGCCAGGGCCGGTCCGTCGCCGCGGTCCAGGCGGCCCGCCTCGTCCCGGTGCAGCGCCTCGGGCCGTTCGGTGAGCACCACGGCCCGCTCGTAGGGCCACCACCATCCGGCGTTCCGCGCGACGGCGGCCAGTCCCTCCAGGCGCTCGCCCCTGCCGTCGAACGCGGCGAGCCAGGCCGCGTCGTGCTGGCCGAGGACGGCGTCGAGCAGCACGAGGCGGACATCGGTCTCGTCCTCGGGGCGCTCCGTGAGATCGGCGACGACCCCCGCGCGTATCCGGTCGGCCAGGGCCGCGGTGGTCTCCCAGAGCTGGGCGCCGGTGGCCGACCAGAGCGCCGACCAGCCGGCCGGGCCCAGTTCGTCGTACATCCGGCGGCGTTCCTCCGCCCAGGGGCGGGTCCGAACGTCGTCGCGGACCGAGCGCCCCGCGTCGGTCAGCTTCTCCACCGCCTCGACGGCGGCCCTGGGCGAATCGGCCCAGACGAACTCCTCCGGCTCGGCCAGCCCCGCCAGCCGGTAGGCGAGGCGCACCCCGTCCTCGGCCGCCGCCCGGTCCGCCGCACCCGTCGCCGCCGCCACGGCCCGCCATGAGTCCACGTACTGCATCGGTCTTCCCGTCCCCTGTTCCTGAATCACTGACATCCGTGCGTCCCCGATGTGCTCTCCGCCGCTCAGTCGGCGACGATGCGCACCGCCCCCGGCGCGTACTCCCGCTGGCGCACCACCCGGAACCAGCCCTGCGGCAGCGTGATCACCGCGTGCTCCTCGTGCACCACCCGGCCGCCGTCGGGGAGATGCAGCAGCATCGGGCCGAACACCCCGGCCTCCCGGATCAGCCGGCCCGGCCCCGGCACCGCGTGGGCGTGCCCGGTGACCTCACCGAGCGCGAGGACCAGCCGGCCGCGCCCGTCGCGCAGTTCACCCGGCGCGTCCAGAAGGTGCGGGGGCACCGCGGACTCCTCCAGCGCCATGATCAGTACATCGCCCTGCCGGTACACAGACCTCTCCCCTCCATGGTGGCACCCGGTGTGCCGGCCACATCGAAAACGCTACGGCGGGGGTCTGACAATCGGTCGCGGCCGCCGTTCGCCGGGCCCGGTCGCGGCATTGTCAGTGGTCCTTGATAGACCTTGCGGACATCAATCCGACGTCGTCATCAGGAGATCAGGGCCATGTCCGATGCGGACCACCTGAACGAGTTGCTCGGCCTTCCGGCCGTCGATTTCCAGTCCGGTGCGGAGGGCGGGCCGCGGCCGGCCGCCGACGCCGCGGCCTGGCGCGTCTCGGTCGACGCGTACGAGGACGAGCAGACCTGGGAGGAGGAGTTCACCGCGTTCCTGGACGAGGTGGACCCGGCCGGTGTCCGAGCGCTGATCATCGGGCAGTGGGGCGAGTCGTACGAGGAGACGTCCTCGTACCCGATCGGGCTGGTCATCGCGGCGGCGGACCGGCTGACCTCGCTGGAGGCGGTGTTCGTCGGCGATCTGGTGCAGGAGGAAGCGGAGATCTCCTGGATCCAGCAGAGCGATGTGACCGCGCTGCTCACCGCCTTCCCCGGGCTGGTGGAGCTGGGGGTGCGCGGCGGGTCCGATCTGGTCTTCCCGGCCACGAAGCACGGGCGCCTGAAGTCGCTGACCATCGAGACCGGCGGGCTGCCGGCCGAGGTGGTGCGCGGGGTGCTCGAGAGTGAACTGCCCGCGCTGGAGCGTCTGGACCTCTGGCTCGGGGTCTTCGCCTACGGGGGCGACGCCAACGTCTCGGACCTGGCGCCGCTGCTGTCCGGGACGCGCTTCCCCGCCCTGCGCCATCTGGGGCTGCGCAACAGCGAGGTGCAGAACGAGATCGCCACGGCGATCGCCTCGGCCCCGGTCGTGGCGCGGTTGACGGGCCTCGACCTGTCCTGCGGGGTGCTCGGCGACGAGGGCGCGGCGGCGCTGCTGGAGGGTCAGCCGCTGACCCATCTCGATGTGCTGGACCTGCACCACCACTTCCTCACCGAGCCGATGGAGCGGCGGGTCGTCGAGGCCCTGGAGCCGCACGGAGTGCGGGTGGACGTGTCCGAGCGCCGCGAGCCGTGGGGCGACCGCGGGGCGGCCGGCCGGTACGTCACGGTGTCGGAGTGACCGGGCGCGGGCGGCCCGTGCCCGGTCCGGCCGGGTGCCGGGGCGGCGGGTCCCGTCGTACCGGGGCAGGGGTCTGACGTGCTCCGGTTCGCGGTGGTCGGCAATCCGGGCAGCCGCCGGGTGGACCTCTTCCGGGCCGCCGTGCGGGACGCCGGGCTGCCCCGGGCCCGCACGGTGGCGTGGCGCGATGTGCTCGCCGGGCGGGCGGAGTTCCTGCCCGGCGAGACCGTGCGCGTCGAATCGCCCGGGGAGGACGCCGAGGTCGAGCGGCTGCTGCGCGGCGTCGACGACCCGACGCGGGTGGAGGGTTCCGCGCTCTGGTACGCGCGGTTCACCTCCGCCGTGCGGGAGGTGGAGCGGGCGGCGACGGACGCCGGGGCGCGGCTGCTGGACCGTGCGGCGGACATCGCCGTGCTGTTCGACAAGCGGCTGTGCCACGGCGTCCTGGAGGCGGCGGGCGTGCCCGTCCCCGCCTCGCCGACCTCGGGGCCGGACGCCGCCCCGGTGCGGGACTGGGACGGGCTGCGCGCGCTGATGGCGGGCCACCGGATGCCCAGGGTGTTCGTGAAGCCCGCGCACGGCTCCTCCGCCTCCGGGGTGCTGGCCCTGGAGACGGCGGGCCCCGGCCGGGTGCGGGCGGCCACCTCGGTCGAACGGGACGCGGCCGGCCGCCTCTTCAACTCGCTGCGGGTGCGCCACTGCACGACCGAGCGCGAGGTCGCGGCGCTGGTCGACGCGCTGGCGCCGGACGGTCTGCATGTCGAACGGTGGCTGCCCAAGGCCGCGTTGCACGGCCGGGTCGCGGACCTGCGGGTCGTGGTGGTCGACGGGCGGGCCACCCACGCGGTGGTGCGCACCAGCCGCTCCCCCATGACCAATCTCCATCTCGGGGGCGCCCGCGGCGATCTGGACGAGGCGCGGGAGCGCATCGAGGCGGGCGGCGGCTGGGAGCGGGCGACGGCCGTCTGCGAACGGGCGGCGGCCGCCTTCCCCGGCACCCTGTGCGTCGGCGTGGATCTGCTGCCCTCGACCGGCTGGCGGCGCTTCGCCGTCGGCGAGGTCAACGCCTTCGGTGATCTGCTGCCCCGGCTGACGGGTCTGCCCGGCAGCGGCGCCGAGGGACTGGACACCTATGCGGCGCAGGTCGCCGCCGTACTGGACCGAACAAGGAACCACCGTGTCAGCGCACCGTCCTGAACCACCTTCCGGCACCACCGGCGCCGCCCGTCCCGACATGGGCGAGGTCGTGGGCAGCCACGACCTTCTCCTGGTCACCCTGGACACCCTGCGGTACGACGTGGCGGCCGAGCTGGCCGCCGCCGGGCGCATCCCCCACCTGGCCGGGTATCTGCCCGGCGGGGTGTGGGAGAAGCGGCACGCCCCGGGAAGCTTCACCTACGCCTCCCACCAGGCGATCTTCGCCGGATTCCTGCCCACCCCGGCCTCCCCGGGACCGCACCCGAGGCTGTTCGCCGCCCAGTTCGCGGGCAGCGAGACCACGGCCGAGGGCACCTTCGTCTTCGACACGCCCGATCTGGTCTCGGCGCTGGCCGCGGCCGGCTACCGCACGGTGTGCATCGGCGGGGTGGGGTTCTTCAACAAACAACCGCCGCTCGGTTCGGTGCTGCCGGGGCTCTTTCAGGAGGCCCACTGGGAGCCGGAGTTCGGGGTGGCCTCGCCGACCTCGTTCGAGGCGCAGGTGGCCCGTGCCGAGCAGGTCGTCGCCCGGCTGCCGGCCGACCGGAAGCTGTTCCTGTTCGTCAACGTGGCGGCGCTGCACCAGCCGAACTGGTTCCACCTCCCGGGGGCGACGCCCGAGGACGGCGACAGCCGCGCCACGCACGCGGCCGCCCTGGAGTACGTGGACGCGCACATCGGGCGGCTCTTCGCCGCGATGAGCAGCCGGCGCCGCGCGTTCGCCATCGTCTGCTCCGACCACGGCACGGCCTACGGCGACGACGGCTTCACCGGCCACCGGCTCGGCCACGAGTCCGTCTGGACCGTTCCCTACGCGCACTTCTTCCTGGAACCGGGAGCCACCGCACGATGACCAGCCAGACCACCGCACGGCCGTACCAGAACTACGTGTACGCCTATCCGCACAAGACGGCCTACACCGACCTCGACGCGCATCCCGCCGGCCGGCCCGCGCTCGACACGCTGTGGGCGGACGAGAGCAAGGACGCGCTCTCGCTCTACGCGCACATACCGTTCTGCGAGGTCCGCTGCGGTTTCTGCAATCTCTTCACCCGGATCGGCGCGCCCGGCGAGCTGACCACCCGCTATCTCGACGCACTGGACCGGCAGGCGACGGCGGTGCGGGACGCGCTGGGCGACGCGGAGCCGGTGCGGTTCGCCGCCGCCGCCTTCGGCGGCGGGACGCCGACGTTCCTGACGGCGGGCGAGCTGGAGCGGCTGTGCGACATCGCGGAGAAGCGGATGGGCGCCGATCTGCGGGCGGTCCCGCTGTCCGTCGAGACCTCGCCGTCGACGGCGACGGCCGACCGGCTGGCCGTCCTCGCGGACCGGGGGACGACACGGATCAGCATCGGGGTGCAGAGCTTCGTGGAGGAGGAGGCCAGGGCGGCGGTGCGCCCCCAGCGCCTCCGCGACGTGGAGCAGGCCCTCGATCTCATCCGCGCCACCCGCATCCCCGTGCTCAACATCGACCTGATCTACGGCATCGACGGCCAGACCGAGCGCAGCTGGCTCGGCTCGCTGGACACGGCCCTGCGGTGGCGCCCCGAGGAGCTGTACCTCTACCCGCTGTACGTCCGCCCCCTGACCGGTCTCGACAGGGCCGCGGCCGCCGGGGAGACGGCGCCGGACCCGGACTGGGACGAGCAGCGGCTGCGGCTGTACCGCACCGGCCGCGACCACCTCCTGGAGCGGGGGTACGAGCAGGTGTCGATGCGGATGTTCCGCCGCCGCGACGCCCCGCGCGCGGAGGGCCCGGACGACTACGCCTGCCAGACCGACGGCATGATCGGCCTGGGCTGCGGCGCGCGGTCGTACACCTCGCGGCTGCACTACTCCTTCGACTACGCGGTGGACATGCGCGAGGTGCGGTCCATCATCGACCGCTACACGGCCACCGAGGACTTCTCCCGGGCCGAGGTCGGGCGGTACACCGACGGGGACGAGGCGCGGCGCCGCCATCTCCTCCAGTCGGTCCTCCAGGCGGAGGGCATGGACCTGGCGGGGTACCGCGAGCGGTTCGGCGGCTCTCCGTACGAGGACTTCCCCGGGGAGCTGGCCCGCTTCGAGGAGCGGGGCTGGCTGGATCCGGCGGCTCCCGCGCGGGGGCTGCTGCGGCTGACGGCCGAGGGGCTGGCGTATTCGGACGCGCTGGGCCCGGAGCTGTTCTCCCCCGCCGTGCGGGCCGCGATGGCCGCGTACGAGACGAGGTGAGCGGGGCGTGGACCTGACGATCCTGTACCGGGGCCCGCTGGCCTCGTGCGACTACGACTGTCCGTACTGCCCGTTCGCCAAGCGGCGCGACAGCCGGGAGCAGCTGCGGGCGGACCGGGCCGCGCTGGAGCGGTTCACCGCATGGGTGGCGGAGCAGGCCGGGGACCGGATCTCGGTGCTGTTCACCCCGTGGGGCGAGGGGCTGGTGCGGTCGTGGTACCGCCGGGCGATGGTCGAGCTGGCCGGGCTGCCGCAGGTGCGCCGGGTCGCGATCCAGACCAACCTCGGCGGCCGTACGCGCTGGCTGGCCGAGGCGGGCGCGGCGGGCCGCGAGAAGATCGCGCTCTGGTGCACGTACCACCCGGGGCAGACGCCGTACGAACGGTTCCTGGGCCGCTGCGAGGAGCTGGGGGCCCTGGGGATCCGGTACAGCGTGGGGGTGGTGGGGCTCGACGGGCATCTGGCCGAGGCCCGGCGGCTGCGCGCGGCGCTGCCCGAGGAGGTCTATCTCTGGATCAACGCCGCCGAGGGCGTGACCTACACGGACGAGGAGGCCGGGCGGTGGACGGAGATCGACCCGCTGTTCCCGTACAGCCGCCATCCGCACCGCTCGGCCGGGCTGCCCTGCCGGACGGGTGAGTCGGTGATCTCGGTCGACGGCGAGGGTAAGGTGCGCCGCTGCCACTTCGTCCGCGCGGAGCTGGGCAATCTGTACGACGGGAGCTACCGGGCGGCGCTGCGTCCGCGGGCTTGTCCGCGGGCGGTCTGCGACTGCCACATCGGATACGTCCACCTGGAGACGCTGCCCCTGTACGACGTCTTCGCGGGCGGGGTGCTGGAACGTGTACCGGCGGTTGTGGCATCCCGGCTGCTGCCGCTGTCCCCCGTCCCCCCGGCCGGGGTGCCGGCCCTGGGCGACTGAGGACAGCGGGGCCGCTCAGAGCGGCAGCAGATCGGGGCGCTTGGCCTCGACGTGGTCGCCGGAGGATTCGCCGCGCAGCCGCCGGCCGATCCACGGCACGAGGTATTCGCGCGCCCAGTGGATGTCGTCGCGGCGCACTTCGAGCGTGCCGCGCGGGTCCTGCGGCGGCCAGGCCTGGTCCGGGTCGGCGGGCACCTCGTAGCCGAGGACCTGGGCGGCGCGCAGGGCGACGCGGGTGTGTCCCTCGGCCGAGAGGTGCAGCCGGTCGTCGTCCCAGGCGCGCCGGTCCTGGACCGAGCGCAGCGACCACAGGTCGAGCACCGGGCAGTCGTAGCGGTCGGCGATGGCCCGCACATGGGCGGTGTACGTGGCGATCTTGCCGCGCAGATGGCGCAGGACCGGCACCCCGCGGGTGTCGAAGCCGGTGGTCACCATGACGGTGCCGACCGCGCCGGTCAGATCGGCGACCGCGCGCTCGAAGCGCTCGGCCACGTCGTCCGGGTCGGTGCCCGGTCGGATGATGTCGTTGCCGCCGGCACAGAAGCTCACCAGGTCGGGGGCGAGTTCCTTGGCGCGCGGCACCTGCTCCTCGACGATCTGGTCGAGGAGGCGTCCTCGTACGGCGAGATTGGCGTAGCGGAAGTTCCCGTGGGCCGTTCCGGGGTCCGGGAACTGGTCCGGGAGCTGGTCCGCGAGGAGGACCGCGAAGCGGTCCGCCCAGCCGACGAAGGTTCCGTCGGGGCCGGGGTCGCCGACGCCCTCGGTGAAGCTGTCGCCAATCGCCGCGTACGACTCGATGGCGCCCTGTCGTCGTCCGGCGCCCTGCTTGATGTTGTTCGAATCGTCTGCCACAAGGGCATATCCTGCACCGCCGAATGTGACCTACGCGACCGTAATAAGGGGTTGACGGGTGGTGAGATAGACCACCCGGTCAGGTTTTGGTAAAGGGGGAATAAGCAGAGGGACGGTGCGCCGCCGCGCACCGTCCCTCTCCGTATTGCCGGGGTCCGGTTCACCGGACCCGTACTGCCGGGGGAATCAGACGTTGATCCCGTGCGACGCCAGGTAGGCGATCGGGTCGATGTCCGAGCCGTACTCCGGGCCCGTGCGGACCTCGAAGTGGAGATGCGGGCCGGTGGCGTTGCCGGTGGAGCCGGAGAGGCCGACCTGCTGGCCCGCGGTCACGGTCTGGCCCGCCGAGACGGAGAGCGAGGACATGTGGCCGTACTGGGAGTAGTGGCCGTCGGCGTGCTTGATGACGACCTGGTTGCCGTACGCGCCGCCCCAGCCGGCGGTGACGACGGTGCCGGAGGTGATGGCCTTCACGCTGGTGCCGGTGGAGACGGGGAAGTCGATGCCGGTGTGGCTGCCGCTGGACCAGTTGGAGCCGGAGGCGCGGTAGGCGGTGGTGTGGTTGCCCGGGACCGGGTGGACGTAACCGGAGTCGTTGCTCTGGGTGGCCGGGGCGGTGCTCTCCTGGGCGTCCGAGGAGCCGGAGGAGGCCGGGGCCGTGGTCGCGGGGGCCTTGGACTCGGCGGCGGCCGGGGCCTTGGCCGGGGTCTTCGCGGCGGGGGCCTTCGCGGCGGCGGACGCACCGGCGGAGTGGCCCCAGCTCTTCGCACCGAGGGTCAGCTTCATCCCCGGGAAGATCAGGCTCGGGTTCTCGCCGACGACCTCGCGGTTGTCCTGGTACAGCTTCTGCCAGCCGCCCTTGACGTGGTGCTCGGCGGCGATCTTCGAGAGGTAGTCGCCGGAGACCACGGAGTAGGTGGTGGTGCCGGCCTGGTGGGCGGCGACCGGCTTGGCCGGGGTGGCGTGCGCGGCGGCGGCCGTCTTCGCGGCGGGAGCGGTCTGCTCCGCGGCGCTGGCACCGGTGGCGCCGAGCAGCGGGAGCGCGATGACGGCTCCGCCGGCGCTGGCGACGACGACGCCGCGGGCGATGGTGCTGGACTTGGGACGGCGGTGCTTACCCGAGATGGGCATGAAGGATTTCCTCTCCGGCGCCTGCGAGGTGAGCTGTCGGGTTCGGACTGGAGATGTCCGGTCGCGCCGGGCGCGACTTCACCCCTAGCCGTCGGGAATTCCCGGACGGCGGCCTACCTGGTTCCCCCGCTCCTGCCACGCGGTGAGTGAGTGCGAATTCCGGTCGGCGGCAGGATTAGGCGGTCCGTCCGGATTGACATGGAACGTAAGCGAGCCGGGACGGCGGAAACAAGCCATCGCTTCCGCCGCGGATTCCACACCCGAATCCCGGCACGGAATTCCGGTCACCCTCCGTGGATTACGGATCTTGGCTTTCCGCGAGGTGCCGGGGAATACCCCACGGCCGCGCCACCACACACCGTCACGGATATGATCCCGCTCACGAGGGGCCGGCCATCTCCCGCGCAATCAGGGCACGTTCGACTAAATACATCAAATCGGACATGTCATGGCCACCGCCCGTACCGGACCGGCACTCCGCGGGTACGGCCGGCGTTCCGATACGGCCCGCGCGGCACCTCCGGGCACCCGCCACAAGCGCGGAAGAAGGCGGACGCCGAGATGATTGCCCGACGAAACAATGTCGTATCGTCACGGAAGTGAACGCTCCGGCGACCCGCGCCGGCGACCGAGCCTCCAGGAGTGAACGTGACGCAGCAGCTGCCGCAGACCCCGCCGACGGAGCCCGAGCTGACGGGGGTCCGCAACTTCCGGGACGTGGGCGGGCTCCCCGCCGCCGACGGGCGCCGGGTGCGTTTCGGACGGCTCTACCGCAGCGGTCATCTGGCGCACGCGACCCCCGAGGACGCCGCCTTCCTCTCGGGCCTCGGCCTGCACACGGTCTTCGACTTCCGCAACAGCGCCGACCACAAGCTCGACGGACGGGACGTGGAGCTGCCGGGCGTGCGCAATGTGAGCATCCCGCTCAGCGACCCCGCGGACGGAGCCGAGTTCTGGCGGATGGTCCGCGACGGGAACATGGCCGAGCTGCGGTCGATCCTGGCCGACGGCAAGGGCACCGACCGCATGATCGCCTCGTACCGCCGGACCATCCTGGACCGCACGGCCGAGCACAGCCGCGTGCTGCACGCCCTCGCCGAGGACAGCGTGCCGGCGCTGATGCACTGCGCGGCGGGCAAGGACCGGGCCGGGCTCTCGATCGCCGTGGCCCTGCTCGCGGTCGGCGTGGAGCGCGACGCCATCGAGGCCGACTACCTGAAGTCCAACGACGCCCACCGCCGCTACCGGGTCCGCCGCAGCGACACCTCACCGGCCGGCACCTCGCCCGAGGTGATGGAACTGCTCAATCCGCTCTTCGGCGCCCACCGCGACTACCTGGCCGCGGCCTTCGACACGATCGACTCCACCTGGGGCGGCACCGACCGCTACCTCGCCGACGGGCTGAAGCTCGCCGCGCCGACGCGCGAGCGGCTGCGCGAGCGCCTGCTCGACGGGGTCTGACCGCGGGCGTGGTGCCCCCGCCCGGCGGGGGCACCACGAGCCGCTACTGGTTGTGCATCCCCACGGCGAAGAGCAGATAGAGGAAGCCCGCGATGACGTGCCCGGCCACCAGATAGGCGAAGAGCCTGATGACGAGCCCGCGGGGCATCTTCTTCTCCTGCGGGTCGTAGTTCTTGGTCCGCGTCGGGGTGAGCGGGTCGTAGTTCTCGGAATCCGACATGACGGTTCCTCTCTGCCAGCCCGGGGGCCGGTGGCGGGCGGTGCCTCAGGGACGGTGGACGGCGCCGCCGAGACACAGCTCGGCGGCGGGGCTCTGCAGCAGGGTGTGGACGAAGAGCAGTTCGGCACCCTCGCGGCCCGCGGCCGTGATCCGGTGCGGGGTGAGCGAGTCGAAGTGCGCGCTGTCGCCGGGCGCGAGGTCGTGCACGGATTCACCGAGGACGACCCGGAGGTGCCCGGTCAGGACGTACAGCCACTCCTCGCCGGGATGGACGCGCACCAGATCGCCCTGGGCCCCGTGGGGGACGAGGACGCGCAGTGCCTGCATCGCCCGGCCGGAGCCGCCCGCCTGCTGGTACGTCCAGCCGTCGGCCTCGGCACCTTCGAACCTCCGGCCGCGGACGATCGCGTCACGTTCCGGGGGCATCTCTCCCAGCAGCTCGGAGACCGTCGTACCGTAGATCCTGGCCAGACCGAGCAGCATCGGCAGCGAGGGCTGGCGCCGTCCCGTTTCGAGCCGGGAGAGATGGGCGGGCGAGAGTCCGGCCCGCTGGGCGGCGCTCTCCAGGGTGAGACCACGGCTGCGGCGCAGGTCGCGCAGGCGGGGCGCGACCCCGGGCAGCTCGTCGGCCACCCCTCCTTCCGGAGGATTCATACTCTTATTGGGCCAGGAACTTTCCTCGGAGGCAAATTTCTTGCCTCCGAGGCAAATCCCTCCGCGGTCCGGCCGCTCAGCGGTTGGCGACCGCCTGTTTGACCAGGGTGCGCCCGAAGTCCCACATCAGTCCGCCGCCGTTGTGCGCGTCGTCCATCACCGCCGTGAACGCGGTCACGAACCGGTCCACGTCCGCGTCGTCGATCACCAGGGGCGGGATCAGTTTGATCACTTCGAGGTGGTCGCCGGAGACCTGGGTCAGGATGCGGTGCTTCTGGAGCAGGGGGACGACCACCATCTGCGCGAAGAGCCCCTTGCGGGCCGCCTGGAGCATGGTCCAGCGGCTGCGCAGCTTCAGCGAGGACGGCCGCCCGAACTCGATGCCGATCATCAGCCCGCGTCCGCGCACCTCGTGCAGCAGCTCGTAGCGGCCGACCAGCGCGGCCAGCCGTTCGCGCAGCAGATCGCCGGTACGCCGGGCGTGGGCGACGGTCTCCTCGTCCTCCATCACCGAGAGGACGGCGAGCCCGGCCGCCATCGCCTGGGCATTGGCCCCGAAGCTCGCGGAATGGACCAGGACGCGGTCCATCGAGGAGTAGACGCGTTTGAAGATCCAGTCCTTGCCGAGGGTCGCGCCGACCGGTACGTAGCCGCCGGAGAGCGCCTTGGCGACACAGACCAGATCGGGCTCCACGCCCTCCTCGTGCTGGTACGCGTAGAAGTCGCCGGTCCTGCCGAGCCCGGTCTGCACCTCGTCGGCGATCAGGAGCGCCTTGTGCCGGTGCAGCAGTTCCTGGGCCTCGCGCAGGAAGCCGGGCGGCGCCGCGTGCACCCCCTTGCCCTGGATCGGCTCGACGACGAGGGCGGCCACGTCGCCGCGCTTCAGCTCGCGGCGCAGCGCGTCGAGGTCGCCCAGTTCGATGGCGGTGTCGGGCAGCAGCGGGGCGAAGCCGTCGCGGAAACCGGACTCCCCGTTGACCGAGAGGGAGCCGGTCGTCAGCCCGTGGAAGGCGTGCGCGCAGTACAGGACCCTGGGCCGCCCGGTGGCGAACCGGGCGAACTTGAGCGCGGTCTCCACCGCCTCCGTACCGCTGTTGCCGAAGAAGACCCGGTCCAGGTGCGGGCTGTGCGTGAGCAGCTTCTCGGCCAGCAGACCCGGCAGGGGCTGGCAGTCGAAGCGGGTGAGGTCAGCGAGGGAGGCGTCCAGGACGTCGTGGAGCGCCCGGCGGACCACGGGGTGGTGGCGGCCGAGACCCATCACGCCGAAGCCGGCCAGCATGTCCAGGTAGTCGTTGCCCTCCGCGTCCCAGAAGTGGGCGCCCTCGGCCCGTTCGTAGACCTTGTCGAAGCCGATGGTGTGCAGCATGCGCGGCAGCTGGTGGTTGAGGTGCTTGGTGTGCAGTTCGTAGCGTTCGGCGCCTCGCTCCGCGAGGAGCCGTGCCAGATCGAAGCCCTTGGGCCCCTCGTCGTTCATGCTCCGCTCCCCTGGTGACCGTGGTCCGGGGCGCTCCGCCCCGTGCCGTCCGCCGCGTCCCGGGCGGCCAGTACGGCGCCGATCCGGCCGGCGATCTCGACCGGTGTGAGTCCGATGTCGGCCAGCACCTCGGCTCGTTTGCCGTGGGCGAGGAACTGGTCGGGAATGCCGAAGGTGCGCAGCGGTACGTCGACGTCGGCGTCCCGCAGCGCCATGCCGACGGCGGAGCCGACGCCCGCCGCCCTGCTGTTGTCCTCGACGACGGCGACCAGCCGGTGCGCGGCGGCGAGCGGGGCCAGGGCCGGGTCGACCGGCTTGACCCAGCGGGGGTCGACCACGGTGCAGCGGATGCCGGCGCCGGTCAGCAGATCGGCGGCCTGGAGGCAGACCGGGGCCATGACGCCGACGGCGACCAGCAGCGCGTCGGCGTCCTCCGCGCGGTGCAGGACGTCCATCCCGCCGATCCGGCCGACCGCCGGAACCGGCTCGCCGACGGATTCCTTGGGGAACCGCAGGAGCGTCGGGGCGTCGTCCACGGAGACCGCCTCGCGCAGTTCCTCGCGCAGCGTCACCGCGTCGCGCGGGGCGGCGATCCGCAGCCCGGGGACGACCTGGAGGATCGACATGTCCCACATGCCGTTGTGGGAGGCGCCGTCCGGACCGGTGACGCCGGCCCGGTCCAGGACGAAGGTCACCCCGCACCGGTGCAGGGCGACGTCCATCAGCAGCTGGTCGAAGGCCCGGTTGAGGAAGGTCGCGTAGACGGCGACGACCGGGTGCAGTCCGCCCGTGGCCAGTCCGGCGGCGGAGACCGCCGCGTGCTGTTCGGCGATGCCGACGTCCCAGACCCGGTCGGGGAAGGCCTCGGCGAACCTGGTCAGCCCGACGGGGTGCAGCATCGCCGCCGTGAGCGCGACGACGTCCGGCCGCTCCGCGCCGATGGCCGCGATCTCGTCCCCGAACACCGAGGTCCAGGAGGGCCCGGGGGCCGGACCGAGCGGCACACAGGTCAGCGGATCCATCGCGCCGACCGTGTGGAAGCGGTCGGCCTCGTCCTCCAGCGCGGGGGCGTAACCGCGTCCCTTCTCGGTGATGCAGTGGACCAGCACCGGGCCGTGGAAGCGCTTGGCGCGCTGGAGGGCTGACTCGACGGCCGCCGTGTCGTGGCCGTCGACCGGGCCGAGGTACTTGAGCCCCAGGTCCTCGAACATGCCCTGCGGGGCGAAGGTGTCCTTGAACCCCTTTTTGGCGCCGTGCAGCGATTCGTACAGCGGCCTGCCCACCACGGGGGTCTGCTGGAGCACGTTCTTGCCCCAGGAGAGGAAGCGCTCGTAGCCGTCGGTGGTGCGCAGGGTGGCGAGGTGGTCGGCCAGGCCACCGATGGTGGGGGCGTAGGAGCGCTCGTTGTCGTTGACGACGATGATCAGCGGGCGGTCCTTGGCGGCGGCGATGTTGTTCAGCGCCTCCCAGGCCATGCCTCCGGTGAGGGCTCCGTCGCCGATGACCGCGACGACGTGGTTCTCCCTGCCCAGGACCTCGTTGGCCTTGGCCAGGCCGTCCGCCCAGCCCAGCACGGTCGAGGCGTGCGAGTTCTCGATGACGTCGTGCTCGGACTCCTCGCGGGAGGGGTAGCCCGACAGACCGCCCTTGCCGCGCAGTTTGGAGAAGTCCTGACGGCCGGTGAGCAGCTTGTGCACATAGCTCTGGTGGCCGGTGTCCCACAGGATCCGGTCCACGGGCGAGTCGAAGACCCGGTGCAGGGCGATGGAGAGTTCCACCACGCCGAGGTTGGGCCCCAGATGGCCCCCCGTCCTGGCCACCGCCCGGATCAGGAAGGTCCGGATGTCCTCGGCCAGTTCGTCCAGCTGCGCTCCGTTCAGCGCCTTGAGATCGTGCGGCCCCCGGATGGACGGCAACAGCGACATTCCGGGCCCCCTCTCTGCTCCTGTTTCCACACCCGACGACGGCGGGACCCCCGCGGGGTGCCCGCGCGTCCGTGACCCCGCCGGCCCGGCCCGTCGCGAGGGGCCGGGCCGGCAGTTCCCGGAGACCGGCGGTGCCGGTCCTCAGGCGGTCGTCACCTCAGCGGTTTCCGCCGACGGTCTCCCGTGCGGCCCGCAGGGACTCCTTGAGCGATCCCATGGTGGCGAGCACGGCGGTCGGCTCGTAGCCGCAGTGCGCCATGCAGTTGGCGCAGCGCGGGTCCTTGCCCCGGCCGTACTTGTCCCAGTCGGTGTCCTCGATGAGCTGCCGGTACGTCGGCACATAGCCGTCGCTCATCAGATAGCAGGGGCGCTGCCAGCCGAACAGCGAGTAGTTGGGGATGGCCCAGGCCGTGCAGGGGAAGTCCGCCTTGCCCTCCAGGAAGTCCAGGAAGAGCGGGGAGTGGTTCAGGCGCCAGCGGGTCCGGTTGCCGCCCGCGAAGGTCTTCCGGAACAGTTCGCGGGTCTGCTCGACGCCCAGGAAGTGCTCCTGGTCGGGTGCCTTCTCGTAGGCGTAGGCGGGCGAGATCATCATCTCGTCGACCTTGAGGTCGTCGTTGAGGTAGTTCAGGACCTCGATGATGGTCTGCGGGGTGTCGGTGTTGAAGAACGTGGAGTTGGTGGTGACCCGGAAGCCGCGGCTCTTGGCCTCCTTGATGGCCGCCACCGCCTCGTCGAACACCCCTTCCTTGGCGACCGACTCGTCGTGCCGTTCGCGCAGTCCGTCGATGTGCACGGTGAAGGCGAAGTAGGGCGAGGGCGTGAACTTGTCGAGCTTCTTGCGCATCAGCATGGCGTTGGTGCAGAGGAAAACGTATTTCCTCCTGGCCACGAGCTGGCGGACGATTTCGTCGATCTGCGGGTGCATCAGGGGTTCGCCACCGGCGATGGAGACCATCGGCGCGCCCGATTCGAGCACGGCGCCGACCGCCTGGGCCACCGGCATGCGCTGCTTGAGCACTCCGGCCGGATGCTGGATCTTCCCGCAGCCCTCGCAGGCGAGATTGCACGCGTACAAGGGCTCCAACTCGACAATCAGCGGAAACTTGTCCCGCTTTCGGAGCTTCTGTTCAATGAGGTACGTCGCAACCTTGATGGACTGACGGAGCGGCATGGCCATCTGGCTCACCTCCTGGGGAGCAGCAAAGATCGGTGCCATTCATAGAAAGCGGGAAGGACGGCACGAAGAACGCGGAATGCCGATATTCCACCGCGGACCGTGCCGATGCGGACGAGCTCGTGCTCCGGAGCGTCCACGACCACCCGTACGGCGGCAACAGGGCGCGGCCCGGCCCGCAGTGCGGTGCTCAGGGTCGCGGCGGACTCCATGTCCACCGCGATCGCTCCGGTGGCCCGCAGCTCGGCCCGCTCGTGTCCGCGTACGACATGGGCGGAGCCGGTCAGCGGACCGGTGTGGACGGTGCGTCCGGGGACGGCCCTGGCCAGCGCCTCGGCCAGCAGTTCCGTACCCGTGCAGGGGACCGGCTGCCCGGCGGCGCGGGTCTCGTCGGCCACCACCAGATCGCCGGGGTGCATTCCGGGGGCGAGTCCGGCGCAGAACCCGGAGGCGATGACGGCGGCGCCGCGCGCCCGTTCGCCGTCGAGCGCCCGTGCCACGGCCGCCTCGGCGGCCCTGGGTCCCATGCCCGTACGCAGGACGGTCACCGGGCCCGGTGCGGCGCCCGCGCGGCCCCGGCCGCTGCGCAGGGCCAGCTGCTCGATGCCCAGCGCGCAGGCGACGAGCAGCGGGGCGGCGGGGCCGGGTGCCCCCCGGGCATCGCCCATCAGGCCCCCTCGCCGAGCGGGACCCGGCCGGCGAACGGGTCGCCGTGCACGTACCGTCCGAGCGCGGTCAGCGGGAAGACCTGCCGGTAGAGGTGGTAGTTGATGGAGAAGTCCCAGGGGAAGCCGGTCCCGGTGAAGTACGGCTCGTCCCACGAGCCGTCGGCCTGCTGGCTGTCGGTCAGCCAGGCGATGCCCCGGGCGACGGCGGTGGTGTCGCGCCGTCCGGCGGCGAGCAGGGCCAGCAGCGCCCAGGCGGTCTGGGAGGCGGTCGAGGCGCCGTGGCCGATCCACTTCTCCTCGGTGTACGAGCGCAGGTCCTCGCCCCAGCCGCCGTCGTCGTTCTGGACGGACTCCAGCCAGCCGACCGCCCGGCGGACGGCGGGGTGCGAGGCGGGCAGTCCGGCGGCGATCAGGGCGGGGACCACCGACCCGGTCCCGTACACGTAGTTGACGCCCCATCGGCCGAACCAGCCGCCGCCGGCGTCCTGTTCGGCGAGCAGCCACTCGATGCCCCGGCGGGTCGCCGGGTGCTGGGCATGGCCCTCGACGGCCAGCATCTCCACCACATGGCCGGTGACGTCGGCCGAGGGCGGGTCGATGACCTCGCCGAAGTCGCAGAAGGGCAGCCGGTTGGGGAAGGCGCTGGTGTTGTCGGCGTCGAAGGCGCCCCAGGCTCCGTTGCGGGACTGCATGCCGACGTTCCAGCGCACTCCGCGCCGGATGGCGGCGTCCACCCGCGCCTGGTCGGGGTGGCGGACCCGGCGCAGGGCGAGGACCACCTCCGCGGTGTCGTCGATGTCGGGGTAGTTGTCGTTGTGGAACTCGAACGCCCAGCCGCCGGGGGCCAGTCGGGGCCTGCGCACGGACCAGTCCCCCGGCCGGTCGATCTCCTCGCCGAGCATCCAGTCGGCCGCCCTGACGAGCGCGGGGTGGTCGGGGGCGACCCCGGCGTCGGCCAGCGCGATGGTCGCGAGGCAGGTGTCCCAGACCGGGGACTGGCAGGCCTCGATCATGCGGGCGCCGTCCTCGCGCCGCACCGCGAAGCGGTCCAGCGATTCCAGTCCGGCGCGCATCACCGGATGGTCGAGGTCGTAGCCGAGCAGGTGCAGGGCGATGACGGAGTACACGGCGGGCGGCTGGATCCCGCCCCAGCAGCCGTCGTTCTCCTGGCGTTCGATGATCCAGCGGGCGGCGGCGTTCATCGCGACCTTGCGCAGTCCGCGCGGGGCGACCCGGTGGTAGAGGTGCAGGGCCTTGTCGAGGCGCTGGAAGATCCCGTCCCAGCTGGTCGCGGGGGCCGGGCGGCGCGGCGGATTGGGGTCGGCCGGATCGGTGTGCAGTTCGTCCAGCGCGAAGGGCGCGGGCCGCACCGGCCGTTTCGCCGAGACGACGGTGAGCGGGACGATGGTCTGGCGCGCCCAGCAGCCGAAGTCGTAGATGTTGAGCGGGACCCACTTCGGGAAGAACATCAGCTCAGGCGGCAACTCGGGCAGGTCGTCCCATTTCCACCAGCCGAAGAGGGCCAGCCAGATCCGGGTGAAGACCCGGCTCGCCGCGATGCCGCCCTGTTCCCTGATCCATCCTGCGGCGCGGGCCATGTGCGGGTCGTCCGGCCGGTCCCCGGCCAGGCGCAGGGCCACATAGGCCTCGATGGTGGTGGAGAGTTCCCCGGGGCCGCCGTGGAAGGTGGCCCAGGTGCCGTCACCGAGCTGTTCGCCGCGGATGAAGAGCGCCGCGGTCCGGACGGTCTCGGGATCCTGGATGCCCAGGAACTGGCGGAGGAGCAGGTCCTCGGCGTCCATGGTGACGTTGGTGGCGAGGTCCCCCTTCCACCAGCCCTGCTCGTCCTGCCGGCCGAGGAGGTGCTCCACCGAGCGTTCCGCGGCCCGCCGCGCGGCGGTGAGGACGTCGTCCGCGGCGATGGTTGATTCGGTTGTCGGTTCGCTGGCCGCGGCTGCTCGGGGGTCCACAGCCCCGGTGCTTCCGTCGGTCGTCGCTGTCATGGCTTCCCCTTCGTGCAGTTGGTGCGCTGCTGTGCTGGGGTCTCCGTCGGCCGGCGCCCGTCAGGGGCGCCGGCCGGCGACTGCGAGTCATATGGAGGGGATGATGATCATCTCTTTCGTACGACGACGAAGTCCGCGAGCGCCGTGAGCTGCGCCCGCACGGATTCGGGCATGTCCACACCATGCAGGGCCTCGATGGCGACCGCATGCTGCCGACGGGCCTCCTGGGCGGTCCACTCGCGGCCGCCCGCCTCCTCGATGAGCGCCGCACGGGCGGCGAACTCCTCTTCGGAGAAGCTGTCGAAGTCGCTGCTCTTGGCGTCCGCGGCGAGCAGTTCGCCCAGGCGCTCGGAGGCCGGTCCGCCCGCGGCCAGCGCGGCGACGACCGGCAGGGACTTCTTGCGCTGGCGCAGATCGCTCCAGGTCTGCTTGCCCGTGGACTCCGGGTCGCCCCAGATCCCGAGCAGATCGTCGACGGCCTGGAAGGCGAGCCCCAGGTGGTAGCCGTAGGCCTCCAGCACGTCGGCGGTGCGGTCGTCCGCGCCGCCGAGCACCGCGCCGATGGAGCAGGCGCAGGCGAGCAGGGCGCCCGTCTTGTTGCCCTCCATCTCCAGGCACTCCTCGACGGTGACCCGCTCGCGGTGCTCGTAGGAGATGTCCTGGGCCTGCCCGTCGATGAGCTTGCGGGTGGCCGTGGTCAGCCGGCGGGCCGCGCGGCCCGCCTCCACGGTGCCCAGCTCCAGCAGGATCTCGTTGGCCAGGGCGAACAGCGCGTCGCCGACCAGGATCGCCTGGGCGGGGCCGTGCACCTTCCACACCGTGTCGCGGTGGCGGCGCTGCTCGTCGCCGTCCATCAGGTCGTCGTGCAGCAGCGAGAAGTTGTGCACGAGTTCGACGGCCACGGCGCCGGGGACGCCGGCCTCGGGTGCGGCACCGGCCGCCTCCGCGGACAGCAGGGCCAGCGCGGGGCGGACGGCCTTGCCGCCGTCACCGTCCGAGGGCCTGCCCTGGGCATCGATCCAGCCGAAGTGATAGGCGGACACGGTGTCCATGGGCGGTGCGAGCCGGTCGACCGCGGCGCGCAGCACCGGCGTGGAAAGGGCCCGCCCGCGCTCCAGAAGCGCGGTGACGTCCGTGGTCTCCGCCACGGTGTCGGAAGCCGGATTCGCCGGGGTCACTGACTCTCCTCTTGTTCCGGTGGTACTGCTCATGCCGCCTCCTGCAGCGGATGTTCATGGGGGCGGCCGAGCGCCCGGAGCGCGGCGTCCGCGGCGACGGAGCCACTGCGCACGGCGCCCTCCATCGTGGCGGGCCAGCCGGTGGCGGTCCATGCTCCGGCCAGGAAGAGGCCGGGGGCGCGGGTCCGCGTGCCGGGCCGCAGCCGGCCGACGCCGGGCGCGGGGGCGAAGGTCGCCGTGCGCTCCCGGGTGACGAAGAAGTCCCGGATCCCCGCCCCGCGAGCGGCGGGCAGCAGTCGTTCGAGTTCGGGCAGGTAGCGGGCGCGGAGCTCCGCGACCGGCAGGTCGATCTCGTCGCCCGCGGCGGACTGGGAGACCGCGAGGTACTGGCCGGGGCCGGTCAGACCGGACGCCTCGGTCCGGTCGAAGACCCACTGGACCGGGGAGCCAAGCGCCGCGAAGAACGGCCGCCGGAGCACCTTGCGGTCGTAGACCACGTGCACGTTGAGGATCGGCGAGGTGCCGATCTCCAGCAGCCGTTCGGGGGCGTCCAGCGCTCCGGGCGGCAGCAGGGCGTGGGTCTCGCGCTGCGGGATGGCGAGGACGACGGTGTCCGCCTCGATGCGTTCGCTCCCGGTGTCGACCGTCCAGTGCCCCTCGTCGCGGGTGAGCGCGCCGGCCTTGGTCCGCAGCGCGGTGCGGACTCCGGCGGCGTCCAGGGCCGCGCGGCTCAGGGTGTCGTGGACGGCGCCGAGCGGGACGGCGGCCCAGCCGATGTCGGCGGCGCCCGGCTCGGAGAGCAGCCCGGTCTTGAAGACCTTGGCGGCCAAGCCGAGGGAGGCGTTCGGCGCGGTGGCGTTCAGCGTGGCCACACCGACCAGGTCCCAGAGCGCCTCGACGGTGCGGGGCGACTGGCCGTGCCGGGCGAGCCAGCTGCCGAAGTCGACTCCGTCGAGCGCGGGGTCCTCCGGGTCCAGCCGGCCGAGCGCGAGCGCGGCGCGGCCGACGCTCGCGCGTTCGGCGAGCGAGAGGTGCGGATAGCCGGCGAGCCCGGCGGCCAGGTGGAACGGCACCGGCAGCCCGTTGCGGCGGATCCGTCCGAGGCGGGGTCCCGAGGGCCGCCCGACATCGAGTACCGGCACGTCCAAACGGTTTTGCAGCGGTGCGAGCGAGGTCCCGCCGACGCGGTCGAGGAACCAGCTGTAGGCGGTGCAGCAGCGCAGATAGACGTGCTGGCCGTTGTCGACGGTCAGCTCGCCGCGCCGGAACGAGAAGACCAGGCCGCCGAGACGGGGCCGTCCTTCGAGCAGGGTCACGTCAAGCCCGGCGTCGGCCAGACGCAGGGCGGAGGTGATCCCGGCGAGTCCGCCGCCGATCACGACCGCCCGGGAGGAACGTGTCGCTCCGCCGGTCATGCGTCCCCCTCTCGCCAGGTCTTTTCCGTCAGTGACGCATCCGTGCGGCGGAGGGTTGCCCGGCGTACGGAGAGATCATCCATGATGCACATGGTGCGCGAGATGTCCCCGTGACGCATTCAGACACGCCCCCGGGTCGTGCGCCGGGACATGTGGCGCGCGTCGAGACCGGACAGTCCGCGCACCGCGACGTACGCCTTCTCGTGGCCCGGCAGCGACACCCGGCCGCGCAGCACGGCCTCGGGGTCGCGCTCGATGCGGTCCAGGAGCCGGCGGTAGATGCCGGCCATGGCCGCCACACAGGCCCCGCTGCGCCGGTCGAGCATCGGCAGCAGCCGGTAGCCCTCGGCGAACAGGGTGCGGGCGCGCCGCACCTCGAAGTGGACGAGCCCGGCGAAGTCGGAGCCGGGCGGCGGGGTGGCGCGGTGGAATCCGGCCGAGCAGCCGAATTTGGCGAGGTCGTCGGCCGGCAGATAGGTGCGGCCGTTGCCGGCGTCCTCGCGGACGTCGCGCAGGATGTTCGTCAGCTGGAGCGCGAGGCCCAGCGTGTCGGCGTACTCGGCGGCGCGCTCGGCGCCCGGGGCGCCCGGTTCCGTACCGAAGACGCCCAGGCTGAGGCGGCCGATGGCACCGGCGACGCAGCGGCAGTAGACCTTGAGGTCGTCCCAGGTCTCGTAGGTGGCGCCACGCACGTCCATGAGCACGCCGTCGATCAGCTCGTCGAGCCCTTCGAGCGGCAGCGGGAAGCGGCGGGCCGCGTCGGCCAGCGCGACGGCCACCGGGTCGGTGTCGTCCTCGTCGACCGCGCCGGCCCGGATCCGGTCGAGCAGGGTGCGGGTGCCCTCCAGCCGGACGCGCTTGGTCTCCGGATCCAGCTCGCCGTCGCCGATGTCGTCGACCCGGCGGGAGAAGGCGTACAGCGCCGACATGGCCTGTCGCTTCTCCGCGGGCAGCAGCCTGATGCCGTACGCGAAGTTACGCGCCTGCTGTCCGGTGACCGCCTCGCAGTAACTGTATGCGGCCTGCACCGGTGCCGACATGTACGTCGTCTGTCCCTCCACGGTCCGGCTCACCCCTCTCTACGCGCGCTTCGCAAGACAACTCCCACCTCGCGCAGAAGGCTGGGCTTGGTGGGTTTGGGTGGTCCGGGCAGTACGTCGAACCCGGCGGCCGCGATCGCGGAGAGGGCGGCGCGCCCCCCTCCCACGAATCCGGCGAGAAGCAGCTTGAGCCTGCCGTGGACGCTACCCACCAAGGGGGTGCCTTCATTCAGCAGATGTGCGGCTCGTTCCGCTTCGTACGCGATCAGTGCGCGCACCGAGGCGTTCCCGGAGGGGGCGGCCAGGTCGTCTTCGGAGACATGGAACCTGGCCAGGTCCTCGGCGGGCAGATAGATCCGGTCGCGGCCCAGGTCCTCGGAGACGTCCTGGAGGTGTTCGACGATCTGCAGGGCGGTGCAGACGGCGTCGGAGCGGCGGATGCGCTCGGGGCTCGCGGTGCCGGTGATCTGGAGGACCAGGCGGCCGACGGGGTTGGCGGAGAGCTCGCAGTAGGCGAGCAGTTCCTCGTACGTCCCGTAGCGGCGGACCTTCTGGTCCTGCCGGTTGGCCTCGATGAGGCCGACGAAGGGTTCGGGGGTGAGCGCGCGGCGCCGCACGGTGGGGCGCAGGGCCGCGAGCAGGGGGTGGTGCGGGGTCTCGCCGGCGGTCCCGAAGAGCCGTCCCAGGTCCCGCTCCAGCGCGTCGAGCATGGCGACGCGGTCCTCGGCCCCGTCCGGGCCGAGCCCGAGATGGCGGGCGTCGGCGCCGCCGGGGGCCAGATCGCCGTCGCCGATGTCGTCGACGAGCCGGGCGAAGCCGTAGACCGCCATCAGATCGTCGCGCCAGGCGCGCGGCAGGAAGAAGGGGGCCACCGGGAAGTTCTCGTCGGCGGCCTTGTCGAGGGTCGCGGGAACGGCGGAATCCAGCCGCGTCCGTTCGGTGCGGGTCACTGCCGACCGCCCTGCGCGGGGACGGCGTGAGCACCTCGGAGCTGGAGATCTTCCGTCATAGCCGTCACATCTCCCGTTCTACACTGCTGACCCAAAACATCCCATTCCGGACACGCCGCCCGCCCTTCCGAGTGCGGCGGACGGCTACGGGCGGCCCACCCAGGCGGTATCGCCCCACTTGCAACGAATCAGCACCGGTACAGCTTACGTTGTACAACGCTCATCCATACCCCGGGGGGCGACGCACACCGGGGGTGCGCACATGGCGTGGTCAACTTTCCCCTTGCGCAAGGAGATTGACGTCATCCGGCGGGAGGAGATCGGGCGGGCCCACGTACGACGACACGCGGATGTCCGAAACCCGTCGCTCCTCCCGGGAGACGGAGCGGCCCCGCCGGGGGTGCCGACGGGGGCTCGGGGCGCCTCGGACCAGAGCGCTCAGGGCCGCCCGCCGCCGACGCCGCCATCGGTGAGGATGACCTGCTGGAGATCGCGCAGGGCGGTGCCGGGTTCCAGGCCGAGCTCGTCCTGGAAGACCCGGCGCGCACGCTGGTAGACGTCGAGGGCCTCGGCCCGGCGGCCGGATTCGAGCAGCGCGATCATCTCCTTCTCCCAGAGCCCCTCACGGAGCGGATTGCCGTCGCGCAGGGCGCGGAGCTCCGCAAGGGTGGCGATGTGACCACCGATGCGGTGACTGGCGTCGATGCGCAGCTCCGCGGCGGCGAGGCGAGCCTCTTCAAGGCGCTCGGCCTCCGTGCGGACCGTGGGCGAGACCGGGACGTCCTCCATGGCGGGACCGCGCCAGAGCTCGAGGGAGCTGCCCAGGACGGTGAACGCCTTCTCGTAGGCACCCTCGGCAAAAAGTCCCTGGCCCTTGGCGTGGAGGGCCTCGAAGCGGCAGGCGTCCAGTCGTGCCGGGTCGAAGACCAACCGGTAGCCCGGGGCCTTGGTGACCAGCACCGTGCGGTCCCGGTCGCCGAGTTGGCGGCGCAGGCGCATCACGTACTGCTGGACCAGGTTGCGCTGGTCCCGTTTCGGATGGGAACCGGGGCTCCACAGCTCCTCGACCAGCCGGTCGATGGATATGGTCCGGCCGGCGGCGGCCAGCAGCACTGCCAGGAGTATCCGGACCTTCGGTCCTCCCGCGGACTTCCACGTCAATCCGTCAAGTATCTCCAACGCGCCTAGAACCCGAAAATCACACATTCTTCGCCCCCATAACAAGCGTGAGGGGACAGCGGTCGAGCATTCCACAGGAATCGCGTCACTCGTCCCTCTCGAACCCCACGCCATCCCGCCTCCATCCTTGCAACCGGACCAGTGTCCGGACGACCCCCCTGGGGAATATGGCAAGAAGTCGCCGACACATGTCGTCTTTCTCGGCTGAGCACCCGTGACTCGTCCGCGGTCGGGCTGGCGGCACGCCGACGCCGTCGGCGCACGGGCCCGGGCGCCGACGGCAGCTCATGGGACGACCGGAGGCGGTCAGTCGGCCAGGATCGCGCTCTCGCTCTCCCGTGCGGGCGGGACATCGGGCGCACCGCCCCCGGAGGCGTCGGCGGCCGGCCGTCGTCCCGGAAGGAAGAAGGCCGGGAGCAGGGCGAGAGCAGTGAAGAGCATCGCCCACCAGAACGGCGCGCCGAAGGATTCGGCCAGACCTCGGGCCATCGTCCCGCCGGGCTCGACCTGACCGAGGGAGTGCACGTTCGCGGGCAGCTCGTCCTTCAGCCGCTGCTGGAGCACGACGGCGAGGATCGTGGTGCCCAGGGAGGCACCGACCCGCTGGAAGACGTTGAACGCGCTGGTCGCGCTCGGCGCGGTCTCCTTCGGCACGCTCGCGAAGGCGATCGTCATGGTCGGCATCATCGACGCGCCCAGCCCGAATCCGCGGACCACCAGGGTGACGCCGAGGAGCAGTTGGTTCGGGTGGGCGTCGATGAGCGCGTACGGGAGGGTGCCGACCAGGGCCAGCACGATGCCGATGACGGTGAGGTTCCGGACCCCCAGCCGGGCGGTGAGCGCGTTCATCAGGACGATCGCCAGCAGATACCCCAGGCTCTGAGGGAGGAGGAGCAGCGCGGAGTTCAGCACGCTGGTGCCCCGTACGACCTGGTAGTACATGGGCAACGGGATCAGCACGCCGTACATCGCCATGCTCATCAGGAAACCGGCCAGGGTGCCGGACCTGAAGTCGGGGACCTTGAACAGCCTCAGGTCCAGCAGGCCCTCGGTCCGGCTCCTCAGCGCCCGCGCACCGAAGGCCAGCAGCAGCACCGCCCCGGCCACCAGGCCGCCGATCACCTTGCCCGACCCGAAGCCACCGGCCGAGCCGGCCTCGGAGAGTCCGTAGACGAGCAGCGCCAGGCCGGGCAGCAGCAGCACCAGGCCGGTCAGGTCGAGCCGGGCTCCGGCCGAGGGGGCGACGACGTTCTTCACCTTGGCCAGCACGAGCGCGATGGTCACGACACAGAACGGGACGTTGATGAAGAAGATCCAGCGCCAGCTGAGGTGGTCGATGAGGACGCCGCCGAGCGAGGGGCCGATGAGCGGGGCGAACAGGGCGGGGACGGTGACGATGGACATCAGCCTGCCGAGCCGCTTCGGCCCCGCCGCCTGAGCCAGCAGCGCCTGGCCCACCGGAACCGCCAGGCCGCCGCCGATGCCCTGGATCACCCGGAAGACGATCAGGCTGGACGCGGACCAGGCGAATCCGGAGAGCAACGAGCCGACCAGGAAGACGACCTGCGAGAAGATGACCGTCTGCTTCGCTCCGAACCGGGCCGTGGCCCAGCCGCTCATCGGAATCGCCGCGGTGATGGCGAGCAGGTACCCGGTCACCACCCACTGGACCGTGGCCAGGTCGGAATCGAACACCTTGGCGAGCGGCCCGATGGCGACGTTGATGATCGTCGCGTCCAGCAGGCTGGCGAAGCCGCCCAGGGCCATGATGCCGCTCAGCCACCAGAGTTCCGGAGTCACACGGTCGGACCCACCGGCCTCGACCGGAGCCTTTTTCGCTTTCACAACTGGCCTTCCCTCGTGGACCTTGCCCTGGAGCGCCATGCTTCCACAACACCTGTCATCTGTGCAACAAGTGTTGGATAGATGCTCCGGGTGGTGTCCGCCGGGCTCCCGTCAGGCCGTGGCGCGCAGCTCCCGCGCGATCCGGGCGAGCACGTGCCGCCCCGATTCCGCCAGGAAGAAGTGGCCGCCCGGCACCTGCGAGAGCTGGAAGCGGGCCGTGGTCTCGGCACCCCAGCCGGCCATCGCCGCCGCGGTGGCCATCGGGTCGGCGTCCCCCGCGAATCCCTGGATCGGCACGGCCAGCCGCTCCCTCGGCCGCTTGCGGTAGCCGGCCGCCATCGCCAGATCGGCCCGGAGCGCCGGGAGCACCCGTGCGACCAGCCCCGGCCGGGCCAGCACGCTCCCGGGCGTGCCGCCGGTGCGCCGCAGCCACTCGGTCAGTTCGGCGTCCGAACCGCTCCACTCCGGCTGCGGACGCAGCACGTCCGGTGCGACGCCGGCTCCGACGAACAGCCCGAGCGGCTGCCGCGACCGGGGTGAGCGTGCCAGTTCGTGCGCCAGGGCGAGACCGACGACGCTGCCCACGCTGTGGCCGTAGAGGGCGTACGGGCCGTCCAGATACGGATCCAGTACGACGGCGAGGCGGGCGGCCAGGGACCGGGCATCGTCGAACGCGGGCTCCGCCAACCGCTGTTCGCGTCCGGGCGGCCGCACGGCGAGGACCTCCACCCCCATGTCCGGCCCGGCGTGCAGCCAGTCGCGGTAGACCCCGGCGCCACCGCCCGCGTACGGCAGGCAGATCAAGCGGACCCGCCTCGCCGCGCCCCGGCCGGGCAGCTGCCGGAGCCAGGGGTTCCGTGTTCCGTCCGTCCTCGCCCGTGTCCCCGCCGCCATCCGGCCGCCCTCCCTGTCCGGGTACCGACACCGTCACCGACCGGACGGTCTCCCGCCGAGCGTTCCACCGCCCGTAGCGCCGGAACAGCGGCGGACGAGCAGGCCGAGCGGCGGACCGGTACGACCTGACCGGTCGGGTACCTCGATGAGAGCCGCCACGAGCACTCGCAGGAGCAGTCCGTTCGAGGGGTAACAGCACCGGCCCACCAGGTGAGACTCGACCCGCGAACGTCAACTTCCTGTGCTGAAGGGTGGATCATGAGACCAAGTTCCGGAGGGACGGCGGTCCGCCTGGCGCGGCTGTCCCGGCACCGCGACGAACGATTCCTGTTCGTCCCCATGGACCACTCGGTGGCGGACGGTCCCATCGTCCCGGCCGCGCGGTTCAACGGACTCGTCCGCACGGCCGTGGAGGGCGGCGCCGACGCCGTCGTGGTGCACAAGGGGCGGGCGGCGAGCATCGAGGCGGGCCTGTTGCGCGACTGCTCCCTGGTCGTGCACCTGAGCGCCAGCACGGCGCACGCCCGCGACGCGGACGCCAAGGTGCTGGTCGGCGATGTCGAGGAGGCCGTCCGGCTGGGCGCCGACGCGGTGAGCGTGCAGGTGAACATCGGCTCCGAGACCGAGAGCCGCCAGCTGGCCGACCTCGGTTCCGTGGCCGACGCCTGCCGGCGCTGGAACGTACCGCTGCTGGCCATGGTGTACCCCCGCGGGCCCCGGATCGCCGATCCGCACGATCCGGCGCTGCTCTCCCACGTCGTCAACGTGGCCGCCGACCTCGGCGCCGACCTGGTGAAGACGACCTGGGCGACACCGCTGGAACGGCTGGCGGAGGTCGTGGAGAGCTGCCCGATACCGGTGCTCACGGCGGGCGGTCCGAGCAATCCCGGTGTCGATCCGGTGGCATACGCGACCGGGGTGATGGCGGCCGGCTGCGCCGGTCTGGCCATCGGCCGCACCTTCTTCGAGAGCAGCTCGCCCGCCCGCGTGATCCGCGCGCTCGCGGCCGTGGTCCACCGGGCCCCGGACGGCGCCGGGCACGACACCCTGCCCACGGACCCGCTCGAACCGGCCCGGCCCGTACCGGTCCGCTGAGCGGGACAGGCCGCGGCCACCGCGCAGGATCCGGCCTCCGGCCGGCCCACCGCCTCGGACAACCACCGACGGAGACACCCCATGTATGAAGAGACCCGCGATTTCATCCTGACCGTGATCAGGGACGTGATCAACCTCCCGCTGCCCGCCGAGGTCGAGGACGGCCTGCCGCTCGGCGAGGAGGGCCTGGGCCTGGAATCGCTCGCCACGATCGAGCTCGTGCTGCAGCTGGAGGGCCGGTACGGCATCGAGCTGCCCGAGGAGGAGCTCGACCCCGCCCTCGTCCCCGACCTCCGCACCTTCGTGCGGACCGTGGTCGAGCGGCGCGCGGCGACGGCGGAGAGCGTGGCCCGGTGATCACTCAGACGGAGCTCGTCCGACTCCTGGAGGACAGCGGCCTGCCGCTGGGCGAGTGGGACAGCGGCACCGAACTGGTCCTCGACTCACTGGCCTTCACCTGGCTGATCCATCTGCTGGACGAACGCCACGGAATCCTCGTCGCGGAGGAGGACGAGGAGGCACTGGGCGCGAGCGACTCCGTCGGCACGCTGCACCGCAACGTGCTCCGGCTGCAGTCCGCCGGAACCCGCCGGGAGGAGGCCCGGCGTGCCTCGTGAGGTGGCGATCACCGGCTACGGCGTCCTGACGGCCTTCGGATTCGGCGCCGACGCCCTGCGCCGAGGCGTCTTCGGGGGCAGACCCGGTTTCGTCCCCGTCAGCCGCTTCGACCCGGCTCCCTTCCACGCCGGCCTGGCCGCCACCTTCGAGGGCGCCGGGCCGGAGATTCCGGGCGTCGTGGTCAAACCCGGCTACACACCGACCCAGGCCGAGGTGCTGCACGCCTGCACCGCGGAAGCGCTCCGGGTCGCGGGCACCGACGCCGTCGGCGCCCCCGTCCTGCTGGGCACCAACGGCGACCACTCGGCGGCCCGGACGTTCTGGACGGACCAGGCCGAGGGCCGGGAGAGCACCGACCCGCGCGTCCTGGACAGCCTTCCGGCGGCACTGCCCCAGCGGATCGGCGAGGCATTCGGCCTGGGCCGCCTGCGCCTGGCCTTCGTCAACGCCTGCGTCGCCTCGACCAACAGCATCGCGTACGGCGCGGAGCTGATCCGGCGGGGCTCGGCCGACACCGTGGTCTGCGGCGGCGCGTACCTGGTCACCGAGGACGTCTTCGCCAAGTTCGACTCCGGCCGGGCGCTCAGCAAGGAGGGTGTGGTGCGCCCGTTCGCCGCGGGCCGGGCCGGTCTGCTCCAGGGCGACGGCGCCGCGGTCCTGGTGCTGGAGTCCGCCGAACGCGCACGGGCCCGCGGTGCCGAGGTGCTGGCGGAGGTGGCCGGCTGGGGCATGGCGGCGGACGCCTACCACGTGGTCAAACCGCATCCGCGGGGCGAGGGCCTGGCACGGGCCGCGAACGCCGCGCTCCGCCGTGCGGGTCTGGCGCCGGAGGACATCGGCTACGTCAACGCGCACGGGACGGGCACCCCGCTGAACGACGTGGCGGAGACGGCCGCGCTGCACAGCGTCTTCGGCGCGCACGCGCCCCGTGTGCCGGTCAGTTCGACCAAGAGCAGCACCGGTCACATGCTGGAGGCCACCGGCGCCGTGGAGGCGGTCATCACTCTCCTGGCGCTGCGCGACGGCCTGCTGCCGCCCACGATCGGCTACCAGGAGCCCGACCCCGCCTGCGACCTGGACTACGTCCCGAACCGGGCCCGGCCCGCCGAGATCACCCACGCGCTCTCGCTCAACGCCGC
This sequence comes from Streptomyces sp. NPDC024555, assembly GCF_055559335.1. NCBI lineage: Bacteria > Bacillati > Actinomycetota > Actinomycetes > Kitasatosporales > Streptomycetaceae > Streptomyces > Streptomyces sp. NPDC024555. Next base: position 96,581 of record NZ_JBVHKV010000028.1, read on the forward strand.
CTTCGGCGGGGTCAACGCCGCACTCGTGCTGAAGCGGGTGTGAGCGCGGTGACCGGCCGCCGGCGCCCGCTCCGCCACAGCTCCACGGGAGGAACCCGATGACGATGCCGCTCGTACAGCCCATGTCCGTCGTGGCCGGGGCCTGCCGGGCACCCTGGGGAGCGGCCGCCGACGGCCTGCCCGGTGCGGCACCGGTCCCGCTGCCCAACGTCCCCGGCTTCGTGACCTCGCGGTTCAGTCCGCTGGTCGCCGCGGCCGTGGACGCCTGCCTGGGCGGACCGCAGGACGAATCCGGCCCGGTGGCCGGCCGCGGCGAGCGGACCGCGATCGTACTCGCCACCGCCTGCGGGGACATCACCACGACGGACACCGCCACCCGGCGCATGGTCGACGGGCAGGTGCACAGCCCGCTGCTGTTCTTCCAGTCGGTGACGACCTCGGTGCTCGGTCATGTCAGCAAGCGCTACGGCATCACCGGCCCGGTCAGCTGCGTCGCGAACGGCGACGGTCTCGCCCCGCGGGCGCTGGAGCTGGCCGGGATCATGCTTGAGGACGACTGGCTCGACCAGGTGCTGCTGATCGGCGTCGACATCGAGGCCGCCGAACGCGTCGGCTGGGTACGCGACCATCTGGACGGGACGTACCCGCTGGGCCCGCTGCCGCACGGGGACGCCGTCGTCGCACTGCTGCTCCGCCGCGGCCCGGACGCCGACGGGCCGGCGCCGGACCGGTCCCTCACCGCACCTCAGTCTGCCGAGTACGGCTGGCTGGCCCCCCTGGTCGCCCTCTGTCCGGCGACCGGGCAGCGGCCCACCGTCTGACCTCACGACCGTCCGACCACCCGACCGCACAAGGAGCGTCCCATGGAAAGAATCAGCTTCGGTGCCTTCCTGTCACCCCTCCACCCGCTGGGCGAGGACCCGGCACTGAGCCTCTGGCGCGACCTCGAACTCGCCGAGTGGCTTGACCAGTTGGGTTACGAAGAGCTGTGGGTCGGCGAACACCACTCGGCCGGCTGGGGGACGGTCTCCTCGCCCGAGCTGTTCATCGCCACCGCGGCCGAGCGGACCCGGCGCATCCGGCTCGGCACCGGGGTCGTCAGCCTCCCCTACCACCACCCGTTCATGGTGGCCTCGCGGGCCGTGCAGCTCGACCATCTGACCGGCGGGCGCTTCGCCCTCGGGGTCGGCGCGGGCTCGATCCCGTCCGACATGCACTTCCTGGGCATCGACCCCGCGGACACCCGCCGCCGCACCGCCGAGTCGCTGGACGTGATCCACCGGCTGCTCACCGGCGACGAGCCGGTCACCCGGGTCACCGACTGGTTCGAACTGCACGACGCCCGCCTCCAATTGCGTCCGCGCCGGGCCGCCGGACTGCCGCTGGCGGTCTCCAGCGCCGTCTCCCCGTTCGGCATGCGGCTGGCCGGACAGTACGGTGCCGCCCCGCTCTCCTTCGGCGTCCCGCCCCGCCCGGGCTCCTCCGTCGACGACCTGGCCGCCCAGTGGCAGCACGCCGTGGACTCGGCGGCCGAGCACGGACGCACGATCGACCGGGCCGACTGGCGGGTCGCCCTGTCGGTGCACGTCGCGGACAGCCGTGAGCAGGCGCTCGACGACCTCGTCGACGGCTGGATGCGCTACCGCAACGAGTACTGGGCGCTGCTCGGCACACCGCCGGTGCACTCGCGGACCGAGGCCCGCAAGGCCCTGGCCGAGCTGATCGACCGGCGCAGCACGATCGTCGGCTCCGTCGACGAGTGCATCGACGCGGTACGCGACGTGCAGGAGGCGACCGGTGGATTCGGCCGGCTGCTGGTGAATGTCCTGGACTGGGCCGACCGGGAAGCGATGAAGCGCAGCTTCGAGCTGTTCGCCCGCTTCGTGGCACCCCGGTTCAACGGCTCGCTGGACGGCGTCTCGGCATCGTACGGGTGGGTCGCCGAGCAGGCGCGGGCCCAGGCCCGGCGCGCCGCCGCCGGATAGAGGGCGGCCGGCGAGGACCGGTCCCGTGAACGCGCTGTCCCGCCCGTGCTCCGGAGCACGGGCGGGACAGCGCGTTCACGGGGTCACCCGCCGAACCGGGCCACCAGTTCCCGTTTGAGTACCTTGCCACTGGGGCCGAGCGGCAGCGCGTCCACGAACTCCACCCGGCGCGGGTACTTGTACGCCGCCAGCCGCTCCCTGCTCCAGTCGACGAGCCGCTCCCCGAGTGCGGCGCCGGGCGACGATCCCGGGCCGGCGACGACCACGGCGCAGACCTCCTCGCCGTGGCGCGGGTCCGGCACTCCCACGACGGCGACCTGCGCGACGGCGGGGTGGCGCATCAGCACCTCCTCGATCTCCCGGGGGTACACGTTGTACCCGTTGCGCAGCACCATGTCCTTCTTGCGGTCCACGACGCTGAGGTAGCCGTCCTCGTCCTTGACGCCGAGGTCGCCGGAGCGGAACCAGCCGTCCACCAGCACTTCGGCGGTGGCCTCGGGCCGGTTGAGGTAGCCGGCCATCACGTTGTGCCCCCGGATCACGATCTCTCCGACCTCCCCGGCCGGCAGCACCTCGATCCGGCCCTCGACATCGGCCCCGGCGATCTCCACGTCGACGCCCCAGACCGGTTTCCCGACGGTTCCGGGGCGCGGCGGCCAGGCACTCTGGTTGTAGGCGACCACGGGCGAGGTCTCGGTGAGTCCGTACCCCTCGTACACGGTGCAGCCGAAGGTCCGCTGGAACTCCTCCAGGATGGTCACGGGCAGTGCCGATCCGCCCGAGAACGCCCGGCCCAGGGCGGGCCGGCGCGAGTCGTGCGCGGCAGCGTCGAGCAGGGCGATGTACATCGTCGGTACGCCCATGAACACCGTGCAGCGGCGGCGCACCATCAGGTCCAGCGCCCCCGCCGCGTCGAAACCGGACGTCAGCACCATCGTCGCGCCGGCGCGGAAGCAGACGCCCATGCCGCAGATCTGGCCGAAGGTGTGGAACAGCGGCAGGACGGCGAGCAGGACGTCGTCGGCCGTGAAGCCGAACGGGGAGAGCATCGTCACGCCGATGTTCATCGTGACGTTGAGATGGGTGAGCATGGCGCCCTTGGGGCGCCCGGTGGTGCCCGAGGTGTAGAGCACCACCGCCAGGTCGTCGGGCCGGCGGGGCAGGCAGTGGGCGAGCGGGGCCGCCCGTTCCGCGGACACGTCGAGCCGGGATTCCGCCGGCCCCTCCTCGTCGAGGACGGTGACGACCGGCACCGCGGCCATCTCGGCGCCCTTGCGGCCTTCGTCCAGCAGCGGCCCGGCGCAGATCAGCACCGCGGCGTCGCAGTCGCCCAGGACGTACGCGATCTCCTCGGCCTTGAGCAGGATGTGCACCGGCACCACGACCGCCCCGATCGCCAGGGCCCCGTAGTAGGCCATCGGGAAGTGCTCCGTGTTGGGCAGCAGCAGTGCCACCCGGTCGCCCGGCCCCACCCCTCGGTCGGCCAGAACCGTCGCGTACTGCCTTGCGTGGTACCAGAGTTGAGCGTATGTCAGCTCGCGCTCACCGAGGATCAGCGCCGGATGGTCCGGCCGCCGTGCCGCGGACTCGGCGAGTACCGCCGCCACCGAGAGAGACATCAGGACTCCGTTCGTCGATTGTTGCCCGGCGACCGCCGCCGGGTCCGCCGAAGACGCCGGCGCCGGGGGGGGGGGGGGGGCCCCCCCGGGGGGGGGCGGGGGGGGGGGGGCGCCCCCCGCCCCCGGGGCCCCCGGGGGGGGGGGGCCCGCCCCCCCC
>NZ_JBVHKV010000029.1:0-99498 GCF_055559335.1 Streptomyces sp. NPDC024555
ATTGAGACGTCAAACATCTCGATCAACAGCCCGGGGGCCTCGCTCGTTGCGCTTCCGGCCCATCACCCGATCGGTGGCCAACTCGAAGAACCTCAATGACGACTCCGAGGGGATCGGGCGGTCTACGGCGAGCGTGCCCGACTTGATATCCCGGATGATCTCCGCCGCGATCTGCTGATACGGCGGTTTCGGGGCGTCGTAGTCAATGCTCGGGGTCATGGGGGAAGCGTAGACAACCGGACACGCCGAGGGCTGTTTCTATACGTAGGTAGACGAGGGTAGAGGAGTTGCCTTACCGTCGAAAACGAAAGCGCCCCGAGGGACCGATTAGGCCCGGTCCATCGGGGCTCGCCGAAACAGCTTTAGGGAGCTGAAACGACATGCGCGACCCTATCGCCCGTGCCCTGCTGCGGGTGCTGCGGCTGCTGCTGCCTGCCCGAGGAAAGCGCCGAGCCGTCCCCGTCGCCCCGGTGACCGCCCCCGAGTCCCGCCCCGAATCCCGGGCCGCCCGGTCCCGCCCGTGGCAGGGGCCGAGTGCCGAGGACGCCCGCGCCATCTTCCACGCCGAGGAAACCCGCTCGCTCACCCCGGAACAGCGCGAACGGTGGTGGGCCGCCGCGTTCTCGGAAATCGGCGTGGACTACGACTTCCCCACCATCAACATCACACGCGTCCGGAACACGCGTCAGGGGGTGGCAGCGTGACCGCCGACGAACTGTTTCCGGTAGTCCTCACGGGACGCGTGGCGCTCTGCATCGAGTGCAAGACCGTCACACGCGCCCCGGTGCCGGTCCGCTGGATACAGAGCAACAGCGGTCCCGGAACGACCCTCTACGCCTGCCCCGAGCACGCCGTGAAGCTCGGCGCGGACCCGACCCCCGAGGACGAGCTACACACCCCGTAGACGAGCCCACAGACAGCAAAACGCCCCGTTCGGCCAAGTGCCGGGCTGGGCTCTGTCGTTGGGCTTGACCTGCGGGTACTCTTAGAACTGGTAGTTAGATGTGTTGGGGTCGAGGAGGGTCACCCAGCTCTGTCCCTCCTCCGCCGGGTCGGCGCGGCGGGCGCCGAGGGCGATCAGCCGGGCGACCTCGGCCTCGTGGTCGTCGGGGCGGAAGTCGGGGTGGAGGCGGTTCTTCGCCGTCTTGCCCTCGGGGACGGGGACGAAGAGCAGCCCCGGCAGCCGGTCCGGTGCGGGCCGGATCTCCAGGACCTCCTCGGTCTCGTCGACCACGACCCAGCCGAGGGCCTCGACCCACCACCGCCCGAGGGCGATGGGGTCGGAGGAGTCGACGATGATCTGTTCCCATTCGAGTGCCATGCGCGTGAGCATAGACAGCCCGCCGGGCGCGGGGGCGGCGGCTTTCCTCCACGCGTGCGCCGGGGCCTTGCGTTCTGGTGCAAGGGGGACGGGCCGGGGCGCGGGGCTCCTAGTGTTCGGGGTGCTTGAGCAGTTCGTACTACCAGGGGGAAACAACGTGATCAGGAAGAGTCTGCGCCGGATCGGCGCCTTCGGTGTCGCGACGCTGGCCGCGGGGGCGGCCGTCGCCGCGCTGCCCGCGAGCGCGGAGGCGTACGGGAAGACGGTCGACAACTGCCCGGCCGGCAACGTGTGCGTCTACACCAACACCACGCTGAGCGGGAGCCCGTACCGCGAGAGTGCCGGCAACCTCGGTTCGACGGGGTACACGGTCCGCTCCATCTTCAACAACGGGACGCAGCAGAACAACGCGGACCACATCCGGTACCAGGGCGTCGTCAAGTACACCAACGGTTCGTACCGGCTCGTGACGGGCTGTCTGCACTGGAACGAGACCGCCGGTTCGGCGATGTCCGGTTCGGCGACCTCCTTCGACGGACCGACGGCGCTCAGCTGGGCCAAGTGGGGCGCGGAGTGCCGCTCGGACGAACCGGTGCGGAAGTACGGCCAGCGCACCTATCCCTGAGTCCGGGGGTTCGGGGGCTCCGGGGTCCCGGACGGGGGCGGGCGTCGACCGCCCCCGCCCGGGGACGGGGGCCTACGCGGCGCCGCCGTTGCTCTTCAGGAGCTGGCCGTTGATCCACTGGCCCTGCGGCGAGCAGAGGAAGTCCACCAGGTGCGCGGTGTCCTGGGGGGTGCCCAGGCGGCCCAGCGGCGTCTCGCGGGCCAGGAGTCCGGCGAGGTCCTCCGTCATCCAGCCGGTGTCCACGGGGCCGGGGTTGATGACGTTGGACGTGACGCCGAGATGGGCGAACTCGCGGGCGGCGGCCAGGGTGATGCGGTCCAGGGCGCCCTTGCTGGCGCCGTAGGGCAGGTTGCCGACGGTGTGGTCGCTGGTCAGGGCGATGATGCGGCCCGTGCCGGCGGCGGCGCGGAAGCGGAGGCCGTACTCCCGGATCAGCAGCCAGGAGGCGCGGGTGTTCACCGCGAAGTGCCGGTCGAAGCTCTCGACGGAGGTGTCGAGGAGCCCCGAGTCGACGGATTCCGCATGGCTCAGGACCATCGCGGTCACCGGGCCGAGCCGGCGTTCGGCCTCGTCGAAGACGCGGGTCGGGGCGTCGGGGTCGGCCAGGTCCGCCTCGATGGCGGCCGTGCGGGCGCCGCGCTCGGTGAGCGCGGCCTCGATCGCCTCGGTGGCGCCCTGTTCGACGCCCCAGGCCATGCGCTTGTCGTAGGGGGTCCAGTAGGTGAAGGCGATGTCCCAGCCGGAGGCGGCCAGTTGACGGGCGATGCCCGCGCCGATGCCGATGGTGCGACCCACTCCGGTGATCAGCGCGAGGGGGCGGCGGGACGGTCCGGTCTCCGTCGGGGACGCGGACGGGCGGCTGTGCTGTTCAGGTGAGGTCACAGGGCGGGATCCTGCGGCACGGACCGTCGCCGCGGCAAGAACTTTTCCCGCCGCCGGCGCAGGAGCGCCGTACGCGCCCCGAGCAGCGCGGGCACCGCGCCGTACACGACCACCGGGACGACCACCCCGGTGATCACCAGGGTGCGCAGCGCCGTCGGCAGCCCCGTGAGGTACGGACCGAGCGTCTGCTGCACGACGGACAGGGCGGTGAAGACCGCCGCCCAGGTGAGCAGCGCCCGCAGGTGCAACGAGGGCGGTGCGGCGGGCGGGTGCGGTGCGCGGACGGGGGTGGGCGCTGAGGCGGTGGTCGGCATGGTTCCCCTCCTGGGTGGCTGCGGTCGGTGCCCCACTGTTCCAACCAACCGGTTGGATGTCAACCATCCAGTTGGTTGGAAGGTGGGGGCGACTCGTTCTACGCTGGGGCCATGACCTCGGACACGAACCGCACCAAGGACCGGCTGCTCGCCGCCGCCACGGAGGAATTCGCCGCTCACGGCATCGCCGGCGCCCGGGTCGACCGCATCGCGGAACGGGCCGGGGTCAACAAGGAGCGGATCTACGGCTACTTCGGCAACAAGCAGAAGCTCTTCGACGCCGTCGTCGTCGGCGCGCTCGACGAACTGGCCGAGGCCGTGCCCCTCGCTCCGGGCGACGATCCCGCCGAGTACGTGGGGCGGGTCTACGACTTCCACCGCGCCCACCCGGTCCTCGTGCGGCTCTTCCTCTGGGAGGGGCTGCACCACCGGGAGGGCGTGCTCCCCGCCGAGGACCGGCGGCGCGGCCGTTACGAGGAGAAGATCGCCGCTCTCGCCGAGACCTTCGGGAGCGAGGCGTCCCCGCAGGTCGCGGCCTGCCTGATGAGCATGATCGGGCTCGCCGCCTGGCCCAGCGCGGTGCCGCAGCTCGCCCGGCTCATCGTCGGCACCGGCCCCGGTGGCGAGGCGCCCGACCTGCGCGCGCACGTCGTCGCCTTCGCCCGGCAGGCGCTCGCCGAGGGACCGCCGGCCGGCTGAGCCCGGCCGGGCCGGGTCAGCCGCGCAGATACGCCAGGACCGCCAGCACCCTGCGGTTGGTGGCGTCGTCCAGCGACAGGTCGAGCTTGGTGAGGATGCTGCCGAAGTGCTTGCTGACCGTGCCCTCGCTGACCGTCATCGCCGCGGCGATCGAGGCGTTGGACCGGCCCTCCGCCATCAGGGCCAGGACCTCCTGCTCACGGGCGGTCAGCCGGTCCAGCGGATCGCGGCGGCGGCGGATCAGCCGGCGGACGACCTCGGGGTCCACGACCGTGCTGCCGGCCGCGACGCGCCTCAGGGCGTCGACGAACTCCTCGACGTCGCCGACGCGTTCCTTGAGCAGATAGCCGACGCCCGTGCCGTCGGCGGAGTCCAGCAGCTCCTCCGCGTACGCGCGCTGGACGTACTGGCTGAGGACGAGGACCGGCAGCTCCGGCCGGCGGGCGCGCAGGGTGAGCGCCGCGCGCAGGCCCTCGTCGGAGAAGCCGGGGGGCATGCGGACGTCGGTCACGACGATGTCGGGGGAGTGCGCGGCGACGGCGGCGATCAGCTCCTCGGCCGTTCCGACGCCGGCGACGACCTGGTGGCCGAAGCGTTCGAGCAGGCCGATCAGTCCCTCGCGCAGGAGCACGCTGTCCTCGGCCAGTACGATGCGCACGCTCAGATCCTCGTGTCCGCGGGTGACAGGGGGACCTGGAGCCGGAACACCGTGGGCCCGCCGGGGGGACTGGACACTAGCAGGCGGCCGTCCAGCACCGAGAGGCGGTCGGCGACGCCCTGGAGGCCCGTGCCGCCGTCCGCGTCCGCGCCGCCCACACCGTCGTCCGTCACCTCGACCACCAGCCGCCCCCCGGTGATCCCGCCGGTCACCCGCGCCGCGTCCGCCCGGCTGTGCCTGGCCACATTGGCGAGGCCCTCGCACACCGCGAAGTAGACCGCCGTCTCCACGGGTTCGGGGAGCCGGTCCGGCAGATCGAGCGCGACCTCCACCGGGACCGGCGAGCGGTCGGCGGCGTCCTCCACGGCGGCCGGGAGCCCGCGGTCGGTGAGGACCTGGGGATGGATGCCCCGGATCAGCTCCCTGATCTCGACGAGCGCCGCACGGGCCTCCCCGTGCGCCGTGGTGAGCAGCCCGGCCAGCGGCTCGGCCGGGTTCTCCAGCCGGGCCAGGCCGAGCGTCATCGACAGGGCGACCAGCCGCTGCTGGGCGCCGTCGTGCAGATCGCGTTCGATCCGGCGTCGCTCCGCCTCGAAGGCGTCCACCAGACGCATCCGGGACCGGCCCATCTCCCGCAGCCGGGAGTCCGGTCCGCTCTCCGGGGCGGCCAGCAGCCACCGGGTCAGCGCGGCCCTGCCCGCCGCCACCGCCCCCAGCGCGTACGCGCACAGCGGCAGCAGCGCCAGGCCCGCGAGCAGCGCGGCGAAGGCGGGCGGGTAGGAATCGACGAGCCAGATCTTCAGGACGCGGGTCTCCTCACCGCCGTTCACGGCCAGCATCACCGGGGCGGCGAGCAGCCCGGCGCAGACCAGGACCGCGGTCCCGGCGGCCAGTGCGTCCAGCGGCCACAGCACCACCGCGAACAGCGCCGCGTACCCCAGTTCCCGCCAGGTGGCGCGCTCCCGGAGCCGGGTGCGCAGCCAGGACGCCAGACCCGTGCCGTCCGGCTCGCGATGGGCCGGGGCGAGCGGGCGGGGGTCGGCCAGCCGCAGCCTGCGCCGCTCCAGCGCCGCCAGCGGAATGCCCGCGAGCGCCAGGGTGAGGAGCAGCGGGACGCCGATCAGGAGCACGGTGAGCGCGCTGCCCGCGACCGCGAGCAGCAGCAGGACGGCCAGCGCCGCCGGTCCGAGCGGCACACTCGTGAGCAGATAGAGCGCCGCGCGCCACGGCCAGGCGGTGCGCAGATACGTACGCTCCCGCAGCGCCTCCCGCAGGCCGGGGTGCTCCGGCCCCTGTCGGACTCCGGGGAGCCCGGGGGTGGCGGACGGCGGCGCGGTTCGGGGCGGCATGGGGAAACCGTAGGCGGGGCGGCGGAGCGGGAACCACCCCGCAGGAGGGGGCCCCGGGGGTGGAGACAGCTCCACCCCAGGACTCCTCCCGGCTCCGATGTGCCCTGCGGGCGGCGCCGGTTGGGTGGAGACCATGACTCACCCCGCCCTCCGGCTCCGCTCGGTCACCCGCTCCTACGGCACGGGACCCGGTGCGGTCACCGCGCTCGACTCCGTCACCCTGGACATCCCCCGGGGCACCTTCACCGCCGTCATGGGGCCCTCCGGCTCCGGCAAGTCCACCCTGCTCCAGTGCACCGCCGGGCTCGACCGCCCCACCGCCGGCCGGGTCCTCCTCGGGGACACCGAACTGACCGGGCTCTCCGAACGGAAGCTGTCCCGGCTGCGCCGCACCCGGATCGGCTTCGTCTTCCAGGCGTACAACCTGCTGCCCGCGCTCACCGCCGAGCAGAACGTCGCCCTGCCGCTGCGGCTGGCCGGCCGCCGGCCCCGGCGGGCGGAGGTCCTGGACGTACTGGACCGGGTCGGGCTGCGCGACCGCGCCGCTCACCGGCCGGGCGAGCTGTCCGGCGGCCAGCAGCAGCGCGTGGCCCTCGCCCGCGCCCTCGTCACCCGTCCCGAGGTGCTGTTCGGCGACGAGCCGACCGGGGCCCTGGACTCCGCGTCCGGCCGGCAGGTGCTGACCCTGCTGCGGGGCATGGCCGACGAGGGCCAGACCGTGATCATGGTGACCCACGATCCGGTCGCCGCCTCGTGCGGGGACCAGGTGCTGTTCCTCGCCGACGGCCGGATCCGGGACACCCTGACCGGCCCGACCGCCGAGCGGATCACCACCCGCATGACGCGGATGACGGCCGCCTCGGGGCGGGGTGTGTGCGGTGAGGGGGAGGCGGCGGTGCAGCGGGCCGCTGCGCACATGACGGCCGGCTCCGGGCAGGACGCGGCGGTGCGTGCGGGCGCCGAGGCCGTGACGTCCCTGCCGGCCGCTCCCGGGCAGGGCGCGGCGGTGGATCCGGGGGCCACGCACCTGACGCCCGTGCCGGCCGCCCCCGGGCAGGACGCGGCGGTGCTGTCGTGCTGAGCGTTCTGTTCTCCGGGCTCCGGGCCCGCTGGGTCACCCTCGCCGGTTCCTTCCTCGCGCTGGCGCTGGGCGTGGGCACCGTCGCCGCCACCGGGCTGGCGCTCGCCGCCACGTTCGACGCCCCCCACCGCGGGCCGGAACGGTTCGCCGCCGCCCCCGTCGTGGTCCGGGGCGCGGACCGGCTGGAGGTTCCCACCCCGGTCGGCGTCCGGACCCGGAAGCTGACCTCGCCGCGGCCCGTGCCGCCCGCCGTCGTCACCGCCCTCGCGCGGCTCGGCCCCACGGCCGAGGACCGGACCTTCCCCGTCTCGGTCACCGCCGCACGGCCCGCCGCGGACGGCACGGGAGCGGGCGGCCGTCCCGGGCCGGTTCCGGACGGTACGGGACCGCTCGGCCACCCTCGGATGGTTCCGGACGGTACGGGACCGGTCGACCATCCCTGGGCGGTCCCGGACGGCACAGCACCGGTCGGCCACCCCTGGGCGGTCGCCGCCGCCACGCCCTACCGGCTGACCGCGGGCCGCGCCCCGGCCGCGCCCGGCGAGGTCGTCGTCACCGCCGGACCCGGATCCGGTGTCCGCCCCGGGGACCGGATCACCGTCACGACCCCGCGTTCCACCGGCCCCCGGACCGTCGTCGGCACGGTCCGCCCGGCGGGCTTCGAGACCGCCGTGTTCTTCACCGCCGCCGAGGCCGCCCGGATCTCCCCGGCCGTCGACGCCGTCGTCGTCCACGCCCCGGCCGCCGCCGTCCGCACCGCCGTGGCCGCGGCGGACCGGGCGGCGCCGGCCGCCACCGCCCCGCTCGCCGTTCTCACCGGCGACGACCGGCGGCGGGCCGATCCCGATCCGGACCGGGAGGCCGAGGCGCTCGTCTCCGTGAACGCCCTGCTCGGTACGGCCGCCGGGATCACCGCGTTCGTCTCGCTGTTCGTGGTCGCCTCCACGTTCTCGTACGCCGTGGCGCAGCGCCGCCGCGAGATCGGACTGCTGCGCACGGCGGGCGCGACGCCGGGGCAGGTCCGGCGGACGGTGTACGCGGAGGCGCTGCTCGTCGGGGTGCTCGCCTCGGCCGCGGGCGTCGGGCTCGGGGTGTCCGGCGCGCCCCGGCTGGCCGCCCTGATGAGGGACGAGGGCGTCGCGCCCGGCTGGTTCGCGGTCGGCGAGCAGAACTGGCCGCTGCACACCGCCTTCTGGACCGGACTCGCGGTGGCGCTCCTCGGCTCGGTCCTCGCCGCGCGGCGGGCCGGGAAGGTGGCGCCCGTCGAGGCGCTGCGCGAGTCCGACGTCGACAGCGGGACCATGCCGCTGAGCCGGGTGGTGCTGGGCGCGGCCGTGCTGCTCGCCGGGATCGCCCTGCCGCTCCTCGCCCTCGTCCGGGACCCGGCGGACCTGCTCGCGCGCAAGACGTATGTCACCCAGCCGATGGTGCTGATCACCGGGTTCGCGCTGTTCGCCCCCGTGCTGGTCCGGCCCGTCACCCGGCTGCTGCTGTGGCTGCCGGCCCGGATGCCCACCGCCGTACCCCTGCTGACCAGGGAGAACGCCTGTGCCGCGCTGCGCAGGACGGCGGCGGTCGCCGCACCCGTCCTGGTCACCACGGCCATGGCCGCCTCCCTGCTGGGCACCACGGCCACCCTCGCCGGGGCCCGCGCGGCCGAGGCGGACCGGCGGTCGGCCGCGGACTTCGTGGCGGTGGCGGGCGGGGGCGCCGTACCGGCCGAGTTCGTCGACCGGGCGCGGGCGGTCCCCGGCGCGGTCGTCAGCGCCTCGCGGTCCACCTCCCTCAGCGTGCTGGAGGAGGGCACGGCCCTGATCACCTCGGAGGCGCGGGGCGTGGACCCGGCCGACGCGGCGGCGGTCTCCTCGCTGCCCCTGGTGGCCGGGGATCTCGCGGACCTGGACGACGGGTCCGTGATCGTCAACGAGGAGTGGGCGACCCACCGGATCGGCGCGCGTGTCACGGTCTGGCTGGGCGACGGGCGCCGCACCACCCTGCGGATCGCGGGCGTCATGCGGACCGGCACCGGCGGCAACGGGGTGTACGTGACCCCGCGCAACGCCGGAGGCGCCCGGATCGACCGGGTCGAGGTCAAGGTCCGGGCCGGTGCCGACCGTTCGGCCGTCGCCGCGCGGCTGGACGCGGCCGGCGAGGCCACCGGCACCACTGTCACGGCCCGGTCCGCGGCCCTCGCCGGCGAGGGGCGGAGCAGCGGACGGAACACCCGCGTCGGTCTCCTGATGATCCTGCTGATCGCCCTCGTCCACACGGGGATCGCGCTGGCCGCGGTCCAGGTGATGGCCACCGCGGGCCGGGTGCGGGACCTGGCGGTGCTGCGGCTGGCCGGGGCGACCCGGGCCCAGGTGCTGCGGGCCGTCGCGGCGGAGGCCCTGGCCGTGGTGGGCGTCGGTGCCGTGCTCGGCGGGGCGGTGGCCGGGCTGAACCTGCTGGGGGTGCGGGCCGCGCTCGGACGGCTCGGCGCGGACGCGGGGATCGTGGTGCCCTGGGGGACCCTCGGTCTCGTCGTCGCGGTGAACGCGCTGGTTGCCGTGGTGGCCGCGGTGCTCCCCGCCGCCCTCGCCCTGCGCGTCCGGCCGGCGGAACATGTGGGGGCGGGGGCGTAGAACACATGGGGGCGGGGGCGCAGACCGCCCCGTCCCTCCCCGCCGGGCGTCCGTCAGGCCGCCGACAACGCCGTCACCAGCTCCGAACCCTCCCCGATCAGGGCGAGTTCGGCCGGGGACAGCGTCGGGTTGGCGGACCGGCGGCCCGCCGCGTCGGCGAGGGCGCCGTCCGGGATGCCGCCGTTCGCCAGCAGCCGCGGCACCAGGGCGGTGAGCAGCACCCGGACCGCGTCGGCCGCCGGGAAGTCCGGATCGACGGCCAACTGCGCCAGGATCAGGGCGGACATGGCCCGGTCCAGGGCGGGCAGGCCCTCCTCGGTGTTGCTCCAGTCGATGACCACCGGGCCGTCCGCGGTCAGCATCACGTTCTCCGGATGCAGGTCGAGATGGAGGATCCGGTCCTCGGGGTCGAGCGAGAGCCGGGCCGGGACCGTGTGGAGCTCGGCGAGCAGATCCGCCAGCAGATCGGCGGCCTCGTCACCGCCCATGGCACCGCCCAGCAGCGCCTCCGCCAGCGTGGGACCGGTCAGCCGCTGGAGGACCAGATCGCCGGGACCGGCCGACGGGGGCTGTGGGCCGAGCCGGGGGACCGGGTAGCCGGACGCCGAGAGGTAGGACATGACGGGCAGTTCGCGAGAGACGTCCAATCCGTCGCGGTAGCGCCGCAGGACCCACCGCTCGTCCAGTTCGTACACATCGGCGGAGCGTCCGCTGCCCAGCAACCGGCCTATTCGCATGAGAGGAACCTACTCGTGCGGGCCGTGGCGGGGGAGCCCGCGGACCGGAGATCCGGTGCATCGCGGCCGGTCAGAGCAGCCCCATAACGTCGTGCGATGGGGCGGACGGGATCTCCTGGGATGACGTGTACGCGGCTACGTTGTCGGCAATTCCCCCGAAGTCAAGGAGAGTTCCGTGGAGAGATCCATGCTCCGCAGACGCGCCCTGGCCGCGTGTACCGCCACCGTGGCCGTCGGTGCGCTCGCGCTGGCCGGGCTCACCGGCACCGCGTCCGCCGACCCCACCTCCCGCGTCCCCGCCGCGGGTGCGGACCAGGTGTCCCCCGGCCTGCTCAAGGCCATGCAGCGCGACCTCGGACTCACCGCCGACCAGGCGCGCAGCCGGCTCGGCAACGAGTCCCGCGCGGTCGCCGCGGCCTCCGGCCTCATGCGCTCGCTCGGCGCCGGATACGCCGGTGCCCGGATCAGCGGCGGCGATGCCGGTCTGACGGTCGCCACCACCGACGCCTCGGACACCGCCCGGATCACGAAGGCGGGCGCCAAGGCCGTCGTCGTCGACCACAGCCTCGCCGAGCTGAACACCGCCAAGGCCGCCCTCGACCGGGTGGCGCTGCGCACGGCCCCGGCCGATGTGCCCGCCTGGTACGTCGACGTCGCCGCCAACCGTGTCGTGGTCCAGGCCGACGGCGGCGCCGCGGCCGACGCCTTCCTCGCGGCGGCCGGTGTCTCCCGCGCACTCGTGAAGGTCGCCCCGTCCCAGGGCACCCCCCGGACCTTCACGGACCTGCGCGGCGGCGACGCGTACTACATGAACGGCTCCGGACGCTGCTCGATCGGCTTCCCGGTCAAGCGCGGCACCCAGAGCGGCTTCGTCAGCGCCGGGCACTGCGGCACCCCGGGCGTCAGCACCAGCGGCTACAACCAGCAGGCCCAGGGCTCCTTCCAGGGCTCGACCTTCCCCGGCCGCGACTACTCGTGGGTCGCCACCAACACCAACTGGACCCCGCGTCCGCTGGTGAACGGCTACGGCAACCCCGACATCACGGTCACCGGGTCCACCGAGGCGATCGAGGGCCAGTCCGTCTGCCGCTCCGGTTCGACGACCGGCTGGCACTGCGGGACCATCCAGCAGCGCAACAGCAGCGTCACGTACCAGGAGGGCACCGTCTCCGGGGTGACCCGCACCAACGTGTGCGCCGAACCGGGCGACTCCGGAGGCTCGTTCATCTCCGGCAGCCAGGCCCAGGGCGTCACCTCGGGCGGCACCGGGAACTGCTCCCAGGGCGGTACGACGTACTTCCAGCCGATCAACCCGGCCCTCGCGGCCTACGGCGTCACCCTGGTCACCAACGGCAGCACCCCGCCGGACCCGACCGACCCGCCGACCAACCCGGGCGGCACCTGGGCGGCCGGCACCAGCTACAACGCCGGTGACGTCGTGACGTACGGCTCCGCCAGCTACCGCTGCCTCCAGGCGCACCTGGCGCAGCCCGGCTGGACCCCGCCGAACGTGCCCGCGCTCTGGCAGGCCCAGTAGGGCGTGCCCAGGGACCGGTAGTCCGGTCGACACCCTCCGGAGAACGAGGAACGGGGGGCGGAGGTCCGAGCCCCGACCTCGGGCCCCCGCCCCCACCCCCGCACGTGCCCTCCCCCACCACCCCGAGGAATCAGCCATGAGCTCCGACCCGACCTCCGTACCGCTTCCGGACCCGGCCGAGGGAACCCCGGCCGACCGGCGGATCAGCCGCAAGAGCCTGCTCAAGGCGGCCCTGGTCGCCTCCGCCGTCCCGCTGCTGGCCGGCGGCGGTGTCGCCCTCGCCCGGGACAACGCCGCGGCCGGGGCACCGCTCGCCCCGACGCCCGAGTGCGACGACGGCGACGGCCCCACGCACGACCAGATCGAGGGCCCGTACTTCAAGCCCAACTCCCCGCTCCGCACCAGCCTGGTGACGGCCGGCACCCCCGGTGTCCCGCTCACGGTCAGCGGCTATGTCTTCGGCCGGGCCTGCCGGCCGATCTCCGGGGCGCTGCTGGACTTCTGGCAGGCCGACACCAACGGCGCGTACGACATGAGCGGATACGCCTTCCGCGGGCACCAGTTCACCAACGCGCAGGGGGCGTTCTCGCTCACGACGATCGTTCCGGGGCTGTACCCGGGCCGGACCCGGCACATCCACGTGAAGGTCCAGGCGCCCGGCTCCTCGGTCCTCACCACCCAGCTCTACTTCCCGAACGAACCGCGCAACAACACCGACACGATCTACGACCCGGCGCTCCTGATGAACGTCAGGTCCGCGGGCTCCGGGCAGCAGGGGACGTTCGACTTCGTCCTCAACGTCGCCCAGACGCCCACCGATCCGCCGACCGACCCGACGGACCCGCCCACCGAACCGGGCGGCACCTGGAAGGCCGGGACGCTCTACAACGCGGGCGACCGCGTCACGTACGGCGGGGTCACCTACCGCTGTCTGCAGGCTCACACCGCCCTGACCGGCTGGGAGCCGCCGAACGTCCCCGCGTTGTGGGAGCGCGGGTAGACGGGCAGACCGGCGGGGTGAATCCCGCTGCGTGCGTGTGCCCCGGGCTCTCTCCCCGGGGCACACGCCGCGCCCCGGCCCGGACCGGAGGGGGTTTCGGTCGGGCCGGGGTCCTTCCCTCCACCCCGAACAGGGCGGACGGGGACGTCATTTCGCGTCCGCGTACCGCTCGACCACGGCCGTCGTGAACGGGAAGCGCACCGGGGTCTCGCCGAAGGTGGTGCGCCCGGCCAGCGCACCGGCGGCCCCGATCGCCTCCACCACCGCGTCCGCCTCCTCGCGGGGGCAGTGCACGATCACCTCGTCGTGCTGGAAGAAGACCAGCTCGGCGCGGAGACCGGCCGCGGTGAGCGACCGCCGCAGCGCGGCCAGGAGCAGCAGCGCCCAGTCGGCCGCACTGCCCTGCACCACGAAGTTGCGGGTGAACCGGCCGCGCGCCCGCGCGTCCGACGAGGCATACCCCGGAGTCCAGCCGTCCGAGGCCCCCGCGCCGTCCGGAGCGCCGGACTCCTGGGGAAGACCGGCCTCCCCGTCGTCCGCCCCGCCCGCGGCCGGCGGGGAGGTCCTTCCCAGCCAGGTCCGCACGAGCCGGCCCTCCTCGCCGGCCTTCGCGGCCTCGTCCACATAGGCGACCGCACGCGGGAACCGGCGGCGCAGGGCGGCCAGATTCTTCAGCCCGTCCCCCGAGGTCTGCCCGTAGACCGCCCCCAGGAGGGCGAGCTTGGCGTGGTCGCGGTCGCCGTGGAAGGCGCGGTCCGACAGCGCCGTGTACAGATCGCCGTCGTGGCCGGCCACCTCCATGAGACCGGGATCGCGGGAGATCGCGGCCAGCACCCGGGGCTCCATCTGGTCGGCGTCGGCCACCACCAGCACCCAGCCGTCGTCGGCGACGACCGCCCGCCGGATCACCTTGGGGATCTGGAGCGCCCCGCCGCCGTTGGTCGTCCAGCGGCCGCTGACCGAACCGCCCGGCTGGTAGCCGGGGCGGAACCGGCCGTCGCGCACCCAGTCCTGGAGCCAGCCCCAGCCGTGCGCGGTCCAGATCCGGTAGAGCTTCTTGTACGCGATCAGGGGGCGGACCGCCGGATGGTCCAGCTCCTCCAGCTCCCAGCGGCGGGTCGAGCGGACCTTGATGCCGGCCTGTGCGAAGGCCTTCACCACATCGGCGGGCAGATCGGGGCGGACCCTGCGGCCGAACGCGGCGGACACCTCGTCCGCCAGCTCGGCCAGCCTGCGGGGCTCGCCGCCGCCCGCGTACCGCTCGCCCAGCAGCTCGTGCAGCACCTCGCGGTGGACGTCGGCCCGCCAGGGCAGGCCCGCGCGGTCCATCTCGGCGGCGACCAGCATCCCGGCCGATTCGGAGGCCGTCAGCAGCCGCATCCGGTCCGGGCGGTCCGTCGCGTCGTGCCGGGCGAGCTGGGCGGCGTAGACCTGGAGCAGGGCGTCGAGGGGCAGCTCCGTCCCGGACGGGGGGTCGAACAGGGAGGACTGCGCGCCCGGCTCGGCCGAGCGGGGCGGGGGGTCGGGCGGCACCGGGCCGCCGTGCAGCCGGGCATGGGCCGCCGCGGCGGAGCGGGGCTCGCCGTGCCGCCCCTCGTGGCCCAGCAGCAGGGATTCGGCGACCTCGACGTCGTAGCACCGCTCGACCCGGACCCCGGCGGCCAGCAGCCGGGGATAGACCTCCGCCGTCGAACGCCACACCCAGCGGGCCACCGAGGGGCGGGAGCGGACCGCCTCGGCCAGGTCCGGCTCGGCGCGGACCGGGCCGGTGGGCAGGCCGGCGGCGTCCAGCGGCGCGAGGAGCGCACCGCCGCCCTCCGTGGCGGCCAGAGCCCAGCGTTCGGTCATACGGCCGAGTCTGGCACCCGCCACTGACAACGGGACGAAAGGCGCGGGGCGGCCGTCGCTGGGAGGATCGGGTCCGGGCCGCGCGCCGGTCGGCGGCCCGCACCGGCAACCGTGCCAGGAGGAGGCGGACGACACCGTGGAAGCGATCGTTTTCGAGGAGTTCGGCGGACCCGAGGTGCTGCATCCGGCCCGGGTCGAGGACCCCCACCCCGGTCCGGGGCAGGTCCGGCTGCGGATCAGGGCCGCGGCGGTCAACCCGATGGACTACAAGATCCGGCGCGGCTGGATGGAGGACGTGTTCCCCACCTCGCTGCCGGCGATCCCGGGCGTCGAGGGCGCCGGGGTGGTCGACGCGCTCGGCGAGGGCGTCACCGGGTTCGCCGTCGGGGACGAGGTGCTGGGCTGGACCGCCACCGGTTCCTACGCCGAGTACGCCCTGGCCGCCGCCTCCCTGATCGCCCGAAAGCCGCCGGGGCTGGACTGGCAGGACGCCGCCGCCCTGACGATCGCGGCGAGCACCGCCCAGCGCGTCCTGGACGAACTGGCCGTGGCCTCGGGGGAGACGCTGCTGCTCCACGGGGCCGCCGGGGCCGTCGGCACCGCCGCCGTGCAGCTCGCCGTCGCCCGGGGCGCGACCGTGATCGGCACCGCCTCACCGGCCAACCACGACTATCTGCGGGTGCTGGGGGCCACGCCCGTGACGTACGGGGACGGGCTGGTCGAGCGGGTGCGCGAGGCGGCCCCGCAGGGGGTGGACGCGGTCTTCGACGCCTCCGGGCGCGGCGCGCTGCCGGACTCGGTCGAGCTGCGCGGCGGCACCACGGACCGGATCGTCACCATCGCCGACCCGGACGCGGCGAAGTACGGCGTGGCCTTCTCCGGCGGCGGCTCCCGCTCCGGCGAGCAGCTGGCCGAGCACGCCCGGCGCGCGGCGGCCGGGGAGCTGCGGGTGCCCGTCGCCGCCGCGCTGTCCCTGGAGGAGGCCGCCAGGGCGCAGGAGCTGAGCGAGCGGGGGCACGTCCGGGGGAAGCTCGTCCTGCTGCCGTGAGGGGCCGGGGCGGACGCCCGTCCGTTGTCCACAGGGTGTGGACGAAGGGTGTGCGGACCCGCCCGCCTACCCTGGCCCCATGGAATCGGTGATCGACCGGGCGTGCGCGGCGGCCCTGTACGCGGACGGCGACGAGGGGATCGACACCGGCGCCTCGCTCCTGGCCGCCGACCCCTCCTGCGACGCGGAGCTGTTGCGCCGGGGCGAGGAGTTCGTCCGGCGCGCCTGGGACCGGGGCTGGCTGCCCGCCGACGTCGTGCGCCTGGTCCGCCGTGAGCGCGACGCGTACGCGGCGGGCCTGGCCGCCGGGCTGATCGCCGCCGAGACGCGCCGCTATCCGGTGCTGCCGCCGCGCTGGCGGGAGCAGCTGGACGAGCTGCCCGCCCCGCCGCCGGCCTGGCGGCCGGACCGCTTCTCGTACGCCTCCGCGCTCCTCGATCTCTACCGGCTGCTGCTCGGGCTGCCCGCGATCGAGCCGGTGGGGCCGCCGCCCGGTACCGGGGCCGTCGCCGCGCCGCCGTCGCCCGTCCACGACGAGCCCCGGATGCTGACGCGGATCCGGGCGCTGCTGGCCAAGGCCGAGGCGACCGGCTATCCGGAGGAGGCGGAGGCGCTCACGGCCAAGGCCCAGGAGCTGATGGCCCGCCACAGCATCGACGAGGCGCTGCTCGCGGCGCGCGGCCGGGGCTCCGGCGGGCCCGGCGCCCGCCGGATCGGGGTGGACGCGCCGTACGAGACGGCCAAGGCGATCCTGCTGGACGCCGTCGCCTCGGCGAACCGCTGCCGGGCGGTGTGGAACGACGCGTTCGGCTTCACGACCGTGGTCGGCTTCGAGCCGGACCTGGAGGCCGTGGAGCTGCTCCACACCTCCCTGCTGGTGCAGGGCACGGCGGCGATGACCCGGGCCGAGGCGGGCCAGCGGGCCGGAGGACGCAAGCGGACCAAGACCTTCCGGCAGTCCTTCCTGATGGCGTACGCCCAGCGGCTGGGCCGCCGGCTGGCCGACGGCACGGCCCGCGCCACCGCCGAGGCCGACGCGGAGGGCGCCGCCGCCGACGGCCGCGCCCCCGGAGGCGGATCCGGACTGCTGCCCGTGCTGGCGGCCCGGGACGTGGCGGTCACGGACGCGGCGGAGCGGATGTTCCCGAGGACGACGTCCACCCGGGTCCGGGGGGCCAGCGACCTCGACGGCTGGACCCATGGCACCGCCGCGGCCGACCGCGCCCGGATGGGCGGGAGCGCACCGGAGCTGCGGGACTGACGATCTCCCGAGGGGGTCGGCAGGGGACGACCGGCGCACGACAACTCGGGCATATCGGTAATTCCGGTTAGGCTCTGGGCATGAGCTGGCTCCGGGCGCTGAGGGAGACCGCCCGCTCGGGGCTGACGATCGAGAGGGCACGTCTCGAACCGCTGATCGCCGTGCGCGGCGCGGCCGGGCTCGCCCTGGTCATCGGGGTGAGCCTGGCCCTGTTCGGCCCCGTGGTCGCCGCCAGCTCCGCCTTCGGGGCGTTCCAGGCGGCCATCGCGACCTTCCAGCGCAGCTGGCGCCCCCGGCCCGTGCTCGCCCTGGTCTCCGGCTTCAGCCTGGGCCTCTCGACCTTCCTCGGCTATGTCACCGGCCCCCATCTCCTGCTCTTCCTGGTGCTGCTGGTGGTGTGGACCTTCGTGGCCGGGCTGGCCTGGGCGGCCGGGCCGACCGGCGGCATCATCGCCGCGTCCAACGTCGCGATCATGCTCGTGACGATCACGCTGCCCACCTCCGTCGCCGAGGCGGCCCTGCACGCCGTGATGATCACCTTCGGCGGGGTCGTCCAGGCCGCGCTGATCGTGCTGTTCCCGGTGCGCCGGTGGGGCGCCCAGCGCGACGCCCTGGCCGACGCCCTGGCGGCCGAGGCGGACTACGCCCGCCGGCTGCGCCACGACCCGGTCGCCCACTTCGACCCGGAACCGCTGATGCTGGCCCGCGAGGCCGCCGCCGTCACCGCCCGCCAGGCCCGCCGCCGCCCCGCCGAACTGCACGGTTCACGCGGGCTCGCCGAGCGGATCCGCCCGGTGCTCGCCTCGCTGGCCGACCCCGCGATGGGCGTCCCCTCCGAGGGCGCCGAACGCGACCGGGTCCGCGAACTGCTGGCCGCCGCCGGCGCCCTGCTCGACGCCGCCGCCCGCGCCATCCGCCACGGCGACCCCGTACAGCTCCCCGGCCCCGCCGTCGCCGCGCTCAGGACCCCCGACACCGGGGCGCTGCTGGCCGGTCCGCCGCTCCGCGCCGCCGACCGGCTGGCCGCCCTGCTCGCCGACGTCATGGAGGCCGCCGAGGGCGAGGGCACCCGCGAGGAGCGGGCGCGGGCGGAGGAGGCCACCGAGGCCATCGAGGCGGGCCGGGAGGGCCGGCTCCCGGCCGAGCACCAGCGGCGGCCCGGACTGCTGCGGCTCGTCCCGGTCGTGCTGCGGTCCATGCGCCGCGAGCTGCACCACGGCTCCCCGGTCCTCCGGCACGCGATCCGGATCACCGTGGTCGGCGCGGCCGGCTATCTGCTGGGCCGGGGTCTCCCGTTCGGCCACGGCTACTGGGTGCCCATGGCGGCCGTCATGGTGATGCGGCCGGAGTTCTCCAAGACCTACGAACGCTCCGTGGCCCGCTTCGGCGGCACCGTCGTCGGCGTCTTCGTGGCCAGCGTCGTCGTCGAGGCCGCCCATCCGCGCGCCGGCCTCTCCGCCGTGCTCGCCGTCGCCTGCGCCCTGCTGATGTACCTGCTGATGCGCACCGGTTACGCCGTCGGCCAGGCGTGCATCGCCGCGTACGTGGTCTTCCTGCTCGGCATGGCCGGCGAGGACCTCTCCCAGACCATTCTCGAACGGGTTCTGCTCACCCTGCTCGGCGGGCTCCTCGCGATGGTCTCGTACGCCGTCTACCCGGCCTGGGAGACGCCGAGGCTGCGGGGCCGGCTGGGGGACTGGCTCAAGGCGGACGGGCGGTACGCGGCGGCGGTCGTCGACCAGTACGCCGATCCGGACGACCGGGGCCACGACGACGTCCGGCACGCCCTGCTCGCCACCCGCGACGCCCGCGTCGCCTGGCAGGAGGCGGTCTCCACCGCCCAGCACGAACCGGTCCGCCACCGGGGCATGTCCCGCGCGGCGGCCGACGAGACCCAGCACGCCCTGGCCCAGTTCGGCCGGGTCGCGATGCTGATGGAGGCGCATCTGCCGGAGCGCGGCGCCACTCCGGTGCGGGCCGCGGCCCCGCTGGCCGAGGCGCTGCGCCGGGCCACCGAGCGGGGCGCCAAGGCCGTACGGGAGCGGCGGGTGCCGGACTGGTCGCCGGTCCGCGAGGCGCTGGAGCGCTGGGACGAGCCGGGACCCGACGGTCCCGACCCCTTTCTGCGCAACGGGGCGGACCTGCTCCTGCGGGCGCTGGAGGACTTCTCCCGGGGGCTGGACGGCGGCGGGCGCGGCCGGTCCTAGGCCCTGTCGTCACACTGCCCTACGGGGTCGGCA
This sequence comes from Streptomyces sp. NPDC024555, assembly GCF_055559335.1. Lineage (NCBI taxonomy): Bacteria > Bacillati > Actinomycetota > Actinomycetes > Kitasatosporales > Streptomycetaceae > Streptomyces > Streptomyces sp. NPDC024555. The sequence goes on from NZ_JBVHKV010000029.1 coordinate 19,225, forward strand.
GTCCGGGCAGGTCCGGCAGTCCCTTCAGCGCGTCGGCGTCGGTCTTGGCCAGGGTGTCCTCGGTGCCGGCGTCCCAGGAGACGACGACCTTCTTCCCGTCGTTCGACTCGATCGTGCCCATGGTCCGCGCGGTGTCGCCGTCGGCGCAGTTGAGTTCCAGCATCGGCTTGCCCATGTCCTTGGCGCTGCCCGTGCACACATGGGCGTCGGCCACGACCACGGCCTTCCCGGCGGCGACGGACAGCACCACGGCCTTGCCGTCGGTCTGCCCGGCCCAGGCCCCTTCGAGCGCCTTGAGGTCGCCCGCGGCCGAGGACCCGCCCGAGGCGGAGTCCTCGCTGCCGCCCGGTGCGGGGGCGTCCGTATGGGGCGAGCCCCGGTCCTCGTCGATGTCCGGGCCGTCGCTGCTGCACCCGGTCAGCGCCAGCGCGGCCAGCAGACCGGTGGCGAGGAGAGCGCCGGAACGTGCGATTCGGTACATGCGGAATTCCCCCTGGATGACGAATGGCCGTCCAAGCTACCAGTGGCCCGGCCATCGATCCCTGTGACCAACTCCCGTAATCGGGAGCCGAACCGGCTTCCCGCGCGTCTCAACCACGGGGAACTCCCGCACGTCCTGGGGGATGACGGGACGGAAATGAGTAACCGAGGGAACACCCCCCGTGCACGTGCATCTGCTCATGCATCCGCTCATGCACGGGAATTTGAACACAGCTATGATCCGAGACAGTTGACACTTGCACCTTGCAACTCGGGGAGCTTCCTGTGCACCACGTGTACAACGGCATGGCGGCCACAGAGCTTCGCGGAGTCGTCTGGCAGAAGAGCAGGCACAGCAACTCCCAGGGTTCCTGCGTGGAGTTCGCGAAGCTGCCCGACGGGGACGTGGCGATGCGCAATTCCCGGCACCCGGACGGGCCGGCCCTGGTCTATACGCCCGCGGAGATAGAGGCTCTGCTGCTGGGCGTGAAGGACGGGGAGTTCGACCACCTCATAGCGGAGGCCTGACGGCACCCCGGGGGGTGCGCCGGGCCCCCGCGGGGGTCAGCGTTCCGTTCCGCCGCGCGTCACGCCGGATCGGAGAGCCGGAACAGCGCCCAGACGACCTTCCCGCGCGGGGGACCCCCGGCGGTCGCACTCTCCGTAGTCAATACGGGTGACGGGTGCCAGCCCCAGCCGTCGCTGAAGGACTCCACCAGGAACAGCCCCCGGCCCGACTCCGCGGAGTCCGCGGCCTCGGACGCCACGGGCCCCTCCCGGCTGGGGTCGCGCACCGCGCACACCAGCCGCGAGGTCCAGCGCATCAGGTGCAGCCGCACGGGCGGGTCCTGGCACTCGCGCGCGGCGTCGTCCGGCAGCGCGTGCCGCAGTGCGTTGGTGACGAGTTCGGAGACCACGAGCGCGACATCGTCGAAACGCTCGTGCAGACCCCAGCCGTTGAGCGTCGCCCGGGTGAACTGCCTGGCCCCGCCGACGGCCTCGTAACGGGCCGGCAGGGTGCAGGTGGCCGATCCGGAGACGGCGGAGGGATCGATGGGGGGAAGCCCCTGCCGTAACGGCTCGAGCATCGTCGATCCATTCGTCCCCATGCGAGGCACTCCCGGGAATCGCGGCTGTATCGGGTACTACGGGTACGCGGGGTACAGCGGCACAACACGAACGAGCACGCAGGTGCGCGAGGCCCATGGTTCCGAATGCGCAGGGCAGATGCAAGGGCAGATGCACGTGCACGCGCCGGACCTGTCCGACCCCGTGCCGGTTCTTGGCTATTTCTTCCCTGGGGAGGAATCGAGGGGTTCCGGATCTCTTCTCATTTCCGTAATCGAATGAGTACGGGCTGAAGCGTTTTGATGGCAGAATCCGGCTCTTGGGGTTCGGGGGTGCCCCGATGCCCAGGAAGCGATGGGGAGGGTTGGACCGGTGGCGGCAGGCGAGTCGAGTGGATCCGTGGTGCGGCGCATCCTGCTGGGCTCGCAGCTCAGGCGGCTGCGGGACTCCCGCGGCATCACCCGGGAAGCGGCCGGCTACTCGATCCGGGCTTCCGAATCGAAGATCAGCCGCATGGAGTTGGGACGGGTGAGCTTCAAGGCCAGGGACGTCGAGGACCTGCTCACGCTCTACGGAGTCACGGACGAGGCGGAGCGCGAATCCCTGCTCGGCCTGGCCCGCGAGGCCAACGTGGCGGGCTGGTGGCACAGTTACGGAGACGTCCTGCCCGGCTGGTTCCAGACGTACATCGGCCTGGAGGGCGCCGCCTCGCTCATCCGGATCTACGAAGTCCAGTTCGTGCACGGTCTGTTGCAGACCGAGGACTATGCGCACGCCGTCGTCTCCCGGGGCATGAGGGGCGCCCCCGCGGCCGAGATCGACCGCCGCGTCGCGCTGCGGCTGGAACGCCAGAAGGCCCTCGTCTCCGAACGCGCCCCGAGCTTCCACGCCGTCCTGGACGAGGCCGCGCTGCGCCGTCCGTACGGCGGACGGGAGGTGATGCGGGCGCAATTGCGGCATCTGATCGATATGTCGGAACGGCCCAACATCACGCTCCAGGTGATGCCCTTCAGTTTCGGCGGGCACGCGGGCGAGAGCGGTGCTTTCACGATGCTTCGATTCCCGGAATCCGATCTGTCGGACATTGTCTATTTGGAGCAGCTGACAAGTGCGCTCTATCTGGACAAGGCAGAAGAGGTCGCCCAGTACGAAAAGGCGATGACGCGTCTCCACGAGGAGAGCCCCGGGCCCGAGGAGAGCCGGGATCTCCTGCGAGGACTTCTCCAACTCTCCTGAGATTTCAGTACGATGGCGCGACCGCAGGAGTCTGCACCTGAGTTAAGGGATCGCATGTCCTTCTTCCACGAGCTGGCCGCGCAGTACATCGACGGTGAATGGCGCGCCGGATCGGGTTCGTGGGACATCATCGATTTCAATCCCTACAACGGGGAAAAGCTCGCCGCCATCACCGTCGCCACCGCCGACGAGGTCGACCGGGCCTATCGCGCCGCCGAGCGCGCCCAGTGCGACTGGGCCGCCGCCACCGCGCACGAGCGCCGGGGCGTGCTGGAGCGGGCGGTGCGCGTCACCGAGGAGCTGGCCGACGACATCGTCGAGGCGATCGTCGACGAACTGGGCGGCACCCGCTCCAAGGCGCGGTACGAACTGGCCGCCGCCCAGGACTTCCTGCGCGAGGCCGCCCGTCAGGCCCTGCTCCCCGCCGCCCGGATCCTGCCCTCGCCGGTGGACGGCAAGGAGAACCGCCTCTACCGCGTCCCGGTCGGGGTCATCGGGGTCATCAGCCCCTTCAACTTCCCCTTCCTGGTGACGATGAAGTCCGTCGCGCCGGCCCTGGCCCTCGGCAACGCCGTCGTCCTCAAGCCCAACCAGAACGCCCCGGTGACCGGCGGCGGGCTGGTCGCCCGGATCTTCGAGGAGGCCGGGCTGCCGGCCGGGCTGCTCAACGTCGTCGTCACCGACATAGCGGAGATAGGCGACGCGTTCATCGAGCACCCGGTCCCCAAGGTGATCTCCTTCGCCGGATCGGACCGCACCGGCCGCCATGTCGCCGCGACCGCGGGCGCCCGCTTCAAGCGCGTCATCCTCGAACTCAGCGGCAACAGCGCCCTGGTGGTGCTCGACGACGCGGACCTCGACTACGCGGTCGACGCGGCGGTCTTCAGCCGCTTCGTCTACCAGGGCCAGGTCTGCATGGCGGCCAACCGGATCCTGGTGGACCGGTCCGTCGCCGCCGAGTTCACCGAGAAGTTCACCGCCCGGGTGGCCGCCCTCCGCACCGGCGACCCGCGCGATCCGGAGACCGAGATCGGTCCGGTCATCAACACCTTCCAGGCCGAGGCGCTGACGGCCCTGGTCGACCAGGCCCTCGCCGAGGGCGCCACCGCGCTCGTGCGGGGCCGCACCCGGGGCACGCTGGTCGGGCCGACCGTGCTCACCGGCCTCCCGGCGGACTCCCCGCTGCTCCACCAGGAGATCTTCGGCCCGGTGGCGCTGCTGATCCCCTTCGACGGCGAGGACGAGGCCGTGCGGATCGCGGACGACAGCCCCTACGGACTCAGCGGCGCGGTGCACACCGCCGACCCCGAGCGCGGGGTGCGGTTCGCCCGGCGGATCGACAGCGGGATGTTCCACGTCAACGACGCCACCGTCCAGGACGACCCGCTGGTCGCCTTCGGCGGCGAGAAGGCCTCCGGCAACGGCCGGCTGAACGGCGACGCGACGGTGGAGGCGTTCACCACGCAGAAGTGGATCTCCATCCAGCACGGCCGGAGCCACTTCCCGCTCTGACCCGCCCGGACGGCTCCGCGGGGGCCGGTCCGCCCGCCCGGCTACTCTGGTCAAAGTTGATCAGAGAGGGTGGAGGCATGTCCGCGATCCGGCTGCTGGTCCTCGGCGCCGTCCGCCAGCACGGCCGTGCGCACGGCTACCAGGTGCGCAACGACCTGGAGTACTGGGGCGCGCACGAGTGGTCCAACGCCAAGCCGGGCTCCGTCTACCACGCGCTGAAGCAGCTGGCCAAGCAGGGCATGCTGCTCGCCCACGAGGTGGCGCCGAGCACGGTCGGCGGCCCGCCGCGCACCGAGTACGAGATCACCGCGCGCGGCACCGAGGAGTACCTCTCCCTGCTGCGCGCCGCGCTGACCTCGTACGACCAGAAGATGGACGTGCTCTCCGCGGGCATCGGCTTCATCGTCGACCTGGAGCGCTCCGAGGCGGTCGCCCTGCTGCGGCAGCGGCTGGAGAACCTGGCGGTCTGGCGGGCCGCGGTCACCGAGCACTACATCCCGCAGGACGGGCCCGAGGCGGTCGGCCACATCGGCGAGGTCATGAACCTCTGGGTGCACTCGGCGGACGCGGGCGCGGAGTGGACGCGCGGCCTGATCGACCGGATCGAGGGCGGGGCGTACGTCTTCGCGGGCGAGGGCGAGCCCTTCGTCGGGGTGCTGGCCGAGGGCCAGGAGAACCCGTACGCGACCGGGGTGCCGGATCCCGGGGACGCCCACTAATCAAGTTTGACGAATAGCGCGCGGTCGCCTACCTTTCGTTCCTCGCACTAGTCAAGTTTGACTACGAAGGGGTGAGGCGATGGAGACGGACGCGATCGTCGTCGAGGGAGTGCGCAAACGCTACGGGGCGCGGTACGCCCTGGACGGACTGGACCTGACCGTGCGCCGGTCCACCGTGCACGCGGTCCTGGGGCCCAACGGCGCGGGCAAGACCACCCTGGTCCGCATCCTGTCGACCCTGCTCCGGCCCGACGCCGGCCGGGCCGAGGTGGCGGGCCACGACGTACGGAGCCGGCCGGGCGAGGTCCGCCGCCGGATCGGGCTCCTCGGGCAGCACGCGGCGCTCGACGAGGAGCTGGGCGGCCGGCAGAACCTGGAGATGTTCGGCCGGCTGTACCACCTGGGGGCGCGCCGGGCCGGGGCGCGGGCGGACGAACTGCTGACCCGCTTCGGGCTCGACGGCACCGGCCGCAAGGCGGTCCGCGCCCACAGCGGCGGCATGCGGCGCCGCCTCGATCTGGCCGCCAGCCTGATCACCGATCCGGAGGTGCTGTTCCTGGACGAGCCGACCACCGGGCTCGACCCGCGCGGCCGGGCCGAGGTGTGGGCGGCGGTGCGCTCCCTGGTGGGGGCCGGCACGACGGTCCTGCTGACCACGCAGTACCTGGAGGAGGCCGATCAGCTCGCCGACCGGATCTCCCTGGTGGACGGCGGCCGGGTGGCCGCCGAGGGCACGGCCGACGAGCTGAAGGCGCGGGTCGGCGGCGACCGCGTCGAGGTGGTGGTGCGGGACGCCGCCCAGCTGGAGCGCGCGGCGGCGCTGCTGCCCGGCGGCGCGGTGACCGACCCGGACCGGCGGACGGTCGGGGCCCCGGCCGCCGACCGCATGGCGGCGCTCGCCGGTGCCGTACGGGCGCTGGAGGAGGCGGGCGTCGCGGTGGACGACATCGCCGTGCGCCGACCGACGCTCGACGAGGTCTTCCTCTCCCTGACCGGCCGTGACGAGCGTGTGGAGGTGTCCGCGTGAGCGCGGTGACCTGGGTGGTGGCGGACTCCTGGACGATGACCCGGCGCGAACTCGCGCACTGGGCGCGGCAGCCGGTGCAGGTCGCGGTGGGCCTGGTCTTCCCCGTGATGCTGCTGCTGATGTTCACCTATCTGGTGGGCGGTGGCCGCGGTGTCGAGGGCGACCCGTCCGAGTACCTGGTGCCCGGCATGCTGACGCTGACCATGGCCTTCGGCCTGGAGGGGACGATGCTCGCGGTCACCCGGGACCTCGACAAGGGGGTCGTGGACCGGTTCCGCTCGATGCCGATGGTCTCCGGCACCGTGCTCGTGGGCCGCTCGGTCGCGGACATGCTCCAGTCGGCGGCCGGGCTCCTGGTGATGGGCGCGGTGGGGTACGCCGTGGGCTGGCGCTGGCACGACGGGGCGGCCGCGGCGCTGGGCGCGGTGGGGCTGCTCCTGCTGCTGCGGTTCGCGATGCTGTGGCTCGGCATCCTGCTGGCGCTGGTGGCCGGGCGGCCGGAGCTGGTCCAGACGGTGCAGGTCCTGGTCTGGCCGGTGGGCTTCCTCTCCAATGTGTTCGCCGTCCCGGAGTCGATGCCGGGCTGGCTGGGCGCGGCCGTGGAGTGGAACCCGATGTCGGCGACCGCGACGGCGGTGCGCGGACTGTTCGGGAACCCGGGCGGCGGCGGTGACTCCTGGGCCGCCGGCCACGCCGGACTCCTGGCGGTGCTCTGGCCGTTGGCGATGCTCGCGGTGTTCTTCCCGCCGGCGGTGCGGAGGTTCGCGCGGCTCAGCCGCTGAGCCTCAGTGGTGGAAGGAGGTGGCGGGGGCCCGGTCGCGGCTCAACGGGTGGTCCTGGGCGCGCAGTTCCGGCAGCAGGAGGGTCAGGTCCTCCAGGAGCAGCGCGGCCAGGTCCGAGGAGAAGCCGTTGCGGCAGACGATCCGCAGCACCGAGAGGTCCTCCCGGTTGGCGGGGAAGGTGTACGCGGGCACCAGCCAGCCCCGTTCGCGCAGCCGGCGGGAGACGTCGAAGACGTCGTACGCGGTCACCTCCGGCCTGGTGGTGAGCGCGAAGACGGGCAGCTGGTCGCCCCGGGTCAGCAGCCGGAAGTCGCCCAGCGCCTCGATCTTCTCCGCCAGTCCGGTCGCCACGTCCCGGGACGCCTGCTGCACGGCCCGGTAGCCCTCGCGGCCCAGCCGCAGGAAGGTGTAGTACTGCGCGACCACCTGGGCGCCGGGCCGGGAGAAGTTGAGCGCGAAGGTGGGCATGTCACCGCCCAGGTAGTTGACCCGGAAGACCAGCTCCTCGGGCAGTTCGGCGGGCGAGCGCCACAGCGCCCAGCCGACGCCCGGGTAGACCAGGCCGTACTTGTGCCCCGAGGTGTTGATGGAGGAGACCCGGGGCAGCCGGAAGTCCCAGACCAGGTCCTCGTCGAGGAACGGCGCCACCATCGCCCCGGACGCCCCGTCCACATGGACGGGGATGTCCAGGCCGGTGCGCTCCTGGAGGGCGTCCAGGGCCGCGCACAGCTCGGCGACGGGTTCGTAGCTGCCGTCGAAGGTGGAGCCGAGGATGCCGACGACGCCGATGGTGTTCTCGTCGCAGAGTGCGGCGGCGGCCTCCGGGTCGAGGTGGTAGCGCTCGCCCTCCATGGGGACGAAGCGCGGTTCGACCTCCCAGAAGGTGCAGAACTTCTCCCAGCACACCTGCACGTTGACGCCCATCACCAGATTGGGCCGGGCGGTCGCCGGATAGCGGTCGGCGTTCTTCGCGGCCCAGCGGCGCTTGAGCGCCAGCGCGGCCAGCATGCACGCCTCGCTGGACCCGGTGGTCGAGCAGCCCACGGCCGCCGACGGGTCGGGGGCGTTCCACAGATCGGCGAGCATCGCCACGCAGCGCCGCTCCAGTTCGGCGGTGCGCGGGTACTCGTCCTTGTCGATCATGTTCTTGTCGCGGCACTCGGCCATCAGCACCCCGGCCTGGGGCTCCATCCATGTGGTGACGAAGGTGGCGAGGTTGAGCCGGGAGTTGCCGTCGAGCATCAGCTCGTCGTGGACGAGTCCGTACGCGGTGTGCGGCGGCAGCGGTCCGTCGGGCATCCGGTGGCGCGGCGGCGCCGACTCCATTCCGGCGACCGGGTCGGCCTCGCCGAAGAAGGGGTTGAGCGCGAGCCTGCGGCGTGCGTCGGACGGTTCGGCGCTCTCGGCGGAGCCCTTGTGGAGCGGCATCGCTGACCTGCCCTTCCCGGCTGGCGCCGGCCTGACGGAGGGATTCCGGTGACGGACCGTTCCCGACCATACGGACATCCGGGGCGTACGGCGCGCCGGGCTACCGCATCGGTGTCCCGTCCTCGCGCAGCTGCATCAGCGGCCGTCCGGTCACCAGCAGCCAGCCGGGGAGCGTGGCGACGCAGAGCATCGGGATCAGGTCCATGTCCGAGGCCAGGACCGCGGCGGTGAACAGGCTCATCCAGCCCTGCCGGGTGACGGCGAGCAGCATCCCGAGCACCGCGCAGGTCACCGCCAGCGAGATGGGCACCGCGTCGACCAGGGCGTGGGCGCACAGTCCGAGCGCCACGCCGCAGAAGACCGCCGGGAAGATCCGGCCGCCCCGGAAGCCGCAGGTCGCCGCGATCACCAGGGCCGCGGTCTTCACCACGGCCATGCCCGCGAACTCCCCGGCCGACCAGCCGTCCGGGTCGGCGGCGAGGGTCTTCACCTCGTCGAGCCCCTTGAAGAGGGTGAGGTGGCCGCCGAGCGCCCCCAGCAGTCCGAGGATCAGCCCGCCCGCGGTCATCGCCACGACCGGGTGGCGCAGCGCCCGGAACCCCCGGTGCGCCAGCGGGAACGCGTACACCGCCGCGAGCCCCAGCAGCGCGCCGGCCGAGGTGATCACGACGGCGGAGAGCAGATCGCCCCAGTGCGGTCCGGGGTAGTCGGGCAGCGACAGGTCGAAGCTGGGGTGGGCCGCCAGCGTCATGGTGAGCGAGCCCGCCGCACCGGCCGCGAGCGGCCCGAAGAGCCGGTCCCACAGGGCGCCCGCGCCCGGGGTGGAGGCGAGCGTCTCGGAGAGGATCAGCGCGGCGGCGACCGGGGTGCCGAAGAGCGCCCCGATGGTGCCGGCGGCGGCGAGCCCGAGCCACAGCTCGGCCGGGGCGTCCGGCACGAGGCGGCGGCCCGCCCAGAAGGCCAGCGCGATGTTGGCGGCGGTGATCGGGTTCTCGGGGCCCAGGCTGACCCCGCCGGCCAGCGCCAGCACCGTCACCACCAGCAGTCCCGGCACCACCAGCGGGGGCAGCGGCGGGTCGACCAGGCCCATGGTCGCCGGATCGGGTCCGGCCCGGCCGGGCACCGCCCGTACGGCCAGTCCGGTCACCAGGCCGATCGCGGTGAGCATGACGATCATCCAGAGCGAGGAGTAGCCGCCGATCGACAGCGCGTCCGGCAGCGTCTCCCAGAGCACGTCCTGGAACGACTCGGCGAGCAGGCTCACCCCCAGCAGGATCAGGGCCGACGCCACGCCGACCGCCAGGGCGGGCACGATGAGCAGCAGGAGCCGGCGCGCGGGGGCCGGTGCGGCGGGGGCGGCGGAATCGGTGGCCATGGGGTCACCCTAGCCAGGCAAAAGGCTGATAACCCAGCAAATCGGGCGAACGGTGCGGGATTTCGGGCTTGCACCTCACGTCACGTCAGGACCGAGGCTCGGACATGTACCGACCACAGGGAAGGAGCGGGGGAGCCATGGAGTACTCCGTGGGACAGGTCGCCGGATTCGCCGGGGTCACGGTGCGCACGCTGCACCACTACGACGGCATCGGACTGCTCTCGCCCGGCGGGCGCAGCCACGCGGGCCACCGGCGGTACGACGACGCCGACCTCGACCGGCTCCAGCAGATCCTGTTCTACCGGGAGCTGGGTTTCCCCCTCGACGAGATCGCGGCACTGCTCGACGATCCGGGCGCGGACGCGCGGGAGCACCTGAGCCGCCGCCACGCCCTCCTGGAGCGTCGGATCGCCGAACTGCAACGGATGGCCGATGCGGTGGAGAGAGCCATGGAGGCACGGAAGATGGGTATCGACCTCACGCCCGAGGAACGGTTCGAGGTCTTCGGGGACAAGGACCCGGAGCGGTACGCCGAGGAGGCCGAGCGCCGCTGGGGAGGCACCGAGTCCTACGCGGAGTCGCAGCGCCGGGCCGCCCGCTACACCAAGGAGGACTGGCAGCGCATGCACGCCGAGGTCGCTTCCTGGGGCGAGCGCTACGACGCCCTGATGGCGGACGGCGAGCCCGCCGACGGGGAGCGGGCCATGGACATGGCCGAGGAGCACCGGCTCCACATCACGGGCTGGTTCTACGAGTGCTCCACGGAGATGCACCGGGGGCTCGGGGAGATGTACGTCTCCGATCCGCGGTTCAAGGCGTTCTACGACTCGATGCGGCCGGGCCTGGCCGAGCACCTGAGGGACGCCATCGAGGCCAACGCGCGACGCCGGGGCTGAGCGGTGCGGGGGCGGGCGCCCGCCCCCGCACCCGTTCACTCCTTGCTGATCACGGCGGCGGTCCCGTACGCGCAGACCTCCGTGCCGACGTCGGCCGCCTCCGTCACGTCGAAGCGCATCATCAGCACCGCGTTGGCGCCCCGCGCCCGCGCCTGCTCGACCAGGCGCTCCATGGCCTGGTTGCGGGTCTCGACGAGCGTCTTGGTCAGTCCCTTCAGCTCGCCGCCGATCATGGACTTCAGTCCGGCGCCGATCTGGCTGCCCAGGTGGCGGGAGCGGACCGTCAGACCGAACACCTCCCCGATGACCTGCGTCACCCGGTGTCCGGGTACGTCATTGGTCGTGACGACCAGCACATCGGACTGGGCCGTCTGGCCGCCGCCGTACTCCTCAATGCCCATGGTGTGGCACCTCCTGGAGATGAGTTTTGCCCCGCTTCATCCCCTGTGCATCTCCACGGGGGCCGGTGGAACCCGGAGGCGGTCCGCGGCGTTGATAGCTTTGGGCGGCCACGCAGCCGCCATCGACCCACATCCTGGAGCCCGGACCCTTGAATACGCTTGCGCTCGGACCCAGCTGGCTGGATCCGGACTACCTCATCGGGGAGTTCGGTCTGATCGGTGTGCTGGCCATTGTCTTCGCGGAGTCCGGACTGCTGATCGGGTTCTTCCTGCCCGGCGACTCGCTGCTGTTCACCACGGGTCTGCTGGTGACGACGGACAAGCTCGACACCCCGCTCTGGCTGGTCTGCGTCCTGGTCGCGCTCGCCGCGATCATCGGCGACCAGGTGGGCTACCTCTTCGGCCGCAAGGTCGGCCCCTCGCTCTTCAGCCGCCCGGACTCCCGCCTCTTCAAGCAGGAGAACGTCGAGAAGGCCCACGAGTTCTTCGAGAAGTACGGGCCGAAGTCGCTGGTCCTGGCCCGCTTCGTGCCCATCGTGCGGACGTTCACGCCGATCATCGCGGGCGTCAGCCGGATGAACTACCGCTCCTTCATCACGTTCAACATCATCGGCGGCGTCCTCTGGGGCGTCGGCGTGACGCTGCTGGGCGCCGGGCTGGGCCAGATCGACTTCGTGCACGAGAACATCGAGGCGATGCTCGTCCTCATCGTGCTGATCTCCGTCGTCCCGATCGGCATCGAGTTCCTGCGCGCCCGCTCCAAGTCGAAGAAGGAGGCCGCCGACGGCGGCGCCGACGACCCGGACCACGCCCCCGGCACCACCCCGGCCGCCCGCCGCGGCGGCCGGCACGCCAAGCGCTGAGCCCGCAGCCCGGGGCCCGGGTCCTGTCCGGAGTCAGAAGCCGCGCGTCCGCTTGGCCGCGCGGCGGCTCGACCGGCCGACCACCCCGGGCATGAACATCCGGGAGATCTCGCTCCCGAGATTCACCCCGATCGCGATGGCCAGCGCCGTCGCCACCGCCGTCGACAGCGAGGCCAGGCCCCGGTCCAGCTCGTTCTGCGCCACGCCCAGCAGACCGAAGTACGTCGCGGAACCGGGCAGCAGCGGACCGATCGCCGCCGTGATGAACGGCAGCGAGGACGTCGAGCGGTACCGCGAGAACAGCTGCCCGAAGAGCCCCACCAGACCGGCCGCCGCCGCGGTGGACGCCACCGCCGACAGATGCCCCGTCCGGGCCATCGCCCCGTAGATCACCCAGGCCACGCCCCCGTTCAGGGTCACCACCAGCACCGTGGCCCGCTCCTGCTGGAGCAGGATCGCGAACGCCAGCGTCAGCATCATCGAGGCCAGGATCTGCACCACCGGCCGGTCATGGGTGATGAACCGCGCCTCCGGGTCCAGCTCGGCCCCCAGCTGGAGCCCCCCGTACAGCGCCAGCAGCACCCCGGCGACGATGGCGATGAAGAAGTACATGACCTCCAGCAGCCGCGCCGCCGCGGTGATGTAGTAGCCGGTCAGCCCGTCCTGCACCCCCGCCACCAGGGCCCGCCCCGGCAGCAGCGCGAACAGCCCACCGGTGATCACCGCCGACGGCCGCACGTCCGACCAGTGCGTCAGGGTCAGCGCCACCCCCATCGCGGCCGGCGGCATCGCGGCCACCGCGAACTGGTAGAACTCCGGCAGCCCCCGCCCCGCGCACAGCCAGGCCAGCCGGTCCCCGAGCATCGCGCCCAGCGCGGCCACCAGGAAGACCAGCGGACCACCGCCCACCAGCACCGAGGCCGCCCCCGCCAGCAGCCCCGCGGACAGCGTCAGCACCCAGCCCGGATACGGGTGCCGGTTGCGCCGGATCTCCGCCAGCCGCCGGTAGGCCTCCTCCAGGGAGACCTCCGCCTCCTCGCTGGTGATGTCGTCGATCAGCCGGAAGACCGCGGTCAGCCGGGTGTAGTCGGTGCCCCGGCGGCGCACGGTGCGGCTCGCCGTCACCGGGTCGTCGACCAGCGAGGGCTGGTGCGAGATCGACAGCAGGGTGAACGTCACCGTCGGCTCGCAGCGGTCCAGCCCGTAACTGCGGCTCACCGCGAACATCGCCGCCTCGACGTCCTCGGCCCCCTCGCCCCCGGCCAGCAGCAGCTCGCCGATGCGCAGCGTCAGGTCGAGCACCCGAGGCACGGCGGGCCCCGCGTCGTCGTGCCGCTGCACGGCGTCCGGCGCCGGGCGCTCGGCCACCGGCATCCGCAGCATCGTGCGCATCCGGTCCTGCCAGGGCGCCTCCCGGGTCAGCCGGACCATCGGGATGCCGTGCGCCGGGGTGAAGGCCGGAGGGGAGGTGCGGACGTCGTACGTACTGGGCGGGGCGAAGGCCGAACCGATCGTCTCCGAACCGGAACCGGAACCCGAACCGGAACCCTGGGCCGGGCCCTGCGGCTCGGACGTCAGCCCCTCCGGAAGGGCGAACTCCGACGTCGGATGGTCGTCCTCCACCGGAGTGGACCTCTCCACCCCGGCAGGCTGGGAGAAGGCGCTGCGCGCCTCGTCGGACTGGGGCTTCTCGTCATCGGGACCGCCCGGTTCCGCCACCATTCGACCTCGCTCCTCATCGGCTGCGCGTCCTCGGCCGCGCTCCTGCCCAGTATGGCCACGGCTATGGGCGGACAGCCGAACGGGCGGCACACCCGTGAAGGTGTACCGCCCGCGGAACGCCGTACCGAACCTCAAACGGAACGGTGGGAACGGCCCTGCGTCAGTGAGCGCCGCCCTGCGCCTCCAGGCGCTTGTACGAGGCCTCGATCTCGGCCTCCGCCTCGGCGCGGCCGACCCAGTCGGCGCCCTCGACGGACTTGCCCGGCTCCAGGTCCTTGTAGACCTCGAAGAAGTGCTGGATCTCCAGGCGGTCGAACTCCGACACGTGGTGGATGTCGCGCAGGTGCTCCACCCGGGGGTCGGAGGCCGGCACGCACAGCAGCTTGTCGTCGCCGCCGGCCTCGTCCGTCATCCTGAACATGCCGATCGCGCGGCACTTGATGAGGCAGCCGGGGAAGGTCGGCTCGTCCAGGATGACCAGCGCGTCCAGCGGGTCGCCGTCCTCGCCGAGGGTGTTCTCGACGAAGCCGTAGTCCGCGGGGTAGCTGGTCGAGGTGAAGAGTCGACGGTCCAGGCGGATCCGACCGGTCTCGTGGTCCACCTCGTACTTGTTCCGCGAACCCTTCGGAATCTCGATGGTGACGTCGAACTCCACGGGTGGCTCCTCCATGATCAACACATACGACTGGTGGTTAAGTGTCCCCCACGGAGATGTGTGCTCGCGAAAGGGGCTGGTCAACGGTGGCCGAGCCGGTGAAAAGACCGTCGTTCAACCCGCTCTCCGCGCTGAAGGGGAGGATCCTCACGGACCACCCGTCTCCGCGCAACGGACTGAGCGACCGGCAGTTCACGGCCGTCTCCGCCGTCCTGGGCCTGGCGCTCGCCGCCGGCGCCGTCCTCGCCGCCGGTCCCTGGGACTCGGGTCAGCGTAAGGCCGAGCAGGACTGGGCGGCCGCCCGGACCCGTACAGGTGGCGCACATCACGAGCCGGGCACCCTCGCGGCCCCCGCCCCCGCCCCCAGCGCCCCGGCCGTCCTCGCCCCCCTGGGCGCCGCGTCCGGCGACGCGCCCCGCACGGCCGACGCCCCCGCCACCGCCCCCCTGCGCGCCACCCTGGACCCGCTCCTCAGGAACCCCGCGCTCGGCACCCGGCGCAGCGCCGTCGTCATCGACACGGCCACCGGCGAGCGGCTCTACGGCGTCGCCGCCGACACGCCCATGACCCCCGCCTCCACCATCAAGATCGCCACCACCGTCGCCGCGCTCACCGCGCTCGGCCCGGACGACCGCATCCCCACCACCGTCCGCGCCTCGAAGGACCTGCGCACCGTCACCCTCGTCGGCGGCGGCGACCCCACCCTCGACCGGGCCGCCCTGCGCACCCTGGCCGCCGACACCGCCCGCGCCCTCAAGGACGGCGGCGTCCGCTCCGTACGGCTGCGCTACGACACCTCCGCCTACTCCGGACCGGCGCTCCACCCGATCGGCCCCAACGAGAACATCGCCCCGCTCAGCGCCCTGATGATCGACGAGGGACGGCTCGACAAGAGCTCCAGCGGACCCGCGCCCCGCAGCGAGGACCCGGCCGGCGACGCCGCCGACGCCTTCGGGAAACTCCTCGAACAGGCCGGCGTCGACACCGGCGAGGGCGCCGCCCCCGGCCGCGCCGCCGCCACCTCCGCGCCCGTCGCCCGCCATCTGTCCGCCCCGCTCTCCGCCCTCGTCGAACGGGCCCTCACCAACAGCGACAACGACATCGCCGAGGCCCTCGCCCGCCGGACCGCGCACGCGGCGGGCCGGCCCGCCGACTTCCGGGGCGGCGGACAGGCCGTCACCGCCCAGCTGAAGAAGCTCGGACTGCCCCTCAAGGGCGTCACCGTCGCCGACGGCAGCGGACTGGACCGCGAGGACAAGGTCACCGCCGCCCTCCTCGCGGGACTCCTCGCCCGCGCCGCCGACCCCGGCCACCCCGAACTCCGCCCCGTCCTCACCGGCCTCCCCGTGGCCGGCTTCAGCGGCACGCTCAGCGGCCGCTACACCACCGCGTCCGGCGGCACCGGCCTGATCCGCGCCAAGACCGGCACCCTCACCGGCGTCAACACCCTCTCCGGCACCGTCGTCGCCCCCGGCGGCCGGCTGCTCGCGTTCGCCTTCCTCGCCTCCGGCACCACCGCCCCCGCCGAGGCCCAGTCCGCCCTCGACTCCCTCGCCACCGCCCTGGCGTCCGGCCACCGCTGACCGGCCGGACGCCGCCCTCCGGACCGTCAACACCGCTCCGCATCAAGGGCGCAGCACGTACGGTTGACGCATGACGCGCATCGGTGGTGCCGGGATGGTCGACTGGAATCTCGCGGTCGCGACCGCGACCCGGCTTGTGCGGCCGGGCCCCGAAGTGAGCCGCGAGGAGGCCCGCGAGGTCGTCGCGGAGCTGCGCCGGCACGCCAAGGCGGCCGAGGAGCACGTCCGCGCCTTCACCCGGATGATCCCCGAGGGCACCGAACCGGAGGACACCCCCGTCCTGGTCGTCGACCGGGCGGGCTGGATCCGCGCGAACGTCGCGGGCTTCCGGGAACTGCTGCGCCCCCTCCTGGAGAAGATGGAGGAACGGCGCGGCAACGGCGCGGGCGGCGCCGTCCTCGGCGCGGTCGGCTCCAAGGTGACCGGCGTCGAGGTCGGGATGCTGCTGTCGTTCCTGGCCTCCCGCGTCCTCGGCCAGTACGAGACCTTCGCCCCCGCCACCCGCGACCTGCCCGCCTCCGCCGAGGGCGGCGGCAGGCTCCTGCTGGTCGCCCCGAACATCGTCCACGTCGAACGGGAGCTGGAGGTCGACCCCCACGACTTCCGCCTCTGGGTCGCCCTCCACGAGGAGACCCACCGCACCCAGTTCACCGCCGTGCCCTGGCTCCGCGACCACCTCCAGGGCGAGATCCAGTCATTCCTCGACGAGACCGACGTCGACCCGATGACCGTGCTCGAACGGCTCCGCGAGGCCGCCCAGTCCCTCTCCGGCGGACGCCCCGAGGGCGAGGACGGCGAGGACGGCGGACGCAGCCTCGTCGAGATCGTGCAGACCCCCGCCCAGCGCGAGATCCTCGGCCGCCTCACCGCGGTGATGTCCCTCCTGGAGGGCCACGCCGACTACGTGATGGACGGCGTGGGCCCCGAGGTGGTGTCCTCCGTCGGCGAGATCCGCGAGAAGTTCCAGCAGCGCAGGGCGCGCGGCGCGAGCCGCCTCGACCAGGCCCTGCGCAAGCTCCTCGGCCTCGACGCCAAGCTCCGTCAGTACCGCGACGGTGAACGCTTCGTGCGCGCCGTCGTCGACGAGGTCGGCATGGACGGCTTCAACCGCGTCTGGACCTCGCCCAACACCCTGCCCACCAAGGCGGAGATCGCCGCCCCCGAGGACTGGATCGCCCGGGTGCACCGCTGAGGGACGCGCCGGAGGCTGACCTGCCCGGCGGATCATGGACGAGGGGGGCGCTCGCCGGACACTTCCGCGAGGGCAACGCGCCGGTAATCACCCATCCGAGGGACCGTAGGGGCATGGGAAGGCGTGCAATGCTCGATGAACGGCATTGCTCTGTCACCATCGACGCACTCTGAGTGACGGCACTCCTTCCCGTCCCGGAACTCGGAGGCACCTCTCCAGAACTTCACGAAGGGCACCGGACATGGGTCCCCATCCTGCGGTCGCGGCGATACGCCTGGCGGTCCGCCGCGTACTCCACGACGTACTCAACGAACACGCCGAACGGGCCGAACACGCCGGACGGACCGGCCGCGCCCCGCGCCCCGAGCTCGTCCGGGCCGGCTCCGGCGGGCGCGCCCCCGCCCTCGCCGAACGGCCCGACACCTCCCTGAACCCCCGGGGCCCCCTGGTCCTCGTCGCCTGCTCCGGCGGCGCCGACTCCATGGCCCTCGCCTCCGCACTCGCCTTCGAGGCCCGCAAGCTTCCCGTCCGCGCCGGCGGCATCACCGTCGACCACGGCCTCCAGGACGGCTCCGACCTCCGCGCCGCCGAGGTCGCCGGCCGCCTCACCGCCATGCGCCTCGACCCCGTCGAGGCCGTCGCCGTCCACGTCGGCCAGGACGGCGGACCCGAGGCCGCCGCCCGCGACGCGCGCTACGCCGCCCTCGACGCCGCCGCCGAACGCCACGGCGCCGCCGCCGTCCTGCTCGGCCACACCCGCGACGACCAGGCGGAGACCGTCCTGCTCGGACTCGCCCGCGGCTCCGGCATCCGCTCCCTGTCCGGCATGGCCGCCGCCTCCGGACCCGCCGGCCGCTACCGCCGCCCCTTCCTCCAGCTCGACCGCCAGACCGCCCGCACCGCCTGTCTGGCCCAGTCCCTGCCCGTCTGGGACGACCCGCACAACATCGACCCCGCCTACACCCGCTCCCGGCTGCGCCACGAAGGCCTGCCCGCCCTGGAGAAGGCCCTGGGCAAGGGGGTCGTCGAGGCGCTCGCCCGGACGGCCCAGCTCTCCCGCGACGACGCGGACGCCCTCGACACCTGGGCCGCCGAGGCCGGACGTGACGTGCGCGACGACGCGGGCCGGCTGGAATGCGCCAAACTGCACGCGCTGCCGCCCGCCGTGCGCCGCCGCGTCCTGCGCCGCGCCGCCATAGAAGCCGGTTCCCCGGCCGGTTCGCTGTTCGCCCGGCACATCGAGGAAGTCGACCGTCTCGTCACCGGCTGGCGCGGCCAGCAGGCCATCAACCTCCCCGGCCGCGTCGAAGCCCTGCGTCAGGGTGGCAGACTGGTCATTCGGCAGAGCTGACGCACAAGCGTGCTGACATGCAGGGCGAGCGGCCGTCCGGGCCCGGGACCACGTCCCGGACCCGCCAGGCGGAGAAAGAGACGCGGGTGAACGAGAAGGACATGGGTGCCGACCTCCAGGCGGTGCTCCTCACCAAGGAAGAGATCGACGCGAAGCTCGTCGAGCTGGCCGCGAAGATCGACGCGGAGTACGCCGGCAAGGACCTGCTCCTCGTCGGTGTCCTCAAGGGCGCGGTGATGGTCATGGCGGACCTGGCGCGCGCGCTGTCCACCCCCGTCACCATGGACTGGATGGCCGTCTCCTCGTACGGCGCCGGCACTCAGTCCTCCGGGGTCGTACGGATCCTCAAGGACCTCGACACCGACATCAAGGGCAAGCACGTCCTGATCGTCGAGGACATCATCGACTCGGGTCTGACGCTGTCCTGGCTGATGTCGAACCTGGGCTCGCGCGAGCCCGCCTCGCTGGAGATCTGCACCCTGCTGCGCAAGCCGGACGCGGCGAAGGTCGCGCTCGACTGCAAGTGGGTCGGCTTCGACATTCCCAACGAGTTCGTCGTCGGCTACGGGCTGGACTACGCGGAGAAGTACCGCAACCTCCCGTTCGTCGGCACCCTCGCCCCGCACGTGTACGGCGGCTGACCACGCCGGAACAACCCGCGCCGGGGCCGGGGAACCCTCGCCGGCGGCCCGCCGTTGAGCCTTCGAAGGCGGGTTTCCCGGACGTCCCAGGCGGACGTCGGTGACAATGCCGGTGTACCGTCCGAAGAACAGTCTTTACTCACAGCAGCATTTACCTACGGGCAGGAGGGACGGGGCGGCTTCCGCTCCGTATGGATGGACGTGAAGCGATACTTCCGTGGGCCGGTCATGTGGATCGTGCTGGCCGTCCTCGCCGTGGTCGTGTTGATGAATGTCGTCGGCTCGGGTGGCGGCTACAAGACGGTGGACACCGGCAAGGTGATCCAGGCGATCAATAAGAACCAGGTGGACGAGGCCAAGCTCACCACCGGTGACGATCACATCATCAAGATCGAGCTGAAGGACGGCCAGAAGCTCTCGGGCGAGTCCGGCAGCAAGTTCCAGGCGAGCTACATCGGCGACCAGGGCGTCCAGATCGCCGACGCGCTGCAGAAGAAGTTCGAGAGCGGTGACATCGACAAGGGCTACACCGTCTCGCCGTCGAAGCAGTCCCCGTTCGTCTCGATCCTCTTCACGCTGCTGCCGTTCGTCCTCATCGTGGTCGTCTTCCTGTTCCTGATGAATCAGATGCAGGGCGGCGGCTCCAAGGTCATGCAGTTCGGCAAGTCCAAGGCCAAGCTGATCACCAAGGACACCCCCAAGACGACCTTCGCCGACGTGGCGGGTTCGGACGAGGCGGTCGAGGAGCTCCAGGAGATCAAGGAGTTCCTCCAGGAGCCGGCGAAGTTCCAGGCCGTCGGCGCCAAGATCCCCAAGGGCGTCCTGCTGTACGGGCCTCCCGGTACGGGCAAGACCCTGCTCGCCCGCGCCGTCGCCGGCGAGGCGGGCGTCCCGTTCTACTCGATCTCCGGCTCCGACTTCGTCGAGATGTTCGTCGGTGTCGGTGCCTCCCGGGTGCGCGACCTCTTCGAGCAGGCCAAGGCGAACGCCCCGGCGATCGTCTTCGTCGACGAGATCGACGCCGTCGGCCGCCACCGCGGCGCCGGCATGGGCGGCGGCCACGACGAGCGCGAGCAGACGCTCAACCAGCTCCTCGTGGAGATGGACGGCTTCGACGTGAAGGGCGGCGTCATCCTGATCGCCGCCACCAACCGGCCGGACATCCTCGACCCGGCGCTGCTGCGTCCGGGCCGCTTCGACCGGCAGATCGCGGTCGACCGCCCCGACATGCAGGGCCGTCTGGAGATCCTCAAGGTCCACCAGAAGGGCAAGCCGGTCGCCCCGGACGTCGACCTCGGCGCCGTCGCCCGCCGCACGCCCGGCTTCACCGGTGCCGACCTGTCGAACGTGCTGAACGAAGCGGCGCTCCTCACGGCGCGCAGCAACCAGAAGCTCATCGACAACGCCACGCTCGACGAGGCCATCGACCGCGTCGTGGCGGGTCCGCAGAAGCGGACCCGGATCATGTCCGAGAAGGAGAAGAAGATCACCGCGTACCACGAGGGCGGACACGCCCTGGTCGCGGCGGCCTCCCCCCAGTCGGACCCGGTCCACAAGATCACGATCCTCTCCCGCGGCCGCGCACTCGGTTACACGATGGTGCTCCCGGAGGAGGACAAGTACTCCACGACCCGCAACGAGATGCTCGACCAGCTGGCGTACATGCTGGGCGGGCGCGCGGCCGAGGAGCTGGTCTTCCACGACCCGACCACCGGCGCGGCGAACGACATCGAGAAGGCCACCGCGACGGCCCGCGCGATGGTCACGCAGTACGGCATGACCGAGCGGCTCGGCGCGATCAAGTTCGGCGGCGACAACACCGAACCGTTCGTGGGCCGCGAGATGGGCCACCAGCGCGACTACTCCGAAGAGGTCGCCGCGCTGGTCGACGAAGAGGTCAAGAAGCTCATCGAGACCGCCCACAACGACGCGTGGGAGATCCTCGTCGAGAACCGCGACGTGCTGGACGCCCTGGTCCTCCAGCTCCTGGAGAAGGAGACCCTGGGCAAGGCGGAGATCGCCGAGATCTTCGCCCCGATCGTCAAGCGCCCGGCCCGCCCCGCGTGGACCGGCTCGTCACGGCGCACGCCGTCCACCCGGCCCCCGGTGCTCTCCCCGAAGGAGCTCGCCCTCACCAACGGCGCCACCACGACCAACGGCTCGGTCACGGACACCCCCGCCGAGTCGGTCACGGAGGACCGCCCCGAGAGCTAGACCCGTCCCCGGTGTGGCCCCCGTCACGGGGCCCGCACCGGGCCCGGAATGGATGCCGCGCCCCCCAGGTTTTAGCCTGTGGGGGCGCGGCATTTCCGTACACCTGCGCGGATGGCACCGCGATAAGGCACAGAGGAACGAGGCACAGATGACCGACCCGGTGACGCTGGACGGCCAGGGCTCGATCGGCGAGTTCGACGAGAAGCGGGCCGAGGCGGCCGTACGCGAGCTCCTGATCGCCGTCGGCGAGGACCCGGACCGGGAGGGCCTGCGGGAGACGCCGGCGCGGGTGGCGCGGGCCTACAAGGAGATCCTGGCCGGCCTGCGGCAGGAGCCCGAGGACGTCCTCACGACCACGTTCGACCTCGGCCACGACGAGATGGTGCTGGTCAAGGACATCGAGATCGTCAGCCTCTGCGAGCACCACCTGCTTCCGTTCCACGGGGTCGCCCACATCGGGTACATCCCCGCGGAGAGCGGCAAGATCACGGGGCTGTCCAAGCTCGCGCGCCTGGTCGAGGTGTTCGCCCGCCGACCGCAGGTGCAGGAGCGCCTCACCACGCAGGTGGCCGACTCCCTGATGCGCATCCTGGAAGCACGTGGCGCCATCGTGGTCATCGAGGCCGAGCACATGTGCATGTCGGTCCGGGGCATCCGCAAGCCGGGCGCGAAGACGACGACCTCCGCGGTGCGGGGTCAGCTGCGTGACTCCTCCACCCGAGCCGAGGCGATGAGCCTGATACTGGCGCGCTAGCCGGATTGTCAGAGGCCGGCCCTATTCTCCTGGATCACGACCGATGTCGGATCCGGGGGGAAAGGCCATGGGCTACGGACTGCCGAGCAGGCAGACGGTGAATGCCGTGGGCGGGCGGGAGCGGGCCGCGGGCGTGGCGGTGGGCTTCCGCCTCTGGACACTGGACGGGGACCGAACAGCGCGGACGACGGTCATCGAGGTGACGGCCGCCAAAGCGCGTGAGGCCGTGGACGTGGTGACGAGCCACGCCGTCTTCACGGTCTCGCCCGACCAGTTGCTGGGCACCCCGGACGGCTGGGTTCACGCGAGGGACGCGGCCGGCACCGTGCTCGCCTGGAGCCATCCCAGGAAGCTGTGCCGTCGAAGGCTGGTGATCCGGCCCGGATACGACTTCGGCTATGTCGTCGGGGCGACGTGCGCGGACGGAACCGTCGGGAAGAACTACCTCTCGCTGGTGGTGAACGACGAGTGGTTCGCGGCGAAGTACGCGCGGAGCCTTCTGGCCGCGACGGGGCTCCGTGCCCGGCTGGAAGCGGTGACGCGCCCGTCCGGGTACCTGGGACGGGACGTGCCCGGTTTTCGTGTGCGCGTGGTCTCCTCGTACCTCGCCGATGCGATGCGTCAGTACACCGGCGGCGACGCGCACCACATGCGGCAGGGATTCCCGCGTGTCGTCCTGCGGGACATGACCGTGTTCGAAGGCTTCCTGGACGGGTACGCGGACGGCGACGGCTGCCGGAGCAGAACGTGGGCCGGACGGGTTCTGGTGAGCGCGAACGTCGGATTCCTGACGCAGCTCGCCGAGGTGATCGGTGCGCGGTTCACGCCTCGTCCGAAGGGGACGGCCTCGCATCTGGTGGTGGTCGACGCGTGGGCTTCCCGGGGAACGTTCCGACCCGAACACCATGCGCTGGAGCCGTCGGAGTCGGCATGGGTGGAGGTCAGCGATGTGCGGCTGCGGAAGGCGCCGGGAAAGCCCTTCACCTTCTACGGGTATCGGCTTGCTCCGTACCCGACGTTCCTGGTCAACGGGCATCTGGCCCGCGAGATGTGGTGACCGGTACGGACGGTGCCCGCTACGCCCCCGCCGCGCTCTTGTTGCCGTTGCCGTCGCCGTCCCTGTCGTCCGGGAGCTTGCAGACGTGTTCGAGGAAGAGGGCGGCGGCGACGACCGCGATGCCGGCGAGGACGGCGAAGCCCGCGTAGACG
Organism: Streptomyces sp. NPDC024555; assembly: GCF_055559335.1. NCBI lineage: Bacteria > Bacillati > Actinomycetota > Actinomycetes > Kitasatosporales > Streptomycetaceae > Streptomyces > Streptomyces sp. NPDC024555. The sequence goes on from NZ_JBVHKV010000029.1 coordinate 42,333, forward strand.
GCCTGGTCGCGGCGGGGCGGGATGTCGAGGGAGCCGAGGAGGAAGATGCCGTCCCCGGCGTAGAGGCCGGCGACCAGGGCGACGACGAGGGCGCTGGCCTGGGCGAAGACGACGGCGCGGGCGGCCATCATCGGCTCGACGCCCTTGGCGCCGGGGCGCCGTTCGCGCTGGGCGCGGAAGCGGGCGCGCAGGGAGAGGGCCGTGGCCAGCAGGACGACGGCGATGACGGCGAGCACGATGGGGGCGGCCAGGGGGACGGCGGGCAGGGTGCCGAAGGCGCTCCAGAGGCGGGCGGCGCCCCAGGAGAGGATCGTGGCGGCGGCGAAGAGGCCCGCCAGTACTCCGAGCCGTAGTTGCTTCACCGGGTGAGCCGCCCTTCGCCGCCTGTTCCTGTCCTGCTGTCTGCGATGAGCCTAACGACTACTCGGGCAGCCGGAGTTCCAGATCGGTCCTGGGGAGAACGCCGCCGCGGCCCACGCCGTCCAGCAGCTCGGCGACCGGTCCGGCGCCGGGGAGCTGGGCCTCGGGGTCCACGTCGTGCCACGGGGCGAGGACGAAGGCGCGCTCACGGGCCCGGGGGTGGGGGAGGGTGAGGACGGGGTCGTCGGAGACCACGTCCGCGTAGGCGACGATGTCGACGTCGATGGTGCGCGGGCCCCAGCGCTCGTCGCGGACGCGGTCGAAGGCCTCCTCGATGGCCTGGCCGCGCTCCAGCAGGGAGGACGGGGGCAGCGTCGTCTTCACGACGATCACCGCGTTGAAGTACGAGGGCTGGGAGCCCGGCTCGACGCCCCAGGGCTCCGTCTCGTACACCGGGGAGACCGCCTTGACCCGGAGGCCGGGGGTGTCCTCCAGGGCGTCGATGGCCCCCTGGAGGGTCTCCAGGCGGTTGCCCAGGTTGGAGCCGAGCGAGAGCACGGCCCGTTTGGGGTTGGAGAGGGTGATGTCCGCGGCGTCCACCTGCTCGACGACGGCGGCGGGCACCGGCTGTACGGTCGGGTCGCTCTGCCCCTCGGTGGAAAATGCGCTCATGCTCGGCTCCGGGTGATGGTGACGGTGACGTCGTCGAAGGGGACGGTGATGGGTGCGTCCGGCTTGTGCACCACGACCTCCACCTCCTGGACGCCTTCGTGCGCGAGGCACTGCTGGGCGATGCGCTCCGCGAGGGTCTCGATCAGATCGACCGGCTCGCCCCGGACCACGTCGACGACCTCCTCGGCGACCACGCCGTAGTGCACGGTCTTCGTGAGGTCGTCGGCGGCTGCCGCGGGGCGGGTGTCGAGGCCGAGCACCAGGTCCACGATGAACGTCTGCCCCTCTTCCCGTTCCTTGGGGAAGACGCCATGGTGCCCACGGGCCTTGAGGCCGCGCAGCGCGACACGATCCACGCGAATCACTCCTGCTGTTGTTGTCGAAGGGGTGCAGGGCCGCGTGCGGGCGGCGGTGTACCCGGATCCGAATCTACCCGCGCGCACGGACACCCCTCCCCCATGGGGGCTATGGACAGGGCGTCACGGGACTGGTAGCCGACTGGCCCTCGTACCCCGATGTGCCCGGTTCCAACCCCCTCGCGTCGTCTTTGGGCCCGAGGGTGTGGGGGAACCCACTCAGGAGGGGGACTCTTCGTCCGTTTCCTCGCCGGTTTCGGCCAGTACGGGTGATCCGTGGTGCGACCAGAGTCTCCAGCCGTCCGGAGTGCGGCGGAACACATTGGTCGCGACGACCAGTTGGCCGACGAGCGGGCCGAGCGAGCCGCCCTCCTCGGCGGGGCCGCCGCTGAGGATGTTCTCGGTGCAGGTCACCAGCGCGGTGTCCCCGGTCATGGAGACCACGACGTCGGTGAGGAAGAACTGGATGTACTCGGTGCTCGCCATGATCAGCGCATAGCTGCGCAGGACCTCGCGGCGTCCGGTGAGCACCGGCCAGCCGGGGTGGACGCAGGAGACCGTGAGGTCCTCGCCGGGCAGGAAGAGCGAGGTGAGCGCGTCCAGGTCGCCCTCCTCCACGGCCGTGTAGAACGCGGTGTTGGCCCGTTCGACCGCCTCGATGTCGGCGGCGGCGGAGGCGGGGTCGTCCCGGGGGTCGTTCACGCGGCTCCCTCGACCGCGCGGGCGACCCGGACGGCGTCGGCGGTGGCGCGCACCTCGTGGACCCGGACGGCCCAGGCCCCGGCGGCGGCGGAGAGGGCGGAGACGGCGGCGGTGGCGGCGTCGCGTTCCCGGGCGGGCGGCGGGGCGGCGCCCTCGCGGGCCAGGACCCGGCCGAGGAACCGCTTGCGGGAGGCGGCGACCAGCAGGGGCCGGCCGAGGCCGTGGAGGGCGTCGAGTCCGGCGATGAGGGACAGGTCGTGACCGGCCTCCTTGGCGAAGCCGAGGCCGGGGTCGATCACGATCCGTTCGGGGGCGACGCCGCCCGTGACCACGGCGTCCATCCGGGCGCGGAGCTCGTCGACGACCTCGGTGACGACGTCCTCGTACACCGCGCGGCTGTTCATCGACTCGCTGAAGCCGCGCCAGTGCATGACGACGAAGGGCACCGAGGCGGCGGCGACGACGGGGACCATGTCGGGGTCGGCGAGGCCGCCGCTGACGTCGTTGACCAGGACCGCGCCGGCGGCGACGGCCTGCTCGGCGACGCGGGCCCGCATGGTGTCGACGGAGACCGTGACGCCTTCGGAGGCCAGCCCGCGCACGACCGGTACGACGCGTCGCAGTTCCTCGGCCTCGTCCACCCGGGTGGCGCCGGGGCGGGTCGACTCGCCGCCGACGTCGACCAGGTCGGCGCCCTCCGCGACCAGGTCGAGGCCGTGCTTGACGGCCGTCGTGGTGTCGAACCAGCGGCCCCCGTCGGAGAAGGAGTCGGGGGTCACGTTGACGACGCCCATGACCGCGCAGCGGTCCCACTCCGGCAGGCCCTGGACCGTGCCTCGTCCTTGCAACGTACTCATACGACCAGCGTAGGGCCTGAGGGGGCGCGGTCAGGCGGCGTGGATGCCGTGCTCCCCGGAGGAGGCTCGGGTGTGGGGGCAGGGGCGGCGGCCGCCGGGGGAGAGCCGGCGGGCCAGGGGGCGGGGGAGTGCGAGGGTGACGAAGCCCTCGGCCTGCATGGCGGCGAAGGAGATCCGGGGGAGGTCGCGGGCGGTGCGGTAGACGACGAAGCGGGGCTCCCAGCGGGGCCGGAACTTGGCGTTGAACTTGTACAGCGATTCGATCTGGAACCAGCGGGAGAGGAAGACCAGCAGCCCGCGCCAGACGCGCAGCACCGGGCCCGCGCCCAGTTTCTCGCCCCGGGCCAGGGCGGAGCGGAACATCGCGAAGTTGAGCGAGACGCGGCTGATCCCGAGCCGGGGCGCGGCCTGGAGGGAGGCGACGATCAGCAGCTCGTTCATCCCCGGGTCGGCGGAGCGGTCGCGGCGCATGAGGTCGAGGGACATGCCGTCGGTGCCCCAGGGGACGAAGTGGAGGACGGCCTTGAGATCGCCGTACGGGGAGTCGGCGGCGTCCTCGTCGGGCTTGTGGGCGGTGGCGACGAAGCAGTCCCGGTCGGCCTCGTCGCCGATCCGGCCGAGTGCCATGGAGAAGCCGCGTTCGGTGTCGGTGCCGCGCCAGTCGGCGGCGGCGCGGCGGATGCGGGCCAGTTCGGCCTCGCCGATGTCGGCGACGCGCCGGACCCGGGTGACGTAGCCGCCGCGCTCAATGCGTTTCACCATCTGACGGACGTTGCGCATGGCCCGTCCGGCCAGGGAGAAATCCGCGACGTCCACCACCGCCTCGTCGCCGAGCTCCAGGGCGTCCAGTCCGGTCTCGCGGGTCCAGACCTCGCCGCCGGTCTCGCTGCACCCCATGACGGCGGGGGTCCAGGAGTGGGCGCGGGCCTCGTCCATGAAGCGTTCGATGGCGCCGGGCCAGGCCTCCACGTCGCCGATGGGGTCGCCGCTGGCCAGCATCACGCCGGAGACGACGCGGTAGCAGACGGCGGCCTTGCCGCTGGGTGAGAAGACGACGCCCTTGTCGCGGCGGAGCGCGAAGTGGCCGAGGGAGTCGCGGCCGCCGTGGCGTTCCAGAAGGGCGCGCAGCCGGGTCTCGTCGTCCTCGGTGAGCCGGGCGGCGGGGTGCTCGGGGCGGAAGGCCAGATAGATGGTGGTGACGGCGGTGAGCAGGCCGAGCGCGCCCAGGGAGTAGGCGACGGTCCAGGAGGTGTCGCCCGCGTACTCGACCGGTCCCTCGAAGCCGAACAGGCCGTACAGCACGTGCTGGAGGCGGTCGGCGATGCTCGGGCTGCCGACCAGCCGGCCCGGGTGGACGCTGACGACGACCAGTCCGAGCCCCAGCGAACCGGCACCGAGCAGCACGAAGTTGGCCAGGGCGCGCCAGCGGCTGCGCGGGTCGGGGAGGGCGGCGAACTCGCTCCGGTGGCGCAGCAGCAGCCAGCACAGGGCCAGGGAGACGAGGACGCCGATGACCGAATGGCGGTAGGTGAACTGGGCGACGGCACCGGCCGGCAGGAGGACCACGGCGGCCCGCCAGGCGCGCCGCTTGCGCCGTTTCAGGCCGTGGGCCAGGAGCAGCAGCAGGACGCCCGCGCTGAGGGCGAGGGCGGCGGCGAAGGGGCCGAGGGCGCCGGGCAGCACCTCGGCGAGGGTGTGCATCCGGCTGTGCCGGAAGCGCGGGAAGACGCCCGCGGCGATGTCGATCAGGCCGACGGCGGTGCAGGCGGTGCCGACGAGTCCCGGCACGGCTTCGGCCCGTGGTGCGTGGACGAACCTGCGTACGCCCATCGGAACCGTTCCTGATTTATCCCCATCTAGCGTGACAGACATGCTTCCGTAGCTCCGCGCGAGAGTGTGGAGTCCGTCGGCCGAGGCCCTCCGGACGAGGTGCGCCCTCTAGGACGAGGCTTCCGGGGGACCGGTTCATCCGGCACCCGGAAATTTCCTGACAAGAAAGTTCAACCGCCATGGGCCTTACCGGTCACGCAGTGCTGATCCTGGCGATCACGAGTGCCGTCGTGCTGTTCGCCGCCACCATCTGGCTCTGGCCCCGGCTGGCCCGGCGGAGCGCCGCCGCGGTGTGCGGCCGGGTGGGGCTGATGCTGGGCACCCAGCTCGCGGTCTTCGTCTCGGTGGCGCTGCTGGCCAACAACTCCTTCCTGTTCTACGGCTCCTGGGCGGATCTGTTCGGGCGTACGCAGGAGCTGGGCGTGGTCACCGACCAGGCGCGGGGGACGCTGGCGGCGAAGAACATCGTCCGGGTGGGGACGCAGCGGCCGGAGGGTCCGGGCGGTTCGCGTCCGGCGGCGGTCGGCCGGATCGACAAGGTGGTGATCGCGGGGCGGCACTCGGGGATCGAGACCTCGGCGTACGTGTATCTGCCGCCGGAGTACTTCCAGCCGGCGTTCGCCCGGCGGAGGTTCCCCGCCGTGGTGGTGCTGACCGGTTATCCGGGGACCGCGGAGAACCTGATCAAGGGGCTGGCCTACCCCCGGACGGCTCTGGAGCGGGTGCGGGCCGGGCGGGCCCAGCCGATGGTCCTGGTGATGCTGCGGCCGACGGTGGCGCCGCCGCGCGACACCGAGTGCGTGGACATAAAGGGAGGTCCGAAGACGGAGACCTTCTTCGCGAAGGATCTGCCGCCGGCGGTGTCGGCGGGCTACCGGGTGGGCCGGCACGCCCGCAACTGGGGCATCATCGGCAACTCGACCGGCGGGTACTGCGCCCTGAAGATCGGTCTGCACCATCCGGACCGCTACACCGCGAGCGCGGGTCTCTCGGCGTACTACAAGGCGGCCGAGGACCCGACGACCGGTGACCTGTTCCACGGCAGCCGGGCCGCGCGCGAGCGTGCCGATCTGCTGTGGACCCTGGAGAACCGGCCGCAGCCCGACTCCTCCTTCCTGGTGACGACGTCGCGCCACGGGGAGTCGAACTACGCCGACACGCGCCGGTTCGTGGCGAAGGTGAAGCGGCCGGCCCAGGTCTCGTCGATCGTGCTGGACAGCGGCGGGCACAACTTCAACACCTGGCGCCGGGAGATCCCGGCGGCGCTGGAGTGGCTGAGCAGCCGGCTCAGCGAGAACTGAGCGGCGGTCAGGAGGCCTCCCGCCCGGCGATGCCCGCGACGCTCTCCACGTCGACCTCGGCCCGGGAGACGTCCCGGCCGTCCGCGCCGACCGAGCGGCGCAGCGCCTCGTGGAGCCGGGCCGGGGTGAGGACGCCGAGGAAGCGGCCGGTCTCCTCCTCGTCGATGACGGCGATCCAGCCGGCGTCGTGCTGGAGCATCGTGGCGAACGCCTGTTTGAGCGAGGCGCCGACGGGGAGCCAGGCCTCCATCCGGCGGGCGTGCTCGCGGACCGTGCCCCCGGTCCCGGACTCCGTCCCCCCGGCGGGGATCCAGCCGTGCAGCCGATCCTCGCCGTCCAGGACGACCGCCCAGCGCGCCCCTTCCGCGCGCAGCCGCGCGGTGGCGGTGTCCAGCGGGTCGTCGAGGTGGACGACCGGGGGGCGGTCGAGGTCGCCCTCCTCGACGGGGGTGACCGAGAGGCGCTTGAGCCCCCGGTCGGCGCCGACGAAGTCCGCGACGTACGGAGTGGCCGGGGCGCCGAGCACCGTGGCCGGCGGGTCGAACTGCTCGATCGAGCCCTGGCCGTAGACGGCGATCCGGTCGCCGAGGCGGACGGCCTCCTCGATGTCGTGCGTGACGAGGAGGACGGTTTTGCGGACCTGGGCCTGAAGGCGCAGGAATTCGTTCTGGAGCCGTTCCCTGACCACCGGGTCGACGGCCCCGAAAGGCTCGTCCATCAGCAGGACGGGCGGGTCGGCGGCCAATGCGCGGGCGACGCCGACGCGTTGGCGCTGGCCGCCGGAGAGCTGTTCGGGATAGCGGTCGCCATAAACGGAAGGATCGAGTCCGACGAGGTCGAGGAGTTCCGCCGCGCGCGCCCTTCCCTTTCCGCGTTTCCAGCCGAGCAGATGCGGCACGGTCGCGGTGTTCTCCAGGACCGTGCGGTGCGGGAAGAGGCCGACCTGCTGGATCACATAGCCGATGCGGCGGCGGAGCCGGACGGGGTCGATGGCGGATATGTCGTCCCCGTCGAGGAATATCCGCCCCTCGGTCGGTTCGATGAGCCGGTTCACCATCTTCATGGTGGTCGTCTTGCCGCAGCCCGACGGGCCGACGAGCGTGACCAGTTCGCCCTCGGCGACCTCGAAGGAAAGGTCGTCGACCGCCGTGGTGCCGTCCTCATAGCGCTTGGTGACGTGCTCGAAACGGATCATGGGTCCCCATTGTGGCGCGAGTTCTGTGAAGGACGTGTTGCCGGAATACCACGGCCTCGGTGATTGTCAGTGGTCGAGGATAGGCTCGCCGGACATCAGTACGAGAGCGCATCCGGGAGGTGGGGACGGGATGGCCGGACAGAACTGCCTGGTGACGAACGACTGGATCTGCGGGGAGTATCTCCGTTCCCGCAGCCAGGAGTTGACCGACGCCACGGTCCAGCACATCTGGATCACCGCGGTCTCGGTCGCGATCGGTGTGGCCGTGGCGTTTCCGCTGGCGCTGCTCGCCCGGCGCGGACGGCGGTTCGCCGGACCGGTGCTCGGGCTGACGACGGTGCTCTACACCGTTCCCTCGCTCGCCATGTTCTCGCTGCTGCTGCCGCTGTTCGGCCTCTCCGCCGCGCTGGTCGTCACCGGGCTGGTGCTGTATTCGCTGACCGTCCTGGTCCGCAACACGCTGGCGGGACTCGAAGCCGTCCCCCAGGAGGCGAAGGACGCCGCCCGGGGGATGGGGTACGGGCCGGTTCGGCTGCTGTGGGAGGTGGAACTGCCGCTGGCGCTCCCCGCGCTGATCGCCGGGGTCCGCATCGCCACGGTCTCCACGATCGCGCTGACCACCGTCGGCTCGATCGTCGGCCGCGGCGGGCTGGGCAATCTCATCAGCGAGGCCCTGCCGAGCTTCTTCAAGGCCCAGGTGCTGGCCGCCTCCGTGCTCTGCGTGCTGCTCGCGGTCGTCGCCGACCTGCTGCTGCTCGGCGTGCAGCGGCTGCTCACCCCCTGGACCCGGATATCCGCCGCCCCTCGCGGCCGGCGCACGGCGGAGGCGGTCTGACCATGGGAGTGCTCGCGGACGCCTGGACCTGGCTCACCACCGGGGACCACTGGACGGGGGAGAGCGGGGTGGCCCACCGGCTCGGGGAGCATCTGTACGTCAGCGGGGTGGCGCTCGTCCTGTCGTGCGCGCTCGCGCTGCCCGTCGCGTTCCTCCTGGGGCATCTGGGGAAGGGCGGCGCGCTCGCCGTCAACCTCTCCAACATCGGACGGGCGATCCCCGTCTTCGCGGTGCTCGCCCTCTTCATGGTCTCGCCCCTGCGCAACGCCGGATACGTGCCGACGGTGATCGCCCTGGTGCTGTTCGCCGTGCCCCCGCTGCTGACCAACGCCTACGTCGGCATGACGGAGGTGGACCGCTCGGTGACGGAGGCCGCGCGCGGCATGGGCATGTCCGGCGGACAGCTCTTCCTCCGCGTCGAACTCCCCCTGGCGTACCCGATGGTGATGACCGGGCTGCGCTCCGCCGCCGTCCAGGTCGTCGCCACGGCGACCATCGCCGCGATGGCCGGCCAGGGCGGCCTCGGCCGGATCATCACCGCCGGCTTCAACACGTACAACACCCCGCAGGTGGTCGCGGGCGCCCTGCTCGTCGCCGTGCTGGCCCTGCTGGTGGAGGCGGTGCTGCTCGCCGCCGACCGGCTGCTGTCACCGATGCGCCGCCGCCGGACGGCATGAGCCCCGGCCCGCCCGCCCCACCGTTTCCGCATGTCATCTACGGCCCCCACGGCCCCGGACGGAGAACACCATGAGCAGGATCTCGCGCACCGCAGGCGCGGTCATCGGCATCATCGCCCTCGCGGGCTCGCTCGCCGCCTGCGGTGGTGACAGCCTGGAGAAGGACAAGGGCGGTTCCCCGGACAAGGGGTCGCAGAAGAAGGGCTCGCTCGTCGTGGGCGCCGCCGCCTTCACCGAATCCAAGGTCCTGGCCGAGCTGTACGCGGGCGTCCTCGCCGACGCCGGATACAGCACCTCGGTCACCACGGTGGAGAACCGCGAACTGTACGAACCCTCCCTGGAGAAGGGCGAGATCGACGTCGTTCCCGAATACGCGGCGACGATCGCGGAATTCCTCAACGCGAAGGTGAACGGGGCGAAGGCCGCCGAGGCGAAGCCCGTCGCCTCGGGCGACACCGCCGCCACGGTCGCCGCGCTGGAGAAGCTCGCCGCCCCGCGCGGACTGAAGGTCCTTCCGGCCGGGAAGGCCGTCGACCAGAACGCCTTCGCGGTCACCAGGGAATTCGCCGAGAAGAACAAGCTGACCACCCTTTCCGATCTCGGCGCCGCCAAGATCAAGGTGCGCATCGCCGCGGGCGACGAGTGCGAGGTCCGGCCCTTCTGCGCCCCCGGACTGAAGAAGACCTACGGCATCGACGTCGCCGGCATCGACCCCAAGGGCGTCGGCACCCCGCAGTCCAAGCAGGCGGTCAAGGACGGCAAGGACCAGCTGGTCCTCACCACCACCACCGATGCCGTCCTGGACAGCTTCGGCCTGGTCTTCCTGGAGGACGACAAGAAGCTCCAGAACGCGGACAACGTGCTGCCGGTGGTCAATGCCGAGGACGCCGGTGCCCAGGACATCGCCGACGCCCTGGGCCGGCTCACCGAGGTGCTCACCACCGAGGATCTGGCCGGGCTGAACCGCAAGGTGGACGCCGAGCGCGCCAAGCCCGCGGACGTGGCAGCGGAATACCTGCGTTCCAAGAGCCTGATCAAGAAGTAGCGCGGCCGGAATCGGGGATTCAGGGGCCGTCAGGTAACTGCCGGGGAACAGATTGCCTGGCGGCGCCCCAATCCGCTCGGACGCACGGTAAATTTCACGCCATGCCACGTGGACGCCACCGCCATTCACCCCCACTGCACAGAATCCTTCCGCCTTCGGCCGTCGCCGGAGTCGCGGTGCTCTGTGCCGCGGGAGCCTGGCTGCTCGCCGAGCCGCTGGTCCTGCGGGGACTGGTCGCCGCCGCCGCGGCCGCCGCCGTCACCGGCGCGTATCTGATGCGCAGCTGGGACCAGGAGGCAGGCCGTCGCGTCGCGGAGCTGACGCGTGCCCGCGCGAGCGACGAATGGCGTGCCGAGGAGCGCGCGGCCGAGCTGGAGGCCGATCTGGAGGAGTCCCGCGAGCTGCGCGCCCGGCTGGAGGCGAAGCTGCGCCGCAAGCGCGTGGAGCTCGCCGGTCTGCGGGGCGAGCACGCCGCGCTGCTGCGCCGGTACGCCACCGCGGAGACCGAGCGCGCCAGCGTGCTGGAGAGCCGCCGCCGGCTCGCGCTGGAGGCCGCCACGGCCCCCCGCGAGCTGCCCGCCGCCCGCTCCACCCCCACGCCCGGCGCCTATCTGCGCGCCGCCCAGGCGCTGGAGGACCTGAGCCGCAACCGGGCGCTCCAGGAGGCCCGCCGCGCCGCCGAGCAGGCCCGCCGCAGCGTCCTCGACACCCGCGCCCCGGAGCCCGCCGCACCCGCGGTCCGGCAGCAGGCGTCCGCACCGCTGCCCGCCGAGCGCCGGCCCGCCGGGCCGCAGCCGGCCCTGCTGCCGACCCGGCCCTCCCAGGCCCTGCCCCCGGCCCGGGACGCCGCCGCGCTGCCGCCCGCCCGGCCCTCGCAGGCGCTGCACGCGCCGCGCCCGGTGCCGGCCGCCAGCGCGGTCGTCCCGCCGTCGGCCGCCCGGCGCCAGCCGGTGCCGCAGGGCGGCTTCGACTTCTTCGGTACGCAGAAGGCGCGCGCCGCCATCGAGTCCGTGCAGAACGAGGACCTGGCCGACGTGGTGGGCGAGGAGGCGCTCGCCGCGCACCGCACCGGCACGCCGGAGAACCGGGCCGTCGGCAAGGTGATCGACCTGACCGCGCACGACGAGACCGAGCAGCTGGACGTCGCGGAGCTGCGCAGCGCCATCTCGTAACGGCGTCACCCCGCACGGCAGGACGGCCGCCGCCCGGACCCGGGCGGCGGCCGTCGTCCGTTGCGGGGCCGGTTACTTGTCGATGTCGCCGACGACGAAGAACAGCGAGCCGAGGATCGCCACCATGTCGGCGACGAGCGTCCCCGGCAGCAGTTCGGTGAGCGCCTGGATGTTGTTGAACGAGGCGGAGCGCAGCTTCAGCCGGTACGGGGTCTTCTCGCCCTTGGAGACCAGGTAGTAGCCGTTGACGCCGAGCGGGTTCTCCGTCCAGGCGTAGGTGTGGCCCTCCGGGGCCTTGAGGACCTTGGGCAGCCGCTGGTTGACCGGTCCCGGGGCCAGCTCCGCCATCCGGTCCAGACAGGCGTCGGCCAGGTCCAGGGCGTTGTGCGTCTGCTCCAGCAGGCATTCGAACCGGGCCAGGCAGTCGCCCTCGGTCCGGGTGACGACCTTCAGGGTGTCCCGGAGCTCCCCGTACGCGAGGTACGGCTCGTCGCGCCGCAGATCGAAGTCGACCCCGGAGGCGCGGGCGATCGGCCCGGACACCCCGTACGCGTGCACCGCCCCGGCGGACAGCACGCCCACCCCGCGGGTGCGCCCGCGGAAGATCTCGTTGCCGAGCACCAGCCCGTCGTAGACGTCCATCCGGGAGCGGACCGAGGCGACGGCGTCGCGGACCCGGCCGGTCCAGCCCGCCGGAAGGTCCTCCTTGAGACCGCCGACCCGGTTGAACATGTAGTGCATCCGGCCGCCGGAGATCTCCTCCATCACGGCCTGGAGCTCCTCGCGCTCCCGGAAGGCGTGGAACACCGGGGTGATCCCGCCCAGTTCCAGCGGGTACGAACCGAGGAACATCAGATGGTTGAGGACCCGGTTCAGCTCGGCGAGCAGGGTGCGGGTCCACACCGCGCGCTCGGGGACCTCCATGCCGAGCATCCGCTCGACCGCCATCACGACGCCCAGCTCGTTGGAGAACGCCGACAGCCAGTCGTGGCGGTTGGCGAGCATGATGATCTGCCGGTAGTCGCGGGCCTCGAAGAGCTTCTCCGCGCCCCGGTGCATATATCCCACGACCGGTTCGGCCTGCTGGACGCGCTCGCCGTCCAGCACGATACGCAGCCGGAGCACGCCGTGCGTGGAGGGGTGCTGGGGGCCGATGTTGAGCACCATGTCGGTGCTCTCGGCCGCACCGCCGATGCCGATCGTCGTCTCCGTCATGGGGCCAGTATCGCGTGCGGGGGCGTGTCCCCGGGGCCCGCACCCCAATCCCGGGAAGCCCCTACTTCCGCGGTCCCGGGGAGCCACTGCACCCGCCATCCCGGGAAGCTCCTACTTCCGCTGGGACAGCCAGCCGAAATCGCCCAGCCCGCCCCGGGCCGTCAGCTCCGCCGCCTCACCGGCCGCGGCCAGCGCGCGGACGTAGCCGGCGGGGTCGGTGGAGGCCAGGGACAGCGGCGGGCGCCGCCCGTCGACGCCGAGGGCGGCCAGGGCCTCGCGCTGGGTGCGCAGCTCCGCGCCGTCCCCGCCCGCCGCCGCGCAAGCGTCCAGCGCCACATGGGAGGTCAGATCGCAGCCGCCGTCCGGCACCGGCCGCACCTCCCGCCCCTCCCGGAAGCCGGTCAGCGTGCCGAACACCGGCCGCTCCTCGCGCCGGTGCGCGTAGTCCACGGCCACCGCGAGCCCGGCGGAGAGCGTGTCCACGGCCGCCGCCCACGCGGTGTCGCGCGGCCGGCCGATCTCCGCCCGGCAGCCCGGCCCGGCCGGCGGCCACCAGCGCTCCAGCCAGGCCGCGTCCGCCCCGGTCACCGGTGCGCCCAGCCGCTCCGCGCCGTCGGCCGTCCGCACCTCCACGTACCGCACGACACCGTCCGGGTCCGTCTCGGCGACCGGCACCGGCACGTTGTCCAGCCACTCGTTGGCGAACAGCAGTCCGCGCGTTCCCCGGGGCGGCTCGGCGCACCACCGGACCCGGGGGTCCAGGCCCGGCGGGCGGCCGGCGCGCTCCACGGCGTACGCCCGTACCGTCAGCTCCCCGCCGCCCTCGGCCGGCAGGGCCGCGAGGACCCCGGTGAGCAACTCGCCCCGGCCCGCGCCCACATCCACCAGATCCACCTCGCGGGTGCCCAGCTCCCCGGCCGTCGCGACCAGCAGCCGGGCGACGGCGGCGGCGAACAGCGGGGAGGCGTGCACCGACGTACGGAAATGCCCCGCGGGCCCCTCCGGTCTCCGGTAGAACCCCTCGTCCCCGTAGAGCGCGGCCTCGGCCGCCTCCTGCCACCCACTCCACTCGTCCGTCACGTTTCCCAGTCTCCACCTTGGGGAGTACGGTCTCCGGACCCGGATCGGCCCTCGGGCTGACCCACCCACCCCCCGGCCTTCCCTACTCTGGGTTACGTGCAGCGCTTCTACGATTTCATCCGCAGACACCCGACGGGCGTCGACTGCTTCTGGGCGGTCGTCCTCCTCGGGCTCTCCGGCATGACGATCGTGGTGGGCGACGTCGGCGACGGCGGGCGCGGGGAGCGCGTCGCCGTCGTCCCCGTGGTCGTCGGACTCTGCGCCGTCGTCGCGCTGCGCCGGCGCGCCCCCGAGAAGATGCTGCTGCTGGCCATCGCCATGGGCCTGCTGCAACTGCTCTCCGGGGTCCGGCCGACCGTGGCGAACTTCGCGATGCTCGTGATCACCTTCACGGTCGCCACCATCGGTGAGCGCTGGGCCTCCCGGCTCGCCCTCGTCTGCTCGCTCTGCGCGGCCTCGCTCGCCCAGCTGCGCTGGCCGGAGGGGTCGGACCCGCACCGCAGCTGGGCGCAGACCGTGTTCCTCGTCGTCGTGATGACGGTGCCCTTCGTGCTGGCCTGGGTGCTCGGCGACTCGATGCGGACCCGGCGCGCCTACTTCGACCAGCTGGAGGAGCGCGCGGCCCGGCTGGAGCGGGAGCGCGAGGCGCAGTCGAAGGTGGCGGTGGCGGCCGAGCGGGCCCGGATCGCCCGTGAACTGCACGACGTCGTCGCGCACAACGTCTCCGTGATGGTGGTGCAGGCCGACGGCGCCGCCTATGTGCTGGACGCCGCCCCCGACCAGGCGCGGCAGGCGCTGGAGACGATCTCCAGCACCGGCCGGCAGGCCCTCGCGGAGATGCGTCGGCTGCTCGGGGTGCTGCGCACCGGGGACACCCCGGAGAGCGGGGAGTACGTGCCGCAGCCCGACGTCGAGCAGATCGAGGTGCTGATCGAGCAGGTCAGGACCGCCGGGCTGGCCGTCGACTTCCGGGTCGAGGGCACCCCGCGCCCGCTGCCCAGCGGCGTCGAGCTGACCGCGTACCGCATCGTCCAGGAGGCCCTGACCAACACGCGCAAGCACGGCGGTCCGAACGCGGGGGCCAGCGTGCGGCTGGTCTACTTCGACGACGGACTCGGTCTGCTGGTGGAGGACGACGGGCGCGGCGCCGCCCACGAGCTGTACGAGGACGGCGGTGCGGACGGCGCCGGCCACGGCATGATCGGCATGCGGGAACGCGTCGGCATGGTCGGCGGCACGCTGGACGCCGGACCGAGACCGGGCGGCGGCTTCCGGATCAGCGCGCTGCTGCCCCTCAAGACCGCGGGATAGTCCGTGCCCGGGACCCCCGCCCCCGACCGACCCGTACCGAACAGGAGACCGTGACCGATGGCGATCCGCGTGATGCTCGTCGACGACCAGGCGCTGTTGCGCACCGGATTCCGGATGGTGCTGGCCGCCCAGCCGGACATGGAGGTCGTCGCCGAGGCCGGCGACGGCGCGGAGGCGATCGAGATCCTCCGCTCCACCGCCGTCGACGTGGTGCTGATGGACGTGCGCATGCCGCGGCTGGACGGGGTGGAGGCGACGGCCCGCATCTGCGCGCAGCCGGACGCGCCGAAGGTGCTCATCCTGACGACGTTCGACCTCGACGAGTACGCGTTCTCCGGGCTGAAGGCCGGGGCCAGCGGCTTCATGCTCAAGGACGTCCCGCCGGGCGAACTGCTCGGCGCGATCCGCTCGGTGCACAGCGGGGACGCCGTCGTCGCCCCGTCCACCACCCGCAGGCTGCTCGACCGCTTCTCCCCGATGCTGCCCAGCGGCCGGGCCGAACCGGAGCACAAGGACGTCGCCAAGCTCACCGAGCGCGAGCGCGAGGTGATGCTGCTGGTCGCCCAGGGCCTGTCGAACGGCGAGATCGCCGGCCGGCTGGTGCTCTCCGAGGCGACCGTGAAGACGCACGTCGGCCGCATCCTGACCAAGCTCGGCCTGCGCGACCGGGTGCAGGTGGTGGTCCTCGCCTACGAGACGGGACTGGTGCGGGCCGGCGGCGGGGCGGGCTGAGCCGTGGCCGCCCTGGTCTGGGTCAACGGCCCGTTCGGCGGGGGCAAGACGATGACCGCGTACGAGCTGGAGCGGCGGCTGCCCGGCAGCGTGGTCTGCGATCCGGAACACGTCGGCTTCGGGCTGCACCGCACGATGCCGCGCGCCCTGCGCGGCGACTTCCAGGACCTGGCCGCCTGGCGGCAGGGGGTGCGCGAGGTCCTCGACCTCACCCTGCGCGGGCACGACGGCACGGTCATCGCCCCGATGACCCTGGTCGAGCCCGGCTACTTCGCGGAGATCGTCGGGCGGCTGCGCGAGGACGGGCACACGGTCCACCACTTCTCGCTGCTCGCCGACCGGGCCACCGTGCTGGGGCGGCTGCGCGAACGCGGTCTGGGACGGGGCCTGAAGCACGAGAGCTTCGCCGTGGAGAGGCTGGACCACTGCCTGGAGCGGCTGCACGCCCCGGAGTTCGCCGAGCACATCCGTACCGACCGGCTGACCGTCCCCCAGGTCGCCGACCGGATCGCCGCGTCGGCCGGGCTGTCGCTGCTGCCGAACACCGACGGCCGGCTGCGGGGCCGGCTGCGCCGGACCTGGACGGGCCTGCGCCACATCCGCCTCGGCTGACCGGCGGGCCGCGGCTCAGCGCAGGATGCCCTCCAGGAAGTCGCTGCCGAGCCGGGACACCAGGGTCAGGTCCAGCTGGTGCAGGACGTAGCGGCCGCGCCGCCGCGTCGTGACGAGACCGGCCTTCTTGAGCACCGCGAGATGGCGGGAGACCTCGGGGGCGGTGATGCCGATGGAGTCGGCCAGCTCGCCCGTCGTGTACGGGGAGCGGGCGATGTTGCGGCAGAGCCGCATCCGCATCGGGTGGGCCAGCGCCTCCATGCGCAGCTGGAGCAGCTCCACCGAACCGGGCGAGGGCAGCTCCGGCCGGTGCACCGGGTAGTGGATGACCGGGCGCCAGCCGGGGGCGTGCAGCACCGTCAGATGCGGCCAGCCGAAACTGGTCGGGATGAGCGTCAGTCCGGGGCCGGCGGCCGGATCGGTCGCGTCGGTCGAACCGCTGGTCATCTTGTCGACGCTGATCCGCTTGCCGTCCTCGTCCACGGAGAGGGCCGCCGACACCGCGCCCACCGCCTCGGCCAGCCCCCTGCGGCGCAGCAGATCCGTCTTGTGCCGGGCGTCGGCCACCAGCTGGACCCGGACCCGCCGCCAGGTGTCCGCGAAGAACGCCTGGTCGCAGTCCTCGAACAGCCGCCTGAGCCAGTGGCGTACGGAGACGGGGTCGGCGAGCAGCCGCTCGGTGAACTCGGTCTGGCGCGGGCCGCGCGCCGCCGCCATGTCCAGTGCCCGCGCCCGCATCCGGGCGTCACTCAGCGGCGAGGGCGCGCCGGTCCCGTAGAGCGAGGTGCAGGTGAACTCCAGGGCGGCCGAGGCGAACCGCTCGTCGTCCAGCCGGTCCAGGATGTCCAGGTCCTCGGCCAGGTCGGCGCCCGCCCTGCCGGTCCCGCCGCGGACCCCGGCGAAGGGCATGAAGATGTCCGAGAAGATGTTCCGCCACAGGAACTCGGCCTCGTGCAGCCGGTCGGCCAGGTCCGGTTCCAGGGCCGAGGCGGTGGCCGTCGCCCAGCCGTGCACCCCGGGGTGGTGGCCCGGCTCGGACAGGGCGTGCAGGGCCAGCCCCAGCTCGGCGAGGGGGGAGGTCTCGAAGACGACGTGCCCGGGGTCGAGCCCGGCGATGTCGATGGTCACGCTCACCCCTCCATGGTGCGGGGTGCGCGGGGCGGTCCGGGCCCCGATTGACGGCGGGCGTCAATCGGGGCCCGGACACGCACTAGGGCGTCACCCGCTCCAGGAAGGCGGTCAGTGCCGCCTTCACGTCGGCCGCCGTCCACTCCAGGGCCTCCCGGGCCACCGTGACCTCGGTGAAGGAGACGCCGGGCGGGCCGTCCGCCGCGAACCACCGGCGGAAGAGCGTGACGTCGGTCTCCTCCGCCAGCCGCACCGAGGCCTCCGTCAGCACGTCGGCCCCGTACGGCAGCCACACCTGGAACTGATGGGTGTGCGGCTCCTCGGGATGCACCCGGAACCATCCGGTCCCGGCCTCCGCGAAGCCCTCGGCCAGCGCCCCGGCCACCGTCCGCGCGTGCGCCACGTACGACGGCAGCGCCGGCAGCTCCCGGTCCAGGCCGCCCAGCGCGGAGAGCGCCGCGGGGAACTGCTGGAAGACCTGCCCGCCGTACCGGTGCCGCCAGGCGCGGGCCTCCTCGACGAACGAGGCGGAACCGGCGAGCGCGGCCCCGGAGATCCCGCCGAGGGTCTTGTAGAACGAGACGTACACACTGTCCGCGAGCGCCGTGATCTCCGGCAGCTCCCGGCCGAAGCGGGTGGTGCACTCCCACAGCCGCGCCCCGTCGAAGTGGACCACCGCGTCGCGTTCCCGCGCCGCCGCGACCACGGCCTCCAGCTCCTCCCAGGTGGGCAGGACGAATCCCGCGTCCCGCAGCGGAAGCTCCAGCATCAGGGTGCCGAACGGCTCGTCGAAGCCGCGGATCTCCTCGGCCGTGGGCAGCCGCGGCTCGTCCGTCGGATGGACGGTGCGCAGCCCGCTCACCGTCGTCAGCGCGCCGCGCTCGTGCACCTCCGGATGGGCCAGCGGATGCAGCGCCACCGTCGGGCTGCCGGTGCGTCCCGCCCAGCACCGCAGCGCGATCTGCTGCGCCATCGTGCCGGTCGGGAAGTACGCGGCCGCCTCCGTGCCCAGCACCTCGGCGACGCGCCGCTCCAGCGCGGCGACGATCCCGTCGCCGTAGATGTCCACCGGCCCGTCGAGGTCGGCCGCCGGTTCCCCCGCGGCGGCCAGGGCGGCCAGCTCGGCCAGCTGCTCCCCGAGCGTGCGGTCCATCGGCGCCCGCCACAGGGTCCGCGCCGATCCCCGCCAGGCGGCGAGCCGGCGCAGCCGCGCGGCGTCCTCCGGGCCCCGGTCCGCCCCGCCGGTCTCCCCCTGCCCGGTGTCCTCGGGTCCGTCGTGCGCCGCCCGGCCGCGCACCTGCTCGTTGATGTCTGCCATGGGACGATCATCACGCAGATCAGGTGCTCCGGCCCACGGGATATCCGGGGCACGGCGGGCGGCGGTGCGGAGTTTCCCACAGCCTGTGGACAGCCGGATGTCCGGACGAAACGCTGGCGTAGCATGCAGATAAATCGTCCGGTACCCCCCGCGGACTGGAACGGAAGGTCACCCCCCGCGTGAACGCAACAGCCCCGAAGGATCCCCTGGAGGCCAGGGACCGCCCCGCCCGGCTCACCGTCGGTGTGGTGGGGGCGGGCCGGGTCGGCCCCGCGCTCGCCGCGTCCCTGGCGCTCGCCGGGCACCGCCCCGTCGCCGTGTCCGGCGTCTCCGACGCCTCCGTGCGCCGCGCCGCGGCCCTGCTCCCCGACGTGCCCCTGGTGCCGCCCGCCGAGGTCCTCGCCCGCGCCGAGCTGGTCCTGCTGACGGTCCCCGACGACGCCCTGCCGGGGCTCGTCGAGGGTCTCGCCGAGACCGGCGCGGTCCGTCCGGGCCAGCTCATCGTCCACACCTCGGGCCGGTACGGGACGCGCGTGCTCGACCCCGCGCTCAGGGCCGGCGCCCTGCCGCTCGCCCTGCACCCCGCCATGACGTTCACCGGCACCTCGGTGGACGTCCAGCGGCTGGCCGGCTGCTCCTTCGGCGTCACGGCCCCCGATCAGCTGCGGCTGGCCGCCGAGGCCCTGGTCATCGAGATGGGCGGCGAGCCCGAGTGGATCGACGAGGAGGCCCGCCCGCTCTACCACGCGGCCCTCGCGCTCGGCGCGAACCACCTGGTCACCCTGGTCGCCCAGTCGATGGAGCTGCTGCGCACGGCCGGGGTCTCGGCCCCCGACCGGATGCTCGGCCCCCTGCTCGGCGCCGCCCTCGACAACGCGCTGCGCTCCGGCGACGCCGCGCTGACCGGCCCGGTCGCCCGCGGCGACGCCGGCACCGTCGCCGCGCACATCGGCGAGCTGCGCCACCACGCCCCCGGCACCGTGGCCGGCTATCTCGCGATGGCCCGCGCCACCGCCGACCGCGCGCTCGCCCACGGCATGCTCAAGCCGGAGCTGGCCGAGGACCTGCTCGGGGTCCTGGCCGACGGCTCGGGCACCGGACCGGAGGAGTCCCGATGACCGCACCCGCCGCCCTGCTGCGCACCGCCGCCGAGCTGGAGGCGTTCGGCCCGGTCCCGTCCGCGGCGGGCACGGGCGCCGCCCGTGCGGACCGCGCCGTCGTGATGACGATGGGCGCCCTGCACGAGGGCCACGCCTCCCTGATCCGTGCCGCCCGCGCCCTGGTGAAGGACGCCGGGCAGGTCGTCGTCACCGTCTTCGTCAATCCGCTCCAGTTCGGCGAGGCCGCCGACCTGGAGCGCTATCCGCGCACCCTGGACGCCGATCTGGCGGTGGCCGGGGAGGCCGGCGCCGACGCCGTCTTCGCGCCCTCCGTCGACGAGGTCTATCCGGGCGGCGAGCCCCAGGTCCGCATCTCCGCGGGCCCGATGGGCGAGCGCCTGGAAGGGGCGTCCCGCCCCGGCCACTTCGACGGGATGCTCACCGTCGTCGCCAAGCTGCTCCACCTCACCCGCCCCGACGTGGCCCTCTTCGGGCAGAAGGACGCCCAGCAGCTGGCGCTGATCCGCCGCATGGTGCGGGATCTGAACTTCCCGGTGGAGATCGTGGGCGTGGAGACCGCCCGGGAGGCCGACGGCCTCGCCCTCTCCAGCCGCAACCGCTTCCTCGACCCGCACGAGCGCCGCACCGCGCTGGCGCTCTCGCGCGCCCTGTTCGCGGCCCGCGACCGGCTCGCCGCCCAGCAGGCGCTGCACGCCCGCGCCCGCGCGACCGGGGTGACGCAGGACCGGGCCGCCGGGCTGAACCGGCTGGGCGAGGCCCGGCTGGCCGCCGACGCCCAGGCCGTCGCCCGCGCCCTGCCGGACGACGGCCCCGCCGCCGTGCGCGCGGCGGCCCGCGCGGTCCTGGAGGAGGCGTCCGCCGCCTCGCCCCCGCTGGACCTGGACTACGTGGCGCTGGTGGATCCGGCGGACTTCACCGAGATCCCCGACGACCGCACGGCGGGCGACGCCGTCCTGGCCGTCGCCGCCCGGGTGGGTGCCACCCGCCTCATCGACAACATCCCGCTGACCTTCGGAGCCCCCACGTGACCGGTATACGGCTGACCGCCCCCGCCCCCGGCTGGGCCATCGACGCCGATGTCGTGGTCGTCGGATCCGGCGTGGCCGGTCTCACCACCGCGCTGCGCTGCGCCGCGGCCGGCCTCGCCACCGTCGTCGTCACCAAGGCCCGTCTCGACGACGGCTCCACCCGCTGGGCCCAGGGCGGCATCGCGGCCGCGCTCGGCGAGGGGGACACCCCCGAGCAGCACCTGGACGACACGCTCGTCGCCGGCGCCGGCCTCTGCGACGAGGCGGCGGTCCGGATGCTCGTCACCGAGGGCCCGGACGCGGTGCGCCGGCTCATCGACACCGGTGCCCACTTCGACACCACGGACGAGGGCGACATCGCGCTGACCCGCGAGGGCGGCCACCACCGCCGCCGCATCGCCCACGCGGGCGGCGACGCCACCGGCGCGGAGATCTCCCGCGCCCTGGTCGAGGCGGTGCGCGGGGCCGCCCTGCGCATCGTCGAGAACGCGCTGGTGCTCGATCTGCTCACCGACGCCGAGGGCCGGACGGCGGGCGTCACCCTGCACGTCATGGGGGAGGGCCAGCACGACGGCGTCGGCGCGGTCAACGCCCCCGCCGTGGTCCTCGCCACCGGCGGCATGGGCCAGGTCTTCTCCGCCACCACCAATCCGGCGGTCTCCACCGGCGACGGCGTGGCGCTCGCGCTGCGGGCCGGCGCGGAGGTCTCGGACCTGGAGTTCGTCCAGTTCCACCCCACCGTGCTCTTCCTCGGCGCCGGTTCCGAGGGCCAGCAGCCGCTGGTCTCGGAGGCGGTACGGGGGGAGGGCGCCCATCTCGTGGACGCCTCCGGCACCCGCTTCATGGTCGGACAGCACGAGCTGGCGGAACTGGCCCCGCGCGACATCGTCGCCAAGGCCATCACCCGCCGGATGCAGGAGCAGGACGCCGACCACATGTACCTCGACGCCCGCCACTTCGGCGCCGAGATGTGGGAGCAGCGCTTCCCGACCATCCTGGCGGTCTGCCGCTCCCACGGCATCGACCCGGTCACCGAGCCGATCCCGATCGCCCCGGCCGCGCACCACGCCTCCGGCGGCATCCGCACCGATCTGGCCGGACGGACCACCGTGCCCGGTCTGTACGCCTGCGGCGAGGCCGCCTGCACCGGAGTGCACGGGGCGAACCGGCTGGCGTCCAACTCGCTCCTCGAAGGGCTCGTCTTCGCCGAGCGCATCGCGGCGGACATCGCGACGACGCGCCCCCGCGCGGGCGAGGCCCTGCTCGGCGACGCCGCGACCGTACCGCTGCTGTCCCCCGAGACGCGCCTCGCGATCCAGCGCACCATGACCCGCGGCGCGGGCGTCCTGCGGTCCGCGGAGAGCCTGGCCGCCGCCGCGGCGGAGCTGGAGGAACTGCACCGGGGCGCCGTGGAGCGGGCCGGCGCCGAGAGCGCGAAGACGGCCGAGCCCGGCGTCGAGGCCTGGGAGGCCACCAACCTCCTGACGGTCGCCCGGGTCCTGGTCGCCGCCGCCCGCCGCCGCGAGGAGACCCGGGGCTGCCACTGGCGCGAGGACCGGCCCGAGCGCGACGACGCCGGCTGGCGCCGCCACCTCGTCGTGCGGATCGCCCCGGACCGCGGCCTCGTCGTCCGTCGGACGGATACCGAGGCGTTCGGACCCATAGGGTCTGTCTGCACCCACCCCACTCCCGAGGAGCCGTGACCGTGAGCACCCCCGAAGAGAATCCGCGCCCCACTCCCGTGGACGTCCCGCTGATCCGGGTCGGCGCCCCCGCTCCCGACGCGGGCGGCTGCGGGGACGCCTGCGGCTGCGGCGGGGAGGACGGATACGGGCCGGACGCCCTGGAGTGCGGGCTCGACCCCGCGCTGGCCCGGCTGCTGGCCGAGGCGGGCCTGGACCCGGTCACCGTCGAGGACGTCGCGCACGTCGCCATCGAGGAGGACCTGGACGGCGGGGTGGACGTCACGACCGTGGCCACCGTCGCCGAGGACGCCGTGGCCACCGGGGACTTCACCGCCCGCGAGGCGGGCGTGGTGGCCGGACTGCGGGTCGCCGAGGCCGTGCTGTCGATCGTCTGCACCGACGCGTTCGAGGTCGAGCGGCACGTCGAGGACGGCGACCGCGTTGTCCCCGGCCAGAAGCTGCTGACCGTGACCACCCGCACCCGCGACCTGCTGACCGGCGAGCGCAGCGCGCTCAACCTGCTGTGCCGGCTCTCCGGCATCGCGACCGCCACCCGCGCCTGGGCCGATGTGCTGGAGGGCACGAAGGCCGAGGTCCGCGACACCCGCAAGACGACGCCGGGGCTGCGCGCCCTGGAGAAGTACGCGGTGCGGTGCGGCGGCGGGGTCAACCACCGGATGTCGCTGTCGGACGCCGCGCTGGTCAAGGACAACCACGTGATCGCGGCCGGCGGGGTCGCCGCGGCGTTCAAGCGGGTCCGCCAGGAGTTCCCGGACGTGCCCATCGAGGTCGAGGTCGACACGATGGAGCAGGTCGCCGAGGTGCTGGAGGCGGGCGCCGACCTGATCCTGCTGGACAACTTCACCCCGGAGCGCACCGCCGAGGCCGTCGCGCTCGTCGGCGGCCGCGCGGTCCTGGAGTCCTCGGGCCGGCTCTCGCTGGACACCGCCCGCGCCTACGCGGAGGCCGGGGTCGACTACCTGGCCGTGGGTGCGCTGACCCACTCCTCGCCGATCCTCGACATCGGCCTGGACTTCCGCGACACCGACGGGGACGGCGTCTGATGCTGCTCACCATCGACGTCGGCAACACCCACACCGTCCTCGGCCTCTTCGACGGCGAGGAGATCGTCGAGCACTGGCGCATCTCCACCGACTCCCGCCGCACCGCCGACGAGCTGGCCGTGCTGCTCCAGGGGCTGATGGGCATGCACCCGCTGCTCGGCATGGAGCTGGGCGACGGCATCGAGGGCATCGCGATCTGCTCCACGGTCCCGGCCGTCCTGCACGAGCTGCGCGAGGTGACCCGCCGCTACTACGGCGACGTCCCCGCCGTGCTCGTCGAGCCGGGCATCAAGACCGGGGTGCCGATCCTGATGGACAACCCGAAGGAGGTCGGCACCGACCGCATCATCAACGCGGCCGCCGCCGCCGAGCTGTACGGCGGTCCGGCGATCGTCGTCGACTTCGGCACGGCCACCACCTTCGACGCGGTCTCGGCCCGGGGCGAGTACACCGGCGGCGTCATCGCCCCCGGCATCGAGATCTCCGTCGAGGCGCTGGGCGTCCGGGGCGCGCAGCTGCGCAAGATCGAGCTGGCCCGGCCGCGCAGCGTGATCGGCAAGAACACCGTCGAGGCCATGCAGTCGGGCATCATCTACGGTTTCGCCGGCCAGGTCGACGGGGTCGTGAGCCGGATGAAGCGGGAGCTGGCGGCCGACCCGGACGACGTCACGGTCATCGCGACGGGCGGCCTTGCTCCGATGGTGCTGGGCGAGTCCTCCGTGATCGACGAGCACGAGCCCTGGCTGACGCTCATCGGGCTGCGCCTGGTGTACGAGCGGAACGTGGCGCGGCTGTAGGGCGGCGCCCGGATCAGCGCTTCCTTCGCGCGGCGGCTCTCCTTCTCCTCCGGAGCCGCCGCGCCATCGACGACCAGCTAAGCGGATTTTGTCCCTTTAGCACGTATTGTCGCGTTATGCCCACGCCCTACGGATCACGCGGCGGTATGGCGTTCAGCGCGGACGAACTGCGCGTGCTCCGCCGTGCCCTCGCCGTCGCCCTCCACCCCGCGCCCCTGCCCGACGAGGACGTCCAGGACTGCCTGCGCCTCGCGGGCTCCGTCGACGAGGCCGCCGCCGAGGCCGGACGGCTCCGCGCCTTCCTCCTCGCGGACCTCGCCCGCTACCGCGACGCGCTGCCCGGTTCGCTCAGCGGCTACCTGGAGCTGCTCCAGGACGCCCTGGCCGCCGGTTACGACCCGCGCCCCGAGGATCTGGCCGCCCTGCGCGCCCTGCGCGGCGCCCCGGTCGCCGCGGCGCTGCTGGAGCGCTGCCGGATCCTGGCGGAGCGCTCGGTCCGGGCCCGGCTGGCCGGACGGGCCGCCCCCGTGACGGCCCCCGCACCGCGCGGCCGGCTGCTCGCCCTGCCGGGCGGCCGGGCGGCGGACTCCCCGAAACCGGAGCCGGTCCCGACACCCCCCGCCCGCCCCGCGAACCCCTCCGGACGCCCGGCGCCCAAGCCCTCCGAGGTCTTCCCGCCCCGTCGCCGCCCCTCGCCGCCGCCCTCGCAGCGCGCCGCGGGGTAGGCGCGGGAGCCCGGATCCGGCTCGCTACTCTGGACGCATGGACTACGTATCCGCGCTTGTGCCGCCCGTGGTGATGGCCGCCTTCTTCATCGGCCTGGTCGTGACGATCGTCAAGAGCCAGGGCGGGCCGAACAAGGCCAAGGAGGACGCGGCCGTGGACGCCGCGATCGGCCGCGCGGAGGCCGCCCGCCAGACGCCGGGCACCGACGGGGCCTGACCCTCCCGGACCCGTTTCCGGGCACACCGCACGTACGAAGGGCGTACGGCTCCTGAGAGCCGTACGCCCTTTTGCTGTGTAAATACCAGTGCATTTCGGACATCCGACACTAAGGTGGCGCTGTGCCCCGTCAATTGGGAGAGCTGGAAGACGCCGTGATGACCCGGGTCTGGGAATGGAACCGGCCGGTCACGGTTCGAGAAGTACTCGAAGACCTTCAGCAGGAGCGGTCCATCGCATACACGACCGTCATGACGGTTATGGACAATCTCCATCAGAAGGGCTGGGTGCGCCGGGAAGTGGACGGCCGCGCTTATCGATATACGGCCGTCTCCACCCGCGCCGCCTACTCGGCCGCACTGATGAACGAAGCCTGGTCGCGCAGTGACAACCCCGCTGCCGCCCTGGTCGCGTTCTTCGGGATGATGTCGGCCGAGCAGCGCGAGGCCCTGCGGGACGCCATGCGGATCGTTCTGCCCTCACTTCCCGGGGACGACGCCCGGACCGGTCCGGACACAACCGCCGAAGGCGGCGAAGCGGCCGATGACGCGGAGCCGGACGCCGGGCGATAGCGTCTGGGTATGTCCTCAGAGCTTCCGCAAACCGATTCCCATACCGAACCGTCGGTTATAAACGTGGCCATCACCGTCCGTCGCGCGCGGACGAGCGATGTCGGCGCGGTCCGGCGTCTCCTCGACGGCTACGTGCGAGAAGGCATCCTGCTCGACAAAGCGACCGTCACCCTTTACGAGGACATCCAGGAGTTCTGGATCGCCGAACGCGACGAGGACGCCCGGGTCGTCGGCTGCGGCGCACTCCACGTCATGTGGGAAGACCTCGCCGAAGTCCGTACTCTCGCGGTCGACCACAGCATCCGCGGTGCCGGAGTGGGACATCAGGTGCTGGACAAGTTGTTGCAGACCGCCCGCTGGCTCGGTGTGCGGAGGGTTTTCTGCCTCACCTTCGAAGTCGACTTCTTCGCCAAGCACGGCTTCGTCGAGATCGGAGAGACTCCGGTCGACGGAGATGTCTACAGCGAGCTGCTGCGTTCCTATGACGAGGGCGTCGCGGAGTTCCTGGGGCTCGAACGAGTGAAGCCGAACACCTTGGGCAACAGCCGGATGCTTCTGCACCTGTGACCGTCGGAAGTGGCCCGGACCCTATGTCCGAATCGCGCACGTTTCCCGTCCTCTTGTGCTCCTGAACCTCTCCCGGGGGTTTGTGTTTTCCGGGGAAAAGCGGTTTCCTTTCCGCGTACTCCATTTTCGATGAAAGGAAATCCGGTGGCACAGAAGGTTCAGGTCCTTCTTGTTGACGACCTCGACGGTGGCGAGGCGGACGAGACCGTGACGTTCGCTCTCGACGGCAAGACCTACGAGATTGACCTCACCACCAGCAACGCGGACAAGCTGCGCTCCCTTCTGGAGCCCTACGCCAAGAACGGCCGGCGCACCGGTGGCCGTGCGGCGTCCGGCCGCGGCAAGGGCCGCGCGGTCTCCGGCGGCAACAAGGACACCGCCGAGATCCGCAAGTGGGCGCGGGAGAACGGCCACAGCGTGAATGACCGGGGCCGCGTTCCCGCCGAGATCCGGGAAGCCTACGAGAAGGCCAACGGCTGAGCGGCGGTTTTCCCGGAGTGCAACCCCGTCCGGGCGCGCGTCAGCCGGGCCCGGTGGCATTCCGTCGCCATGGCGTCCACGAGCCGGACGAGATCGGGAGCATCCCCACCCCTGCTCCCGAAGCCGGAGAGGGCCGGAAACACCGGCTCGTCTCCCCGCTCGCGCGAGGCACTGGGGGGCCGCAGCCACACGGCGGCCCCCGGCGCACCCTCCAGACCCGGCGGCCGGGGTGCGGTGATCCGCCCGCCCGCGCCCAGCGCGGTCAGGGCCAGGGCGACCCCGCCCCACTCCAGCCAGTCGAGCAGCCCCGGCAGCTCATCGGCGCTCCCCGGAGCGACCAGCACGCTCATCCGCCGGCCCGCGACCGCCACCGGACCGGTCCGGCCCACCCGCCGCAGCGCCGCACGGCCGACGGCGGCGGGGACGACGAGCGCGTCGAACCGCAGCCCCGTGAGCAGACGCACCGGCGTGCCGCCGGCCGTCGCCCAGCCCAGCTCCCGCTCGTACCACCGGGCCCACGGATCCCGTGACACCGCGTCGGCGCGGCCGTCCCGCGGTACGGGGGGCGCGATACGGGGCGGGGGGACGGTGAGGGCCATGCCGGAAGAACGGCCGATGCGCGCCCGGGGTTACGCAGAGTTCCCCCTCGAACGCATAGGGTGTCCGGGTTGGGGGCGTACGGGCGCATTCGGGAGTACGAAGATGTTCGCCCGTAGCGGAGGGAACCCGCGTACGCCGCATGGACTGTCTGTAATTGCGGGTAGGACATCCCCAGTGGGGAGGGGCGACACGCAAGCCACCGGACGTCTCACGTTCGCCATCGGCGTACTGGCGATAGGGGTATCCGCCTGGCCTGCGGGAACATCGTCTCGCACCATCGGGTTGGAGGAGTTGTCGGCGTTCGGGGCGGGCGATCCCCCCGGGAAGCAGGGCCGGGTGTCGGCAGTTGGAATGAGCGGTCCCCGCTTGCGGGACTAAGCTGCGGAAGGACAGGGAGGGGACCGACCCCTTACTGCCTGACCGCTCTGAGGAGCGATTAACGATGTTCGAGAGGTTCACCGACCGCGCGCGGCGGGTTGTCGTCCTGGCTCAGGAAGAAGCCCGGATGCTCAACCACAACTACATCGGCACCGAGCACATCCTCCTGGGCCTGATCCACGAGGGTGAGGGTGTCGCCGCTAAGGCACTGGAGAGCCTCGGGATTTCGCTCGAGGCGGTCCGTCAGCAGGTGGAGGAGATCATCGGTCAGGGCCAGCAGGCCCCGTCCGGGCACATCCCCTTCACCCCCCGAGCCAAGAAGGTCCTGGAGCTGTCGCTCCGCGAGGCCCTTCAGCTCGGCCACAACTACATCGGCACCGAGCACATCCTGCTGGGCCTGATCCGCGAGGGCGAGGGCGTCGCCGCCCAGGTCCTCGTGAAGCTGGGCGCCGACCTGAACCGGGTCCGCCAGCAGGTCATCCAGCTGCTGTCCGGGTATTCGGGCGGCAAGGAGGCGGCCACCGCCGGTGGCCCCGCGGAGGGCACCCCCTCCACCTCGCTGGTGCTCGACCAGTTCGGCCGGAACCTCACCCAGGCCGCTCGTGAGTCCAAGCTCGACCCGGTCATCGGGCGCGAGAAGGAGATCGAGCGGGTCATGCAGGTGCTGTCCCGCCGCACCAAGAACAACCCGGTCCTCATCGGCGAGCCCGGCGTCGGCAAGACGGCGGTCGTCGAGGGCCTGGCCCAGGCCATCGTCAAGGGCGAGGTGCCCGAGACCCTCAAGGACAAGCACCTCTACACCCTCGACCTCGGTGCCCTGGTCGCCGGCTCCCGCTACCGCGGTGACTTCGAGGAGCGCCTGAAGAAGGTCCTCAAGGAGATCCGCACCCGCGGCGACATCATCCTGTTCATCGACGAGCTCCACACCCTGGTGGGTGCGGGTGCCGCCGAGGGCGCGATCGACGCCGCCAGCATCCTCAAGCCGATGCTGGCCCGCGGTGAGCTCCAGACCATCGGTGCCACCACGCTCGACGAGTACCGCAAGCACCTGGAGAAGGACGCCGCGCTGGAGCGCCGCTTCCAGCCCATCCAGGTCGCGGAGCCGTCGCTGCCGCACACCATCGAGATCCTCAAGGGTCTGCGCGACCGCTACGAGGCCCACCACCGCGTCTCCATCACGGACGAGGCGCTGGTCCAGGCCGCGACGCTGGCCGACCGGTACATCTCGGACCGCTTCCTGCCGGACAAGGCGATCGACCTGATCGACGAGGCCGGTTCCCGGATGCGCATCCGCCGGATGACCGCGCCGCCGGACCTCCGCGAGTTCGACGAGAAGATCGCGGGCGTGCGCCGCGACAAGGAGTCGGCCATCGACTCCCAGGACTTCGAGAAGGCGGCTTCCCTCCGTGACAAGGAGAAGCAGCTGCTGGCGGCGAAGGCCAAGCGCGAGAAGGAGTGGAAGGCCGGCGACATGGACGTCGTGGCCGAGGTCGACGGCGAGCTGATCGCCGAGGTCCTCGCCACCGCCACCGGCATCCCGGTCTTCAAGCTGACGGAGGAGGAGTCCTCCCGTCTGCTGCGCATGGAGGACGAGCTGCACAAGCGCGTCATCGGCCAGAAGGACGCCATCAAGGCCCTCTCGCAGGCGATCCGCCGTACGCGGGCCGGTCTGAAGGACCCGAAGCGCCCCGGTGGCTCGTTCATCTTCGCCGGCCCGTCCGGTGTCGGTAAGACCGAGCTGTCCAAGACCCTCGCCGAGTTCCTCTTCGGTGACGAGGACGCGCTGATCTCCCTCGACATGTCGGAGTTCAGCGAGAAGCACACGGTCTCGCGTCTCTTCGGTTCGCCCCCCGGCTACGTGGGCTACGAGGAGGGCGGCCAGCTCACCGAGAAGGTGCGCCGCAAGCCGTTCTCCGTCGTCCTCTTCGACGAGGTCGAGAAGGCCCACCCCGACATCTTCAACTCCCTGCTCCAGATCCTGGAGGACGGTCGCCTGACCGACTCCCAGGGCCGGGTCGTGGACTTCAAGAACACGGTCATCATCATGACGACCAACCTCGGGACCCGGGACATCTCCAAGGGCTTCAATCTGGGCTTCGCGGCCCAGGGCGACGTCAAGACGAACTACGAGCGGATGAAGGTCAAGGTCAACGAAGAGCTCAAGCAGCACTTCCGGCCCGAGTTCCTCAACCGTGTGGACGACACCGTCGTCTTCCACCAGCTCAGCCAGGAAGACATCATCGAGATCGTCGACCTGATGATCGCCAAGGTGGACGAGCGGCTGAAGGACCGCGACATGGGCATCGAGCTCAGCGCGGACGCCAAGAAGCTGCTCGCGAAGAAGGGCTACGACCCCGTGATGGGCGCCCGGCCGCTGCGCCGGACGATCCAGCGCGAGATCGAGGACGTCCTCTCGGAGAAGATCCTCTTCGGCGAGCTGCGCCCCGGCCACATCGTGGTCGTCGGCAGCGAGGGCGAGGGCGAGGACCAGAAGTTCACCTTCCGCGGCGAGGAGAAGTCGGCCCTGCCCGACGTCCCGCCGATCGAGCAGGCGGCAGGCGGCGCCGGCCCGAACATGACGAAGGAGGCGTGACGGCTCCCCGGAGCTGACACGTCGCACGAGGCGGCCCCGTACCGGTGCATACCGGTACGGGGCCGCCTCTTTGCTGTCGCGCATCAGGTGACGGCCGCGTCACAGAGATGTCCCGGTCACGTTCCCCGTCGTCGGAGACGGAAAATCGCTGGTTAATCTGCTCCCGGATCCGGACACCCGGTCCGGATCGTGGACGGACAGCGAGGGGGACGAGGCAGATCATGCGCAGACGCGATGTGTCACGCAGGCAGATGATGAAGCTGGCGGGAGCCGGGCTGGTGCTTCTGGGAGGCGGCGCGGCGGCCTGCGGGCCCGAGGAGGAGGTCATCGGCGGCGGTACGGAGAAGCCGGGGGAGGGGGCGGCCACCCCGGCGCCCGGCTCCAAGCCCTCGCCGACCTGGCAGCAGTCCACCACGTACGACGGACTGGCCTGGATCTCCGCGGTGGCCGTGGTGGACGACGTGGTGCTCGTCTCGGGCGATCCGCTGGTGGCCCGCGACCTCGCCACCGGCAAGGAGATCTGGTCGCGCGCGGAGGTCACCACCCCCGGCGCCTCCATGCTCGTGGGCGACGGCACGCTCTATCTGGCCAGCGCCCGTTACGACGGCAACATCATCGGGCTCGACCCGAAGACCGGCAAGGACGTCTGGCGCAGCCGGCTGGGCGACAAGGAGTACGCGCAGCCCAAGGTCATCGCCGCGGACGGCCGGCACGTCTACGTCGTCGCCGGAATCCTGGACAAGGACTTCCGGACGCCGGACAACGTGATCGCCGCGATCGACACCGGCTCGGGCAAGGTCGTCTGGCGCGAGCAGCGCGACCACGGCACCGAGGCGAACGGGATCACCGCGCGGGTGGCGGGCAACCGCCTGGTCTACACGGACTTCCGGGAGAACCTCACGGTGCGCGACACCGCGACCGGCAAGCAGGTGTGGACGAAGAAGATCGGCCGGTCCAACAACCGGGGCTTCGTGCTCCACGAGGGCCTGGCGATCCTCTCCAACGGCGAGCGGATCCGCGCCTTCGACCTGGCCGACGGCAGCGAGAAGTGGTCCTTCGCGACGGAGAAGTACAGCCGCTTCAACGACCCGGCGGTCCTCGACGGCGTCCTCTACGTCTCCGACAGCGTGCACGGCCTCTGGGCGGCGGACCCGGCGACGGGCAAGCGGCACTGGCACGACAAGGGGAGCCTGGAGGTCGCCGCGCCCTGGCAGTACGCCAAGGTCGGGGACGTCCTCTACGGGGCGACCGAGTTCGACAAGAACGGCGGCATCCACGCCTTCGACGCGGGGAGCGGCAAGCTGCGCTGGACGTACAACGACGGCAGCGGCGACCTCGACCGCTGGTACCTGGCCTCGGGCGGCAAGCAGCTCGTGGCGCTGCACGCCAAGAAGGTCACGGGCCTGCCGGCGGTGTAGGGCCGCTCCGGCGGCGTTCCGCACCCGGGCCGAAGGTCCCGAAACGGACGGGCGTCGGTCCCACCGCCGGTGACAAGGCGCACAGGCCTTTCAGGGCCTACTAGGCACCTTAGGAGCTGGGGGGTGGAGGTCGGAAGGGACCTTCGACCCCCTCCCGAAGGGTGCCTTCGGGTGTTTAGCGGCAACTGCCGCGATAGCAGGGTTCTGTCCGTTTAGTGCGGTTCGGAACAGGGGTTAAACCTCTTCGCGCACAGACTTTCGGCGACCTCTTCCGTGATCGTTCCGGGGGGTGCCGAAGCGAATTCCCGGGGCTTCGACTACGGCCTCCCCTCGTAGGAGGGGGGTTTGAGCCGACCCCCGGAGGCGGGTTACCAAGGTGGGGCAAGCCCGGCAGAACGCCGGGTCCAGTCATACCCGGAGGTTTTCCGCTTATGTCGAAGCGCGTCACGTTCCAGTCCCGCCGCCTGTCCGCCCCCCGTGTCCGCGGCGCCGTGGTGGCAGCCGGCCTCGGGACGTCGATGGTTCTCGGTGCGGGTGCTGCGATCGCGGCCGCCCCGGCGGGAACCGCCGGCTCCGCGAGCCTGGTGAGCACCACGACCGCCGACTCGGTCGCCCAGCAGGCCGCCGCGCAGGGCAAGGCCGCCCAGCACGCCGCCGCGAAGAAGGCCGAGAAGAAGGCCGAGAACGCCAAGAAGAAGGCGGCCGCCAAGAAGGCCGCCGCGAAGAAGGCCTCGAAGCTGGCGTGGAAGACCCCGGTCAGCCACTACCAGCTGAGCGCGAGCTTCGGCAACGACGGCAGCCGCTGGGCGCACAAGCACTCCGGCCAGGACTTCGCCGTGCCGATCGGCACCAAGGTCGCCGCCGCGCACAACGGCACCGTCGTGAAGGCCGGCCCGAACGGCGGCGGCGACGGCCCCGCGTACGGCAACGCCGTCGTGATCAAGCACGGCAACGGCACGTACTCGCAGTACGCGCACCTGTCGAAGATCGATGTGCACATCGGCCAGCACGTGAAGAAGGGCCAGAAGATCGCCCTGTCCGGCAACACCGGGAACTCCAGCGGCCCGCACCTGCACTTCGAGATCCGGACCACCCCGAACTACGGTTCCGCGGTGAACCCGGTCGACTACCTGCACCGCCACGGCATCTCGGTCTGACCGGACCGTGACGCGCCGCCCCTCAGCGGGCGGCGCCCGGGTCATGGGCCTGGGTGACCAGATCGACGGCGACTTCGAGGACGGCCTTGCGCTTCTCCTCGGGGTCGCCTTCGGCGTCCCGGAGCGCGAACATCCCGGCGTGCATCGTGAAGAGGGCGGTGAAGCACCGCACCTGGTCGACGAGGGGGGCGTCGGGGTCCTTGATCAGGTCGACCAGCCCGATCACCCGGTGCTTGATGGTCTCCCCGATGCTCAGGTCCCGCACCGTCGCCTGGTTCTCCTGCATGAAGCGGAAGAGCGCGGAGGCGCCGGTCAGTGCCTCGCTGTAGCGGAGCAGGATCTCCTTCTTGGTCTCCAGCGTGCGCGGCTGCTCCTCGCCCCAGGCGATCAGCTCCTCGATCGGACGGTTCAGGTCCTCGAAGATGCTGACGAGGATGTCTTCCTTCGTCTTGAAGTGGTAGTAGAGTGCCGCCTTCGTGACGTCGAGCCGCTCGGAGATCTCGCGCAGCGAGGTCTTCTCGTACCCCTGCTCGGAGAAGAGCTCCAGCGCGACGTCCTGGATGCGCTGGCGCGTATTGCCCCGGCGCCGCTGCGGCGTGCTGCTCATGGTGCTCTCCCAAAAACTTACTTGACGCCCGGCTAGTTACGGGTCTACTTTCCCCTAGTGTAATCAACTAGCCGGGCGGCAAGTAAGTGCTCGGTGAACAGGGGAACCGGGGAGTGGGAACCATGGCGGATCTGGTGAAGGCGACCGACGGCAGGGCGGATTCCCCGCCCGCCGCGACGGGGAGCCCCGAACCGAAGCAGCGCAGCGTCCGGGTGGTGATCCTCGCCCTGATGATCACCATGCTGCTGGCCATGCTGGACAACCTGATCGTCGGCACCGCGATGCCGACGATCGTCGGTGATCTCGGCGGACTGGAACATCTGTCCTGGGTGGTCACGGCCTACACCCTGGCGACGGCGGCCTCCACCCCGATCTGGGGCAAGCTCGGCGACATGTACGGACGCAAGGGCATGTTCCTCACGTCCATCGTGATCTTCCTGATCGGCTCGGTGCTCAGCGGCATGGCCCAGGACATGGGCCAGCTGATCGGCTTCCGCGCGATCCAGGGCCTGGGCGCCGGCGGTCTGATGGTCGGCGTGATGGCGATCATCGGCGATCTGGTGCCGCCCCGTGAGCGCGGCAAGTACCAGGGCATGATGGCCGGCGTGATGGCGATCGCCATGATCGGCGGCCCGCTGGTCGGCGGCACCCTCACCGACCACCTCGGCTGGCGCTGGAGCTTCTACATCAACCTGCCGCTGGGCGCCGTGGCCCTCGCGATGATCACCGTCGTGCTCCATCTGCCCGCCCGCGAGCGCGTCCGCCCCAAGGTCGACTACCTCGGCGCCGCGCTCCTGACCGTCGGCATCACCGCGATCGTGCTCGTCACCACCTGGGGCGGTACGGAGTACGACTGGAACTCCGCCGTGATCATGGAGCTGATCGCGATCGGTGTCGCCGCGCTGGCCGGCTTCCTCTTCGTCGAGACGAAGGCCGCCGAACCGATCATTCCGCTGCACATCTTCCGCAACGCCAACTTCACCCTGATGTCCGTGGTCGGCTTCATGGCGGGCTTCGTGATGTTCGGCGCGGTCCTCTTCCTGCCGCTGTTCCAGCAGTCCGTCCAGGGCGCCTCCGCGACCAACTCCGGACTGCTGCTCCTGCCGATGCTGCTCGCGATGATGATCGTCTCGCTGATCGCCGGACGGGTCACCACCAGCAGCGGCCGGTACAAGATCTTCCCCATCCTGGGCTCGATCCTCATGGTCACCGGCCTCTTCCTGCTCGCGCAGATGGACACCGGCACCACTCGCGTCACCTCGGGCCTCTACATGGCGGTGCTCGGCGCCGGCATGGGCTTCCTCATGCAGATCACCATGCTCGTGGCGCAGAACAGCGTCGAGCTGAAGGACATGGGCGTCGCCTCCTCGGCCACCACCCTGTTCCGCACGCTCGGCAGCTCCTTCGGCGTCGCCATCATGGGCGCGCTCTTCACCGGCCGCGTCCAGGACGAGATGACGGCCCGCGGCGGCGGCGCGGCCACCGCGCACTCCGCCCAGTTGGACGCCGCGAGCCTGGCCAAGCTGCCCGCCCCGGTCCGCGAGGCCTACGAGTACGCGGTCGCCTCCGGCACCCACCTCGCCTTCCTGGTCGGCGCGTCCGTCGGAGTGCTCGCCCTGGTCGCGGCGGTCTTCGTCAAGGAGGTGCCGCTGCGCGGCGCCGGCCCCGAGAAGACCCCGGCCGCCGAAGCGCTCTAGCGCCTGTCGCCCCGGCGCTCACCGGAACCCGCGGTCCTCGTGCCGTCCGGTTCCGGTGAGCGCGGCTGGGGTGCGCGCTGTTCGGCGAACTGGAGCATCGGATAGCTCCCGGTGTCGGTCGGCGCGTGCTCCGGCAGCCACAGCACGGCGACCGCCCCGCCGGTGCCCTCGGCGGCCCCCTCGGGCGCCGCGTTCCGGAAGGTCAGCCGGGCCCCGAGGACCCGGGCCTGCCCGGCCGCGATGGTCAGCCCGAGCCCGTGCCCCTTCCCCGCCCGGTCGCTCGATCCGGTACGGAACCGGCTCGGCCCCTCCCGCAGCAGCGCGGCCGGGAACCCCGGACCGTGATCGCGGATCCGCACCACCCGGCCCTCGACCGTGACCTCGACCGGCGTCGCGCCGTACTTGGCGGCGTTGCCCAGCAGATTGCCCAGGATCCGCTCCAGCCGGCGCGGATCGGTGTTCACCCACGACTCGTGGACCACCCGCACCCGCACGTCGGGATCGAGCAGCGCCACCCGGCGCCCGACGAACTCGCCCAGCGCGATCTCCTGGAGCTCGGCCCGCTCCGACGCGCTGTCCAGCCGGGCCACCTCCAGCACGTCCTCGACCAGCGTCCGCATCGCCTGCGCCCGGTCCCGTACCAGCTCCGTGGGGCGGCCCGGGGGCAGCAGCTCGGCCGCGGTCAGCAGCCCGGTCACCGGGGTGCGCAGCTCGTGCGCGATGTCCGCGGTCACCCGGCGCTCGGCCTCGATCCGCTCGTTCAGCGCGTCGGTGAGCGCGTCCACCGCACCGGCCAGCTCATCGGTCTCGTCCCGTACGACCCCGCCGACGGCGTCCCTGACCCGGACCTCGGTGTTGCCCTGGGCGACCTTCCCGGCCGCCGCGGCCGCCTTGCGCAGCCGGCGCGAGAGCTGCCCGCCGATCAGCACCCCCAGCGCGGAACCGCCGAGGACCACGGAGACCGAGCCGATGATCAGCGCCCGGTCCAGATCGCCCATGATCGTGGCGGAGCGGTCGGCGAAGCTGGTGTGCAGCGAGAGCACGTCCCCGTTGCCCACCGGCACCGCCGCCCAGACATCGGGCACCCCGCCCGAGTCGTCGACGTGGGTGGCCCGCCGGTTGCGCCGGGTCTCCTGCCGCAGGCTCCGGGGCATCGTCGGATCGTTGAGCTTCGCCCCGAAGCGGGGATCGGCCTTCTTGGTCTTCTTCGCCTCGTAGAGCAGCTGGGCGTAGGTCAGCCGCTCCAGCTGGACCTCGCGCGCGTTCTCCAGCATGGAGACCCGGGCCGCGTTGTGCACGACCAGGCTCAGCGCCACCGCGATCAGCGCGCCGACCGCCGCGATCGCCGCACTGATCTTCCAGCGGACCCCGGTCCGCAGCGCCGGCCGCCTCATGCCCTGAGCTTGTAGCCGAAGCCGCGGACCGTCTCGATCCGGTCCTGGCCGATCTTGGTGCGCAGCCGCTGCACATGGACGTCCACGACCCGGGTGTCGCCGCCCCAGCCGTAGTCCCAGACCCGCTCCAGCAGCCGGTCGCGGGAGAGCACGGTGCCGGGCGCGGCGGAGAACTCCAGCAGCAGCCGCATCTCGGTCGGCGTCAGCGCCACCGGCTCACCGCCCCTGCGGACCTCCATGCCCTCGGTGTCCACCTCCAGCTCACCGAAGGCCAGCACCCCGCCCCCGTCCGCCGGCTCCGGCTCGCCGCCACCGGGCCGGCCGCCCGTGGCGTGGCCGAAGCGGCGCAGCACCGCCCGGATCCGGGCGACCAGGACCGCCCCGTCGAACGGCTTGGTGACGTAGTCGTCGGCACCGGCCTCCAGGCCGAGCACCACGTCGATGGAGTCGGCCCGCGCCGACAGCATGATCACCGGAACCGTCGACTCGTCCCGGATGCGCCGGCAGAGGCTCACCCCGTCCAGGCCGGGCACCATCACGTCCAGCAGCGCGATGTCCGGCCGGTTCGCGCGGAACGCCTCCAGCCCGCGCAGCCCGTCCGGCATCGCGGTGACGGTGAAACCGTCGCGCTCCAGCGCGAGCTGGGTCGCCTCGCGGATGACGTCGTCGTCCTCGACGAACAGGACATGGGTCTCGGCCATCGGACAGCTCTCAGTTCTCCGGCGGTTCGGTGGGCGCGGGCAGATCCCCGTCCCCGCTGCCGACCGCCCGGTTGAAATCGTTGTGCACCCGGTCCTGCTCACTGAACCGGCTGCCCGCCCAGTGGTACGTGATCACTTCCTCGGCCGAGGGATAGGCGACCGCGTCCTTCTTCCCGTACAGCTGCGTGGTCACCACCAGATCGCCCCGGTCGATCGTCCCGTAGACCGCGGGCTGCTCGACCGTGAAGACGTTCTCGTACGTGCCGTCCGGCCGGGGCCGGTAGACGTACGTGCCCACGCCCACCGAGTCCCCGCAGGTCATCACGTTCACCACGACATCGGCGGTCGGGCCGCCGGTCAGCCTGCCGTACGAGGTGTCCACCGGGTACTCCTCACCGGTGCAGGGCCGCAGCACCGACCGGACCCGCTCGCTGACCTTGGGGTCCGCCTTGAGCAGGTCCACCGGGGCGACCCGCGGCACCGGCCGGCCCGGGGCGGACGCGGTCGTGCTCGGCGTGACCCGGGCGACCGGATCGGTGCCCGCCGGACCCTCGTCGCGCGTGCCCGTACCGCCCGTGGAACAACTGACCGCGAACAGCCCGAAGGCGGCGAGCCCGGCCAGTGCCGCACTGCTCGCCGCCCAGCCCGTCAGCGCGCGTCCCCGCGCGCCGCCCGTGCCGTCCCCCGTGGGATGTCCGATGGTTCCGGCCCTCCCACGGCCGTCCCCGCTGCCTCTCAGGCCGCGCACCGCTCCCGCCCCCGCTCGTCATGACGCCTCTTCGCGGGCGCCCCCGCCTGTGTCCGCGGCCGCGCCGGGGTCCGGGCGGCCGTGCCGCGATGCGCCACCGGGACCCCGAGGTCCTCCCGGGCCCGCTCCTCGCGGCTCGCCGCCTCCCTGCTCTCCAGCTCCTGGCGCAGCCGCGCCAGCGCCCGGTGCAGGGTGCTCTTCACCGTACCGGCCGACATGCCCAGGGCGGCGGCCGTCTCCTCCGTGCTCATCTGCTCCCAGTGTCGCAGGACGACGACACTGCGCTGTTTGGGAGCCAGCACGCCCAGGACGTCCATCAGCAGCGCGCGGTCGGCACGCTGCTCGGTGCCGTCCTCGATGCTGGCGTCGGGAAGCTGCTCGGTGGGGACCTCGTCGAGCCGGCGCGCCCGCCACCACTCGGTACGGGTGTTGATCATGACGCGGCGGAGGTAGGCGTCGGCGAGGGACTTGTCGGCGATGCCGTCCCAGCGCCCGTAGGTGCGGGCCAGCGCGGTCTGCAGCAGGTCCTGCGCGTCCACGGGATCGGGGACCAGCCGGCGGGCGCTGCGCAGCAGCGCGTCCTGCCGGGTCCGCACGTACTCCTCGAAGCCGAGCACCTCGCCCTGCGCCATTACAACCGCCTCCGTCCCCGTGTAACCCCGTAGAACCACTCCCAGCCGCTGGTCACCGGCTGATGGGGAAGACGCTACGGAGCAGTTGTCACGAGGCTGTGCGCGGCAGCCATAGGGCGGCGCACGGCTGTCCATCGGTTGTGTAACAGCCGGGGGCGCACCCGGCGCGAGCGGGGCGGTTCCCGGCGGGGGCGGCCCGCCGGGAACCTCTCAGGTCAGCGGCAGCCGGTAGTGGCCGCCGGCCAGCGGTTCGACGAGCCCGTCGGCGACCAGCCCGTCCAGGGCGCGGGCCCGCTGCACGGGCTC
The DNA here is from genome assembly GCF_055559335.1 of Streptomyces sp. NPDC024555. Classification (NCBI taxonomy): domain Bacteria; kingdom Bacillati; phylum Actinomycetota; class Actinomycetes; order Kitasatosporales; family Streptomycetaceae; genus Streptomyces; species Streptomyces sp. NPDC024555. The sequence goes on from NZ_JBVHKV010000029.1 coordinate 81,218, forward strand.
CTCCCACACGGCGTCGAGCGCCGCCTGCGGCACCGGGGTCACCGCGTCGCGCAGCACCGCGAGGAGCCGTCCGCGCACCTGCCGGTCGGTTCCGGCGTACGTCTGGCCGCGGCGCGGCGGCCCCTGGTGCGCGGGCTTCCCGGCCAGCCGCCAGGCGCACTGCGCGGCGATCGGGCAGCGCGAACAGTCCTCGTTCTTGGCGGTGCAGACCAGGGCGCCGAGCTCCATCGTCGCGGCCGCCCACTGCGCCGCCCGCTCGTCCTCCTCGGGCAGCAGGGCGCGGGCGAGCTTGCGCTCGGCCGCGGTGGTCGCGTTCGGCGGGTACTGGATGCCGGTCGCGGCCCGCGCGAACACCCGGCGGACGTTCGTGTCGAGGACGGCGTGCCGCTGCCGGTAGGCGAAGGAGGCCACGGCCGCCGCCGTGTACTCGCCGATCCCGGGCAGGGCGAGGAGCTGGGCGTGTTCACTCGGTACGTCGCCGCCGTGGCGTTCCGTTATGGCCTGGGCGGCGCCGTGCAGGCGCAGTGCCCGGCGCGGATAGCCGAGCCGGCCCCAGGCGCGGACGGCCTCACCGGGCGGGTCCGCCGCGAGATCGGCGGGGCGCGGCCAGCGGGCCAGCCACTGCTCGTACACGGGGAGCACTCGGTTCACGGGGGTCTGCTGCAGCATGAACTCGCTCACCATCACGCCCCAGGCGCCCGCCTCGGGGCGGCGCCAGGGCAGATCGCGGGCGTGCTGGTCGAACCACCCGATGACGGGGGTGTGGAGGGAGGCGGGGGTCGTCTGAGTCGCAGTCGTGGCAGTCATCGCACCCTCGATCCTGGCACGGACGGCAGGAACGGGGTCGGGGGCACGGGGGTGTCGCCCCTCATACGAGCCCTTGGAGTGATAGGGACCGCCGTCCGCCCCTGCTGGGCCGCCTCCGCGTACCGGCAACTGGCCGCACCTCCCGCGAGCCGTTGCGGCAACCGGCCGAACCCCGCCCGCGCGCGGTCACGCGAGGCGACCGCCCGGTCGCCGAACGTCACGGTGTGCCGCTCCGGAGCGGGAACGGCCCCTCCCGGAATGATGATCGGCAGAACTCGGGGGCCCGGGGCGGCGGGTGGGGCGGGAGTCGACGCCGATCTCTCGTACAGTTTGCGCCGTGGGATCTCTGCGTAATCCGATCGGGCCGCTTCCCTCCTCCATCTACTGGCGACGGAGGGCGGTAGCGGCGACGCTGATCGCGCTGCTCGCGTTGCTGATCGTATGGGCCGTCACCTCCGGTGGCGGCAAGGGGGATCACGACGATTCCAAGGCGCCGTCCTCGGGACCCGCGCACTCCATCACGCCGGGCCCCTCGGGCACCGGCCCCGTCGTCACCGAACGGCCGGGCGGGGGCGGCGAGTCGGGCGACGGCGGCGGCAGCGGCGCGGCCGGCGGCGGGAGTTCGGCCGGCGGCGACGAGACCGACGCCCCGGCGGACGGCGAGGCGACCGACGGCAACGGCAACGCCGCCGGAACCGGGGCCGGTTCGGGAGCGGGATCGGGCGCGGGCGTCGCCGGGCAGCGCGTCCCCGCCGACTCCCCGCTGCCCGTCTGCGCCCCCACCGCCCTGCGGTTCACGCTGAAGACCGATCTGCGCTACGCGCCGGGCGACAGGCCCCGGTTCCGCCTGCTCGCCGAGAACACCACGAAGACCACCTGCAAGGCCGACTTCGGCCCCAGGGCCGCCGTCCTCACCGTCACCGAGGCGGGCGGCGACGACGAGCAGGTGTGGTCCTCCAAGGACTGCCCGCGCGACACCGCGGCGGTCCTGCTGAAGGTTCCGGCGGGGCAGACCGTCGAGTACGCCGTGGACTGGAACCGCGACAAGAGCGCCCCGAAGTGCGCGACGCCGCCGGCCGGCAAGGCCGGGCCCGGTACGTATCTGGTCGAGGCCAAGGCCCCCGGCGCCCCCGTGCAGCGCGCCTCGTTCGTCCTCGCGAAGGACTGAGCGGACCCCCTCCGGGCCGCTCGGTCCCTGGCCGGGCACGCCCTAGACGTACCGCTCCAGGATCGACGACTCGGCCAGGCGCGACAGACCCTCGCGCACGCTGCGCGCCCGTGCCTCGCCGACGCCGTCCACCGTCTGGAGGTCGTCCACGCTCGCGGCGAGCAGCTTCTGCAGTCCGCCGAAGTGCTCCACCAGCCGGTCGATGATCGCGCCGGGCAGCCGCGGCACCTTCGCCAGCAGCCGGAAACCGCGCGGCGAGACCGCCGAGTCGAGCGTCTCCGGAGAGCCGCTGTATCCCAGCGCCCGCGCCACCACCGGAAGTTCGAGCAGCTCCGTGTGGCTCAGCGCGTCCAGCTCGGTGAGCGCCTCGGCCACCGTGCGCGAGCGCTTGGCGGTCGGCTCCGGCACGTAGTCCCGGACGACCAGCTCGCGCTCGGGCTCCACTCCGGCGATCAACTCGTCGAGCTGGAGCGAGAGAAGACGGCCGTCGGTGCCCAGCTCGACCACGTACTCCGCGATCTCGGTGGCGATCCGGCGGACCATCTCCAGGCGCTGGGCCACGGCCGTCACGTCCCGGACGGTCACCAGGTCCTCGATCTCCAGCGCGGAGAGCGTCCCGGCGACCTCGTCGAGACGGAGCTTGTACCGCTCCAGCGTGGCGAGGGCCTGGTTGGCCCGGGAGAGGATCGCGCCGGACTCCTCCAGGACCCGGCGCTCCCCGTTCACGTACAGCGCGATCAGGCGCATCGACTGGGAGACCGAGACGACCGGGAAGTTGCACTGCTTGGAGACCCGGTCCGCCGTGCGGTGCCGGGTGCCGGTCTCCTCGGTGGGGATCGAGGCGTCCGGGACCAGCTGCACACCGGCGCGCAGGATCTTGGTCATGTCCTTGTCGAGGATCAGTGCCCCGTCGAGCTTGGCGAGCTCCCGCAGCCGGGTCGCCGTGAACTCCACGTCCAGCACGAAACCACCGGTGCACATCGACTCGACGGCCTTGTCCATGCCGAGGACGACCAGCCCGCCGGTGTTGCCGCGGAGAATGCGCTCCAGGCCGTCCCGCAGGGCCATTCCGGGCGCGACGGCGGACAACGAGGCGCGCATCAGCGGCTCGATCCCGGTGCCTTGGCCGGACTTTCCGGGCGATGCTGCCCGGTCGCTGGCTGCCACTGCACTCCTCCGGTCACAGGTTGCGGTGCCCTCAGGGCCTGCTGCGCCGATCCTGCCGGAACCGGACGGGAGACCCTACGTGCCTCGTGCCGTTCGTACGGACGGGCGAGACCAGGGCAAAGTCTACCGGCGCGCGTTGTCCTCCTGTGGGGCCTGTGCACGAGAGCGGCGCGGGAGGACCCTGAGCGCGTCGCCCATGTTGGCGACTTCCGTGACCTTCATACCGGCCGGGACCTTCCCCGGATCGGCCGGGACCAGCGCGTGCGTGAAGCCCAGCCGGTGCGCCTCGGCCAGCCGCCGCTGGACCCCGGTGACCCGTCTGACCTCGCCCGCGAGTCCCACCTCGCCGATCGCCACCAGGTTCTTCGGCAGCGGTGTGTCGCTGGCCGCGCTGGCCAGGGCGAGCGCGACGGCGAGGTCCGCCGCGGGCTCGGTGAGCTTCACCCCGCCGACCGTGGCGCTGTAGATGTCCCGCTTGCCCAGCGCGCTGATCCGGCCGCGCTGCTCCAGGACCGCGAGCATCATCGACACCCGGGACGTCTCCAGGCCCGAGGTGGTGCGCCGGGGCGAGGGGATCTGGGAGTCGACCGTGAGCGCCTGCACCTCGGCGACCAGGGGGCGCTTGCCCTCCAGGGTGACCGTCAGACAGGTGCCCGGGACGGGCTCGTCGCGGCGGGTGAGGAAGAGGCCCGAGGGGTCGGCGAGGCCGGTGATGCCCTCGTCGTGGAGCTCGAAGCAGCCGACCTCGTCGGTCGCCCCGTAGCGGTTCTTCACCCCGCGCACCAGGCGCAGCCGGGCGTGCCGGTCGCCCTCGAAGGAGAGCACCACGTCGACCAGGTGCTCCAGCAGCCGGGGACCGGCGATGGCGCCGTCCTTGGTGACGTGGCCGACCAGCAGCGTGGACATGCCGCGCTCCTTGGAGGCGCGGATCAGCGCCCCGGCCACCTCGCGGACCTGCGCCATCCCGCCGGGCGCCCCGTCGATCTCCGGGGACGCCACGGTCTGCACCGAGTCCAGGACGAGCAGCGAGGGCTTGACCTCGTCCAGATGGGCCAGCACCGCCGAGAGATCGGTCTCCGCCGCCAGGTACAGATGGTCGTGGATCGCCCGGATCCGGTCGGCCCGCAGCCGGACCTGGCTGGCGGACTCCTCACCCGTGACGTACAGCGTGCGGTGGTCCTCGCTCGCGGCCTTGGCGGCCACGTCGAGCAGCAGCGTGGACTTGCCGACGCCGGGCTCGCCCGCGAGCAGCACGACGGCCCCGGGCACCAGCCCGCCGCCCAGCACCCGGTCCAGCTCGCCGACCCCCGTCGAGCGGGCCGTGGCCTGCCGGCTGTCGATCTGGCCGATGGGGAGCGCGGCCGTGGAGACCCGGCCGGCCGCCGTGGTGCGCACGGCCGGGGCACCGCCGAACTCCTCGACCGTGCCCCACGCCTGGCACTCGGGGCAGCGGCCGAGCCACTTCGCGGTGGTCCAGCCGCATTCGGTGCAGCGGTAGGACGGCCGGTCCTTCGCGGATTTCGTACGGGCAGCCATGGCGCCACCGTATCGGTGGGGTCGGACAGTGCCGTCCCGCGCGGTGCCCCGCGGCGCCCGGAGCCGGGGGAGCGGGGGCGGCCGGGTCCGCCCGGTGTCCCTTGTCGACCGATACGTTCACCCGTAAGGGTTAAATGTCCGCAAGAGGTACGAGAGGGTGGTCCGCCCTGCCTACGGTCGCAAGGTGACGAGCAGCAGGCTGGAGACCCCCGCGAACACCCCCGGCGCACACCGGGCGCCGCGCCGCGCGCCCCATGCCTCGCCGAAGCGGCCGCCCGCCCGCTACGAGCCGCACCTCGACGGTCTGTTCACCTACTGCCTCTCCGTGCTCTGCGACCACGACGCCGCCACCGAGGCGCTGGGGGCCGTCCTCGCCCTGGCCGAACGGCAGGGCGGGCGGTGTCCCACGGGCGAGGAGGAGCGCAGGACCTGGCTGTACGCGCTGGCCCGCTGGATGTGCCTGCGCAGGCTCGCCGAGCGGAAGCAGGGCCGGCAGGCGCACCGCAGGCCCGACCCCGCCCGCGCGCACGGACAGCCGTCCCCGGCCGGCGACGACCACCGGGGCCCCGCCGCGCACCCGGGCCGCCGAGGACGGCGCACGGCCGCCTCCGCACGCGCCCCCAAGCCCCCGGTCACCACCCCCGCGCCCCGCTCCGCCCCCGCGTCCCCGGCCCGGTCCGAGCCCGCCGAGGCCTCCCCGGCCCGCTCCGAGCCCTCCGCCGCCCCGGCACCGTGGTCGGAGAGCCCGGCCGCCGCCGAGGCGCACCGGCGCGAGCTGGCCCGGCTGGCCTGGCCCGAGGCGGCCGGGACCACGCCCGAGCAGCGCGAGGCCCTGGAGCTAGCCGTCCGCCACCGCCTCGCCCCGCGCGCCGTCGCCGCCGTCCTCGGGCTGGAACCGGCGACCGCCCGGGAGCTCCTGGCGGCCGCCGCCTGCGAGGTCGAGCGGACCCGGGCTGCCCTCGCCGTCGCCGAGACGGGCACCTGCCCCGCGGTCGGCCGGCTCACCGGCGACCGGATGCTGCTCCTCTCCGCCCCGCTCCGCCGTGAGCTGGTCCGGCACGTGGACGACTGCCCGCGGTGCCGGCGCGCCGCCGAGCGGGCCGACGCGCGGGGGCCCTGGCCCGGTGCCGCGATCACACCCGCGGCGGCGCTGGCGGTCGTCGAGGCGCCGCGCCCCTCCGCCTATGTGGCGATGCTCCAGGCGCAGAAGCACCAGAAGAATCGGTCCGCCACACCCCGGTTCGACCGCACCGGCTTCCCCATGGACCCCAAGGACCACGCGGCGCGCCGCGACCGGCTGCGGTCCCGGGTGATGACGACGACCGTGGTCGCCACGGTGGTCGCCGCCCCCGTGATCGCGCTCTGGTCCGCCTACCGGGGCGCGCCCCTCACCGGCGAGGGCCACGAGGGCCCCGTGGTCACCGCCACCGACAACGACGAGCGCAGCACCGAGGCCCCGTACGGCCACTACGAGAACGCGGGCAACGCACGCCCCCAGAAGAGCCGCCCCTTCACGGACGGCGACGGCCTCCCCGAGGTCTCCGCGGAGGTCATCGGCGCGGAAACGGCCCCGGACGGGGACGGCCGGGAGCGGCGCACCGGCCGGCTCACCGTCGAGGCCCGCTCCTCCGGCGGCACGACCACGCTCACGCTCACCGCCTCCGCGTCCGGCCCGGTCGCCTGGACCGCCGGCACGGCCCAGTCCTGGCTGCGGCTGAGCGCCACCTCGGGCCGGCTCGCCCCGGGCGCGTCCACCACGGTCCGGGTCCTGGTGGACCACGCCCGCGAACCCGCGGGGTACTGGACGGCCAGGATCGCCGTCGCCCCCTCCGGAGCGGTCGTCGCCCTGCACGGCTACGGGGGCGCGCGCCCGTCCGTCCCCCCGCCGTCCCCGAGCGGACCGTCCCGCCCGCACCCGCCCGCACCGCAGGAGCCGTCCCCGTCGTCGCCGGACCCGGATCCGACGCCCACTCCGACGCCGACCCCCGACCCGACGGGCAGCACCCCGCCGCCCACGGACCCGGACTCGCCCAGCCCCTCGCCGGACCCGACGGGCCCGCCGTCGACCTCGGAGCCGGGGAAGGGCGGCCCCGGCACCCCGCCCCGGGCCGACTAGGCCCTGTCGGGCCCTACGCCGGATCCGCCGGGTGCGGGGCCATCGGCAGCAGGGCGGAGAGCCGTTCCTCGCAGAGTTCGGCCAGCCGCTCGTACGCCTCCTTGCCCATCAGCTCCGTCAGCTCGGGCCGGTAGGAGACGTAGACCGGCTCACCGGCGCCGTGCGCCGATGTCGCCGAGGTGCACCACCAGTGCAGATCGTGGCCGCCCGGACCCCAGCCCCGGCGGTCGTACTCACCGATCGACACCTGGAGCACCCGGGTGTCGTCGGGCCGGTCGATCCAGTCGTACGTGCGCCGGACCGGCAGCTGCCAGCAGACGTCCGGCTTGGTCTCCAGCGGCTCGCGGCCCTCGCGCAGCGCCAGGATGTGCAGGGAACAGCCGGCGCCCGCGGCGAAGCCGGGACGGTTCTGGAAGATGCAGGAGCCCTGCCAGCGCCGCGTCTGGCGCTCCCCGTCCTCGTCGGTCTGGATCCACCCGGACTCGCTGCCCACGTCGTGGAACTGCCACAGCTCGGGGGTGAGGCGCGCGACGTGCCCGGCGACCCGCTTCTCGTCGTCCTCGTCCGAGAAATGGGCGCCCAGGGTGCAGCAGCCGTCGTCCGCGCGCCCCGCCTGGATGCCCTGGCAGCCGCTGCCGAAGATGCACGTCCACCTGGACGTCAGCCAGGTCAGATCGCAGCGGAAGACCTGCTCGTCGTCGGCCGGGTCGGGGAACTCCACCCAGGCCCGCGCGAAGTCGATGCCCTTCTCGTCGGGCTCCTCCGTCCGCACCGGCGGGGTGGCCCGCCCGGTCGTCTGCTTCTTCGTGGCTTTGCCCGGCTTCGCCTTTTTCGTCTTTGGCACGGGCCCAGAGTAAGGCGCACCGGCGCATGCGTGCGGATGCGTGCGCCGGTCCGGACCGGCCGGGGGCCGCAGTAGCGTTCTTCGTATGAGACTCGGAGTCCTCGACGTGGGGTCGAACACGGTTCATCTGCTGGTGGTCGACGCGCACCCCGGCGCCCGGCCGCTGCCCGCGCACTCGCACAAGGCGGAACTGCGCCTGGCCGAACTGCTCGACGACGACGGCGCGATCGGCCCGGTCGGCGTGGACCGGCTGGTGGCGACGGTCGCCGAGGCGCTCCAGGCGGCCGAGGACAAGGGCTGCGAGGACGTGCTGGCGTTCGCCACCTCGGCGGTGCGCGAGGCGAGCAACGCCGACCGGGTGCTGGCCCGGGTCCGCGAGGAGACGGGCGTGGACCTGGCCGTCCTCAGCGGCAGCGAGGAGGCCCGGCTGACCTTCCTCGCCGCCCGCCGCTGGTTCGGCTGGTCGGCGGGGCGGCTGCTGGTCCTGGACATCGGCGGCGGTTCGCTGGAGATCGCGTACGGCATGGACGAGGAGCCGGACGCCGCGGTGTCGCTGCCGCTCGGCGCCGGCCGCCTCACGGCCGGCTGGCTGCCCGGCGACCCGCCGGACCCGGCGGAGGTCAGGGCGCTGCGCCGGCACGTGCGGGCCCGGATCGCCCGCAGCGTCGGCGAGTTCACCCGCTTCGGCCGCCCCGACCACGTGGTGGCCACCTCCAAGACCTTCAAGCAGCTCGCCAGGATCGCGGGCGCCGCCCGCTCCACGGAGGGGCTGTACGTGCAGCGCACCCTCGGCCGCCGGGCGCTGGAGGAATGGGTGCCGAAGCTCGCCGCGATGACGGCCGAGGAGCGCGGCACCCTGCCCGGCGTCTCCGAGGGCCGCGCGGCCCAGGTGCTCGCGGGCGCGCTGGTCGCGGAGGGGGCGATGGACCTGCTCGGCGTCGAGGAGCTGGAGATCTGCCCCTGGGCGCTGCGCGAGGGCGTCATCCTGCGCCGTCTGGACCATCTGACGTCCCGGGAGGACGCGGCCCTGACCTGAGCCGGGTCCGGCCGCGCCCGGCCGCCCGGATCCATGGCCCTTCTCACTTTCCGTCCCGCTCCCTCGGCGGCGCGCACCGCTGCCCGTACGCTGTCTGCGTGGCAGAACCAGTGGTGCGCATCCCGGATGCGAAGGTCGCCCTGTCGACGGCCTCGGTCTATCCGGAGTCGACGGCGACGGCCTTCGAGATCGCCGCGCGCCTGGGATACGACGGCGTCGAGGTCATGGTGTGGACCGATCCGGTCAGCCAGGACATCGAGGCGCTGCGCCGCCTCTCGGACTACCACGGGGTGCCGATACTGGCGGTCCACGCCCCGTGCCTCCTCATCACCCAGCGCGTCTGGTCCACCGACCCCTGGGTCAAGCTCCAGCGGGCCCGCGCCGCGGCGGAGAAGCTCGGCGCCTCGACCGTCGTCGTCCACCCCCCGTTCCGGTGGCAGCGCACCTACGCCCGCGACTTCGTCCGCGGCATCTGGCGGATGGCGGACGAGACCGATGTGCGGTTCGCCGTCGAGAACATGTACCCGTGGCGCTACCGGGACCGCGAGATGCTCGCGTACGCCCCCGACTGGGACGTCACCAACGACGACTACCGCCACTTCACCGTCGACCTCTCGCACACCGCGACCGCGCGGACGGACGGCATGGGCATGGTCGACCGGATGGGCGACCGGCTCGCCCATGTGCACCTGGCCGACGGCAAGGGCTCCAACAAGGACGAGCACCTGGTGCCCGGCCGGGGCGACCAGCCCTGCGCCGCCCTGCTGGAGCGGCTGGCCCGGACCGGTTTCGACGGCCATGTGGTCATCGAGGTCAACACCCGGCGGGCGATGTCCTCCGCCGAACGCGAGGCCGATCTCGCCGAGGCGCTGGCCTTCACCCGGCTCCACCTCGCCTCCTCCGCGCGGGCGCCCCGCCCATGACCCCGGACGACGGCACCCCGGGCCCCCGGCGCCGGGGCCGCCCGGCCCGCGCCGACGCCGGACCCGGCCCGGACGCGCGCACCCGGATCCTCGACGCGGCCCGCGCCGAGTTCGCCGAGCGCGGCTACGACCGGACCTCGGTGCGCGGCATCGCCAAGGCGGCCGGGGTGGACCCGGCCCTGGTCCACCACTACTTCGGCACCAAGGACGAGGTCTTCGCCGCCGCCATCGAGGTCTCCTTCGAACCGGTCCTGGACATCGCGGAACTCTTCGGCGAGGGCGGCGCGGACGTGGGGGAGCGGCTGGCCCGCTACTTCATCGGGATCTGGGAGAACCCCGTGACCCGCGTCCCGCTGCTGGCGGTCATCCGCTCGGCGCTCACCCACGAGGCCGCCGCCGACGTGCTGCGGGCCTTCGTGCTGAGGCGGCTGCTGGAGCGGATCGCGGAGCGGCTGGACGTACCCGATCCGACCTTCCGCGCGGAGCTGGCCGCCTCGCACATGGTGGGCATCGTGATATTGCGGTACGTGGTGCGCGCCGAACCGCTGGCGTCGGCGGATCCGGAACGGATCATCGCGATGGTGGCCCCCACGCTCCGGCGCTATCTGACCGAGCGCTGACCGTACCCCCGCGCCCTCGCGCGGCGCTCACGGACCGAGCAGCCCGTCCCGCATTTCGGACACCGTGTCCAGATCTTGGCACCGGAGGCGTACGCTCGGAGACAGTCTTTTCTGTCTAAGGAGCGAGCGACGATGCCCGAGCTGAGGTCCCGCACGGTCACCCACGGACGCAACATGGCGGGCGCCCGCGCCCTTATGCGGGCCTCGGGCGTAGCGAGCGAGGACATCGGCAAGCCGATCATCGCCGTCGCCAACTCCTTCACCGAGTTCGTCCCCGGCCACACCCACCTCGCGCCGGTCGGCCGGATCGTCTCCGAGGCGATCAAGGCGGCGGGCGCGGTGCCCCGCGAGTTCAACACCATCGCGGTGGACGACGGCATCGCGATGGGCCACGGCGGCATGCTCTACAGCCTGCCCTCCCGCGACCTGATCGCGGACAGCGTCGAGTACATGGTCGAGGCGCACTGCGCCGACGCGCTGATCTGCATCTCGAACTGCGACAAGATCACCCCCGGCATGCTGATGGCCGCGATGCGCCTCAACATCCCGACGGTCTTCGTCTCCGGCGGCCCGATGGAGGCCGGCAAGGCCACCCTCGTCGACGGCACGGTCCGCAAGCTCGACCTGATCAACGCGATCAGCGACGCCGTCGACGAGAACGTCTCCGACGAGGACATCCTCCGCATCGAGGAGAACGCCTGCCCCACCTGCGGCAGCTGTTCCGGCATGTTCACGGCCAACTCGATGAACTGCCTGACCGAGGCCCTCGGCCTCTCCCTCCCCGGCAACGGCTCGGTGCTCGCCACGCACACCGCCCGCAAGGCGCTGTACGAGGAGGCCGGCCGCACGGTCGTCGACATCACCCGGCGCTACTACGAGCAGGACGACGCCACGGTCCTGCCGCGCGCCATCGGCACCCGCGCCGCCTTCGAGAACGCGATGGCGCTGGACATCGCGATGGGCGGCTCCACCAACACGATCCTCCACCTGCTGGCCGCCGCCCAGGAGGCGGAGCTGGACTACGACCTCTCGGACATCGACGCCGTCTCGCGCCGCGTCCCGTGCCTGTCGAAGGTCGCCCCCAACGTCGCGCCCGGCGGGACGTACTACATGGAGGACGTCCACCGGGCCGGCGGCATCCCCGCCATCCTCGGTGAGCTGCACCGGGGCGGTCTGCTCAACGAGGACGTGCACGCGGTGCACTCCGACACCCTCGCCGAGTGGCTGAAGGACTGGGACGTGCGCGGCGGCTCCCCGTCGCCCGAGGCCGTCGAGCTGTGGCACGCGGCCCCCGGCTGCGTCCGCTCCGCGACCGCCTTCTCGCAGTCCGAGCGCTGGGACACCCTCGACGTGGACGCGGCCGGCGGCTGCATCCGCGACGTGGCCCACGCGTACTCCAAGGACGGCGGCCTCGCGGTCCTCAAGGGCAACATCGCCGAGGACGGCTGCGTCGTGAAGACGGCCGGCGTCGACGAGTCGATCTGGACCTTCGAGGGCCCGGCGGTCGTCTGCGAGTCGCAGGAGGAGGCCGTCGACAAGATCCTCCGCAAGGAGATCAAGGAGGGCGACGTCGTCGTCATCCGCTACGAGGGCCCGCGCGGCGGACCCGGCATGCAGGAGATGCTCTACCCGACCTCGTTCCTCAAGGGCCGGGGCCTCGGCAAGAGCTGCGCCCTGATCACGGACGGCCGCTTCTCCGGCGGCACCTCGGGCCTGTCCATCGGCCACGCCTCGCCCGAGGCGGCCTCCGGCGGCACGATCGCGCTCGTCGAGGACGGCGACCGCATCCGGATCGACATCCCGAACCGCTCGATCGACCTCCTGGTCGGCGACGAGGAGCTGGCCGGCCGCCGCGCCGCGCTGAACGGGGTGTACGCGCCGAAGGGCCGCGAGCGCAAGGTCTCGGCCGCGCTGCGCGCCTACGCCGCCATGGCGACGAGCGCGGACCGGGGCGCCGTGCGCGACGTCTCCAAGCTGGGCTGACCCCTGGTTCCGTCCCGCGGGGACGCCGTATCCGGCCCCTCCGGCCCCGCGCCGGAGGGGCCGGACGCACGTCCGGCACCCCGGCGCCTGGGATAATCGGTCCCGTGAGCGAGAACAGCGACACCCCCGACGGCAACGCCCCCGGCCGCGAGGCCCCCGCCGGTGCCCCCGCGACCGCCCCGGGCCCGCAGCCGGAGCCGATCCGCTTCTTCGGCACCACCTGGGTCGCCCACGACGGGAACTACGGGCTGCGCCGCGTCGGAGCGGCCGTCGGTTCGCTGGCCGCCGCCGTCGCCTCCTGCTTCGTGCTCCGCTTCGCGTACCAGGGCCTTCAGGTCGCCGACATCGGCGGCTTCGTCGGCATGCTGGTCGTGCTGATGTTCGCCGTCTGCAGCGCCATCGCCTTCCGCAAGACCTGGGAGGGCTTCAGCCGCCGCCCGGCCGACGCCGCCCGCGAGGACAGCCTGCGCGGCCTCAAGACCATCGGCTTCGTCGGTTCGCTGCTCGCCTACTTCTTCCGTACGTTCTCCGAGGCGCCCGGCGAGAAGCTCCACCGCGAGGAGTACGAGGCCGCCCAGGCCCGCTTCGCCAAGCGCCGCGCGTCCCGCACCGGCAACCCGGCGGCCCGCAAGAACCCCAAGCCGAAGAAGCCCCGCCGCAAGTAGCACCGGACCGGGGACGGGGACGGAGACGGACCTGGACCCGGACCCCGAGCCGAATCCGGAGCCGAACCCGGCCCCGGGCCCGCGCCCGCAGCTCCCGGCCCGTACGCCCCGGGGTCCACGATGGCCCCATGACCGCATCCCGCCCGCAGGACCCCGCCGCCCTCGTCGCCGCCCGTGCCCGCTCGTTCGACCGGGCCGCCGCCCAGTACGCCGCGGCCCGCCCCGATTATCCGTCCGCGCTGTTCACCGCCGTCGTGGAACTGTCCGGCCGCCCGCTGCGCGGTGCCCGCGTCCTCGACATCGGCGCGGGCACCGGCATCTCCACCCGGCTGCTCGACGACCGGGGCGCCCGCGTCGTCGCGGTGGAGCCCGGCCCCGGCATGGCCGCCGAACTGCACCGGCAGCTGCCGCACGTCCCCCTCGTCCGGGCCGACGGCAACCGCCTCCCCTTCGCCGCGGAGACCGCCGACCTCATCACGTACGCCCAGTCCTGGCACTGGACCGATCCCGCGCTCGCCGCCGCCGAGGCCCGCCGCGTCCTGCGCCCCGGCGGCGCGCTCGCCCTGTGGTGGAACGTCGCGGACCGGGAGACGCCGTGGCTCGCGGACCAGGACGCCCGGCTGCGCCGCTTCTTCCTGGAGGAGGCGGGGGCCCGGGACACCAGCGCGCAGGGTTCGGCCGTGGAGCTGCGCGATCTGCCGGACGCGTTCGGCTTCGCGCACCGCCGCATCCCGTGGACCCGCCGGGTCCCGCTGGACACCCACCTCGCCAACCTCGGCAGCCACTCCGCCTTCCTGGTCATCGACGCGGAACCGGCCGGACGCTTCCTCGCCGAGGAGCGCGCCCGTCTCGCCGCGCTCTTCCCGGACGGCACGGTCGAGGAGCGGTACGTCGTCGACCTGAAGGTCGCCCTGCGCTGAGCGCCCGCCCCGTACGTCCCGACACGGCCCCGCCGTTGCGCGCTCCCTTGACGGCGGGGCCGTGCCGGGATCAAAATTCATCACATGATGAATTCTTCGGGCGTCGCCATCGAGGCCCGTGGCCTCACCGTCGTACGAGGCAGCCGCACCGTCCTCAAGGGACTCGACTTCACCGTCGAACCCGGCAGGATCACCGGACTCCTCGGCCCCTCCGGCTGCGGCAAATCCACTCTGATGCGTGCCGTCGTCGGCACCCAGGCCAAGGTCACCGGCACCCTGGACGTCCTGGGCAGCCCGGCCGGCCACCCCTCCCTGCGCCCCCGCATCGGCTATGTGACGCAGGCCCCCTCCGTCTACACCGACCTCACCGTCCGCCAGAACCTGGACTACTTCGCGGCGGTCCTCCGGCCCGGCCGCCGCCACCGCGACGAACGGCGGGACGCCGTCACCCGCGCCATCACCGAGGTCGACCTGACCAGCCACGCCGACGCCCTGGCCGGGGCGCTCTCCGGCGGCCAGCGCACCCGCGTCTCCCTCGCCGTCGCACTGCTCGGCACCCCCGAACTGCTCGTCCTCGACGAGCCCACCGTCGGCCTCGACCCCGTCCTCAGGCGCGACCTCTGGAACCTCTTCCACACCCTCGCCGCCGACCGGGGCACCACCCTGCTCATCTCCTCGCACGTCATGGACGAGGCCGAGCGCTGCCACCGGCTGCTCCTCATGCGCGAGGGCGAGATCCTCGCCGACGACACCCCCGAGGCCCTGCGCACCGACGCCGGCACCGCCACCGTCGAAGAAGCCTTCCTCCACCTGGTCGACGCGGCCGCCACCCGTCAGGAGAACGCCCGATGAGCACCACGACCGCCACCCCGCCCGCCGCCACCCCGCCGATCGGCCCGGCCCGCACCCTCGCCACCGCCGGCCGCGTCCTGCGCCAGCTCACCCACGACCCGCGCACGATCGCGCTGCTCCTGCTCATCCCGGTCGTGCTGATCACCCTGCTGCGGTACGTCTTCGACGGCTCCCCGCAGACCTTCGACTCCATCGGGGCCTCGCTCCTCGGGATCTTCCCGCTGATCACGATGTTCCTGGTGACCTCCATCGCCACCCTGCGCGAACGCACCTCCGGCACCCTGGAACGGCTCCTCGCCATGCCCCTGGGCAAGGGCGACCTCATCGCCGGCTACGCACTCGCCTTCGGCGCCGTCGCCGTCGTCCAGTCGCTGCTGGCCACCGGTCTCTCCGTCTGGGCCCTCGGCCTGGACGTCACCGGATCGCCGTGGCTGCTCCTCCTGGTCGCCGTCCTCGACGCCCTCCTCGGCACCGCGCTCGGCCTCTTCGTCTCCGCCTTCGCCGCGTCCGAGTTCCAGGCCGTCCAGTTCATGCCGGCCGTGATCTTCCCGCAGCTCCTGCTCTGCGGACTGTTCATCCCCCGCGACCAGATGGCCCCCGTCCTCGAAGCCGTCTCCGACGTCCTGCCCATGTCGTACGCCGTCGACGGCATGAACGAGGTCCTCCACCACGCCGACGTCACCGGCGCCTTCGTCCGCGACGTGGGCATCGTGGCGGGCTGCGCCCTCGTCGTCCTCGCCCTCGGAGCCGTCACCCTCCGCCGCCGCACCACCTGACGGGCCGGTGCGAGGATGACCGGGACGCGTACGGAGCCCCGTGCACAGCGAGCACCGCCCGGAGGGTGAACGGCATGACCCAGACAGTTGCAGTCCTCGGCACCGGCAAGATCGGCGAGGCCCTGCTCAGCGGCATGATCCGGGCGGGCTGGCGCCCGGCCGACCTCCTGGTGACCACCCGCCGCTCCGAACGCGCCGCCGAGCTGGGGGACCGCTACGGGGTCGACTCGGTCACCAACGCCGAGGCCGCGAAGCGCGCGGACATCCTCATCCTCGCGGTCAAGCCCCAGGACATGGGCCGGCTCCTCGACGAACTCGCCCCGCACCTCACCGCCGACCGCCTCGTCATCAGCGCCGCCGCCGGCATCACGACCGCCTTCATCGAGGACCGCCTCGCCACCGGCACCCCGGTCGTCCGGGTCATGCCGAACACCCCCGTCCTGGTCGACGAGGGCATGTCCGTCATCTCCGGAGGCAGCCACGCCACCCCCGGCCATCTGAGCTCCGCCGAGACGATCTTCGGCGGGGTCGGCAAGACCCTGCGCGTGCCCGAGTCCCAGCAGGACGCGGCCACCGCCCTCTCCGGCTCCGGCCCCGCCTACTTCTACTTCCTCGTCGAGGCCATGACCGACGCAGGCATCCTCCTCGGCCTGCCCCGCGCCCAGGCCCACGACCTCATCGTCCAGGCCGCCATCGGCGCCGCCGTGATGCTCCGCGACAGCGGCGAACACCCGGTCAAGCTCCGCGAGGCCGTCACCAGCCCGGCCGGCACCACCATCAGCGCCATCCGCGAACTGGAGAACCACGGCGTGCGCGCCGCCCTCATCGCCGCCCTGGAGGCCGCCCGCGACCGCAGCCGCGAACTGGCCTCCGGCAACGGCTGACCCCTTCCAGGACCCGCCCCTACCGCGCGGCCCCGATCAGCTCCGCGCTGCGCACCACCGTCGCGAACCCACCGCCGTGCAGCGACACGGCGGTGGCCCGCGCCACCTCGTCCGCCGCCAGCGTCCAGCCCCACGGCCCGGTCAGATCGAAGGTGTACGTGGCGTCCAGCGGCACGAACACCTCGTACCCGAGGTTCCCCGCCATCCGGGCCGTCGTCTCGACGCACATGTTCGTCTGGATTCCGGCCACCACGATCTGCCGCACCCCCGCCGCGTCCAGCCACGCCCGCAGATCCGGCGACCCGTAGAACGCCGAGTTCACGCTCTTCGTCACCAGCAGCTCGGCCCCGGCGCCCCGGCCCCGCCGCTCCTCCACATACGGCTTGAAGTCATTGCCCCCGTATCCCGCCCGCAACGGCGACCCGGGCTTGGGCGAGTCATGCCGTACGAAGACGACCGGCCGCCCGCTCTCCTGCCAGGCGTCGATCAGCCCGGCGATGTTGTCATCGGCACCGGGGTTGTTCCGCGGCCCCCAGAACGCCTCCTCCTCGAAGCCCACCTGCACGTCCACCACGACCAGCGCTGCGTTCCCTGCGATCTCCATGACCACGATCCTGCCGTCCGCGCCCACGCCGTCCCAGAGGTCGAAAAGCCATCGACCGATGCTTTACTGCCAGCATGGACGCGACCGGACAGCCCCGCCCCGCCCCCTTCCGCATCGCCCTCGTCGCGTTCCCCGGCATCCGCGCCTTCGACGTCTCGGTCATCACGGAGGTCTGGGGCGTGGACCGTACGGACCGGGGCGTGCCCCCCTTCGTCCTGCGCCGCACGGCGGCCGGCGACGCCCCGATCCCGCTGCGCGGAGGCCTCGCGCTCACCCCGGACCGCACCCTGACCTGGCTGGCCCGCGCCGACCTGATCGTCGTCCCCGGCCTCGACGACCATGTGACCCCCGCCCCGGACCCCGTCCTCGAAGCACTGCGCCGGGCCCATGGCCGGGCCACCCCGATCGCCGCCCTCTGCGGGGGCGCCTTCACCCTCGCCCAGGCCGGACTCCTCGACGGCCGCCGCGCGGTCACCCACTGGAACCTCACCCGGCTCCTGCGCACCCGCCACCCCGGGGTGACCGTGGTCCCGGACGCCCTCTTCGTCCACGACGACAACCTCTGGACCTCGGCGGGCACCGCGGCCGGCATCGACCTGTGCCTGCATCTCGTACGGACGCACCAGGGCGCGGAGACCGCGGCGACGATCGCCCGCTCGATGGTGACCGCTCCGTTCCGCACCGGCACCCAGGCCCAGTTCATCGAGCACCCCACCCCGCAGACCGACCGTGACGCCGACACCCTCGCCGCCGTACGGGCCCACGCCCTGACCCGTCTGGACCAACCGCACACCGTCGCCGAGCTGGCCGCCCTCGCCGGAATGTCCCCGCGCTCCTTCGCCCGCCACTTCCAGGCCACCACCGGCACCACACCCCTGCGCTGGCTCATCACCCAGCGCGTCGCCGCAGCTCAGAAGCTCCTTGAGCGCACCGACCTCCCCCTGCCCGAGATCGCCCGGCGCACCGGCTTCGGCAGCGAGATCACCATGCGCCAGCACTTCGCCACCCACCTGGCGACCAGCCCGCGCGACTACCGCCTCGCCTTTCACCGCAGTGCGCCCAGGCCGGGGGTTGACACGCCCCCCTCGCATCCGTAGTGTGCTCCGAGTTGTCCGACGTGAGCGCCGACTCCGGTCGGTCCCCGGACAGCCATTCCGCAGTAACCACACGAGCACGCGACACCTGTCGCAGGCTTTTCTGTGCGCGCCCGCGGAATGAGGAATCCGCGTTCGAAGGAACGTGACCCCGATTAGCGTTGGGGCCGGTGATTCGCTAATGTCTCACTCGTCGGAAGGGCCCAACGGCCCGGAGGACAAACCCCGCTGACTGGGAATCAGGCCCGAAAGGATCTGATAGAGTCGGACTCGCCGGAAAGGGAAA